>CACHOJ010000003.1 GCA_902581405.1 uncultured Pelagibacteraceae bacterium | reverse complement strand
AAAAATAATTTTTTTCTAAATGTCTCTTACAACTTACGATAAAATTTGGAATGATCACCTAGTTGATGAACAACCAGATGGAACATCTTTATTATTTGTAGATAGACATTTAATTCATGAGGTGACCAGCCCTCAGGCATTTGAGGGATTAAGAAATTCTAACAGAAAAGTCAGACATCCAAAATTAACACTTGCTGTTGCAGATCACAATGTTCCTACTACTGACAGATCAGAGGGAATTGCTGATGAAGACTCAAGAATTCAAGTTGAAACTTTGAATAAGAATTGTAAAGAATTTGGAGTAGAGTTATTCGGAATGGACGACAAAAGACAAGGTATTGTTCATATCATTGGGCCAGAGCAAGGATTTACACAACCTGGTAATGTTATTGTTTGTGGCGATAGTCATACCGCAACACATGGTGCATTTGGAGCTTTAGCATTTGGAATTGGGACGTCTGAAGTAGAACATGTTTTAGCAACACAAACTTTAGTTCAAAAGAAATCAAAAAATTTTAGGATAAGTGTTAATGGATCTTTACCTATAGGGGTAACATCTAAAGATGTAATATTACAAATAATTGGAAAAATAGGTACAGCAGGAGGCACAGGTTACGTAATTGAGTATGCTGGAAATCTTATTTCTGATCTAAGTGTTGAGCAAAGAATGACAATTTGCAATATGACTATTGAAGGTGGCGCTAGAGCAGGACTTATACAACCAGATGAGAAAATATTTAAGTATTTAAAAGGAAAACCAATGTCACCAAAGGGAGAAAAATGGGATCAAGCCTTAGAATATTGGCACACATTGAAGTCTGATAAAGATGCAAACTTTGACAAAGAGTTAACATTAGATGGTTCACAAATTAAACCAATGGTAACCTGGGGAACATCTCCACAAGATGTGGTGGAAATAGATGGTAAAGTTCCGAGTCCTGAAAACGAAACTGATCCAGATAGAAAAAATTCAATTAACAGATCATTAAATTATATGGGTTTAAAACCAAACACAAAAATCCAAGATATTAAGATAGATAAAGTTTTTATTGGAAGCTGCACAAATGGAAGAATAGAAGATATCAGAGAAGCAGCTAAAATTCTTAAAGATAAAAAAATTGCCAATCATGTACATGCAATGATCGTTCCTGGGTCTGGATTAGTTAAAGAACAAGCTGAACAAGAGGGTTTAGATAAAATATTTTTAAAATCAGGTTTTGAATGGAGAGAACCAGGCTGTTCAATGTGTTTAGCTATGAATGCAGATAAACTTAAGCCAGAGGAAAGATGTGCGTCGACATCAAACAGAAATTTTGAGGGAAGACAAGGAAGAGGCGGTAGAACACATTTAGTTAGCCCAGCAATGGCTGCAGCAGCTGCAATATCTGGGAATTTAGATGATGTTAGAAAGTACCAAAATTAAATGAAAAAATTTAGTTCAATCAAAAGTATTCCTGCATATCTTCCTATCGTAAACATAGATACAGATATGATAATTCCCAAACAGTTTTTAAAAACTATTAAAAGAACAGGATTAGGAAAAAACTTATTCTTTGAAATGAGATATGACCAAAGTGGTAAAGAAATTAATGATTTTATTTTAAATAATAGTCCTTACGATAATTCAAAAATTTTAATAGCAGGAAAAAATTTTGGATGTGGATCTTCCAGAGAACACGCACCTTGGGCTTTGTTAGATTTTGGAATTACTTGTGTGATAAGTTCTAGTTATGCAGACATATTTTACAATAACTGTTTTAAAAATGGTATCTTGCCGATTACAATTTCAGAAGACCAAATTAAAGAGATCTCAGAATATTCAAAAAGAAAAGAGGAAATTTCTGTAAATTTGCCAGAACAAACAATAAATTTCGGAAATAAAGAAATCAAATTTGAGATAGATCAATTTAAGAAAAAATGTTTGATAGAAGGACTTGATGATATTGCATTATCATTAGAAAAGTCAGACAAAATAATTTCCTACGAAAATAAAATAAAAACATCAAAGCCTTGGATTTTTAGTGATTAAAATTAAAAAGAGAAAAATACTACTATTGCCAGGTGATGGTATTGGTCCGGAAGTTATGGCCGAGGTTGAAAAAATAATTAAATGGTTCAACTCGAAAAAATCTTTAGATTTTGAAATAGACAAAGACCTAGTTGGTGGAGCTGCTTATGACAAGCATGGATCACCAATAACTGACGAGGCTTTTTATAAAGCACAGGAAAGTGCAGCAGTTATTTTAGGTGCAGTAGGTGGACCGAAGTGGGATAATCTTGACTTTTCTAAAAAACCAGAAAGAGCACTTTTAAAATTAAGAAAAGAATTAAAGTTATTTGCAAATCTTAGACCTGCAATATGTTTTAAACAACTTGTTGATGCATCAAGTTTAAAACCCGAGCTTGTTTCTGATTTAGACTTACTTTTCGTAAGAGAATTAACTGGAGGAATATATTTCGGTGAACCGAGAGGAATTAAGCCTATAGATAATGGAGAAAGAAAAGGAATAAATACACATGTTTACACCTCAAGTGAAATTCAGAGAGTAGCTAGAGTTGCATTTGATCTAGCAAGAAAAAGAAACAATAAAGTTACTTCTTGTGAAAAATCAAATGTAATGGAAGCTGGCCAATTATGGAAAGAAGAAGTTCAATCAATTCATGAAAAAGAATATAGCGATGTTGAATTGAATCATATGCTTGCTGACAATTGTGCAATGCAATTAGTAAGAAATCCAAAACAATTTGACGTGATTGTTACCGATAACCTTTTTGGTGATATGTTATCTGATGAAGCAGCAATGCTTACTGGTTCTCTAGGACTTTTACCATCAGCTTCTTTAGGAGCAAAAGATAAAAATGGTAATATGCGATCACTATATGAGCCAGTTCATGGATCTGCACCAGACATAGCTGGACAAGGTATAGCGAACCCAATTGCTACAATTTTAAGCTTTGCTATGGCTTTGAGATATTCCTTAGACCTTGATAAAGAAGCAGATAGTTTGGAAAAAGCTGTTCAAGATGTTCTAGACGAAGGTCTTAGAACTAAAGATATTATTTCCAAAGGAATGAAAGAGGTATCTACATCAGTAATGGGTGATGCGATAATTTCAAAATTGCAATAATTTAACATTTATTCTAAAGTATACTTATGCCAACTTATAATGCACCTGTAGAAGATATGATGTTTCTCTTTGATAAATTGAGAAACAATAAAAAATATAATGAGATTGAAAAATACAAGGAAGTTAACTCAGAATTAGTAAAAGATATTTTGGATGAAGCAGCTAAAATAACTCAAAACTTAATTTTACCTCTTGCAAAAAGTGGAGATGAAACACCTGCAGTTCTTGAAAATGGAGTTGTAAGAACACCCCCAGGATACAAAGAGGCTTACCAAAAATTCATAGAAGATGGATGGATTTCTTTATCTTGTGATCCAAAATACGGTGGACAAGGAATGCCAAAAACAGTCAGTACATTTTTTGATGAAATGCTTTCATCAGCAAGCTTGTCATTTAAACTTTATAGCGAACTAACAATTGGGGCATATAATTGTTTACTAAGACATGCAGATGAAGAAATAAAGAATACTTATTTACCTAAAATGGTAGAGGGGAAATGGAGTGGTACAATGTGTCTTACAGAACCAGTATGTGGAACAGATTTAGGTTTGTTAAAAACTAAAGCTGTAGATCAAAAAGATGGAACATACAAGATAAGTGGACAAAAAATTTTCATTACCTCAGGTGACCAAGATTTAACAGAAAATATTATTCATTTAGTGTTAGCTCGATCAACAGACTCTCCGGCAGGGACCAAAGGAATTAGTTTATTTTTAGTTCCCAAATTCGTTTTAAATAAAGATGGAACTGTTGGACCAAGAAATGGTGTTTCAACAGGCTCTATTGAAAATAAAATGGGAATTAAAGGATCTGCAACATGTGTTTTAAATTTTGATGATGCTGTTGGATACATGATTGGACCTAAAAATAAAGGTCTAAACTCTATGTTTACAATGATGAATTTAGAACGAATAATTGTTGGGATTCAGGGACTTGGAATTTCAGAAATTGCATACCAAAATTCTCTTACTTATGCCAAAGAAAGAAAACAGGGGAAGGCATTTAATTCTAAATCAAACAATGGGGCAGATTTTATTATTGATCATGTTGATATAAGAAGATCACTTTTAAGCATGAAATCTATGATAGAAGGACAAAGAGCCTTGAGTTTCTGGCTGTCTCAGCAAATTGAAGTAAGTTTGAATCATTCTGATGAAAAAATAAAACAAGAGGCTTCAGATCTTGTTTCATTAATGACACCGGTTGTTAAATCACTTTTCACAGACAATGCAATGGAGATAACCAGTGAAGCAATGCAAATTCATGGAGGGTATGGATTTACAAAAGATCAAGGTATTGAACAATTCTATCGAGATAATAGGATTACACCTATTTATGAGGGAACAAATTCAGTTCAGGCGGCTGACTTAGTTTTTAGAAAGCTAATTAACAAAAATGGTGATGTTATTGAAAATTATTTAAAACTAGTTAAAGACGAGATTAACATCACAGACAAAAAAGCAGAGCCATTTATAAAACAACTTAATTATCATTTAGATATTTTATCCAAATTTACTGATTGGATGAAAGAAAAAATCAAAAATTCTCCAGAGGATGCTAGTGGAGCATGTAATGATTATTTAAAAGTTTTAGGTTTAGTGGCTACAGGACATGCATGGTTGAAAGTGCTTGAAGTTTCTTTTAAGGAATATGACAGCAATAAAGGCTTTTATGAGGACAAAATTCAAACCGCAAACTTTTTCTTCAATAGAGTACTTCCTAGAATAGAAAGTAGTTATATTACTGCTACAACTGGAAGTAATTATATTATGAACTATAAATTTAATTAGCATGAACCATTATGAGACAAATTTGGATAAAAATGATGCTAATTATGTTCCATTAACGCCTTTATCGTTTTTAGAGAGGGCAAAAGATATTTACCCAAATTATGAGGCTGTAGTTTACGAGAGTAGAAAATATACTTGGAGCGAAGTTTATAAAAGATGTGTGAAGTTTGCCAGTGCACTAGAGAAAATTGGAATTAAAACTGGTGACACAGTATCTGTTTTAGCGTTTAACACTCCAGAAATTTTTGAGGCACATTATTCTATTCCAATGGTTGGTGCGGTAATAAATGCAATTAATACAAGACTAGACTCTAAGACAATAAGCTACATCTTAAATCATAGTGAGGCAAAAGTATTAATAGTAGATAGACAATTTCACGATGTAATCAAAAAAGCTTTAGAAGACGTGAAGCAGGAAATTAAAATAATAGATATTGATGATAAAGATGCGAATTTAAAAGATTCTAAAGCAATAGGCTCTTTGGAATATGAAGATTTTCTTAATACAGGTGATGAGGGCTATACTTGGAAATTACCCAAAGATGAGTGGCAGGCAATTGCTCTGGGATATACATCAGGAACAACAGGGAATCCAAAAGGAGTAGTTTATCATCATAGAGGATCATATTTAATGGCAACCGGAAGTGCTGTCGCATGGAACATGCCTAATAAATTAAACTTTTTATACACAGTTCCGATGTTTCATTGTAATGGATGGTGCTATCCTTGGACAATGTCAATGATTCATGGAAGAGTCATATGTTTAAGAAACATTGATGTTAAAAAAATATTTGAGTTGATAGATAAATACGAAGTGACTCATTTTGGAGGTGCTCCTATTGTTTTAAATATGCTGGCTAACGCACCAAAAGATCAACAAAAAGAATTAAAAAGAAAAGTTTACGTGTTAACTGCAGGCGCTCCTCCTCCAAGTATAATTTTTGAAAAAATGAAAAAACTTGGATTTGAAGTAATGCATGTTTATGGTTTAACGGAAACTTATGGTCATATTTTACAATGTGCATGGAATGACGAGTGGGATGGATTAGATCAAGACAATCAAAATGAAATAAAGGCGAGACAAGGTGTAAGATATCCAAACACGGAGGGTGTTGTTGTCATGGACCCAGAAACTATGAAACCAATACCTCATGACGGAAAAACTATGGGTGAAATAATGATTAGAGGTAATGTTGTAATGAAAGGCTATTTTAAAGATAAAGAGGCAACAGAAAAATCTATGGAAGGTGGATGGTTTCATTCAGGAGATTTAGCTGTAACGCATCCAAGTGGTTACATAAAAATTCAGGATAGGTCTAAAGATATTATTATATCTGGAGGAGAAAATATTTCATCTATCGAAATCGAAAATACAATATCAAAACACCCCGCAGTATCTCTAGCGGCAGTGGTTGCAAAACCTGATGAGAAATGGGGAGAAACTCCATGTGCCTTTGTGGAGTTGATAGAAGGGAAATCTAGCACAGAGGAGGAAATTATTACTTTTTGTAGAGAAACCCTCGCTGGGTTTAAACTTCCAAAGAAAGTAGTATTTGCTCCATTACCAAAGACATCAACGGGTAAAATTCAAAAGTTTGAATTAAGAAAACAAGCTAAAGAGCTTAGCTAATATAGTTTCTTTACAAAATTGAAATAAGATGACAGTAATGCGGAAAAATAAATGAAAAACTTTTTAATTGCAAAATCAAGAAGACTAAGGGGAACACCGTATACATCTAGAATTGAGAAACAAGGTGTAACTGCTTACACAATATATAATCATATGTTGTTGCCAGCAGCATTTGGTTCTGTAGAAGACGCTTACCACCACTTGAAAGAGCATGTTCAAATTTGGGATGTTGCTGCTGAAAGACAAGTTGAAATTTCTGGTAAAGATTCTGCTAAATTAGTCCAATTAATGACTTGTAGAGATTTATCAAAATCTAAAGATGGAAGATGTTATTACTGCCCAATCATTGATGATAATGCTGGTTTAATTAATGATCCTGTAGTCCTAAGGTTAAATGAAAATAGATGGTGGATTTCTTTAGCTGACTCAGATGTAATTCTATTTGCCAAAGGATTGGCGATTGGAAAAAAATTTGATGTAAAAATTTCTGAGCCCGATGTTGACATTATGGCAGTGCAAGGACCAAAATCATTTCAATTAATGGAAAAGGTTTTTGGAGAAAAAATTGTAAATTTAAAATTTTTTGGCTTTGATTATTTTGAATTTGGTGGAGATAAACATCTTATTGCAAAATCTGGATGGTCTAAACAAGGTGGATATGAAATTTATATGGAACATAACGAGTCAGGTTTAAAATTATATGATCATCTTTTTGAAATTGGTAAAGAATTTAATATTAAACCAGGTGGACCAAATTTAATTGAACGAATTGAGAGTGGTTTACTTTCCCATGGTAATGACATGGACAATGGAGACAATCCATATGAATGCGGATTTGATAAATATATCAATATTGATTGTGATGTAGATTTTTTAGGTAAAGAAAAATTAAAGAAAATAAAATCAGAAGGAGTTAAAAAAAAATTGATGGGAGTAAAAATTGATACTAAGGAAATAAGTGTTACAGGTTCAATGGATTTAATTGATGAAAATAATAAAGTAATTGGAGAATTAAGATCTGGATGTTATAATCCAACATTCGGCCAAGTTATTGGAATTGCAATGATAAATAAACCTCACTTTGAGGTGTCGAAATCCTTCAAAATCAATATAAATGGTACTCATTTTGATGGAAAAGTTTGTGATTTGCCTTTCATTTAGTATAAAACTCTAAATATCATGAATATAGCAATAGTTGGTGCAACTGGAAACGTAGGTCGAAAATTAATTGAAGTTTTGGAAAAAAAAAACTTTCCTGTAACCGAAGCTTTTTTAGTTGCCTCCCCAAATAGTGCTGGAAAAAAAATACATTTTTTAGGGAAAGAACATACAGTAATAAACTTAGAGGAGTTTGATTTTTCAAAAGTAAAAATAGCATTTTTTGCGGCTGGATCATCAATAGCAGAAAAATGGGCGCCAATAGCTGCTGAAAAAACAATTGTTATAGATAATTCAAAATTTTATAGAAAAGATCCTGAAATACCCTTAATTGTACCTGAAGTAAACTCAAAAGAATTACCAAAATTTAAAAATAAAAATATTATAGCAAATGCTAATTGTTCTGTAATTCCAATAGTTGTAGCTCTTAAACCTTTACACGATTTATATAATGTCAAAAGAATAGTTGCATCAACTTACCAATCAGTATCAGGTGCAGGAAAAGCTGGCATGGATGAACTGATATCTCAAACAAAAGAAGTATTAGAAAACAAAAATGTTCAGTCTAAAAATTTTACTAAGCAGATAGCTTTCAATGCAATACCACATATCGATAGCTTTCTTGAAAACGGAAGTACAAAAGAGGAGCAAAAAAATCATGATGAAGTGAAAAAAATTTTAGATAATAAAATTAATATTACCTCTACTTGTGTAAGAATTCCTGTTCTCGTATCTCACTCAATAAGTGTGAATGTAGAATTTAACAAAAAACATAACTTAGAAGAGGTAAAAACTGTTTTATCATCATCTCCAGGATGTAGAGTGGTTGATGAACATAAAGATGGTGGGTACATTACTCCAGTTGAAGCTGAAGATAAATTTGAAACATTCGTGTCAAGAATTCGTGATGACTCTTCACAACCTAATTCAATTAATATGTGGATAGTATCAGATAATTTATTAAAAGGTGCTGCACTAAATGCTGTTGAAATTGCTGAAGCTTTAGTAGAAAAAGATTTCTATGGAAGATAGAAATCCAATATCACCACATATACAGATTTATAATTGGCATATTTCCTCATTGGTTTCAATATCGCATCGGATAACTGGTATAATTAATTTTTTTGCTATTACTTTAATAGGTTTATGGATGGCTTCATTATTATTGGGTGAGGGCTATTATGAACACACAAGTTCTTTTTTGTCTTCTTTTTTCGGTAAATTTATTTGTATTGGAATAATCTGGTCTTTCACATTTCAAGTTCTAAGTGAGATAAGGCATTTGGTAATGGACTTAGGATATGGTTTTGAACCCAAAACTACAAAAATATCTGGATTAATTGTTTTGATTGGCTCTTTTCCTATATCAGTTTCAATTTACGCTATCGGAAGGTTAATAATTTAATGGGATCTGTAACTAAGAAATGGTTGTTTTTAAAAGTAAGTTCAGCAATTTTAATACCTTTAATGATATGGTTTGCAATGAGTTTGGCTTCTATTTATGACAAAAGCTATAATGAGGTTCTAACATTTATATCTTCACAGCCATCCAAATTATTATTTAGCATGTTTTTGATTTTTGCATATTTTTTCTCTGCACTAAGCATAAGCGAGGTTTTTGAAGATTATATTGAACACAAAAATATCAAAAATGCCGCAAATAAAACCTTAAATATCTTTGCTATAGTATTTCCATTATTAATAATTATCTTAGTATTTAATTTATAGTTATGAGTTCGTACAAAATAATTGATCATGAATATGATGTAGTTGTCTTGGGTGCTGGTGGTTCAGGTTTAAGAGCTGCAGTTGGCCTAAGTGAAGCTGGTCTAAAAACAGCCTGTGTGTCAAAAGTATTTCCCACAAGAAGTCATACTTCTGCTGCACAAGGAGGTATTTCTGCTGCGTTAGGAAATATGGGTGAGGATGACTGGAGATGGCACATGTATGATACAGTTAAAGGTGCAGATTGGTTGGGCGACCAGGACTCAATAGAATATTTATGTAAAGAGGCTCCAGCAGCGGTGCTAGAATTAGAAAAGTATGGAGTTCCATTTAGTAGAACAGAGGATGGAAAAATCTATCAAAGACCTTTTGGAGGTATGACAAAAAATTATGGGAACGAGACAGTCCAGAGAACATGTGCGGCTGCTGATAGAACAGGTCACGCAATACTTCACACTTTGTATGGTCAAGCCCTGAAGCACAATACAGAATTTTTTATTGAGTACTTTGCTTTAGATTTAATAATGAAAGATGGAGCATGCAAAGGTTTAATTGCTTGGAACCTTAACGATGGAACTATACACAGATTCAGATCTCACATCACAATTATTGCAACAGGAGGGTATGGAAAAGTATATTACTCAGCTACTTCTGCTCATACTTGTACTGGAGATGGTAATGCGATGGTTTTAAGAGCTGGTTTACCTTTACAAGACATGGAATTTGTACAATTTCACCCTACTGGCATATACGGCCATGGAACTTTAATTTCAGAAGGTGTTAGAGGTGAAGGAGGTTATTTAGTAAATTCAAAAGGTGAAAGATTTATGGAACGTTACGCACCAAAAGCAAAAGATTTAGCATCAAGAGACGTAGTAAGTAGATCAATTGCTGTAGAAATAAATGAAGGTAGAGGTATAGGAAAAGAACAAGATCATGTTCATCTTCATATAGATCACTTAGACCCTAAAGTTATAGAAGAAAGATTACCAGGTATTTCTGAAGCTTCTAAATTATTTGCTAACGTTGATGTAACTAAGGAGCCAATACCAGTTGTTCCAACTGTGCATTACAACATGGGAGGAATACCAACAAACTATAAGGCCGAAGTTCTTACAGTTAATGGATCGGAGAAAACTGTTCCTGGTTTAATGGCGATCGGAGAAGCTGCATGTGTATCTGTTCATGGTGCTAATAGATTGGGCTCAAACTCATTAATTGATCTTGTAGTTTTTGGAAGAGCAGCTGCAAAAAGAGCAGCAGAACTTGTAAAGCCAGGAATGAAACATGACGAAATCGATAGAAGTGAGACTGATAGATGTTTAGATAGATTTGATAAACTTAGGAACTCCCAAGGTTCTAACCCTACATCTGAACTTAGACTATCAATGCAAAAAACGATGCAGTCTAAATGTGCTGTATTTAGAAGTGAAAAGACATTAAAGGAAGGTGTTGATGAAATAAGAAAACCTTTTGAGGGTATGGAATCTTTATCTGTTAAAGATAAATCATTAATATTTAATACAGATCTAGTCGAAACTTTAGAATTCGATAACTTAATTAGACAAGCGATTACTACTATGGACTCAGCTTATCACAGAAAAGAAAGTAGAGGAGCACATGCAAGAGAAGACTTTCCGAAAAGAGATGATGAAAATTATATGCAACATACTCTCTCATGGTGCAATGGCTCTAAAACAAAAATAAATTATAGACCAGTTCATAGATCAACACTGACAAATGATGTACAATATTTTCCTCCTCAGGAAAGAGTATATTAATGGTACAGTTTAATTTACCGTCAAACTCAAAAATAAAAAAAGGTCAATATTACAAAGACAAAACAGGATCGAAGAATATAAGAAAAGTAAATGTTTATAGATGGGATCCATCTAAAAATGAAAATCCAAGAATTGATACTTATGAAGTTGATATGGATAATTGCTCTTCTAAAGTTTTAGATATTTTAAATAAAATCAAAAATGAAATTGATCCGTCTATTGCATATAGAAGATCATGCGCTCATGGAGTATGTGGGTCATGTGCAATGAATATGAATGGAAAGAATGGTCTAGCTTGTACCAAATCTCATTCTGAATTAGATGGAGATATCGATATTTATCCATTACCACATTTAAAAGTCTTAAAAGATTTAATTGGAGACTTAAGCACTCTTTACAAACAATACGAGTCAGTTGAACCTTGGCTAAAAACAACAAAAATAAATGACAAAGAAAACATTCAGACAAAAGAGGATAGAGCAAAATTGGATGGTTTATATGAGTGTATAATGTGTGCATGCTGTTCAACATCCTGCCCAAGTTATTGGTGGAATGGTGAAAAATATTTAGGTCCTGCAGTTTTACTTCAAGCTTACAGGTGGATAATTGATAGTAGAGACGAGGACAGAAAAGAAAGACTTAAAAAAGTTGCTGACGAACTTAAACTTTATAGATGTCATACTATCTTGAATTGTACAAATGCTTGCCCTAAGGGCTTAAATCCTGCAAAAGCTATCGCAGAGATAAAGAAAATGCTTGCAACAGCTTGATTACTTAATTAAATAATTTCAATCATGAATTTAATCAAACATTTTGTTGGTGGAAAAATAACTCCAGGCAATTCAGAAAGAAAAGGCAAAGTCTTTAATCCTGCTACTGGGGAACAAGAGTCTGAGGTCATTTTAGCCTCAAAATCAGATTTAGATGGTGCAGTTGAAATTGCTCAAAAAGCTTTTGAGACTTGGTCATTAAATCCTCCACTTCAAAGAGCTAGAATAATGTTTAGATTTAAAGAGCTTATAGAAAAAAATTTTGATGAACTGGCAAAACTAATAGTCTCAGAGCATGGAAAAGTTTACGAGGATGCTAAAGGGTCATTAATAAGAGGATTAGAAGTTGTAGAGTTTGCATGTGGAATTCCACATTTACTTAAAGGAGAGTTTTCTGAAAATGTTGGAACAAACGTTGATAGTTATTCAATGCGGCAGCCTCTAGGAGTTGCAGCTGGTATAACCCCATTTAATTTTCCAGCTATGGTGCCGATGTGGATGTTTCCATTAGCAATTGCATGTGGAAATAGTTTTATTTTAAAACCATCAGAAAAAGATCCTTCATGTCCGATGAAATTAGCTGAACTTCTTCATGAAGCTGGTCTTCCTGAGGGTGTCTTTAATGTTGTAAATGGTGATAAAGAGGTTGTTGACGCTATATTAACAAACCAAAATATTAAAGCTGTTAGTTTTGTTGGATCAACTCCTATTGCTAAGTACATATATGAAAATGCAGCTAAAAATGAAAAGAGAGTTCAAGCATTAGGTGGAGCAAAAAATCATTTAGTTGTTATGCCAGATTGTGATTTAGATGGTGCCGTAAATGGTTTAATGGGCGCTGCATATGGTTCAGCTGGAGAAAGATGTATGGCGCAGTCAGTAGCAGTAGCGGTAGGAGATATAGGTGATGAGTTAGTCTCAAGACTATCAAAAAAAGCTGAAGCATTAAAAATTGGACCCGGTATGGATAAATCATCTGAGATGGGCCCTTTAGTAACCAAAGAACATTTAGAAAAAGTAAAAGGCTACGTAGATCTAGGGGTTAAAGAGGGAGCAAAACTTGTTCTTGATGGAAGAAATTTGAAATTACAGGGATATGAAAATGGTTTCTATATTGGTGGGTGTCTTTTTGATCATGTGTCTACTGATATGAGAATTTATAAGGAAGAAATATTTGGACCAGTTTTATCTGTAGTTAGGGTAAAAACATTTGAAGAGGCTACAAAAATGATTAATGAGCACGAATACGGAAATGGAGTTAGTATTTATACTAGAGATGGAGATGCAGGTAGAACATTCGCAAGTAAAATTCAAGTTGGAATGGTAGGAATAAATGTTCCTATACCAGTTCCAATGGCTTTCCATAGTTTCGGAGGATGGAAAAGGTCATTATTTGGAGATAGTGGAACGCATGGTATGGAAGGTGTAAAATTTTATACTAAATTAAAAACTATTACTTCTAGATGGCCATCAGGAATTAGATCTAATCCTGAATTTATCATGCCAACAATGAAATAAAAAATGAGTAAAATTTCTTTAATAGGAGCAGGTCAAATTGGAGGAACTTTAGCTCATTTAATTGGTTTAAAAGAACTGGTGGATGAAGTTGTTTTATTTGATGTTGCAAGTGGAGTAGCAAAGGGAAAAGGTTTAGATATAGCCCAATCTTCTTCGGTAGATGGATTTAATGTAAAATTTTCAGGAACAGATAAGTATGAAGATATAAAAGGATCAGATGTTATTATAATTACAGCAGGTGTTCCTAGAAAACCTGGGATGAGTAGAGACGATCTATTAGGAATTAATTTAAAAATTATTAAACAAGTTGCAGAAGGAATAAAAAATAATGCGCCTAATGCCTTTGTAATTTGTATTACAAATCCATTGGATGTAATGGTAATGGCATTTCAAAAATATTCAGGACTCCCCGTTCATAAGGTTGTAGGGATGGCAGGTATATTGGATAGTTCAAGATTTAAACTATTTTTATCTGAAGAATTAAATGTGCCTGTAAAAGAAATCGATGCCATGGTAATGGGTGGACATGGAGATACAATGGTACCTCTTCCACGGTTTACAAAAGTCTCTGGTCAACCATTGATGGAGTTAGTGAAAGAGGGAAAGATTTCTGATGTAAAATTAGAGAGTATTAATCAGCGAACTAGAGATGGTGGTGCAGAAATTGTAAAATATTTAGAAAAAGGATCAGCATTTTATGCACCTGCAGCATCTGGAGTTGAGATGGCTGAAGCATTTTTAAAAGATCAAAAAAAACTTTTACCATGTGCAGCATATTTACATGGGGAGTATGGAATTAATAATGTATATGCAGGCGTTCCTGTTATCATTGGAAATGAAGGTGTTGAAAAAATTGAGGAAATCGACCTTAATGAAAATGAAAAAACAGAGTTTAATAATTCAGTAGAAGCAGTAATAAAATTATGGGATGCAGCATCTAAAATAGACCCTGACTTAAACAAAGATTAAATGAATATCCACGAGCACCAAGCAAAAGAAATACTTAAAAAGTATGGCGCGGTTGTACCCGAAGGCGTTTATGCTCTTAATGTAAATGAATTAATTGAAAAAGTAAAAAATCTCAAAGCTGATAAGTATGTATTAAAAGCTCAAATTCATGCAGGAGGTAGAGGAAAGGCTGGAGGAGTAAAAATTGTTGATAACATTGCTCTTTTGGAAGAGGAAGCGAAAAAATTGTTTGGTAAAACATTAGTTACTCATCAAACTGGACCCTCAGGAAGAGAGGTGAAAAGATTGTATGTTGAAACTGCATCAGAAATAGAAAAAGAATTCTATCTTTCTTGTCTTGTTGATAGAGCTTCTGCAAAAATTGCATTTATTTCCAGCGATCAGGGTGGAATGAATATTGAGGAAGTTGCTGTAAAATCACCAGAGAAAATAAACACTACTAAAGTAGATTTTAATGAAAGTATTTCGGAGGAAGACTGTAACAAAATTATTAAAATTTTTGATTTAGACAACGATGCAAGCAAACAAGCAATCAATTTAATAAAATCAATTTACAAAATGTTCATTGATACAGATGCAAATTTAGTAGAGATAAATCCTCTCATTTTAACCAAAAAAAACAAAATTGTATGTTTGGATGCAAAGATGACTTTTGACGAAAATGCATTATTTAAACATCCAGAAATTCAGAAACTTAGAGATTTTAATGAAGAAGAAGAAATTGAAATTGAAGCAAGCAAACATGATCTAGCATACATTAAATTGGATGGAAATATAGGATGTATGGTAAATGGTGCTGGATTAGCAATGGCCACCATGGATATTATTAAATTGTATGGAGAAGAACCTGCAAATTTTTTAGACGTAGGCGGTGGCGCATCCAAAGAAAAAGTTTCAGCTGCATTTAAAATTATCTTATCTGATAAAAATGTAAAAGGAATACTAATAAATATTTTTGGGGGAATAATGAGATGTGATGTGCTCGCTCAAGGTGTTATAGATGCGGCAAAAGAAATAAAAATAAAAGTTCCTTTAGTTGTGAGACTAGCAGGCACAAATTTCAAAGAGGGAAAAGAAATTTTAGATAATTCAGGATTAGAGATTATTTCCGCAAATGATTTATCTGATGCAGCAAAAAAAATAGTCGAGGCTATAAAATAATGTCTGTCTTAATAAACAAAGATACTAAAGTAATTTGCCAGGGTTTCACAGGTGCCCATGGAACCTTTCACTCTGAACAATCTATTAAATATGGGACTAACTTAGTTGGTGGAGTTACTCCTAAAAAAGGAGGCCAAATTCATTTGGAAAGACCAGTATTCAATACTGTTAAAGAAGCCAAAGATAAGACAGGTGCAAATGCAACAATGATTTATGTTCCTGCAAAGTTTGCAGCTTCAGCAATTATAGAGGCAATAGATTCTTCTATAGAATTGATTGTATGTATAAGTGAGGGAATTCCAGTTTTAGACATGCTAAAAGTAAAAAGAAAACTTTCGAACTCTAAATCAAGACTTATTGGTCCCAACTGTCCAGGTATAATAACTCCTGATGAATGTAAAATTGGAATAATGCCTGGAAATATTCATAAAAAAGGAACAGTAGGTATTGTTTCTAGATCAGGAACATTAACTTACGAGGCTGTAGCCCAAACTTCAGAAAATGGCCTCGGTCAATCTACATGTATAGGAATAGGTGGAGATCCAATAAATGGTACAAATTTTATTGATTGTCTAGATCTGTTTTTAAATGATGAAGAAACTGAGTCTATAGTCATGATTGGTGAAATCGGAGGAACTGCTGAAGAAGAAGCCGCTGAATTTATAAAAAATCATAAGATTAAAAAACCAATGGTTGGATTTGTAGCTGGAATTACAGCACCACCTGGTAGAAGAATGGGTCATGCTGGTGCAATAATATCAGGGGGAAAAGGTAACGCTGATGAAAAAATTAAAATTATGGAAAAATCTGGTATTACAATGGCAAAATCACCATCTGAAATTGGAATAACTCTATTGAATAAATTGTCTAATTGATAACACCTTATTCGTGTATAATTATATTTAAAATGTCATCATCTAAAAATTTAGAATACAAAAAAACTTCATTTCTTAACAAATCAAATAGTGCATTTATAGAACAAATGTATGTGAAGTATGTAAATAATGATCCAAATTTACCTGAGAGTTGGAAAAAATATTTTATTGATATTGGCGATGATATTAATTCAATTGTTAAAGAGGTTAATGGACCATCTTGGAGTCCAAGAAAAAATAAAATTGATGAGAGTAAAATACTTGAAAATGAAATTGAAATTCTAGAAAGTCAAAATAAAAAAATAGATCAAAACGATATAGTTGCAAGTAACAGTAATTCTATTAAAGCAGTCTCTTTGATTAGAGCCTATAGACAGCGTGGTCATTTATTATCAAAAGTTGATCCATTAGAAATGAGAGAAAGTGAGTATCTTGACGAACTACATCCTGAAAATTATGGATTTAAAAAAGATGATTATAGTAAAAAAATTTACTTAGATGGTGTCTTAAATAAAGAATATTCTAACATAAAAGAAATTCTCTCTGTATTAAGAAAAATTTATTGTGGAAATATTGGTTATGAATATATGCATATTTCAAATCCAACAGAGAGAAAATGGTTTCGTGATAGAGTTGAAAAAGATGAAAATGCATTGAAATTTACAGTAAATGGAAAAAATGCAATCTTAAATAAATTAATACAAGCCGAGGGTTTTGAAAAATTTTTACACACAAAATATGTGGGATCAAAAAGATTTGGTCTTGACGGTGGTGAAAGTTTGATACCTGCGTTAGAGCAAATAATTAAAATTGGTGGTCAGTCAAATATTAAAGAAGTTAAAATTGGTATGTCCCACAGGGGAAGACTAAATGTTTTAGCTAACGTTTTACAAAAATCATATAAAAGAATATTTAACGAGTTTGCTGGTGAAATAAATAATACCGAGGAAGATAGCGCCGGTGATGTGAAATATCATTTGGGAGCATCTTCCGATAGAGAATTTGATGGAAATGTAGTTCATGTAAGTCTTACTGACAATCCTTCACATTTAGAGGCTGTCAATCCAGTTGTCTTAGGTCAAACTAGAGCAAAACAATTTTTTCACAAGGATGTAAAAAGAAATAAGGTTATTCCAATTTTAATTCATGGAGATGCCGCTTTTGCAGGACAAGGTGTTGTAGCTGAATGTTTTGCCATGTCTGGTTTACCAGGGCATAATACTGGTGGAACAATTCATATAATTGTAAATAACCAAATTGGATTTACAACTAGTCCAAGATTTGCAAGATCTTCACCTCACCCATCAGATATTGCTAAAATGGTTGAAGCGCCAATAATTCACGTTAACGGTGATGATCCAGAGGCTGTAGTTTATGGATCAAGAATTGCAACAGAGTTCAGGCTTAAATTTAATCGAGATGTGGTTTTAGATTTAGTTTGTTATAGAAGATTTGGACATAATGAGGGAGATGAGCCATCTTTTACTCAACCTCTCATGTACAAAAAAATAAGGTCACATCCTTCCACGGCAAAAATTTATGGATCAAAACTTATAGATGAGGATTTACTCTCAGAAAATGATTTAAATAATCAAATTAATAAATTTAAAACTTTGTTAGATGATCAATTTAAAACTGCAAAAGATTATAAACCAAAAATAGAATGGTTTGAAGGTGCTTGGTCGAGTTATAAGCCTAAAAAAGGAAAAGATAAAAAGGGAATTACAGGTTCGGATCCTGATTTATTAAGAAATATCTCAGATAAAATAAATGTAATTCCTAACGAAACTACTGTTCACAAGACTATTAGTAAAATATTTCAAAACAGAAAAAAAACAATTGATCAAGGTTTTAATATTGATTGGTCATCAGCAGAAGCACTTGCTTTTGGTTCATTGTTGGAAGAGGGTTTCCCAGTAAGGTTTGTAGGTCAAGACTCTGGAAGAGGAACTTTTAGCCAAAGGCACTCAGTTTTACGTAATCAATTAGATAATACTAGGTATATACCTTTAAATAGTATTTCAAAAAATCAAAAGAAATTCGAAATTGTAGATAGTTTCTTATCGGAGTTAGCAGTTCTTGGTTTTGAGTATGGTTATAGTTTAGTTGAGCCTAATACATTAACAATCTGGGAAGCGCAATTTGGTGATTTTGCTAATGGAGCACAAGTTATAATAGATCAATTTATATCTTCAGGTGAAAGAAAATGGCAGAGAGCCTCTGGTTTAGTAATGTTATTACCTCATGGATATGAAGGTCAGGGTCCCGAGCATTCATCTGCAAGATTAGAAAGATTTTTACAGTTGTGTGCTAATGATAATCTTCAAGTGATGAATTGCACAACTCCAGCTAATTACTTTCATGCTCTTAGAAGACAGATTCATCGTGACTTTAGAAAACCCTTAGTTTTGATGACACCAAAGTCACTTTTAAGAAACAAATATTGTGTTTCAAGTATTGAGGATTTTAATAAGCAAACTTCATTTCACCGAATTTTATGGGACCACGCACTAAATGAAAATTCTAAAAATTTTATAAAATTGAAAAAACCTGCAGAAATTAAAAAAGTTATTCTTTGTTCTGGAAAAGTTTATTTTGACTTATTAGCTGCAAGAGAAAAAATTAAAAGAGATGATGTGATCTTCTTTAGAATAGAACAATTATATCCTTTTCCCGTAAAAAGCTTAGTCAAAGAGCTTAAGCCTTACTCAAATAATGCTAAATTTTATTGGTGCCAAGAAGAACCAAAAAATATGGGAGCATGGTTTTCAGTGAGAGATTATATTCAATGGACATTAGAAACTATTAAAGCTAAAAATAATAATATTTCTTATATAGGAAGAAATCCTGATGCATCTCCCGCAACTGGCTATGCAAAAAGGCATATGGTAGAACAAGAAGAGATTATAAAAAAAGTTTTTGATAATGAGTGAAAAAATATTAGTTCCTGCATTAGGTGAGAGTATTACAGAAGCAACTGTTTCAAAATGGCTTAAAAAAGTTGGAGATCCAGTTGAAGCAGATGAAGCTATTGTCGAACTTGAGACTGATAAGGTTAACTTAGAAGTTCCATCACCATTAAGTGGAATTTTATCAGAAATTAACTCAAAAGATGGAGATACTGTTGAAGTTGGGGCAGTGCTAGGTTATGTTTCTGAAGGGAAATCAAATGTAGAGAAAAAAACATCCTCAAAGCAAGAAAAAGAAGTAGAAACCGTTCCTGAAGATCTAATAAAAGAAGAAAATACAAACGTAATAAATCTAGAAATAGAGAAAAAACCTACTCCAAAATTAGGTAAAATTTCTGCAACTAGCAAAGAAGAGCCAATGGAACTTTTAGATGAGGTTAATGAAGAACCTCTTCTACTAACTGACGAAGTTCAAACAAACGAAACTACAAAAGTTAATCCTATTGTTCTTTCACCAGCGGTGAGAAAAATTGCTGCTGAAAATAATATTGATGTGGAAAAGGTTAAAGGTACAGGAAGAGATGGTAGAGTATTAAAAGGTGACCTTTTAAGCTTGATGGGAACAAATCCACAACCTAGTCAAAGAAGAATTCAATACGGTGAAGAAGAGAGAATTAAAATGACAAGGTTAAGACAAACTATAGCTAAAAGACTTAAACAAGCGCAAGAAAATGCAGCAATGTTAACAACTTTTAATGAAGTTGATATGTCTAATATAATGTCGATGAGAAAGGACAACCAAGAAGATTTTAAAAGTAGATATGGAATTAAGTTAGGATTAATGTCATTTTTTGTAAAAGCCTGTGTCGTTGGCTTAAAATTATTTCCAGCAATAAATGCTGAAATTGAAGGTGAAGATATTATTTACAAAAATTATTATAATATAAGTTTTGCAGTTGGCACTGATAAAGGGTTGGTTGTACCAGTTTTGAGAAATGCGGACGAAATGTCATTTGCTGATATAGAAAAAGAAATTAAAAGACTTTCAGAAAAAGCCAATAGTGGAAATTTATCAATTGAGGATCTTCAGGGAGGAACATTCACAATTAGTAATGGTGGAGTATATGGTTCGATGTTATCAACTCCTATTTTAAACCCACCTCAATCTGGAGTATTGGGAATGCATAATATTGTAGAAAGACCAGTTAATGTTAATGGTGAAATAAAAATTAAACCTATAATGTATTTAGCATTATCATATGATCACAGAATTATAGATGGAAAAGAGTCCGTCACATTTCTAAAAACCGTTAAGGAAAATCTTGAGGACCCAAGGAGATTATTTTTAAATATATAATGGCTGAGAAATTTGATGTTACTGTAATTGGTGGTGGTCCTGCAGGATACGTTTGTGCTATAAGATTAGCTCAATTAGGCTTAAACACTGCATGTATTGAGTCAAGGGGATCTTTAGGAGGAACTTGTTTGAATATTGGATGTATACCATCAAAAAGTTTATTAAATCTATCTGAGAATTTTCATAAAGCTAAAAACTTTGCCAATATTGGTATTGAGACAGGTGAGATTAAATTAAATTTAAAAAAAATGATGGAAAATAAAGAAAAATCTGTATCAACGTTGACAAAAGGCGTGGAATTTTTGTTTAAAAAAAATAAGGTTACATACATTAAAGGGACTGGAACATTAAAAACTAAAGATGAAATATTAGTAAAAAATAATAATCAAGAGACAAAAATAAAATCGAACAAAATAATAATTAGTACTGGCTCAGCCCCTTTACCTCTTCCTGGTATAGAGTTTGATGAAAAGCAAATATTATCTTCTACTGGTGCATTATCCATTTCTAAACTACCAAAAAAAATGATTGTTGTAGGTGGTGGATATATTGGTTTAGAAATGGGATCAGTTTGGTCGCGATTGGGAACTGAAGTACAAGTTGTAGAGTATCTTGATCATATTACTCCAGGATTAGATAAAGAAATTTCTAACGAGTTTATGAAAATTTTGAAAAAACAAAATATTAAATTTGATTTAAATACTAAGGTCGAAAAAATTTCTAAAAATAGTGAAGGAGTTGTTGTAGAAATTTCAAACGAAGGAAAAAAAAGTAAGTTAGAAGCTGATGTGGTTCTTATTTCAGTGGGTCGAAAACCTTATACTGATAATTTAAATTTAGATAATATTGGTGTTATTCTTGATAAAAAAGGGAGAATTAAAGTTGATAAAAATTTTGAGACAAATATAAAAAATATTTATGCAATAGGTGATGTAATAGATGGTCCTATGCTAGCACATAAGGCAGAAGAAGAGGGGATCGCTGTTGCAGAACTTATTGCAGGTCAATCTGGACATGTTAATTATAACTTGATACCAGGAGTAATATATACATCCCCAGAAGTTGCTTATGTAGGTGAAAATGAGGAGCAGCTAAATGAAAAAAACATAGGTTATAAAATTGGAAAATTTCCTTTCATGGCAAATTCAAGAGCTAAGGCAATAAATGAACCCGAGGGGTTTGTAAAAATATTAGCTGATAGCTCAACAGATCGTGTTCTAGGCGTTCATATTATTGGTCCACATGCTGGAGAAATGATCGCTGAGATGTCTATTGCTATGGAGTTTGGAGCAAGCTCTGAGGATATCGCAAGAACTTGTCACGCACATCCAACTTTTTCAGAGGCAATTAAGGAAGCAGCATTATCTGTAGATAAAAGACAGATCCACTCTTAAACTATACTTAAAATAATATCTTTCATTATATTAATTACAAAGAAGTGATATATTTAAGAATGAGTATAGATTTAGGTAAAAAATTTCTTTCACAAAAAAATTTTAAGGATGCTGAAAAAGTATTTCTAGATTTAAATAAAAATAATAATGATTTTGAGATTAACTATAACCTTGGAGTCATTAATTTTGAATTAAAAAAAACTAAAGAAAGTTTAAAATATTTTGAAAAATGTAAAAAAATAGATCCCAGATCCTTAAATACATATTTAAAAATTGCATACTTGGAACAGTCTACAGGTTTTGTAGAAAAATCATTATTAACTTATCTCAAAGTTTTGGATATAAATATAAAAGACATAAGAGCTTACTATGGAATTTTTACATTAAATCCTAATTTTCTCAAAAAGAGCCATTTTGAAGTTATTAAACAAATTAATGAGAGCCCGAAAGCAAACGTTTTAGAAAAGTTTTTATCTGAATTTTTGATATCTAAAAAGGAGAAGAAAAAAGGTAACATTGATAAGGAATTGATTTTTTTAAATAATGCTCACAATCTCTGTTTTGATTTTAAAAAAGAGTATAATTTACAATCACAAAAGTATTATTCACAAATAATTTTAGAGCATTACAATCAAAGCAATTTCATAGATAATGATAATAAAGCTCATTTATTTGATGAAATTTCGCCAATATTTATTATAGGTCTGCCAAGATCTGGATCTACGTTAATTGAGGCAATTATTACTTCTTCTGAAGATAAAATTCCATCATTTGGAGAATGTTCTTTTATTAATATGGGAATAATAAATCAACTTTCACATAAAATATTATCAAATATTGAGAACAAAAAAACATTCGATTTTAAAGTTAATGAATTCAAAGATTTTATAAATAAAAAATATTCTCAGTTTTCATTAATTGAAAGTAAAACAAAGAATTTTGTGGATAAATCTTTGGAAAATTTTTTTAATATAGAATTTATATTAAAAATCTTTCCTAAAGCTCGTTTTTTACATTGTCACAGGAATCTTAAGGACTCAATAGTCGGAATTTACCAATCATTATTGCCTGATATCTCATGGACTCATAGTATAGAAAATATAATAAGTTATGTTGAAAACTATAAAAATATAATGGATTACTTCAAAAAAAAATATCCAGATAAAATTTTTGATATTTCTTTAGAATATTTAACGAATAACAAGGAGGAAGTTTCAAAAGAGATATTTAATTTTTGCAACATCAAATGGAACTCCTATGTTCTTGAGTATTATAAGAGAGTTGATCTGGATATTAGAACAACGAGTAATATTCAAATTAGAAACAAGATTACCAGTTATGATTCTAAGAAATATTCACAGTATTATGATTTGTTTGAGAATTATAAAGATAAATATAGCTGGTTAAAATAAATGCAAGTTCCAGTTTTACTTCCAAATATTTTTAATTATCCGTTTACTTATGAAAGCGACAAAAAACTTAGCCCAGGTACTTATGTAAAAGTTCCTTTTGGAAAAAAAAATTTAACTGGCGTTATCTGGAATTTATATGAAAAAAAAACTCAAAAAAGATATAAACTTAAAAAAATTAAGTCTATTATAAAAGTAGATCCTCTAAAAATAGAGACAATAAAATTTTTAAATTGGTTCTCAAGTTACAATTTAGTGCCCGTTGGTATGTCTTTAAAACTTCATTTGCTCGGAGGAGATGCAATACCAAAATTTGATGACAAGGAGTATTTAATCTTTAATAATAAAAGTAATACTCAAACCTTTAGACTTTCTGGAGATCAAGAAAGAGTATCAAAAGAGATGTTAGAAAAAATTGACGAATTTAGAGTTCATCTACTCCAAGGAACAACTGGATCTGGAAAAACTATTGTATATTTTAAGCAAATAGAGGAAATGTTAAAAAAAGGCAAACAAGCTCTAATTTTGTTGCCTGAAATTGGACTAACTACAGAGTTCGAAAAAAAATTTGAGGATTTTTTTGGTTTTAAGCCAGCTATTTGGCATTCTAGAATAACTCCAAAAAAAAAAAAAATTATTTGGAGTGGTATTTCATCTGGAATAGTCAAAGTTGTTATAGGAGCTAGATCATCTCTATTTCTACCATTTAAAAAATTAGGGCTAATAATAGTTGATGAAGAGCATGATCAATCTTATAAACAAGACGAAGGTGTGATTTACAATGCTAGAGACATGGCAATAGCCAGAGCGAGCTTTGAAAAAATTCCTGTAAATCTTGTAACTGCAGTACCATCTATTGAAACATACTCAAATGTAAAAAGAAATAAATATTCAATTTCAAGATTAACTAAAAGATATAAAGATGCAAATCATCCAATATTTGAAATAATTGATTTAAAAAAAAATAAACTAGACAAGCAATCATGGATTGCTCCAGAAACTTTCATTAAAGTTCAAGATCACTTAAAAAAAGAGGATCAAGTTTTATTTTTTATGAATAGAAGAGGTTTTGCACCTTATGCTTTATGTAAAAATTGTTTTAAAGTTTATTCTTGTCCAAATTGTTCTATTAATTTAGTTTTTCATAAACATAAAAATTCTTTACTTTGTCATTACTGTGGTTTCAAAAGTAAATTAAAAAGAAATTGTATAAAAGGGAGTAATTGTGATTTTGTTTTCAGTGGGCCTGGTGTTGAAAGAATTGCTGAAGAAGTAAAGACAAAATTTACTGACAAAAAAATATTAATTTTTTCTAGTGATACGATGAATAAAAAATCATCTAAAGATAAACTTGAGAGTATATTAAATGGTGAAGTTGATATTTTAATTGGTACACAATTGATATCTAAAGGTTTTCATTTTCCAAATTTAAATTGTATTGTTGTCTTGGATATTGACCTTTCATCAAATGGACACGATTTAAGAACTGCAGAAAAAAATCTTCAACTTTATCACCAATTATCAGGTAGAGCAGGTAGAGCTGGAAAACCTGCTAAAGTATATTTTCAAACATATGGTGTCAACAAAAGTATTATAAACCAAATTACTCACAATGATCCATTTATTTTTTTGGACAATGAATTGAAACTTAGAGAGAGAAATAATCTGCCACCATATGAAAGATTTATTTCTTTAATACTTACATCATCAAACGAAAATATTTTAGAAAAAGAGTCACAAAATTTAAAAAAAAAACTCATAAATTCTCTTGAAGATAGAGTCTTAGGACCAGTCAATGCTCCAATTTATAAAGTTAATAGTAAGTACAGACAAAGATTATTAATAAGATCTAAGAAAGGTTCCAAAATTCAGAAAAATTTGAGTGAAATATTAAATAAACATAAATTGCCACCCAAAATAAAACTGACGGTTGATGTTGATCCAATAACCTTTAATTAAGAGACAAAATAGTTATTAAATAATAAATCTGGCACTTGAAGACATCATACTCATATGCTACTTAATCCAGAAAATCATCGAATTACAAAGAGTTTAAATTGAGCAAAAATAACAGTTTTTCAGTAACCACAGCTAGCAGATATTCTTTAGCTTTATATGAGTTGGCAAAAGAGGGAAATGTAATAGACGAGATTGAAAATCAATCAATCTCTATATTAAAATTAATAGATGACAGTGAAGATTTTAAGTCATTAATAAAAGACCCCACTAACTCAGTAAATGACTTACAAAATGTAATCAGTAAAATTTCAAATATCTATAAATTAAATGTTTTGTTATCAAAGTTTTTAGGATTTTTAATTCTAAAAAGAAGATTTTTTTATCTTAAATCAATTTTACAAGATTTTGTCGATACTTGCTCAAAAAAAAGAGGTGAGGTTAAAGCAGAATTAATATCTTCAAAAGAATTATCAGATGATCAAGTAAGCAAAATTAAAAATGAATTAGCTGAGAACCTGAGCAAAAAAATAAAATTAGACTATAAGTATGATAAAAGTTTAATTGGAGGTTTAATAATACAAGTTGGAAGTATTATGGTTGACACTTCTATTAAAAATAAATTACAACAAATCGAAAATACAATGGTAGAGGCTTAAATGGAAATAAATCCTTCAGAAGTTACAAAAATATTAAAAGAACAAATTAAAAAATTTGGTGATAAAGCTGAGGTCACTGAAGTAGGACAAGTTTTGTCTGTGGGTGATGGTATAGCGAGAATTTATGGATTAGATAATGTTCAAGCTGGTGAGATGGTAGAGTTTTCTGATGGATCAAAAGGTATGGCCTTAAATCTTGAGAGTGAAAATGTAGGGGTTGTTATTTTTGGAGATGACAAAGCTGTAAAAGAGGGAGACACTGTAAAAAGAACAGGTGCAATTGTAGATACACCAGTTGGAAAAGAATTATTAGGTAGAGTTGTTGATGGTTTGGGAAATCCAATTGATGGAAAAGGTGCTTTAGATAAAAGTTTAAAAAGAAGTAGGGTTGAAGTAAAAGCTCCTGGCATTATTCCACGTAAATCAGTAAGTGAGCCAATGCAGACTGGGCTTAAATCAATTGATAGTTTAGTTCCAATCGGGAGAGGTCAAAGAGAACTAATCATTGGTGATAGACAAACTGGTAAAACAGCCGTAGCTATAGATGCCATTATAAATCAGAAGAAAATTAACGAGTCTGGTGATGAGAAGAAAAAACTTTATTGTATTTATGTTGCTGTAGGTCAAAAACGGTCAACTGTTAGACAAATTGAAAAAACTTTAGAAGAAGCAGGTGCGATGGAGTATACAACGATAGTTGCTGCTACCGCATCAGATGCAGCACCTTTACAATTTTTAGCTCCATATACTGGATGTGCTATGGGTGAGTACTTTAGAGATAATGGTATGCATGCTCTTATAATATATGATGATCTATCAAAACAAGCAGTTGCCTACAGGCAAATGTCTCTTTTATTAAGAAGACCACCAGGGAGAGAAGCTTATCCTGGTGATGTCTTTTACTTACACAGCAGATTGCTTGAAAGAGCTGCAAAATTGGGAGACGAGCATGGTGGAGGATCTTTAACAGCTCTTCCAATTATTGAAACTCAAGGTGGAGATGTGTCGGCATTTATACCAACAAATGTTATTTCAATTACTGATGGTCAAATATTCCTTGAAACTGAACTTTTTAATCAAGGTATAAGACCAGCGATAAATGTTGGTTTGTCTGTATCAAGAGTTGGATCTTCAGCTCAAACTAAAGCGATGAAAAAGGTATCTGGCTCAATGAAGTTAGAACTAGCACAATATCGTGAAATGGCAGCATTTGCACAATTTGGTTCAGATCTTGATGCATCTACCCAGAAATTACTTAACAGAGGCTCAAAATTAACTGAGCTTTTAAAACAAAATCAATATTCTCCAATGACAGTTGCAGAACAAGTAATTTCTGTATTTTGTGGGGTAAAAGGACATCTTGATGATATTGATCAGAAAGACATTGCTAGTTTTGAGAATAAAATTATTGAAAAATGTAAAGCTGAAAAATCAGATATAATTGATTCAATTTCAAGCTCTGGAAAACTTGACGAAGACAAAGAGAAGGAATTGAATGAAATTATTCTTGAACTTAAGAAAGATTTTAAATCATAAAAATAATGGCTAGTTTAGATGATCTTAAAAAAAGAATTTCGAGTGTGAAGTCCACACAAAAGATTACTAAGGCGATGAAAATGGTTGCGGCGGCTAAACTTAGAAGAGCTCAGGAAAGTGCGGAAAAAGGTAGACCTTACTCTGAAAAGATGAATAATATTATTTTAAATTTATCTAATGGAATATCAGATATAGAAAATGCTCCAAAATTGTTGTCGGGAACTGGAGAAGATAAGGTTCATTTATGTGTTGTTATGACGTCAGATAGAGGTCTGTGTGGAGGATTTAATACTAATATCATAAAAAAAGCTAAAATATTTTTTCAAAAAATTTTAGATGACGGAAAAACTTTAAAAATTATTACTGTTGGATCTAAAGGTTACGATCAATTAAAACGTGTTTATGGTGATAATATTATAGAAAGAATATCCTTTAAAGATTCTAAAAATGTAAATTATTTTGATGCAGACAAAGTTGGTAAGATAGTAATCGAAAAATTTGAAAAAAAAGAATTTGATATATGCACAATTTTTTATAATCAATTTAAAAATGTGATTACTCAAATACCTCAAGAGCAACAAATTATACCTTTAAACACATCTGAAAAAGAGGAGAATTCACAAGAAGACAATTATGAATTCGAGCCCGAAGAAGATGAAATATTGAGCAATTTGCTTCCTAAAAATATTTCTACACAGATTTTTAAAGCGATGTTAGAAAATTCAGCTAGCGAACAAGGTTCAAGAATGAGTGCAATGGATAATGCAACCAGAAACGCAGGTGAAATGGTTGACAAACTTACTATTGAGTATAATAGAAGTCGTCAAGCAGCAATTACAAAAGAGTTAATAGAAATAATTTCAGGAGCAGAAAGTTTATAATTATGAGAAAAGGACAAATTACACAGATCATTGGAGCGGTAGTTGATGTAAAATTTGAAGGAGAACTACCAGAAATTTTAACTGCACTAGAGTGTGATAATGGCGGAAATAGATTAGTTTTAGAGGTCGCACAACATCTAGGAGAGTCAAGTGTTAGAACAATTGCAATGGATGCAACGGAAGGTCTTAAAAGGGGTGATGAAGTAATTGATACGGCAGCTCCAATTAAAGTACCAGTGGGACCAGAGACACTCGGAAGAATTATAAATGTAATAGGTGAACCTATTGATGAAAGAGGTGAAGTTAAAAGCTCAGATAACTGGCCAATACATAGAGCTGCTCCGGAATTTAACGATCAATCTACCGAAACTGAGATACTAGTTACAGGAATTAAAGTTATTGATCTTTTAGCACCATACGCAAAAGGTGGTAAAATTGGTTTATTTGGGGGAGCTGGAGTAGGTAAAACAGTATTAATTATGGAATTAATCAATAACGTGGCAAAAGCTCATGGTGGATTTTCAGTTTTTGCAGGAGTTGGAGAAAGAACTAGAGAGGGCAATGATTTGTACCACGAAATGATAGACTCAGGAGTAATTAAAACTGATGGCGAAGGTTCTAAAGCAGCATTAGTTTATGGACAGATGAATGAGCCTCCTGGAGCAAGAGCTAGAGTAGCTTTAACAGGTTTAACTGTTGCAGAATATTTTAGAGATCAGGAAGGACAAGATGTACTTTTCTTTGTTGATAATATATTTAGATTTACTCAAGCAGGATCTGAAGTATCAGCTTTACTCGGACGTATCCCCTCAGCTGTTGGATATCAACCAACATTAGCAACTGATATGGGTAACTTACAAGAAAGAATTACAACAACTAACAAAGGATCGATTACATCAGTACAGGCCATTTATGTTCCTGCAGATGATTTAACTGATCCAGCACCAGCAACTTCATTTGCCCACTTAGATGCCACCACTGTACTTTCTAGACAAATTGCTGAAATTGGAATTTACCCAGCTGTAGATCCGTTAGACTCGACTTCAAGAATATTGGATCCAAGAATAGTTGGAGAAGAGCATTATAGGGTTGCAAGAGAAGTACAAAAAGTTTTACAAACTTATAAATCACTTCAAGATATTATTGCAATTTTAGGTATGGATGAATTGTCGGAGGAAGATAAATTAGTTGTAGCTAGGGCTAGAAAAATACAAAGATTTCTTTCTCAACCTTTTTTTGTTGCAGAAGTATTTACTGGCTCACCTGGAAAGCTAGTCGATTTAGAGTCTACAATTAAAGGGTTTGACGCTATTTGTAAAGGTGAGTACGATCATTTACCTGAGGCTGCATTTTATATGGTTGGTACTATTGAGGAGGCGATCCAAAAAGCAGAGACCCTAGCTAATGAAGCAGCCGCATAATGAGTGAAGTATATTCAGTAGAAATAGTAAACCCAGAAAAATCTTTTTTATCAAAAGATGATGTTACAGAAGTAGTTCTTCCTGCATTTGAAGGTGAGATAGGAATTTTAAAAGATCATATTTCTATTATTTCTTTTTTAAAACCAGGAATAATCAAATTATTTTCAAAGTCTGGTGAGGAAAATTTTTATGTAAGTGATGGAATAATTGAATTCAAAAATAATAATCTTTCCATACTTACAAGCCTTATTTTAAATTTAAAAGATATCGATAAAGAAAAAATTTCAGAAATTCAAAAAACTGCAGAAGAAGAACTAAAGAACCCAGAAATTAATGATCAGAAAAAATATTTGTTAGATCAAAAACTTGATGTATTAAAATCAATTAACTAAAATTTTTTTGACTTCTTCTTGAATTTTCTCATATACATGTAGTTTAAATTCTACTACAAGTTCAGTAATTTTATCTGGTTCTACCCATTTCCATTCAAGAAATTCTGGGTGTTTTGTTTTTATATTAATTTCTTGTTCATCACCATTAAATCTCATCACATACCATTGTTGTTTTTGACCTTTAAATTTACCTTTCCAAATAATTCCCAATAACTCATTTGGCAAATGGTAAGTAAGTAAGCCATCAATTTTTTTAATTAAACTCACTGATTTAATGCTTGTTTCTTCCTCTAATTCTCTAATTGCAGCTTCATAAAAGTCTTCACCCTTATCAACTCCACCCTGTGGCATTTGCCAAAAATTTTTTTTATTATCTATTCTTTTTGCAACAAAAATTTTATTTTCTTTATTTAAAACAACTATCCCTACTCCACTTCTAAGTGGTAAATTTTTATATTTCTCTTTCATTTTAACCGTTTAAGAGCTCTAAAGCGAATTGAAGTTGATTATCTGTATCAGTATTAAACCTAAAGTCGTCAGATCCTTCAGCAATCTCAATATCAGGTGAGACACCTATTTCCGAAATCGATTTTCCAGATGGAAGATAATATTTAGATACAGTTAATCTTATTGCACCTTTATTTTTGAGTGGAATAATTGATTGGACAGACCCTTTACCATAGCTATTTTCTCCAATTACTATCGCTCTTTTGTGATCCTTAAGTGCACCCGCTACAATCTCAGATGCAGATGCAGAACCATAATTTATTAAAACAACAACTGTATTTCCATCTAATATATCACCTTTTTTTGCAAAGAATTTTCTACTTTCATATTTTCTTTTACTTTTTGTTGAAACAATTTCTCCACTATCTAAAAAAAAATCTGTAATTTTAATTGCCTGAGAAAGAAGCCCACCAGGATTATTTCTTAAATCTAAAATATAATTTTTAACATTTTTATTATTTTTAAATTCTTTTATTTTATCCTTAATTTGACCACTACTATTTTCATTAAATGAGGTAAGTCTCAAATAACCAGTTTGATTTTCTAATATTTCAGATTTTACAGATGAAACCTTAATTTTTTCTCTAGTGATATTAAAAACTAATGCCTTTCGTTCACCTCTTCGCCTAACTGTTATTTCAATATCTGTTCCAACAGGACCTCTCATAATATCTACTGCTTCACTTAAGGATTTTCCCTGAACTTGAATATCATTAATTTTTACTATGTAATCACCAGCTTTAACTCCTGCTTCAGCCGCAGGTGAATCGTCCATGGGGGTTATTACTTTTATTACCCCAGCCTCCATACTTACCTCAATTCCCAGACCACCAAATTCTCCACTAGTTTCTGTTTGCATACTTTGATAAGAATCTGGTGTCATATAAGCAGAGTAAGGGTCTAAAGATTGAAGAACGCCATTGATAGCAGCATCCATAGCATCACTTTGATTTACCTCATCAACAAATTCTTTATTAATTTTGTCTAAGACTTCTGAAAAAACATCTATTTTTTTGTATATATCATTCTCATCTGATGAACTAACAATATTTGTTGTTGAAAAAAAAATAAATAATGACAAAAAATATATTTTAATTCTTTTCATTATATAATTACTTTTTCTTTAGGAATTAACTCAGACCATATCTTTTCTAATTCATAAAATTTTCTTTTTTCAGGATTGAAAATATGAACAATTAGATCTATTCCATCCACTAGCTTCCAATCATTACTTTCCCTTCCTTCAATTTTACAATTTTTTACGCCATTTTTTTTTAAGTATTCATAAACTTGCTCTGATAAAGCTTGGATATGTCTCGAAGACGTTCCACTAGCGATTATCATTTGATCTGCTATTGACGATTTTCCGTCTAAATCGATTGAAACGATATCTAAGGCTTTATTTGCATCTAAAAGATTGATCACATTTTTGTGAATAGAAGAGATTTTATCCATTAGTTAATTAAAGAGTATCAAATTTTTCTTAATTTAGAAGATGAAATATTGACCTTATTAAATTTTACAAATTTTAAGCTTTTTTTACTATACTTTTTAAAGCTTTTAGAGCTTAAAGATTTAGCCTTGTATCTGTCTCTATCAAATACCAGAATATTACAAATAGATGAAATTAAATCAGAATTCTTCCATTTATGAAAATTTATCAAAGTATCTGCTCCCATTATAAAATAAATATCAGTATTTTTATTATTTTTTTTTATATACTTTACAAGGTCGACTGTTCTATTTGATTTAATTTTATCTTCAAAATATTTTACTTTTATAAATAAATATTCTTTAGTGATTTTTTTTGCAAAATTTAATCTTTCATTTAAACTTAAACTACTTTTATCTTTAAATGGATTCTTTTTGGTTACTGCCCAAATAATATTATCAATACCAAATCTTTTTTTTGCTTCTTTAGAGATACTTAAATGACCTTTATGTGCTGGATCGAAAGTTCCCCCAAGAATGCCAATTTTTTTTTTATTTTCTTGTTTGTCCAGATCCATATATCTCATATTTGTAACTTACAAGCTGGTTAAGTCCTACTGGACCCCTTGGTGGAAGTTTATTTGTTGAAATTCCAACCTCCCCTCCAAAACCAAATTCACCTCCGTCAGCATACTGAGTTGATGAATTGTGAATAGCTATCGAACTTTTAATATTTTTTATAAAAAATTTAGCTGAATTTTTATTATTTGTAATTATTGCATCGGTATGCATTGTTCCATATTTATTAATATGATTTACTGCATCATTAATATTATCTATTAATTTTACAGAAATTTTTGCAGATAAATGTTCTTTCGACCAAGTTTTATTATTTGCTAATTTTAAATTTCCATTAAATAATTTAGAAATTTTTCTATCAGCATAAATAGAACAACCTCTTTTAGTTAGTTCACTTAAAATCTCATTTACATTTTTAGATTTATTTTTATGTATCAAGAGTGTTTCCGTAGCTCCACAAATACTAGTATTACGCAATTTAGCATTGATTAATATTTTTTTTGCCATTGAAAGATTTGCATCTTTATCAATATAAGTATGACATATGCCTTCAAGGTGACCAATTACTGGTATAGAGGATAAATCCTGAACTTTTTTTACAAGATTTTTTCCGCCTCTTGGAATAACAACATCTATATATTTTGACATTTTTGACAGCATATAGTCCACCAGCTTCCTATCTTTATTCTCAATAAACTGAACAAAATTTTTGTTAATTTTATTTTTGTCTAATGATTTTCTAAAAAGATCTGCCAGGATTTTATTACTAAAATAAGCTTCAGAACCTCCCCTTAGTATTACACAGTTTCCAGATTTAAAACAAAGTGTTGATACATCTGAAGTAACATTTGGTCTACTTTCATAAATTACACCAATAATACCAATTGGAATTGATACTTTTTTTAGTTTTAAGCCGTTTGGTCTTTTCCAGGTTTCTATATCAACGTCTACTGGATCCTTAAATTTTGTGATAGTTTCAATTGATTTAATAATCGAGTTTATTTTATCATTATTAAGAGCAAGTCTTTTAATTAAATTCTCTTTTAGTTTTTTTGATTTAGCAATTTTTATATCTTTTGCGTTTTCTACTAAAATTTTATTTTTATTTTTTAAAATAAGTTGAATGTAATTACTTAATACTTTATTTTTTTTTTTATTACTTATTTTATTTTGAAAAGCAATTTTTGCATTCTTACCAATTTTTTCTAAAGTTTTAATCATTTAATTAACACCATATCATCTTTATGAATAACTTCGGATTTTGAAACATAACCTAAAATATCATTTATTTTATTGGAGTGCTTACCTTTAATTTTTAAAATTTCATCAGATGAAAAACTACTCAAGCCTCTAGCAAATTCAGTCATTTTATTATTTAGGATCTTAATATGATCACCTTTATTAAAACTACCTTGTACGTCTTTAATCCCAGCGGCTAGTAAACTTTTACCATTATTCAAAGCTGATAAAGCACCTTCATCAATTATTATTTTTCCCTTGGGAGAAATTGAACTAATTATCCATTTTTTTCTAGCATCCAATTTTGAAATCTTAGGTAAGAACCAAGTGCATATATTTTTCATCAAAATTTTTTGTATTGGTCTATTTATCAAACCATTAGCTATAGCCATATGACATCCTGAAAATTGACAAATTTTGGCAGCATCAATCTTTGTTTTCATTCCACCAGATCCAAATTCCCCTGTTTTTTGTGAAGCTAGATTTTCTACATTTTGGTCAATATTTTTGATCTCACGAATTAGTTTGGCTTTATTATCTAATTTTGGATCTTTTGAGTAAAGACCATTTACATCAGATAATAAAATCAAACAGTCTGCACTTGATATCTGAGCAACTCTAGATGCAAGCCTATCATTATCTCCATATTTAATCTCAGAGGTAGCAATACTATCATTTTCATTTACTATTGGTATAAAACCAAGTTCAAACAAATTTTCAAAAGTTCTTTTAGCATTTATTGCTCTCCGTCTTTTTTCTGTATCCTCAAGGGTTAATAATATTTGTGACAGATTAATTTTTGACTTATTAAAAGTTTTTTTAAAAAGATTCATTAATTCAATTTGTCCAATTGAAGCCACAGCTTGGCTTTTATCAAGTTTCAATTTTTTCTTACTTAATTTTAACTTTTTACAGCCAAGGGCAATCGCTCCTGAGCTTACTAAAATAATATTTTTTTTTAATTTTTTGAGATGTTCAATATCTTTAGCAAAATCCTTCAACCACTTTTCTCTAATAATTTTTTTGTCATTAATTAACAAAGATGATCCAATTTTAATAACAACTGTCTTAGAGTCTTTAAGATACATAATTAAGTAATTTTGATTTAATATCAGATACAGATTTTTTATCGAGCGTTGATATTCTAAAAGTAGGTTTTTTTATTATTTTTTCAAAGTCTTTAATTTTTATACTTATTTCATTTTCATCAATTAGGTCCATCTTATTAAATACGATTATTTCCTGCTTTTTTAAAAGTTCTGAGCTATATTTTTTCATTTCATCTCTAACTTGGATATATGAATGAGATAAATCACCTTCCGATATATCTATGAGATGTAACAACACTTTACATCTTTCTATATGTTTTAAAAATTTAATACCTAATCCCGTTCCTTTATGTGCACCCTCAATTAACCCAGGGATATCAGCTAAAGTTATTTCTTTATCATCATATACAGCAACTCCAAGATTAGGATTTAGAGTTGTAAATTTATAATTTGCTATTTTAGGAGTTGCACTAGTTAATGATGCTAATAAACTTGATTTACCTGCATTTGGCAATCCAATAATTCCTATATCTGCAATTGTTTTAAGTTGAAGCCATATCCAAAAGTCTTCACCAATTGTTCCTTTAGTAAATTTTTTTGGAGCTCTATTTGTTGAAGATTTAAATCTTGTATTTCCAAATCCTCCTTTACCACCAATTGCCACAACAAATTCCTCATTCTCCGTTTTAAAATCATAAATTAAAGTTTTATTATCTTCTTCAAATATTTGAGTCCCAATTGGTACTTTCAAATATAAATCTTCTCCGCCTCTTCCGGTCTTATTTTTTCCACTTCCATCTCTACCCTTCTCAGCTTTAAAGTGTTGTTGATATCTAAAATCAATTAGTGTGTTTAAATTTCTTTCTGATATTAGAATTACTGAACCACCTTTTCCTCCATCACCTCCATCAGGTCCTCCAAATTCAATAAATTTTTCTCTTCTAAAGCTAGGTGATCCAGACCCACCGTCACCAGCTTTTACAAATATCTTTACTTGATCAAGAAATTTCATGATTTTACAGATGTTAATTATCTGTTTATTAGTTAGGCTTTACTGAAACGTAAGTTCTGTCTGACTTGCTTTTTTTAAAAATTACTTTCCCTTTAACAACAGAAAAAATTGAATGATCTTTACCCATTCCAACATTTTCTCCAGGAAATATTTTAGTACCTCTTTGTCTAACAATTATATTTCCAGGTACTACCAATTGACCACCATATTTTTTTACTCCTAGTCTACGGCCAGCACTATCTCTTCCGTTCCTTGATGATCCACCTGCTTTTTTTGTTGCCATAATTTACCTATTTATTTTGAAGCCTCAACTTTTTCTTCTTTAGCCTCTTTAACTGCAGTTTCTTTTTTTTTCATTTTTTCAGCCTCTGATAGCACTTTGCCATCTTTTGAAAAAATCTTACTAATTCTTATTAACGAGAATTGCTGTCTATGTCCATTTTTTCGTCTTGAATTTTTTCTTCTTCTTTTTTTAAAAATTAAAACTGTTCTTTCTTTACCATTTTTTAACAATTCTGCTTCAACTTTAGCTCCATTTACTGTTGGTTCGCCCAACTCAATACTTTTGTCATCTCCATAAGCTAAGATTTCTTTAAATTCTACTTTAGTATCTGGATTAGATTCAGGTAGTTTTTCAACTTTAATAATTTCCCCAGCAGATACTTTATACTGCTTTCCACCTGTTTGAATAACTGCATATGACATTAATGATCCTAATTTTTAATTATCAGCAATATAGTCAGGGCCTTATTTTAGTCAAGCTGAATAAGCTAGAAATTATCCTTTAAATCTCTCAATTTTGAAAAGTTTTCAACGTTTTTAGATCTTAAAAAAATATTAGTTTGCAACTCTTCTTCAAGTGTCGATGGAATGGTTGGATGACCTTTGGCCAGTTGATTTTTTATAAACCCAATTTTCGAAATTAAAGCTTTATTTTCTGGATCATGTTTTAGACAAAAATTTGAATTTTTTAATGTATATTCATGCCCACAATAAATCTTTGTCTCAATCGGTAAATTCTTTAATAATTGCAAAGAACTAAACATCTGTTCGTTAGTTCCCTCAAACACTCTTCCACAACCTAATGAAAATAATGTATCTCCAGAAAATAATGCATTTTCTTTAAAAAAGTAGAAACATATATGTCCTAAAGTATGTCCTGGAACATGAAAAACTTTTGCTTCAAATATACCGTCTTTCCAAGTTTCATCATTTTTTAAAGATATATCTATTTCAGGTATCCTATGTTTATCTTCATCAAAACCTATAACTTTAGCATTATATAATTTCTTGAGCTCTTTATTGCCTCCTACATGATCATAATGATGGTGTGTATTCATTATAAATTTTAATTTTAGATTAAGACTTTCAATTTTATTAATAATAGGCTTTGCTTCACTAGGATCTATTACAATAGTAGATTTTGTTAGTTCATCAATTAATAAATAGGAAAAATTATCTTCTAAACATTTTATAATTTCTATTTTCATTTTACTTTTCTAATAAAAAAATACCTAATTCAGATATTAAGTTTTTATATTTTAAATTTGAATTCGAAATATTTGATATTTTTTCTCCATTTAAAGAAATTGTTTTATAAATATTAATTCCTTTGTTGTTACAAAAATTATAAAAGTCTTGAATTGTACACATATGTAGGTTAGGAGTATTATACCATTGATAAGGTAAATTCTTTGTAACTGGCATTTCTCCTTTAAATAGCAAATCTAATCTAACTTTCCAATGTCCAAAATTTGGAATTGTGACAATTACCTTTTTTCCTACTCGTAATAAATTTTCAATTACTTTCTCCGGACTCATAAATGCTTGAAGAGTTTGGCTTAATATTACATAATCAAATGATAAATCAGGAAATTGCTTTAAATCATTTTCTGCATCACCTTCAATAACAGCTAGTCCTTTGGATAAACATTTTTTTACTTTTTCTTTAGAAATTTCTAGTCCTCTGACATCTACCACTTTATTTTTTGATAGATATTCCATTAAGATTCCATCACCACATCCAACGTCCAAGACTCTTGATTTTTCCTCAATAAACTTAGATATAACTTTAAATTCTTCTTTCATTAATATTAGAATAAGTTGTGTTTAAATAATTTTTAATAGTGCTTAAAAAATCTGGTACATTTAATAGAAAGGAATCATGACCTTTATCAGTTTTAATTTCTACAAAACCAACATCAGCGCCAATTGCATTAAGTGCTATTACAATATCTTTATTCTCAGAGGTTGGGTATAACCAATCAGAAGTAAAGGAAATGATAAAAAATTTTGTTTTTGAATCTTTAAATGCTTTAGAAAGGTTTCCACCAAATTGTTTAGTTAAATCAAAATAATCCATGGCTCTTGTGATATACAAATAACTATTTGCATCAAATCTATCTACAAATACAGAACCTTGATATCTCAAATAACTCTCAATTTGAAAGTCAGCATCAAATCCAAATTTCAAATCAGATCTTTCTTGAAGATTTCTTCCAAACTTTTCTTGTAAACCTTGTTTTGATAAATACGTGATATGGGCAGCCATCCTAGCGACAGCCAAACCTTTATCGGGATTTGTTGATTTTTCATCATACAATCCTTCTTTCCAGTTACTATCAGACATTATTGCCTGTCTTCCTAGTTCATTAAAAGCAATATTTTGAGCTGAATGACTAGCTGTACAAGCTATTGGTAATGCTACTCTAGCCTTATTCGGAAAGTTTGATACGAATTGTAAAACTTGCATTCCACCCATAGAACCTCCAGCAACTGCAAATAATTTTTCTATATTAAAATAATCTAATAGATTGTATTGCGCGTTAACCATATCGTTAATTGTAATGACAGGAAAATTTGTACCTATAGGTTGATTGGTCAAAGGATCAATAGTTCCTGGTCCGTAGGATCCCATACATCCACCAATAACATTCGCGCATATAACAAAAAATTTATCAGTATCGAATGACTTACCTGGCCCGACCGCATAGTTCCACCAACCCTCTTTTTTCGTTATTGGATTAATTCCCGAAGCATATTGGTCACCAGTTAGTGCGTGAAAAATTAATATAGCATTATCTTTCTTCTCATTAAGATTTCCATAGGTCTCATAAGCTAATGGAAAGTTTGATATTTCTTTGCCACAATCAAGCTTAAGAGTCTTCTTAATAAGTATACTTTTTATTTTGTTTAAATTGCTCATAAAAATTTTGCTGAATGAATTGTGAGAAAAAAACTTATTTAGCAGGTTTTTTAAAGCGCTCGCAATTCAGTTAAATCAGCGCAAAAAGCTTTTATAAGATAGCTTTTTAGATGTCAATTTTTTTAGAATTATTGATTGTATTATCTAATTATCTGACTATTTATTAATAAAACTAAGCATCATGAATACTCCATTATTTAGAAAATTAAACTTAGAGGCCTATAAGCCTGGAAGATCCTTCTTAAATAAAAAAAAAAGTATAATAAAATTATCAGCTAATGAATCAGCTTTAGGCATGAGTAAAAATGCCAATAAAGCGATAATAAAATCCAAAAACAATGTATCAAAGTATCCAGATGGGAAATTTAAGGAATTAACATCCACAATTTCAAAAAAATATGATTGCAAGCAAAATCAGATTATCTGTGGATCTGGATCTGACGAAATTATTCAAATGCTATGCCAGTTATTTTTGAGCAAAGGAGATGAAGTAGTTGTGCCAGAGTATAGTTTTTTAATGTACAGAATTTATGCAAAAATAGTGGGAGCAAATGTTATTTTTTCTAAAGAAAAAAATTTTAAAGTATCAAATGATGAAATTATAAAAAAAACAACTAAAAGAACTAAAATTGTATTTATAGCTAATCCAAATAATCCTACAGGCACATACATTTCTAAAAATCAGTTACTAGATCTAAGAAAGCGTTTAAATAAAAAAATTTTATTAGTCGTTGATGATGCTTATTTTGAATATATGTTAAATAAGGATTATAGATCAGGTTTAGAGCTTTTTAAAAATAAAAATAATGTATTTATATTAAGAACTTTTTCAAAAATTTATGGTCTTGCATCTTTAAGAGTGGGATGGGGTTACGGAAGTAAAAAAATTGTAGATGCTTTATATAAAATTAAACCACCATTTAATGTTAACAAGATAGCGCAGGAATGTGCAGTTGAATCTCTTAAAGATAAAAGTTTTATAAAAAAATCTGTAAAACATAATTTAGATTGGGCTAAAAAAATAAAAAAAGTAATGAATTCTTATAATATACAAACAAATGAAATTGGACCAAATTTTTTTCTTTTAGATTTTAAAAGTTGCAAATTAACTGCAAGTTTTGTTGAGAAAAATCTTGAGAAATCGGGAATTATTCTTAGAGAGATGAATTCGTATGGTATTAAAAATTGTTTAAGGCTTACAATTGGAAATGTGAGAGAAAATATACTTTTTATTAAGCAGATGAAAAAAATTTTTAAAAATGTTTAAAAATATATTGATTGTTGGTTGTGGATTAATTGGATCTTCAATTTTAAGAGCATCCATAAATAAAAAAATTTCTAAAAACTTTTTTGTTTATGAAAAATCAAAAAAAAATATTAGAGAAATCAAAAAAATAAATAAAAAAATAATTATTTTAAAAAAACTAGATAATAAGATCTCAGATATAGATTTTGTTATAATTGCTACTCCGATGAGTCAGTATGAAAGAGTTATTCCTCACTTAAATAAGCATTTAAGTGAAAAATCTTTAATTACCGATGTTGGTTCTACAAAGGAAAATATTAGTAAATTAAAAAATAATAGTCTGTCAAAGTCGCTAGATTGGATTATGAGTCATCCAATATCTGGTTCAGAAGTAAGTGGACCAAAGTATGGAAGTAGAAGTCTATTTATTAACAAATGGTGCATTGTGTTTAGTGACAAAAACAAAATAAAACAGAAAAAATTGGTAAATTTTTGGAAAAAAATTGGTTCTAAAGTAATAATAATGGATGAGAAAGTTCATGATAAGATATTTTCAATTACAAGTCATTTACCTCATTTAATAGCTTATAATTTAATAAAGACCGCTCAAGATTTTCAAAAAATTCAAAAAAAAGATGTGATTAAATTTAGTGCAGGAGGTTTAAGAGATTTTTCAAGGATAGCCGCATCAAACGAAATTATGTGGAGAGATATTTTTTTTAATAACAAAAAAAATGTTATTAATGCAATTAACCTATTTATTAAAAATTTAAAATCTTTTAAAAAAAATATTGAAAATTTAGATGATAAAACTTTAAGAAAAAAATTAGTTAATTCAAAAAAAGTAAGACAGCAAATATTGAATTTAAAACAAGATATAGCAAAACCAGACTTTGGAAGAGATCTAAACTAAATCGATATTATTTTTATTACTTTTAAATTTGAAGTTTTTTCAATTAATTTAATAGTTTTTATTATTGGCATTATTATTACTTTTTTTCTTGGACCATATGCATGAATTAATTCTTTTGGATTTAAACAAATGGCAACATGTCCTTTCCAGAAAATAATATCTCCTTTTTTAAATTCTTCTTTATTCTTAACACCCTTTCTAATTTTAACTTGATCTTTTGTATCTCTAGGGAAGAATTTATGGTTATATTTATAAAAAATTTGGAGTAATGCTGAACAATCAATACCATCAAAAGTTTTACCACCCCATTTATATTTAACACCCAAAAAAAGTTTTAATATTTTAATAAAATTATAATTTTTTTTATTTAATATTTGTAATTCATTTAATTTTATCCATTTATTCTTTTCAAACATTACAAAGTTATTTTTTTTATTTATAATCTGAATTTCAGATGAAAATGGAAGGTATTTTTTTGTTAAAAATTTAATATTGTTTTTTGGTTTATTATAAATCTTTGATTTTAATACACTGACTTTGTGAGTTTTATTTAAAACTTTATTAAATTTTTTGATTTTAATAAAACCTAAGTAATTATCAAAATCTGTTTTAATCTTAAAAAAATCTTTCTTTTTTCCAATTATCCTAAATTTCTCACCGTAAATTAATTGAGTACTTATATTTGATTTCTTTGAGGCTAGCTCATAAACGTTTAAATAGGAATTATTACAGAAATAGTTATTTTGCACCAATTTTAACTTTATTCCTTATAAACCAAAGACAAATTAGTGATGGAATCACCATTACAGTTGTTATTATAAAAAATGTACCCCAGTCTCCATTTAGCCAGTCTACTAGTGCACCTGATGAAGAGGCAAGGGTAGTTCTTCCAGCAGTTCCAATGGATGCTAATAATGCATATTGAGTTGCTGTATATGTCCTATCTACTAATAAAGAAATAAAGGCAACAAATGCAACTGTTGCAAATGCAGCTGTTATATCATCAGCGATTACAGCTATTGCAAATAATAATTCTGATTTACCTGTCCAGGCCAATAATGCGAAAAGTAAATTAGTTACAGCCATCAAACCTCCTGCAAAAAACATAGTTTTGACAGTCCCAGCTCTCATCGCCATTACACCACCTATTAAAGTGAAAACTACAGTTGTTATCCATCCTAATCCTTTAGAATAAATTGCTATTTGTCCTTTTGAAAATCCAATTTCTTTATAAAAAACAATAGACATACGTCCTAGAAATGCCTCGCCAATTTTAAATAAAAATACAAATCCTAATATCCCAACTGCTATTGCAAATCCATTTTTTTTGAAAAAGCTTATTATGGGTCCACCAATAGTTCCCGAAATGTAAGCAATAAAATTTGTTAAAACATTATTTGATCCAAGCTTGTTTACAATCATTTGATCTGTTTCTTTTTGATTATTTTGTCTATTATTATCAATTGGTTCATGAACGAACATTAAACAAATATTCATTAAAATAATTAAAATACCTAAAACTAAAAAAGTAGCTTGCCAATAATCTGCTACTCCCATATTTTCAAAAGATTCTGCAGTAAATAATGCTATAACACCTCCTAATTTATAGCCAGTCCACCAACCAACTACTGCCATGGCAGCACCTGCTGCCATAGATTTTCCCTCATTTGCATCAATTTGTTCAATTCTTAACGCATCAACAGTTATATCTTGGGTTGCTGAAGCTATTGCAATTACTAATCCAACACTAATCAAAAGTGCTAAATTTTGTGTAGGATTTATTAAACTCCAGATAATTAAGCTAAGTAATATTATTAATTGCATTAGCACAATCCATCCTCTTCTATGTCCTAATTTTTTTGTTAAAAATGGAATTTGTATTCTGTCAATGATGGGAGCCCATAAATAATTAAAAGCATAAACTCCAAATATTAATCCTGCCCAACCAATCGTTGATCTACTCAATCCCTCTTCTTTTAACCAAAGACTTAAGCTGCTAGCAATTAATACCCAAGGAAAACCACTTATTGCTCCAAGAAGCAATATTCTTAACATTCTAATATCTTTATAAACTAATAAAGAATCTAACCAGCTTTGTTTAGTTTCAGACATTAATATTTCCTCCAAAAAGATGGAATAAATAATACTAATACAGCAAACAGTTCTAATCTACCTAAAATCATAGCTAAACTTAAAATCCATTTTGAAAAATCAGATAAATTTGAAAAATTACCATTTGGACCAATTATATCACCTAAACCAGGTCCTACATTTGATATTGATGTTGCCGCAGCTGATATTGAAGTCGTTAAATCTAAACCACTTGTAGATAAAAGAGCAGTTATAAGAAAGAAAATTACAACATATAAAAATATGAATGAAATTATTGATGCCAGAAATTTTTCGTCAATATTACTATTTTCATATTTAATTTTAAATATACCCCTTGGATATATAATTTTTTTCAGTTGAACAGAAATAAATTGGAATAGAATTTGAACCCTAAATATTTTAATTCCACAAGCAGTAGATCCTGCGCATCCACCTATGAACATAAGTATAAGAAAGTAAATTAACGGAAACTGGCCCCATTCACTAAAGTTTTGGGTTACATAACCTGTACCAGTTAAAATAGATATCACGTTAAATGCTACAGATCTTATATCTGATATATTTTGGTTTTTAATAAACAAATACAAATACATTAAAAGAACTGAAAAAATTACAATTTTAAAAAAAGTTTTAATTTGTGTATCATTAACAAATATTTTTTTGTCACCATTTAAATATTTGATGTAAGCAATGAAAGGAATACTTCCTAAAATAATAAATATAATTGATGTTAATTCAATCAAAGAACTGTCAAAATAACCGATGGACTCATTGTAATTTGAGAAACCTCCAGTTGCTATTGTTGTCATCGAATGAACTATGCTATCAAAAAAGTTCATTCCAAATACTTTGTAAAAAAATGCACATACGAAAGTTAAGCCAGAGTATACTAATATTAATCTTAATGCTATTTCCTTTGACTTAGGTAAAATTTTTTCAGGGGTATCACTTGTGGATATGATGAACAACTGCATTCCACCAATGTTCATTAGTGGCATCAATGTTATTGCCATAACAATAATTCCAATTCCACCTAACCATTGAAGCATTCCCCTCCAAAGCAAAATACTTTTAGGAGTTTCATTTAGATTAGTAATTATAGTTGATCCAGTTGTAGTAATACCTGACATACTCTCAAAAAAAGCATCCGTAACGCTTAAATTGATCTCACTAAATATGAATGGTAGTGAACCAAAGATAGCAATACTTAACCAAGATAATGCAGTTAAAAGAAAAGCCTGAGGTAAACTAATTTTTTTATCGTGATCTAAATTTGATAACAAAAACAGTACTCCAAATATAATAGTCACGATCCCAGAACCTATGAAACCTGAGTCTAGTTCATTATAAAAAAACTGCGCTAAAATTGGCGCAATCATCGATAAACCTAAAATTATTTGTAAAATTCCTAGGGTAAAAAAAACAGTTTTATAATTGGACATTTTGATTGGACATTATTTTATGGTAAATAAAATTCAACTCTATAAGAATTGTTAAAAACGTTATTTAATAGGCAGTTTAATAAAAAAAGTGATCGATAAAAACAACATAGACAAAACAAACGCTTGGCCCTTTGTTGAAGCTAAAAAGCTTCTAAGAGAAAGAAAGAAAAATATAGAAAAAAAGGGTAAAATCATTCTTCAAACAGGTTATGGTCCTAGCGGATTACCACATATAGGAACTTTCGGTGAAGTTGCAAGAACCTCAATGATTGTTAATGCTTTAAATCATTTAACAGATCTCCCTAAAGAAATAATCACGTTTTCTGACGATATGGATGGACTTAGAAAAGTTCCTGAAAACATTCCCAATCCTGAAAAACTTGAAAAAAATCTCCATAAACCCTTAACCCAAGTTCCCGATCCTTTTGAAAAATTTAACAGTTTTGGTGAACATAATAATGAAATGTTAAAAAATTTCTTAGATAAATTTAAGTTTGAATACAGTTTTAAAAGTTCATCAGTTTTATATAAGTCTGGTTTTTTTAATGATACATTAAAATTAATTTTAGAAAATTACGAGGGAATAATGAATATAATTATTCCTACCCTTGGTAAAGAAAGACAAAAAACATATTCTCCATTTTTACCAATATGTCCAGATACAGGAGTTGTATTAGAGATACCAGTCTCAGAACTAGATACAAAAAATTCAAAAATAATTTTTGATAATAGTGGCAAAAAATTTGAACAAAGTATTTTAGATGGAAATTGTAAATTACAATGGAAAGTAGATTGGGCTATGAGATGGTATGCTCTTGATGTAGATTTTGAAATGTATGGTAAAGATTTGATTGAGAGTGCAATTTTATCTTCAAAAATAATACAATTATTAGGTAAGTCAAATCCATCTGGTTTTGCATATGAGTTATTTTTAGATGAAAAAGGTGAAAAAATATCTAAGTCAAAAGGGAATGGTATTACAATCGATCAATGGTTAGAGTATGCGTCACCCGAAAGTCTTTCATTGTATATGTACCAAAATCCAAAAAGAGCAAAAAAACTTTATAGAGAAGTAGTGCCAAAGGCCGTGGATGAATATCTTGATTTTATTGAAAAAGGTAAAACTCAAAACGAACTTCAAAAACTAATGAATCCCGTGTGGCACGTTCATAATTCAGAGATGCCGGAGGAAAATTCAATTATGTCGTTTTCAATGTTATTAAATTTAGTTGAGACCAGCAATGCTGATAATAAAGAGTTACTTTGGAAGTTTGTTAAGAAATATAAGAAAGATATTAATGAAGATATGCATCCAATTTTTGACAAGTTAATTTCTTATGCAATTAAATATTTTAATGACGCTATAAAATCTAAAAAGAATTATAAAAAACCAAATGAAAGCGAAAAAATTGCTTTAAAGGCTTTAATAAACTCTTTAGATAACTGTGATGACGCAATGAAACCAGAGGATATTCAGACCACAATTTATACAGTTGGTAAAGAGAATGGCTATAAAGAAAATTTGCGTGATTGGTTCAAGTTAATATATGAGGTAGTTTTTGGGGTAGAAAATGGACCAAGATTTGGTTTTTTCATAAGCTTTTTTGGTGTTCAAGAAACTAAAGAATTAATTAAAAGTAAATTAGAAAATGTTTAATATATTAAGACCACTAATTTTTAAATTTAGCCCTGAAGTGGCTCATTCTTTAGCAATAAAAGCGCTAAAGTTAAATAATATTCCATATACTCAACCTAAAGATAGCCATATTTTAGAAACAACTTTTTGTGATAAAAAATTATCTTCACCAATTGGTGTAGCAGCTGGGTTTGATAAAAATGCTGAAGTATACAATCCTCTGTTTAATCTTGGATTTGGTTTTGTTGAAGTAGGGACAATTACACCAAAGCCTCAATTTGGTAACCCTAAACCAAGAGTTTTTAGACTTGAAGAAGATGAAGCTCTTATTAATAGATTAGGTTTTAACAATTCTGGCTCAGAAGAAATTAGTAAGAGAATTAAGGAAAATAATAAAAAAGGTTTTTTAGGAATAAATATTGGACCAAATAAAGACTCTAAGAATAGAGTTGAGGATTATCTAATTTGTTTTCGTAAATTTTATAATTTAGCTGATTATATCACAATAAATATTTCCTCACCAAATACAGAAAATTTAAGAGACTTTCATAACCAGGATGAACTAAATTCATTGATTGACAAACTAAAAAATGAAAAAAAAGAGTTAAATTCTAATGTTCCATTAGCAATAAAAGTTTCACCTGATCTTAAAGATAATCAAATCAATGAAGTATCCAAGATCATCATGGAACAAGAAATAGGAATCATTATTGTTTCCAATACAACAGACAAGAATAGAGAAAATTTAAAAAATATAAATAAATTAGAAAAAGGTGGACTGTCAGGTAAACCAATTGCAAAGATTTCAAACGACACAATTTCTAAGTTTTATAAAATCCTAAAAGATAAAACAAAAATAATAGGAGTGGGTGGTGTTAGTAATGGACAGGATGCTTTTGAAAAAATCACTTCTGGTGCAACATTAGTTCAATTATATACTGGAATGGTTTATAGAGGTCCTCGTATAGCTTCAAAAATAAGAAAAGAATTAATTGATTTATTAAAAAATAAGGGGTTTAAAAATGTTTCAGAGGCCATTGGGACTAAAAATTAATCTTGACGCAACAAGATTCAGATCCTATACAAGCTGATAATTTATGTCTAAAAAATGTGAACTTACTGGAAAAATCCCCCTAAAGGGTCATAATGTTAGTCATGCTAACAATAAGACTAAAAGAAGATTTCTTCCAAATCTTAAAAAAGTTAAGTTTAAAAGTGAGCTACTTAAGAGAAGTTTAAGATTAACTGTCTCAAATGCTGGTGTTAGATCTGTAGATAAAAAAGGTAGTTTTGACCAATTTTTAATTTCAGCAAAGTCTAGAGATTTATCATTAAGACTAAAAAAATTAAAAAAATCCTTAGTCAGTAAATCAGCGTAATGAATAAAGTATTTTTAACACTCTCATTTTTAATGGGATTGGTTGTCTTAGCATCTAATTATTTAGTCCAATTTCCAATTCAATATTATGGTTTTCAAGAACTTCTTACATATGGAGCATTTAGTTATCCAATAGCTTTTTTAATAACAGATCTAGCAAATAGGTCTTTTGGCAAATTAGCTGCTAGAAAAATTGTTTATTTTGGATTTGCAATTGGTATTTTGTTTACTTTAATTTTTTCAACAAATTTTGCAGATTTAATCTCAGTAAGAATTGCAATAGGTTCAGGGACTGCATTTATAATTGCTCAATTACTTGATGTTCAAATATTTGACTATTTAAGACAAAAAAAGTGGTTTGTTGCTCCGCTTGTATCTTCATTAATTGGTTCTACCATTGATACATTTTTATTCTTTTCAATTTCATTTTATGGCACTGGAATACCTTGGATAACATTATCATTTGGAGATCTAGCAGTTAAAATAATTGTTGCTTTAGTAATGTTGATACCTTTTAGATTATTATTAGGTACTTTAAAAGCTGCTTAATTTAAATTTTTGGCTCTTGTTGTGTCATGCAATGGATGGCGCCAAAACCCCAAATTAAATCACTACAATCAATAGCAACAACTTTTCTATTAGTAAAAAATCTTCTAAAAATTTTTAAAACCTTTTTGTCTTCTTTGACATTAAATACTGGAACTAATACTGTTTTATTACTAATGAAAAAATTTAAATAACTTGCTGGGACACGTGTTTTGTCTATGACAACTGGGCTTGGCATAGGAATCTTTATTATTTTAAATTTCTTTCCATTTTCATTATAACTATTACTTAATATTTTTAAATTTTCTTTAAGGGCTTTATAATTTTTATCTGATCTATTATTTTCTACAGCTATCATAATTGTACTTTTTGACACAAATCTTGCGATATCATCGATATGACCGTGTGTGTCATCTCCGACAATTCCTTTATTAAGCCAAATAAAATTTTTTGTATTTAAATATTTTGAAAACATGTTTTCATAGTCAATTTTTTTGAATCCTTTATTTCTTTCTTGTTTTCTGCTCAACAAGCACTCCTTCGTTAGCAATACAGAGCCAGATCCATTGTTATCAAACGCACCTCCCTCCATTACTACCCTTTCAAATTTATTTGAATTTATTTTTTTAGGTAAAATACTTTCAATATTTAAGTACCTACTAATATAATTATTGATTTTGTTATCATTTCTGAAATTTTTATATTTTGACCAGGCATTAAATTTAAAATCAAGCATGGTCTTTTTTCTATTTTTTTTATTCACCAGAAATATTGGTCCCGAGTCTCTTAACCAAAGCCTGTCTGTCTTAAGTTTATGAAATTTAATGTTAGATATATTACAACCTATTTTTTTTAAGTATATTCTTGTGGTATCTATATTTTTGTTCTCATTGACTAATAAATCTATTCTTTGATGTTTTGTTAAATATTTTATAATTTTTCCAACTACATTTGGAATTTTTTCAAATAATCCAGGCCAATCATTTTTATTGTGAGGCCATGCCAACCAAACTGATTTTTGAGGTTCCCATTCTGCCGGCATTCTAAATTCACTTATTTTTTTAGTCATCCTCGGGATTTTTGAGAATATCTTTGTAAAATTCAGTTCTTCTGTCTCTTAAAAAAGGCCAGTGCTGTCTTGCAGTATCTATTTTTTTATAATCTATCTCACAAACTAAAATATTTTCTTTTTTATTTCCTGCTTTTGCAATTACTCTACCACTAGGATCTATCACCATTGAATTACCCCAAAATTCAATTTTTTTCTTACCTTTTGTTTCTACTCCAACTCTATTTATGGCAGCCACATAAGTTCCATTAGCAATAGCATGAGATTTTTGCATTGTGATCCAAGATTCTAATTGAGATTTTCCAAACTTTCTTTTTTCTTTTGGATGCCATCCAATAGCAGTAGGATAAAAAATAATTTGAGCTCCTTTTAAAGCCGTTAACCTAGCTGCTTCAGGAAACCATTGATCCCAACATATAAGAGGACCTATCTTTCCAAACTTTGTTTTAACACTTTTAAATCCAAGGTCTCCTGGACTGAAATAAAATTTTTCATAATACCCTGGATCATCAGGTATATGCATCTTACGATATTTAGACAAAATATTACCATTTTCGTTAATAATTATACTAGTGTTATGATAAAACCCAGATGTTTTTTTTTCAAACATTGTAATATTTAATACAACACCAAGTTCTTTTGCTAAATCGCAAAATATTCTTGAAATTTTTCCAGGAATTTTTTCTGCAAATTTAAAGTTTGAGTGACTTTCTGTTTGGCAAAAATAATTAGTCAGAAACAGCTCTGGAAGACATATTATCTTTGCATTTTTTTTTGCAGCTTTTTTAATATTTTTTATAGCTAAACTAATATTAGATTGAATTGTACCTACAGATTTGCTTTGTATTAAACCTATTTTGATTTTTTTGATCATTAATCAAAATATTTTGGAAAAATTTTTTCTCTCTCTATTTTTCCATTCACCTTTATGATAGGCATCACTTGCTATTAATGGTAATACACTTGTTGCTTCTGCAAAAACCATTTGTTCTTTGGTAATATCTACTTTTCCCCACGAACTTGCTTCTTTTAATGTTGAGCTACTGCATGCTCCATCTCTTGAGTCAGCAACTGTGATTTGAATAGCATATTTATGCATATCTACATCTTTACCTAAAAGTTCAGCACATATGACAGTGTCTTGAATAAAATTTTTTGGCACACCTCCTCCAATCATAAAAAGTCCTGATCCTTTAGATTTTATTTTAATTTCAGTTAATTCTCTAAACTCTCTTATTGAATCAATTGTAATATGATTTTTTGGGTTCCTTTCCTGGTGCATCACAAGTCCAAATCCAGCACTTGAGTCAGTAAACGCAGGACAGAAAATTGGAACATTATTATCATAAGCAACTTCTATTAATGAATCTTTTTTTTTTGCATTAGTTTTAAGATATTTGCCAACCTCTCTTATAAATTCCCTTGATGTATAACTTTTAGGCTCCAGTTGATCTGCAATTTCCCCAATAGTTTTATCACACATCTGAAGCTCTTCCTCATCAATGTATGTATCATATATTCTATCAACGTAGTTATTTCTTAACTCTGTATCATCCTGATACTGAGATCCCTGATAATGCTTAAAACCAAGTGCCTCAAAAAAATCCATATCAATAATTGAAGCCCCAGTAGCTACTATAGCGTCAACCATATTATACTTAACTAAATCTCTATAAATATGCATACATCCTGCAGCAGAAGTTGATCCTGCGAGTGTTAAAAAGATCGTACAATCTTTATCTCTTATCATTTCATTAAAAATATTTGCAGCATTTGCTGTCTCTCTTGAAACGAATGACATTTTTTCCATTGAGGAAACAATATTTCGAGCGTCAAAAGAAGTTATATCAATATGCTCTACCTCTTTACTGAGTAAATCACTTTTTCTATTACTTGATAGGTTTTTATTTTCTGACATTAAGCAACAAGAAACTCTTTATTTGCCTCTTTGTCATACATCGTCATGATTGGATTATCTTCAACTTCATAAATTTCATCAGAATAAAATCCGTTAAAATTAGTTCTAAAAGTTAACCCATACGCTCCCAATTGTCCAAGCTCTATATAATCGTTCTCTTTTATATTGTTAGGTAAGATAAAAGGACCTTTCATATAATCCATGCTATCACAAGTTGGGCCGTAGAAATCGAAAGATGTTAGTTTCTTGGAGATTACTCTTCCATCAGTTATCATTTTAGATGGGTAAACTATATTGGGAACGCCTGCGTCAAACAAAGTTCCATACGTTCCATCGTTTATATAAAGTTTCTGTTTTTTTCTTAAATCAACCCTTACAATAGTCGAGCCACTTTCCGCAACAATTGCTCTTCCAGGTTCACATATAATCTCTGGAAGCTTATCTAATTTTAAATTATTTAAACCTTTTTTAATTTCATCAAAATAACTTTCTAAAGATTGAGGAATAAGATCAGGGTAAATAGTTGGAAAACCTCCTCCAACATTAATTACATCTGGAATAATTTTTGTTTTTCTAATTATACTGCCTATTTCAAATATTCCTTTTGAATAAGATATTGGGTGCATACATTGTGAACCAACATGGAAACTAATTCCAATTTTTTTAGAATATTGTTTTGTTAATCTAAGTAATCCAGTTGCTTCAGTATTAATAGCACCAAATTTTTTTGATAAATCAATCTCTGCATGTTCATTAGACACAGAAACTCTAACAAATAACTCTAAGTCTCTAGCGTAATTTGTACTTTCTAAAATTTTTATTAATTCATCCTTAGTATCCAAAGAAAAGGCCTTAACATTATATTTAAAATACGCCTCTTTAATGCTTTCTCTACTTTTAACTGTGTGCATATAAGAACAGTTCGCATTTGGACTTATTTTTCTTATGGCCTCTATTTCTTTTATAGATGCTACATCAAAACGATTAATACCACTCTCAACAACAGTCCTAAGAATTACTGCATGGGGGTTAGTTTTTAGAGCATAAAGTATTTTTCCAGGAAAATTTTTTTGAAAGTATTTAGAAGCCAATTTAATTGACTTTTTTCTTATACAATAAACAGGTCTCGCCGGTCTCAGTTGATTAACTAACTCTTCAACTGACTTAAATTTTTGCATATCTGCACCTCTAAAAAAAATTTACAAAAAAAACCTGCATATCACGTATGCAAGTTTCATAAATGCAGCATTTATGGGAAATAATTAATAATGTAAAGTAAATAATGCTATTGAAATATAAAATTTTACTTCCATATATGGGTTATGAATAATCAACCAACACTTCAAAAACTAAGCGATTTTGAGGATAAATCGCTTTTGATAGTCGACGATGACAATCCATTTAGACAAAGATTGGCAAGAGCTATGGAAAAAAAAGGTTTTACAGTTACACAAGCTGAGAGTGTAAAAATTGGCATTGATACCGTAAAATCAAAAAGTCCAGCATTTGCTGTTGTTGATCTTAGATTGAATGATGGGAATGGACTGGAGGTAGTAAAAGAAATACAAAAGGGAAACCTTAAAAGTAGAATTATAATGTTAACGGGATATGGAAATATTCCGACTGCAGTTGCTGCAATCAAAGAAGGAGCCATAGATTATATAGCTAAACCAGCAGATGCAGATGATGTTGAAAAAGCACTATTAGCTGATCCTAATCAAAAACCTGCTCCTCCTGAAAATCCAATGTCTGCGGATAGAGTAAAATGGGAGCATATACACAGAGTTTTTGAGTTATGTAACAGAAATGTCTCTGAAACTGCAAGAAGACTAAAAATGCATAGAAGAACTCTTCAAAGAATACTGTCTAAAAGATCTCCTCGATAACTTAATTTTTTGTAAGTCTTAAAAATACATCTTCAAGATCTCCATCATCAGTTGAAATATCTTGTATTTTTATATCTTGTTTTTTAATTTCTGAGATTATTGAATCTATGCTTAGTTTACTCTTCTCATATGACAAAACTAACCTATTTCCATCATTTGATAGGACTTTTAATGACTCAAAAGTGTTATCATTAATATTAGTTTTTTTATCTGTGGTAACATACACAATTTTTGTTTGAATTCTTTCTAAGAGATTTTTAGTCGTATCTAAAGCAACTAATTTTCCTCCACTCAGGATTCCAATTCTATCACACATTTTTTCTGCTTCCTCAAGGTAATGAGTTGTAAGAATTGTAGTCACTCCCTGTTTATTAAGCGATCTTACGTTTTCCCATAGTGTATTTCTAAGCTCAACATCTACTCCAGCGGTAGGTTCATCTAAAATTATAATTGGAGGTTGATGTACCATCGCTTTTGCCACAAGTAATCTCCTCTTCATACCACCAGATAAGGCTCTAGCATAACTGTCGGCTTGTTCCTCTAATGATACTAACTTTAATATGGTATCTGTAATTCTATCTTTTTCTCTAATTCCATACAGTCCTGCTTGAAGCTCTAAGAGTTTTCTTGGACTAAAAAATGGATCAAAGTTGACTTCTTGTGGAACAATACCAATTGATGCCTTAACTTGTCTTGGATTTTTATCCAAGTCGAAACCCCAAACATTAACTTCACCTCCAGATTTTATAACTGATCCACCTAATATATTTATAAATGTGCTTTTTCCTGCTCCGTTTGGTCCTAATAAACCAAATATTTCACCCTCTTTCACTTCTAAGCTTAAATTATTAAGGGCGTGGGTTTGCTTAGAGCCATTCTTTGAATATACTTTATTTAAGTTTTTAACAGCTAATACGTTTTTTTTATTCATTTGAGGGCATACATTTATTACATTTAAAGAAATTAAGATATCATTACATTATGGATAAAATTAAAAAAAGTGACCATTTTTACTTAATAGACGGTTCAGGATACATTTTTAGAGCATATTATGCCTTACCTCCTTTAACCAGAAAAAGTGATGGTTTGCCAGTTGGAGCAGTAAGTGGATTTTGCAATATGCTTTTTAAATTATTAGAGGACTCTAAATCTAATGATAACTCAGAAAAACCTACTCACTTTGCTGTAATATTCGACTCTGCAAGAAAAAATTTTAGAAATGAAATTTATTCTGAATATAAAGGAAATAGATCTGATGCTCCTGATGATTTAATTCCTCAATTTGAATATATAAGAAAATCTGTAGAAGCATTTAATTTACCCTCTATTGAGTTGATAAATTATGAAGCAGATGATTTGATCGCTACCTATGTAGAGAAAATTTTAGATTTAGGTGCAAAAGTGACAATAGTTTCATCTGATAAAGATTTAATGCAATTATATAAAAAGGGTGTCAGGATCTATGATCCAATGAAAAATAAATTTATAAATAAAGATGATGTATTTAACAAATTTGGCGTGGCTGCAGAAAAAGTAATAGATGTTCAATCTTTGGCGGGTGATAGTACAGATAATGTACCAGGTGTTCCTGGTATAGGGGTTAAGACTGCAGCAGATTTAATAAATCAATATGGCACCTTAGAAAACTTATTAAAAAATGTATCGAAAATAAAACAAAACAAAAGAAGAGAAACTTTAATGAACAACAAGGAAGATGCAATTGTAAGCAAAAAACTTGTTACATTAAAAAAAGATGTACCAGTAAAAAATAAAATCGAAGAGTTCATATTAAAAAATATTGATAAAGACAAACTTTATTCTTTTTTAAGAGAAATGGAATTTAATAGGTTGTTGAGTTCTGCTATCTCAAAATATGGAAGTACAAGTGATCAAGCAACTAAAGATGATGAAAAAAATATTGAGAAATCATCAGAAATTAAAAAAAGCAATTATCAATTAATAAAAAATGAGAAAGAAGTTGTGGACTTGATGAAACAATCTGAGGAAATAGGGGAATTTGCAATTGACACTGAAACAACTTCATTAAATCCTCATACAGCAAAATTAGTAGGTATTTCAATCTCCAACAGGATTGGAAAAGCTTGTTATATACCGCTTAATCACGTTAACGGAGATAATCTAGACGAAAAAAAAGTATTAAGTATTTTAAAGAAATATTTAGAAGATCAGAGTATCAAAAAGATAGGACAAAACATTAAGTTTGACTTCATTATATTTTATCATCGTGGAATAATTCTAAATTCACTCGAAGATACCATGCTCATGTCTTACACACTAGATGCTGGCAAAAATAGACATAACATGGATACTCTTTCAGAAATTCACCTTGGTCATAAAACTATCAAATATAAAGATCTCGTTGGAACTGGTAAAAAACAACTTAATTTTTCTGAAGTAGACATATCCCAAGCAAAAAATTATGCAGCAGAGGACTCAGATATTACATTTAGATTATACAAAATCTTTAGTAAATCTTTAAAAGCTGAAAAATTATTAAATATTTATGAGCTATTTGAGAAACCTCTCATAAAAATTCTTGCAGAAATGGAGATTGAGGGAATCAAACTCGATAAGTCATCACTTCAGAAATTATCTTATAAATTTTCAAGAAAAATTGAAAAATTGGAAAAGTCAATTTTTCAAATTTCAAAAAAAACATTTAATATTGGATCAACAAAACAACTTGGTGAAATAATGTATAATGATTTAAAGGTTGCTGCATTAAAAAAAACAAAAAAAGGAAGCTTTGCAACTAGTGCCTCAGTATTGGAAGATTTAGCGTTTAAAGGCTATGAGTTTCCAAAACTTATCTTGGAGTGGAGACAAATTAGTAAGTTAAAAAATACTTATTCAGATACACTGCCAGAGCACATAAATGAAAGTACTAAAAGAGTTCATACATCATTTTTATTAGCTGCTACTTCTACAGGTAGACTAGCATCTAGTGATCCAAATTTACAAAATATTCCAATAAAAACTGATGATGGAAGAGACATAAGAAAAGCTTTTGTATCAGATAAAAATAATAAATTGATTTCTGCAGATTATAACCAAGTTGAAATGAGAATTTTAGCTGATTTAGCAGACGTAAAACAGCTTAAAAAAGCATTTTTAAATAATGAGGATATACATACTTTAACAGCAAGTCAGATTTTTGGAAAAGATATAAATAAAATTGACACTGAAATGAGAAGAAAGGCTAAAGCCATCAATTTTGGCATTATTTATGGAATATCACAATATGGTTTAGCCAAACAAATTAATGTTTCAAATAATGAAGCAGAAGAATTTTTAAGTTCTTATTTTAAAAAATTTCCAGAAATCAAAGACTATATGAAATCTACCATAAATTTTTGTAGAAAGAGTGGTTATGTGACTAATATATTTGGAAGAAAAACGCATCTTACAGGCATAAATGATAAGAATTTTAATGTTAGAAACTTTCAAGAAAGAGCTGCAATAAATGCACCAATACAAGGTTCTGCATCAGAAATAATGAGATTAGCAATGATAAGAATAAATAAAGAAATTTCTAATAATACTAAAAAAAAAAGTCTTAAGATGTTGTTACAAATACATGACGAGTTAATTTTTGAGGAGAGTTCCAAAGAAGTAAAAAAAAGTACTAAATTAATTAAAGATTTGATGTTGAGCGTAAAAGATAGTGAACTTCACTCGTTTTCAATACCGCTTTTAGTAGATGTAAATATCGGGGAAAATTGGGGTGAACTTCACTAATAAACAAACAATTGCCCTATTATGAACAATTTAGTATTTTTATTGTAATTTATGTCACAAACAATAGCTTTAGTAGATGATGATCGAAATCTTTTGACATCAGTCCAAATGGCTTTAGAAGAAGAGGGTTTCAAAGTACAAACTTATATTGATGGTGAAAACGCTCTTGTTGGATTGATAAGAACACCACCTGATCTTGCAGTCATAGATATTAAAATGCCAAGAATGGATGGTGAAGAACTTTTAAGAAAACTAAGAAAAAAAACCTCAATGCCAGTTATATTTTTAACTTCAAAGGATCAAGTAACTGATGAAGTTAGTGGTCTAAAACTAGGTGCAGATGATTTTGTGGGTAAAACTGGGGGCTTTTCGACCAAGGTTTTAGTTGAAAGAATTAAAGTACAGTTAAGAAAAAAAGATAAAGATATCAACATAGAGGAAAACAAAAATATTATTTCTCATGGAAAATTAAAACTAGATCCGTCACAATTAGAATGTGAGTGGGATGGTAAACAATTGCCAGATAAACTTACTACAACAGAATTTAAAATCGTTGAGGAACTAGCTAGAAGACCTGGTCAAATAAAGCCTAGAGACTTATTGATGGAGGTTGCTTATAGAGAAGACACGGAGGTTGAAGATAGAACAATAGATAGTCATATTAAAAGAATAAGAAGAAAATTTAGAGAAATTGATAAAAAATTTTCAGCAATTGAAACAAGATATGGAAGTGGATATAGATGGAATGTTAAATAATAATTATGGGAAAAATATTAAAAAATCTCTCCATATTACAAAAATTTTTATTTATTAATCTATTAGTATTTATTGTTTTAGGAATATTTACCTTTTTTTACCTTGGAACAATTCAGAAAGATCTGATCTCAGAAAAAGAGAATAGTCACGCAGAAATTATTAATCAAACAATTTTTAATTTAGATAAATCAGATGTTAAATTCACCAGTAATGGTATTAATGAATTTCTTTTTTCAAAAAAATCAAGATTTCCATACTTTGAAAAATTAGACAGAGTAATATTTTTTGATGATAAATTAAACTTAGTCGGAGATACTAGATCAATACCTTCCTCAGAAATGATTATTGAAGATTTATTAGAAAACACGGATAACAAAAAAAATATTTCAAAAAATACCAAAAATATTTCAACAATATTTGACCAAGATATTAAAGATTATGATATTTCTAAGTCTGAAATTTCAATTACCAAAGTTAAAGAGGTAGATGGACAGCATTTTGTTTACAGCATTCAAAATGTAAAATATAAAAAAACAAATGGTTTTATTCTTATTTCTGAAAACGCTGATAATATAATCCAAAAAATTGCCGAGAGAGAAAACTTCATTATAAGAACAGCGATAGCCGTTTTTCTGGTTATTTTAATTTTCTCTTATGTTTTAAATAGATATTTTCTTAAACCTATTAAAAATCTCGTTGCATATACAAAAATTATTAAAAATAAAAGTAAAGAGAAGACAGACATAGAAAGTGTAAAAAAAAGAAATGATGAATTAGGTATACTTTCAAAATCCCTAGATGAGATGACAAATGAATTAAATAAAAGAATTGCAACAGCTGAAAATTATTCAACCGATTTACTTCATGAAATAAGAAATCCACTAGCTTCACTTAAGAGTGCCTCAGAAGTAATTTCTGAAACTGATGACAAAGAAAAAAGAAATAAATTGATTAATATTGTTTCTCATGATGTGGAAAGAATCGAAAGGCTTATTACTGATTACTCTCAAATGCTTAAAGATGAGGTTGTAATTTCGACTGAAAAAATGCAAAAAATTGATATTAAAGATATAGCGATTTCGGTTGTTGACGATTTTAACAATATTTATAATTCAAAGAAAAATATTAATATTAAATTAAAATCTAATGGTTCTGAAAACTATTTCATTTATGGAATTAATAATAGGATAGAGCAAATAATTGCAAATTTATTAGATAACTCAATTTCATTTAGTAGCCCAAACCAAGAAATAGTGGTTGATATTTTTAATAACAAAGATGGAAACCCTACAATCGCGGTAATTGATGAAGGTACAGGTTTTATTGAAAAAGATACTAACAAAATATTCAACAGATTTTATAGTAATAGGCCTAAAAATTTCGGTGAACATTCTGGATTAGGTCTAAATATAGTGAAAAACTTAGTAGAATTGCATAATGCTCAAATTAAAGCTGAAAATAATGTAAACAAAGGTGCAAAAGTTGAAATTATTTTTCCGGCGGCTCAATGAAAAGTTGATTATTATAAATAAAGTTGTTAAAAGCCGGAGTTTATGACAGATTATAAAGTAAAAGATATCAACGAAGCGGAATTCGGAAGAAAAGAAATTTCATTAGCAGAAACAGAAATGCCAGGTTTAATGGCACTAAGAAAAGAATATAAAGGAAAACATCCTTTAAAAGGAGCAAGAATTTTAGGTTGTCTCCACATGACAATCCAAACAGCAGTTTTAATTGAAACACTGGTTGATCTAGGTGCTGAAGTAAGATGGTCTTCATGTAACATCTTTTCTACTCAAGATCACGCAGCAGCTGCAATCGCAAAAGCTGGTATACCAGTATTTGCATGGAAAGGTGAAACAGAGGAAGAATATTGGTGGTGTGTAAGACAAACAATTGAAGGTAAAAAAGATTGGAAACCAAATATGATTTTAGATGATGGTGGAGATCTTACTGCGCTTATGCATAAAGATTATAAAGATTTGATGAAAGATATAAAAGGTTTGAGTGAAGAAACTACCACAGGCGTTTTGGCTCTTAAAAAAATGGAGGAACAAGGAACACTTTTAGTTCCTGCTATAAATGTTAATGACTCAGTTACAAAATCAAAATTTGATAATTTATATGGATGCAGAGAAAGTTTAGTTGACGGAATCAAAAGAGCCACAGATGTAATGATGTCTGGAAAAGTTGCGATTGTTGCAGGATTTGGAGATGTAGGAAAAGGAAGTGCAGCATCATTAAGGCAAAGTGGTGCAAGAGTAATGGTAACAGAAACAGATCCTATTTGTGCACTTCAAGCTGCAATGGAAGGTTATGAAGTTGTATTAATGGATGAGATGATTGGTCAAGCTGACATTGTTGTGACAGCAACAGGCAATAAAGATATTGTTACCGCTGATCATATGAGAGCAATGAAAGATAGATCAATACTTTGTAATATCGGACACTTTGATAATGAGATTCAAGTTGATGCATTAAAAAATTATAAATGGGATGAAATAAAACCACAAGTTCATGAAATTACTTTTCCAGATAATAAGAGACTGATTTTATTAGCAGAGGGAAGACTTGTTAATTTAGGTTGTGCAACAGGACACCCAAGTTTTGTTATGAGTGCTTCATTTACAAACCAAGTTACAGCCCAAATAGAATTGTGGAATAACTCAGATAAATATGAGAATAAGGTATATGTACTTCCTAAACATTTAGATGAAAAAGTAGCTAGATTACATTTAGAAAAAGTTGGAGCCAAATTAACACCTTTATCTAAGGACCAAGCTGACTATATTAGTGTTAAAACTGAAGGACCATATAAGCCAGATGCTTACCGCTACTAAGAGTGGTAAGATAAATATCTCTGAGGAAAAAGACACTAAATTTGTAGCAGAAAAATTTTCTAAGTTAATAAAACAAGGTGATTTTGTATTATTGAGTGGGAATTTAGGTGTTGGAAAAACAACGTTTATCAAATATTTAATAAATTCTTTTCAAAAAGCAAGTAATTTAAAAGTATCAGAAGTAACAAGTCCGACATTTACGGTTGTTAATGAATATCAAATTAAAAAAATATTAATAAAACACTATGATCTTTTCAGAATTAAAAATAAAAAAGAATTAAACAACTTGGGTATTCAAGAAAATCTAAAAGATCAAATTACATTAGTTGAATGGCCAGAAATAGTAAAAAAAATAAAAACAAAAAATAGTATAAATTTAATATTTGAATATAAAAAAAATTATACTCAGCGTTACCTTTCAATAATTTCTGAAAATAAGAAATTTTTAAATGAATTTAAATAAATTAAAGAAATTATCAGGAGACGCATCATTCAGACATTTCTATAGAAGTAGAAATAGTATTATTGTTTATTGTGATAAAAACAAAAAAAGTAATTTATTAGATTATGATGCTATTAACAAAATATTAATTAAAAAAAAGGTGAGAGCTCCATCTTTAATATCTCAAAATTATAAAGAAAATTATATTGAAATAGAAGATTTTGGAGATTTGACAGTTTTTGAAAAATTTAAGAAAAAAACAACTAATAAAAAGAATTATTATAAAAAAATTTTAGACTTACTTTCAAAAATAAAAAAAATTAAAATTAAAAAACAAAAAACATTTTTGAAAACAAACTTCAAAGTTCCAAACTATACCTCTAAAATGTTATTAGATGAATCTAACTTATTTATAGATTGGTATTTACAAAAATATTTTAAAGGGAAAAAAAAACTATCTTTAGAAAATCAGTTAAAAGGAATATTTAGAAAATTATTAAAAAATATTTCATATAATAAGAAAGTTTTTGTGCACAGAGATTTTCATATATCTAATATAATGATAACTAAAAAGGGTTTGGCACTGATTGATACTCAGGACGCTGTATATGGTAATATTGCGTATGATTTAGCTTCTTTAATTGATGATGTAAGGCTTAAAACGAATATAAAAATCAAGGATTTTATTTTTCACGAATTCTTAAAAAAAAATAAAAATATAGATCATAAAAAATTCAAGAATGATTTTGATATTTTATCTGTGCTTAGAAATTTTAAAATAATTGGCATATTTACTCGTTTATCCATGAGAGATAATAAAAATAAGTATCTAAAACTTATACCTTATGCTTGGAAACTAATTGAACTTAGGACAAGCAAAAACCCTATATTTAAAGACTTAAATTACCTTTTAGTCAAAAACTTTGATAAAAAAAAAAGAAAATTGATATGAAAGTTAAAACTGCTTTAATTCTTTGTGCTGGTTTTGGTAAGAGGGTACAACCAATAACAGACTCATTACCCAAGCCTTTAATTAATTATAAAGATGAAACCTTATTAGAGAATACTATTAAATTTTTAATAAAACTAAAAATAAACAAAATTAAAATAAATGTATTTTATTTAAAAGAAAAAATAATTAGTTTTATTGAAAATAAAAATTTTCCATTAAATATTGAAATTGTTGATGATGGTGAAACAATTTTAGGCACAGGTGGTGGAATTTTAAGCCTCATTAATAAATCTGATGAAGAGGATGTATTAGTTATTAATCCAGATACAATTTGGGATGATAGTTTCATAAACTCAGTTATTGATATGGAAAATATCTATTTTGAAAAAAAAATTAAAAATATTTTATTGGTTGTAAATAATTCATCGTGTTTTGATAGAAGATTTAATGGAGATTTCGAAATTAAAAATAATATTTTATTTAAGGAAAAAGTTAATAATTTTAAATATACAGGATGCCAAATTTTCAACAAAGATATAATTTGTCATAAGCAACTGAATTATTTTCCTGTATCTGAAATATGGGATACTCTTTTAAGAGACAGTAAACTTTATGGTTATGAACATAAAGGAGAATTTAAGCACTTAACTGATTATGAAATATATGAAAAATTATTTATTTAGAAAACTAAAAGGTCTTTTGCTCTTTCTTTATCTAAATAACTAGCATTTTTAATTTTTCCTTCTTCAATTTCTATTAATAAAGGATTACCAGTTGGTATTTCTAGACTTGAAATTTTTTTGTTATCTAAATCAAATAGGTATTTACACAATGATCTAATTGAATTTCCATGTGCTGAAACAATAATATTTTTATCTAATTTTGGCTCTATATTTCTTTTATAAAATGGTATCACTCTTTCGTAGGTATTTTTTAATGACTCAGTATCAGGGATCTTATCTCTTGGAACATTTTTGTATATATCGATATTCAATGGATGATATGGACTTGTTTTTTTAAGTGCTTCTGGTGGATTATCCCATGATCTTCTAAAAATATGAATTTTTTCTTCACCATAAAGCTTTTTCATTTCATCTTTATTTAAACCTGTTAAAGATCCGTAATGTCTCTCATTTAATTCCCATGCATTCACAATCTCCTGATTTTTTATTCTCATAGTATTTAATATCAAATTAAGAGTCTCAATCGATCTTGATTGTAAAGATGTGTAAAAATAAGATAATTCAATACCTAATTTCTTTATTAATTCTCCTGCTTTGCAAGCTTCAAGCTTACCTTTAGCAGCTAAATCAACGTCTACCCAGCCTGTGAAACGATTTTCTAGGTTCCATTCACTTTGTCCATGTCTCACTAGAATTAAATAATTCATAAATTTAACATAAATATAAATTAAATTAGATTGACATAAAGCTAAATCTTTTTATTTTGTTAGAATGAGTTCATTTGAGGATAGAAAAAAAAGTTTTGAAAACAAGTTTGCTCATGATCAAGAGCTTCAATTTAAAGTTAGCGCTAGAAGGAATAAATATTTAGGAGAATGGGTATCCCAAATACTTGATTATGATTCAGATCAAGAAAAAGAATATATTCAATCAATAATAAAGGCAGATTTTGCTGAAGCAGGTGACGAAGATGTTTTTAGAAAAATTAAAGAAGATTTAAAAGATAAAAACTTATCAGATGAGGAATTACGAAAAAAGATGGATGAGCTAAATGAAAAAGCTAAAACTGATTTTAGTTAGTTTTTTTTTTATCCTATTAAATATAAATAGTTCATTTTCTTTAAATAGTAATCTTAAAATAATTTCTGGGAAAGCACTTATAACAGATGGTGATACAGTTAAAATAAATAATAAAAAAATTCGTTTTAGTGGAATTGATGCTCCAGAAAGTTATTTTTTCGGAAAAAAACAAATATGCACTTTCAATAAAGTGGATATTTTTTGTGGAATATTATCAAAAGATAAATTATTAGAAAAAATAGGAAATCGATCTATTGATTGTAAAATTGAAAAAAACAAAGATCAATTTAATAGGTTGTTAGGAGAGTGTTTTTTAGATAACGAGAGTTTATCAGTTTATATGGTCAAGAATGGTTATGCTTTTGATTACCCAAAATATTCTAAAGGAAAATTCAGAGAATATGAAAAATATGCAAAAGATCTTTCTTTAGGATTGTGGCAAATGAAATTTGAATATCCTTGGATATGGAGAAAAAAAAATAGATAATAAAAATAGTGATTCGAAATAATAAATTATATTTATTTATAATTCTAATTTTGGTTTCTGCATGCTCTTCTATACCTAAAAATACAGCTGATGGTTGTTCAATTTTTTCTGAAAGATATCTTTGGTATAAACATGCAAAAAAATCTGAACAAAAATGGGGAACACCTATTTATTTGCAACTTGCAATTATTAAAATGGAATCTGATTTTGATTGGTTGGCTAAACCACCAAGACAAAAATTATTTAAAGTAATTCCATATAAAAGACCATCCAGTTCTTTTGGCTATTCTCAAGCTGTAAAAGGTACATGGAAACAGTATAAAGAAGAAACTGGAAATAAATATGCTACCCGAACGAGGTTCAAAGATAGTGTAGATTTTATTGGTTGGTACATAAATAAAACAGAGAAGATACTAAAAATACCTAAAAACGATGCTTTTAGGCAGTATGTTGCCTACCATGAGGGATGGGGAAACTATAAAAATTATAAAAACAAACAAAAAATTATTTTATTAGCAAAGAAAGTTGAAAACCAGTCTAAGAAGTACAAAAGTCAACTTAATAAATGTAAAAACTCACTAACTACTAGAAAATATATTTTATTCTAATTTAGCTGTTTTTTCAGCTCTATATCAACAGCGTCAATTCTCTTTGTATTTTTAGCAAGAGTTAAATACATTGTTGGTGTCACATATAAAGTAAAGAACGTAGAAATTATCATTCCACCAAGTATTGTTGCACCAACTGCAAGTCTAGAACCTTCTCCTGCTCCAGGTCCAATATTTCCAATAACAAGCGGTAACATTGCTATCATAGTACTTAATGAAGTCATAATTATTGGTCTAAATCTTAAACTGCAAGCTTCTTTTACAGCTTTCTCAATATCTTTACCTTTGGTTCTTAATTGATTTGCATAATCAACTATAAGAATACTATTCTTTGTTGAAATTCCTATGAGGATAACCAGCGCAATTTGTGAGAAAATATTTATTGACGAATTTAAAAATAATATGAATACCAAACCACCAAATACTGCCAGTGGAACAGTTAAAATAATTATAAATGGATGAATAAAAGAATTAAAGGTTGCAGACATAACAAGGTAAGCAGTTAACAAAGCTAAGGCAAATATTATGTAAAGTTCGTTACTTGTTTCTTTTAATTCCTCTGATTTACCCTTCCAAGTAATTTGTTTGTCGGGCGCAACTTTAGACATTGTTTCTTCAAGATATTTAATTGCTTCAGCTAAAGTATATCCTTCACTAATATTTGCAGATATCGTGACAGCTCTTTGCCTATTGTATCTTGATAACTTACTCGCAGTTCCCTTTTCATTGAATTCTACTAAATTTGAAAGAGAAACCAAGTTACCAGTTTTTTCTGATCTAACAAAGATTTTACTTAAACTTTCCTTATCTTTTCTATCCTCTAAGTATTGTTGTAAAATTATAGGATATTCTTTACCAAGTTTATTAAATTTTGTAACTGTTTTGCCACCATATAAAGTCTCTAGTGTTTGTCCAATTGCTTCTGCAGATATCCCTAAGTCTTTTGCTTTTATTTTATTAATCTTTATATTTACTTCTGGTTTATTTCTACTGTAATCAGATTCTAATCTTGATAAATTTCTGTTTTTCCTAAGCATTCTAATAACTTGAGTTTGAATTTGTTCTAGCTCTTCGTAAGTATTTCCGTAAATAACCATTTGAACAGGTTTGTTGTAACTTGAAACTCTTATAGACTGAGGGGATATAGGAAATGCTAATGTTTGAGGTACAGTTACAATTTTACCTATGGCTTGTCTCATGATTGTTTGGGAGCTTTGTTTTCTATTTTTCCAATTGTCTAAAAGTGAAATGATCAAAAAACTATTCTCAGAGCCAAATCCTGGTACAATCATAAGAAATCTATTGTATGGGCTATTTTCTTTATCTAGCAATGGTATCAGTCTTTTTTCCACATCTTCGGCTCTTTTTTTTGTGTACTGAAAAGAACTACCCTCATCTGTAAAACCAATTACCAAATACACACCTCTATCTTCCATTGGTAATAGTTCCTTTTTTGTATAATTATATAAAGCAGCTGAGCCAATAACGATTAAAACAATAAATGTTACAATTGTTTTTTTTCTATTGATCCAAAATACCAAAGTTTCTGAATAAAAATTTAAAAAACCTTGAAAAAATTTATCAAATCTTTTGGTTAAGAAATTTGATTTTTTCTTTTTGTCAAGAAACTTACTTCCAAGCATTGGTGAGAGTGTTAATGCAACAAACGATGAAACAACTATTGCAAATGATAAGGCAATAGCGGTCTCTTTAAATAAAGTTCCTGCAATTCCCTCGATGAATATTAAAGGTAAAAAAACAGCCACTAATATAAGAGTTGTTGCGATAATAGCAAAAGTAATTTGTTTTGAACCCTTGTACGCTGCTACTAACGGTGTTTCACCATTTTCGATTCTTCTATATATAGCATCAGTCATAATAACAGAATCGTCTGTTATAATTCCTATTGCTAAAATAAAACTTAATAAGACAAATATATTTATTGATAAATCAAATATATATAGACCTAAAAAGGTTGCAATCAAACTCACTGGTAGAGCAATGGCAGGGACTATTACAGCTTTAAGGTTTCCTAAAAATAAATAAATTATGATTACAACTAATATAAATGCAATAATTAATGTTTTATAAACCTCATTAATTGCCTCGCCAATATAAGTTGCTCTATTGAATGCTATTTCTAAATTTAAATCTCCTGGTAAAGTTTTCCTAACTTCTTCAATTTTCCTCTTGATATCTTTGGAAAGTTCTACAGTGGATGCGCCACTCCTTGCATAAATACCTATTCCCATTGTTTTTAAATTTAAAGCTCCTTTACTTTGGGCTCTAAATAAAACTTTTTCAGTTACTGGACCTAATTCTAAATTTGCAACATCAGATAATCTTACAATATTATCTTTAGCCTTCTTAATTGGAAGTTGTTTAAGTTTTTCTAAGTCATTATAGGATTTATCAATATTAATTGTAAGATCAATATTTTCTGCCTCTAATGTGCCAGCTGGCAATCTCACATTTTCATTTCTGAGTGATCTCTCAACTTCTTGTATTGTTAGATTATTTGCTGCCAGCTTGATTGGATCTATCCATACCCTTATACTAAGTTCTCTCAGTCCACCTGTTCTTATTCGACCAACATTTTTAATGCTTGAAAACTGATCAACTAAATATCTTTCTGCGTAATCTCCAAGTTCAAGGTCTGTCCAGGTTTCTGAGGACAACGCCAGCCACATTGTTGTTGTAAAACCTGCAGATTGTTTAAGTATTCTAGGTGCATCTGCCTCTGAGGGAAGTCTTCCAACAATTCTAGCAACTCTTTCTCTCACATCGTTTGCGGCATTATCAAGATCAATATCTGTATCGAACTCTATATTTATTGTGCTTTTTCCATTCTCTGATTTTGCATCAATATTTTTTATACCCTCTGCTCCACCAATTACTTCTTCAATTACCTGTGTTACTTCTTCATCAACAATAGGAGCTGAAGCTGAGGCATATTCCACTTGAACTTGAACTACGGGTGGTTGCAAACCGGATGGAAGTTCTCTAACAGGTAACTTTGAAAAAACAAAAGTACCAAAAACAACCAATATTAAAGATAACACCCATGATAATGCCGGTCTTCTAATACTTACATCAGTTAAATACATTTAATTATTTATTTTTTATCTTCTTTTTTTTCTGATCCTGATTTACCAAATAAATTCTTGATCCAGTCAAACTTACCTTTTTTTGTCTCTATATCTTTGGATTTTGCTTTTTTACCCCAATCGGATTTACTTTTTTTAGCTCCATCTTTTATAGGTTTAATTTTGCCATTTGGTCTTACTTTTTTTAGACCCTCTGCAACAACTATATCGCCTTTATTTAATCCAGATTTGACTTCAAGATATCCTTGGCTTCTATTGCCAACTATAACTTCTACTCTATTAGTAACGTTTTTGTCGTCTACTTTATAGATATAAACTTTATTACCTTCCAAGATTACACTTGTATCAGGAATTCCTAAAGAATCTCTCTCATTATATTTGATAGTAACTTCCATTAATGCGCCAGGCAAGATTTCAGAATTTGAGTTTTGAAGTTTAACTCTAAGTCTAAGAGATCTATTACTTACATCGATTTTACTTGCAATTGAATCTACACTACCTTTATATATTTTTTCTTTATTTCCAGAAAATCTTACATCAACACCTAATCCTTTTTTAACAAAGGGTGCGAATATTTCGGGCACGTCAACATCAATAAATAAAAAGGATGCATCTTCAATATCAATTACAACTGAGCTTTCGGAAACATTTATATCGTCTGAAAAGTTTCTTTTCCCTATTACACCATCAAAAGGTGCTCTAATGGTTCTACTTTTTAATTTTGCTACAATATCTCCAGCTTTTACTTTAGTGTTATATTTTATCTCCTCTATAATTTCATACTTTTCTATATTGTAAGACTGAACTTTTATTGGAACAGCTGTTCCAAAAGTTTCAATTATATTTTGGAATTTTCTTTCTTCAACAGTTTTAACTATTATTCCTGGTGGGGGTCTTTTGCTAAATTTTTTTTTAAAGTGATTGCCAATCATTGTTCTTGCAATGATTACACCAGCGATAATTATAAAAAATATTACAATTATAGTAGTTACTTTTGTTGATCTTTTCATATTCTACAATTTTCCATATTCAGCCCACGATCCATCATAAACTGTAGGAGAATATGTATTATTTACTAGGGAATATGCAAGACTTAAAACACAAGCAGTAATACCAGAACCGCATGAAAAAACTCTGTTGTTATCATTAGAATCAATTATTTCGTCGAATTTTTTTGAAATTTCAGATCTATTTTTAAACGTATTGTCCCTAGAGTTGATAACTTCTTTATATGGAAGACATAGAGAATTTGGTATAGATCCACTCCTAACATTTTTCCTTGGATCTGGTGCAGTTCCACTAAATCTTTCCTTACTTCTTGCATCAATAACTTTAAAATTTTCTGTTTTTATGTTGTCATTGATTTCGTTAATATTTTTAACAAGATGTTTGTTTTCTCTAGCTATATATTTCGACTTTAAAATATTTGTTTTTTTATTGGTTGTCATTTTTTTTTCTATTATCCATTTTTTTAAGCCACCATCTAAAACACTGACTAGATCTTTATCATGACCAAAATAAATAAAATTATACCAACCTCTACATGAACTCACCACATCTGAATTATCATAAACTACTATTCTATCATTATTTGAGATGCCTAAAGAAGATAAAATTTCCTCCCATTTTTCTCTTGTTGGAAGCATGTGAGGTAAATCAGTTTTCTGTTCTGAATTTTTATCTAAGTCAAAAAATATTGCTCCTGGAATATGTATACTCAAATATTCTTCATATGGATTTCTATTTATCCCTGGCATGTGCCAAGAACAGTCTATAATTTTTACATTATTTAAATTTTTTTCTAACCAATCAGATGAGACAAGTGACATTCTATCTTTTTTCTAGATACTTCTGATGATATTCCTCTGCAGCACAGTAATTTTTTAACTCAGAAAGTTTGGTAACTACCCTTCCAGATAGCCTCACATTTTCTTCATTTATAACTTTTTCAGCAATTATCTTTTGTTCATCGTTAAGATAGAATATTTCACTTCTGTATTGTGTGCCAAAATCAGGTCCTTGAGAATTCAATGTTGTTGGATCATGAAATTCAAAGAATTTTTTTACAATTTCCTCATAAGAAATTACTTTGGGATCAAATTCAAGTTTTACAGCTTCTGCATGATTTGTTGTTCCGGTGCAAACCTCTCTGTAATTTGTATTCGGGCTATTACCTCCGCAGTATCCAACCTCAGTTCTGTAAACGCCTTCTAGTTGTCCATATTTTTTTTCTGGACCCCAAAAACAACCCAAGGCTAAAACTGCTATTTCCATAGATTAATGCTATAATAATTATATAATTAAATCCATGTTATCTAAAAATCAATTAGGCTTTTTGTACATGGTTCTATCAGTTTGTGCATTCTCAATGATGGATGTACTTGTAAAATGGTCTGAAACTTACCCAGTCGGAGAAGTACTTTTTTTCAGAGGTTTTTGTGGTTTAATACCCATACTTTTTTTAATACCAAAAGAAAATTATAAAAATTTTTATAAAACAGATCGACCTAAACTACATTTTGCAAGATGCATGGCTGGTTTAATAGCAATAGTGTCCATATTTATTGCTCTAAGAAACCTACCTTTAGCCACTGTAGTGAGTATTTCTTTTGCAGCACCAATATTTGCAACAATAATGTCGATATATTTTTTATCAGAAAAAATTGGTAAATATAGATGGTTGGCAGTCTTTATTGGATTTATAGGTGTAATAATTATTGCTCAACCTGGAATTTCATCTTTAAATTTTAATTATATTTATCCAATTATTTTTTGTTTAGGAATGTCTTATGTGGCTATTGCAATAAGACAGCTGTCTACTTCAGAACCTGTCTGGTTAATTTCATTTTACTTCTCGATTGCAATATCAATTTTAGGACTACTTACTGTTCCATTTGGTTGGGTTATGCCAACTTTTTTTGATTTTATATTATTGTGTATGATCGGTTTGCTTGGCGGTGTAGCAAATTTACTTTTAGGTCAATCATATAAACTTTCAGAAGTTTCTTTGGTCTCACCGTTAAAATACCTAAGTTTAGTTTTTGCTATTTTCTTTGGATATTTCGTTTGGAATGAAATACCATCATATAAGACCTTAATTGGCGCTGCATTAGTAATTTTATCTTCGATCATAATATTTAGAAGAGAAATATATTTAAAAAAACCAAACTTAATTTTTAAAAATGAGTAATCAACCTAAATATTGGTCCAAAGCAATTAAGTATCTTTCAAAAGATAAAATTATGAAGAAACTTATATTAAAGTATAAGGATAAGACTTTAACTTCAAGGAGAGATATTTTTTTATCGTTGTGCAAAAGTATAATTGGTCAACAAATTAGTGTAGCTGCTGCTAACTCAGTTTTTTTAAAGTTTAAAACTGAGTGTAAAGGAAAGATAAATCCAAAAGTAGTAAATAGTATTACTTCAAATAGATTAAAAAAATGTGGTTTAAGTAGACAAAAAGTAAGAGGTATAAAAGAGTTAGCAAAAAAATTTATTAATAAAACTTTTAATCCAAGAGTTATTAAAACAATGAGTGATGAAGAAGCAATTCTTTATTTGTCGGAATTAAGACAAATAGGTAGATGGTCTGCAGAAATGATATTACTATTTACTTATAATAGGTCTAACATCTGGCCAGTTCAGGATATTGGTTTGCTTAGAGCAATTTCTAATAACTATAAAAAAAACTACTTACCACCTATGAGTTATGTAAATCGTTTGAAAAAGAGATTTTCACCTTATTGTTCAGTTGCCACTTGGTATTTATGGCGTTCTATTGATGATGAACCTGTACAATATTAACTACCTTCAACTATCTGATGATGTCTTACAGCATGGCCCCTAATAACCTCGAGCGCTTCCTGATATTCGGGGGAATCGTAAAATTCAATCGCTGTATGATAATTTGGAAACTCAAGAACGGTAGTTCTTGGAGAGTTTATTCCTTCATTTGTTCTATTTCTTCCACCTCTAATTAAAAATTTGCCTGAGTATTTTTCCGCAGCAGATGTAGCTTTTAGTGCATACTCCTTTAGTTTCTCCTCACTATTGATTTTTTCCCACATGCATACAACGTAACCTTTCATAATTCTCCTTTTATATAATTATATCTTCAAAATTTACATTATCAAATCTGTTCTTGATCTACTCCTTCAACAATGAACATAATTCTTTTGGTAGTGCCCTCAGCATAAGACCATGCAGATTTATAATCAGTTGACTCATGGCAGGATATTGCATCATTATAACTTGGAAACTCCCAAATAACAGTTCGAACAATGTTTATGTCACTAAATGATTTTAATCTTCCACCTCTTACAATTGGTTTTCCCCCATAACTTTTTATTACAGGAATAGCTTTTTCTCCATATTTTTTTAGATTATCCTTGTTTGAGATATCTAAGTATAGACTTATCCAATAAGTTTTCATATTTATCCTTTTTTAATATTTTTATTTATGATACCAAATTTCAATGGCTGATAAATTAATTATTACTTATGAAGAATACAAAACTGCTGTTGAAAAACTTGCTCTAGAAATTGAAAAGAATTATAAGCCAACAGTTCTAGTTGGAATAATGAGAGGTGCGGCGCCAATCATTGATATTTTGTCCAGAATTTTTAAATTACCAACAGCTTATGTTGTTATCCAAAGTTACTCTGGTGATACTGTTCAAAATAAACAAGGAGAACTTATCTTCGCCAGAGATATTAGCGCAATTGCAACTAATGAAAACTTTAAAAAAGTTTTGTTGGTAGACGATTTGTCTGATACAGGGTTAACATTAAATAAAAGTATAGATTGGTTGAAAGAATACGATCCAATTAAAAATCATATTAAAGAGATAAAGACGGCATGTCTATGGAAAAAAAAATCATCTTCTTTTACCCCTGACTTTTGTCCAATTTTATTAAAAAATGATCCTTGGATAGTTCAACCATCAGAGTATTATGATGAAGTGGACATTGAAGCTTTAAAAAAAAAGCATTCTGAGTAAAAAAAAAGGCCAGACTAAGCTGGCCTTAAATTTAAATTTTAAAAAAGAAATTACTGCGGAATATCTCCTTCTACTCCTTTAACATAAACATTCATACCAGCTAACATTCCGTCATCTGCCACTGAACCCTCAGCTACAAGAATATTTCCTTTTTGATCATAAATTGGACCAGTAAATGAATGGGTTTTTCCAGATGCTAAGTCTTTTTGAAGTTGTTCTACCTCTTTAACTAAATCAGTTCCCATTGCTGAATTATATGGAGCCATAGCAACCATTCCCTCTTTTAATCCATGCCAAGTATCCTGTTGTTTCCATGTGCCATCTCTTGCAGCGATAGATCTTTCTACATAGTAAGGTGCCCAATCATCAATAATAGACGTTAGAATTGATTTTGGCGCAAATCTTTGCATATCACTAGCTTGGCCAAATGACCAAACTCCAGCCTTTTCAGCTACTTGAACAGGTGCAGTACTGTCTGTGTGTTGCATTATAACATCTGCTCCTTGATCAATTAAAGCTTGAGCAGCTTCTGACTCTTTACCCGGATCATACCAAGTAAATACCCAAACTATTTTTGTTTTAATGTCAGGATTTACTTTTTGGGCAGCAAGTGTCATAGCATTAATTCCTCTTATAACTTCAGGAATTGGGAAAGAGGCAATATATCCAATAACATTTGTTTTTGTCATCTTTCCTGCCATATGGCCTAACAAAGTTCTTCCTTCATAAAATCTTGCAGAATACGTGGACACATTTGAGTGTTCTCTTTTGTATCCAGTTGCATGCTCAAATTTTACGTTTGGAAAATCTTTAGCAACTTTGTTTGTAGGATCCATATACCCAAAGCTTGTAGTAAAAATTAGATCATGTCCAGATTGTGCTAACTGTCTTATAACTCTTTCTGCGTCTGCACCTTCTGGTACACTTTCCACATAAGTAGTTTTTATTCCAGCTGCCTCTACTGCTTTTCTTCCCTCATCATGTTGGTACGTCCATCCATGATCCCCAGTAGGTCCAACATAAACAAAACCAACTTTAAAATCTGCATTAGCTTGTCCGCTTACGCCAAGAAAAAACAATACAGAAATTACATATCTTAAAAAGTTTTTATACATTTGATTCCCCTTTAAATTTAATTTTTGTGATACTACAAACTAAGCAAGATTCTAATAAAAAAAAATATTTATTTTGGAATAGCTAACATCACTTTTCCTTATAGAAGATTTGTCCCAAAGATGTTGGTGTGTTTAGTTTTATTTTTCTACTGTCACGAGAAATTACAACTAAAACTATTATTGTCATGATGTATGGTAATGCACTTAATAATTGAACTGGAATTCTTAAACCTACAGCTTGCATATGTAATTGCAAAATTGTTATTCCACCAAATATTAATGCTCCTATTAAAACTTTTATCGGGCTCCATGTTGCAAACACTACTAATGCGAGTGCAATCCAACCTCTTCCTCCGGTCATATTCTCTATCCATTGAGGGGTGTAAATTAATGAAAGATAAGCGCCTGCTAATCCACACATAGCTCCGCCATAAAGAATACAACTATATCTTACTAAAGTTACATTAATTCCCTGATTAGATGCTGATGTTGGTGAGTCTCCCACAGCTCTGATTATCAATCCAATTTTTGTTTTTTTCAGAAAATAATTTGTCAAAAAAGGCAATAAAAATGCAAAATATAATATAATTGAGTGTCCAAATAAAATTGGTCCTAAAAAAGGAATATTTTCCTTAAAATTAACAAATAACAAAGGAAATTCTTTGCCTGGTATTCCGACAAAATTCTTTCCTATCATTGCTGACATCCCGATACCAAAAATTGTCAACGCAAGTCCGGTTGCAACATGGTTTGTGAGAAGCGATTGTGTAAGCACCCCAAAAATTATAGAGATAATTAGACCGGAAATCATTGAGCCAATCACAGCTAAAAATAAGTTGTCTGTTATAACCATTAATGCAAATCCTGAAATTGCCCCAATTATCATCATTCCTTCCACTCCAAGATTTAAAACACCAGATCTTTCAGTTATTAATTCTCCAGATGCAGCAAGTATTAATGGGACTGATGATGCCATAATTGCACCAATCAATATACCGATGAAATTTAAATCAAAGCTCATTTTTTTTTAAACCTAAAAATTTTATTTTAAAAAATAGTAAGTAATCAGATCCTAGAAGAAAGAATAAAATCATCCCTTGAAAAACTTGACCTGTATATTTGGGAACTTGTAAAAAAATCTGAGCTGTTTCTGCACCTAAATAAGTTAGAGCAACAATCAGTGAAGCAAATATAATTCCGATTGGATTTAACCTTCCTAAGAAAGCAACAATTATTGCTGTGAAACCATAGTCAGGCGAAATATTTCTATGTAACTGACCTATGGGTCCAGTTATTTCCCCGACACCTGCAAGACCCGCACATGCTCCACTGATCATAAAAACAATAATGATCATAGTCTTTCCTTTATAGCCAGCATATTTCGCAGTCTTTAAACTTAAACCTGAAACTTTTATCTGAAATCCCAAATATGTTTTGTATAAAATTAGCCAACTTAAGAATACAGTTATTAAAGTGATAAAAATTCCTGCATGAATTCTTAAACCATTAAATAAAATAGGCATCCTTGCAGACTCACTAAATTGTCTTGTTTCAGGAAAGTTAAAACCTTCAGGATTACTCCACGGACCAACCACTAAGTAATCTAATAATAATTTAGCTACATAAACGAGCATTAAGCTGACTAAAATTTCATTTGTATTTAAATAAGTTTTCAAAACTGCAGGTATCATTGCAAATATCATTCCTCCAATTGCGCCAGATAAAATAATAATTGGCAAAACATAAAAACCATCATGGCCATAAAACAATAAAGCAACCCCACCACCTACAATTCCTCCAAAAATGAGTTGTCCTTCGGCGCCAATGTTCCAATTATTACTTTTAAAACAAAAAGATAAACCAATTGCTATTAAGCAAAGTGGTGTTGCTTTTACCAAAAGTTCGCTAAACCCATATAAGTCAGAAATTGGAGTTATAAAAAAAAATTTTAAAGCTTCTACAGGATTAAAACCCAAGACATAAAAAATTATTCCTCCACCAAATAAAGTAAGAAAAATAGCTAAAATTGGAGTAAAAAAGTAAATTGAGGGTGAAACATCATTACGTTTTTCAATTTTAATCAATTGAACCTCCTCCCATTAAAATTCCTAATTTTTCAGGAGTAACTTCATTTACATACATGATTTTGGATAATTTACCTTTATAAATTACGCATATCCTATCACTTAATTTTAAAAGTTCGTCGTTATCTGTAGAAATTAATATAGACGATTTACCTTGTTCATTGATATTTATAAGAGTTTCATGAATATAATTGATAGCACCAACATCAAGCCCCCAAGTTGGATTGAAGCAAACTAAGAGTTCTGGAGAAGTAATCAATTCTCTTCCTATAATTAACTTTTGAAGATTTCCTCCAGATAAAAATTGACTTTTCATTTCAACATTATCAGTATTTACAGAAAAATTAGAGAGTATTTTCTTTGAGTGTTCTTTAATTTTTTTTTCGTTTACTAATCCTTTTTCAAAAAAGTTTGAAGATTTAAAATTATTTAATGCAACATTTTCATAAATCTTTAATTCTGGAACAGCAGCTTGGGAAATACGATCTTCGGGTGAAAAAGCCATTAGATATTCTCTTCTTTCTCTTGGATTTAGCTTACTTATTTCTTTGTCTCTAAATTTTATAGATGTGTAATCAGTAATTATTTCTCCACTTAAAATTTGAAACAATTCACTTTGTCCATTTCCTGAAATCCCTGCAATTCCTAAACATTCTCCTTTTTTTAATGAAAAATTTAAATTAATTAAGTTTGTTTCGTAAGGGTCGTCACTTCTAAAATTTAAATTTGAGATTTTTAAAATTTCTTCACTATATTTGAAATTATTAATTTTTTTTTTTATCGTACTTAAATTTTCTCCAACCATCTTATTAGCTAAAGTTTCAATTTTTTCTTCTTTTGTTTTACTTACAGATACTACTTTACCTTTTCTCATAACCGCTACTTCATCACAAAGTGAAAGTACTTCTTTTAATTTATGAGTAATGTAAATTATTAATATCCCATCGTCTGAAAACTGTTTTAATGAAACAAATAAATCTTCTGTTTCTTGTTCAGTTAAGACAGATGTGGGTTCGTCCATTATCAATACTTTTGGATTTCTGATTAAACATCTAATAATTTCAACTTTTTGTTTTTGACCAGCTGATAAATTTAAAACTGGAATATCTAAATCAATTTTAAAATTATATTTTTTTAAAATATTATTAACTGATAGTCTCAGGTCCTCATTTTTTTTATCGCTATCTATACTCAAGTTTTCAAATACTGATAAAGTTTCAAATAAATTGAAATGTTGGAATACCATTCCGATATTATTTTTTTTAGCATCTAGTGGAGAGTTCAGCTTAATACTCTTATCATTTAAAAAAACTTCACCTTTATCAGGTCTTACGACTCCAGATAAAATTTTAACTAAAGTTGACTTACCCGCACCATTTTCTCCTAATAAGGCATATATTTTTCCACTTCCAAACTCCAATGAAATTTCATCGTTGGCAACACAGCCTGGATATATTTTTGATATTTCTGATACCCTAAGTTTTGTGTTCATAAGAATCTTGTTGTTAATTATAAAAATAATGAATTAAGCTAAATAAATACAACAAATAAATAGATTTTTGATAGAAAACTTATAATTTATTCAACTTTTAAGTTAATCTTTCGACACATTTAAGTAATATATATAAATAATGAAATTTAAATTCTTAGTTACATTAATATCAATCCTTTTTTTAACAACTGCATGCCAAACGATCAAAAACAAAACAGATGAGGTAGCTGAAAAAGAAAATAAAAAATATGGATTATTTGTTGGTGAAGATGTTAATAAAATGAAATTGGAATTAGGAGCTCCTACTGAAGATGTTATCAACAGTACAGGTAATGAAGTTTTAATTTATAAAACTAAAAAGTACGGTATGCCATGCGAGAGAAGGTTTGAGGTAAATGCTAGTGGGACTATCATAGCTTTTAGTTCTAGTGGTTGCTTTTAACTTGTGGGGCGAACCCCACAAGCAAGGTTGAAATTATTTACTTAATATCAATAAGTCTTTTTTTCTTATGATCCGGTAAAATTCTTTCACAAGCAATTGTCAAAAGACCATCCTTGAGTTCAGCACCATTTACTTTAACATCATCTGCAATAGTAAATGATCTCGCGAATTGTCTTTGTGAAATTCCTTTATGAATTATTTCACCGTCTTCATTTTTATCTTCTGATTTATTAAACTGTTTTGTTCTTACAGTTAATAAATTATCCTCAAACTCTACTTCAACATCATTTTTGTTAAAACCAGCCAATGCAACTTCAATTGAGTAGTTGTCTTTCCCGGTCTTTCTAATGTTATATGGTGGATAATTTGATTGCATCGTTATCCCACCGTTACCAAGCATATTTTCAAATTGGTCAAACATGTCGTCAAAACCAATAGAAAACGGTCTTAGCGAGTTAAAGATTGATAGGTCCTTACTTGTCATAATATTCACTCCTTTTGTTAAGCAAGTTAATTTATGTAAGCCCCATTAGGCGACTTACTAATTATATGTGGTAATAAATCCTAAAAATTCAATGTGTAATTTACTAAATTTTTTTGGCAATTTTTAATGCAAAAGCATAATCAAGGGCTATTTCTTCAATTGCGCCATCTCTTCCTGATTTTCCTCCATGGCCTGCATTCATTTCAGTTTTTAAAAGTAATAAATTATTGTCCGTTTTATATTCTCTTAGTTTTGCAGTAAATTTTGCTGGTTCATCAAAAAGAACTCTATTATCACTAAGACTTGTTGTTATTAAAATATGAGGATAATCCATTTTTTTGATGTTGTTGTATGGAGCGTATGAATAAATATAATCAAAATGATCTTTGTTATCTTTTGCATTTCCAAATTCATCAAATTCGCCAACAGTTAAGGGCAATGAATGGTCAAGGTTGGTTGTTAAAGAGTCTACAAATGGTACAGCCATAATTAAACCTAAAAATAGCTCTGGCGCCTGATTTACAACTGCACCCATCAATAGTCCTCCGGCAGAGCCACCCATTCCTATAATCTTACCTTTAGAAGTATATTTTTTTTCAACCAAATATTTTCCAACAGCTATATAATCCTCAAATGTATTTTTTTTGTTTAAGAGTTTTCCCTCTTTCCACCATTTCATTCCTCTTTCCATGCCACCTCTAATATGTGCGGTAACCCAAATTATATTTCTATCAATTAAACTTAAACGCGTTGAAGAAAAGCCCGGAGACATTGAATTTCCATAAGAGCCATAACCGTAAAGTAAAAGATTAGCTGATCCATCCACAGGAGTATTTTTATGTCTAGTTATGGTTATTGGAACCATTCTTCCATCATGCGATGAGCACTCAAGACGTTCAACTATATAATCATATGGATTGTGTCCAGATGGTATTTCTTGTTCTTTTACAATTTTTTTTTCTTTTGATTTTAAATTATATAAAAATGTTCTTCCTGGAGTTTTAGGTGAGGAATATGATAAATATACATTGTCTGTGTTTTTATCTTTTTGAATTAAAGATACACTTGGAACTATTACCCTTTCATCGCTGAAATGAATTTCCTCTTCTTTGTTTGTTTTAGGATCTCTTAAAATTATTTTACCAAGTGCATTTGAAGTTTCAGATCTTATTATCCAATTATTTAAAAAAACTAAGCCTCCAATTAAAACCTCTTCTTTTGCAGCAATGAATGACTCCCATTTTTGTTCAAATAAATCTTTACATTTATCAATTTTAAAATCCTCAGCGTTTTCATTTGTGTGTTTGTAAAAATAGTTATCCCAGGAATTTATAGAGTAAATTATACCTCTTTGTCTTTTTTGAATTAATTTTGGATTTGGGTTACTTTCATTAACTTTAAAAAAATATTGCTCTGAGGTGTTATGGTCAGAACTTGTAATTATAAAATATTTCTCGTCTGAAGTTAGCCCAATTCCTACAGTAAATGCTTCACTTTTTTCCTCAAAAATTAATAAATCCTCTTTTACTGATGTACCAATCTTGTGCCTATAAATAGTTCGAGGTCTGTGATTTTCATCTAATTTAGAATAAAAAATATATTTATCATCCAAACTAAATTCTATGCTACCACTCGTTTCTTTTATTTGTTCGGTAATTAATTTATTTGAGTTTATATCTCTGATATAAATTGTATAATATTCAGAACCTTTCAAGTCGAGGGAATATCCAAGATATTTATCATTAAAGCTCACTTCAAGATCTCCTAAACCAAAATATTCAGTGTTTAATTTCTCTTTTTCAAGATCTCCATTCCATATTTCTTCTACTTTTTTTCCTCCAATCTTTCTTCTTAATTTGATTGAGTAGTTACCTTTTGTAGTAGTTTTGGTCCAATATTCATAGTTTTTATCTTTATAAGGTAAAGACTCATCATCTAATTTTATTCTTCCTTTTATTTCATCAAAAATTTTTTTTCTTATTATTTTGGTATCATTCATTTGAAAGTCGAAGTATTCATTTTCTTTTTCGAGATAATCTCTAACTTTTGGTAATAATTTTGAACTGTCTTTCAGAACTTCAAGTATATTAGATTGATGTATCCAGCTATAATTATCCTCCCATGTTGTATTGTGACAAGATTTTATCTCAGGTTTTTTTTCAAGTTGTGGTATTTTCATAGAGAAAATTATTAATATATGAATATTTTTTTTATAACAGTTATTATTTTCCTAATTGTCTACGTTATCCTCAATTGGTTTGCTAGAACATCTGCAAAAAAAATTTCAAAATTTATAAGGATAATAATAATTTTATCTTCAATTTTGCTAGCTTTTGCTATGGTGTATGCTGGTAGATATATTTTTTCTTTACCTTTTGTGTTAGCCATTTTGCCTTTAATCAAAACTAAAGCAGGAATATCACTTTTTCAATTATTAAGACTTTGGGGTTTGTTTAGAGTTCTAAGAAATTCAGGAAGATTTAATTTCAATAATTTTAATCAAACAAGCCCCCAACAGAGTATGAATTTAGAAGAGGCATATAAAATTTTAAATTTAGATCCAAAAAAAAAATATTCAAAAAGCGAAATTTTAAACTCGTATAAAAAAATTATGAAAAAGATACATCCTGATATAAGTCCTGAATTAAATAGGCTTGCATCAATTGTGAATGAAGCGAAAGAAATAGTAATTAAGAGTATATAAATCTTTAATAATATTAGTACTTTACTAAATTTTATTTTATATTAATTTTATTGCATGATTGAATTAAAGGGTATTTTTGCTGCGTCTTTATCAATACTTAAGAGTGATCTTTCCCTAGATATTGATAATACAATTAAGCATGCAGAAAATGTTATAGACTCAGGTTGTCATGGAGCAGTTTTTTTTGGAAGTACTGGCCAATCACAATTGATTTCATTAAGCGAAAAAATTCAATTAATCAACCAGTTACCAAAAAGCAGATATAGGGATAAATTTATAATTGGCACTGGCCTTAATTCTCTGGCAGATAATATAAATTTAATAAAAATTTCTAAAAGTATGAATTTTAATACTTTTTTAATTATGCCTCCTGCGTACTATAAATATAATGATAAAGATGTCATAAATTTTTATTCAAAAATTATTGAACAAGTAAATGACTGTAAGATTATTTTGTATAATTTCGAGAAACTTTCTGGCTATAAATTTAGTGCTGAATGTATTCAGAATTTGGTCAAGATTTTCCCTGATCAAATTGTAGGTGTAAAAGACAGTAGTTATAATCTATTTGAAAATTTGAAAATAAAAAATTTTTCAATTTTTCCAGGATCTGAGACAAAACTTTTAAAAGGATTAGAACTAGGCTGTGATGGCATAATTACTGCAACAACAAATGTTACAGGGAATTTAGCAAGACAAATTTATGATAACTTTCATAACAATCAATCTCTTTCCCTAAATCAAAATTTGTGTGATGTAAGGATGTCTTTTGATAAATATAACTTAATTTCAAGTCTTCATACTTTAATGGCTGAAAAAAATTCAATTTATAAGAATCTTTTACCTCCCTTGAAATTATTAGATGAAACAGAAAAAAATGATCTGTTGTCAAATTTAAAAAAACTTAATTTTGATATGGAGATATTAAAAGCAGCATAAAATGAGTTTAGTAAGTTTTTTAAATAATTTGTTTAAAGACGATGGTTTTGAACTTGTAGATTCAAACTCAAAAAAGTATGTAATTGGTAAGCCAATAAAAGAAAAACCAATAGTAATTAAGTTGCTTGATCAAAAGTTAATGCAAAAGCTTCTTATAAATCCAGATTTATATTTTGGCGAGGCTTATATGGATGGATCTCTTGTTATAGAGAATGGAACACTAACAGAATTTTTAGAACTAGCTTTTAAAAATATAGGTCGAGGAAATATTAATTCATATGGAGCAATAATAAAAAAAATAAGAGGTACTTTTGGCTATCTTACAAATCTAAACAAAATCATAAAATCAAAAGAAAATGTTGCACATCATTACGATATTTCAGAGAAACTTTATGATCTATTTCTAGATGAAAACAGACAATATTCTTGTGCTTATTTTAAAAATGATAATGATACGCTTGAACAAGCTCAAAGTAACAAGATCGATCATATTATAAAAAAATTAAATATTCAGCCAAATCAAAAAGTTTTAGATATTGGTTCAGGATGGGGAACATTAGCATTAGCAATAGCAAAGAAAACAAATGCTACTGTTACAGGTATAACATTGTCAGAAAATCAATTTGAATATAGCAATAATAAAGCAAAAGAAATGAATTTATCTAATCAGGTAGACTTTAAACTTATAGATTATAGGCAATTAAATGAGAAGTTTGATAGGGTTGTAAGTGTTGGAATGTTTGAACATGTTGGAAGAAATTTTTACAAAACATATTTTAATTCAGTTTTTAAGCTTTTGAGTGAAAAAGGAGTAGCATTAATCCATACAATTGGTTCCTCAATGCCTCCAAGAGACCCACAACCATGGATACAAAAATATATTTTTCCTGGTGGTTACACACCAAGCTTGAGTGAAGTAGCAAAACCCATAGAAAAGTCTGGTCTTATTGTGTCTGATATTGAAGTTCTTAGAATGCATTATGCACATACTCTCAGAAATTGGAAGGAGAGATTTTTATCTAAAAAAGATGTAGTTTTAGGGATGTTTGATGAAAAATTTTTTAGAATGTGGGAATTTTACTTAGCAAGTTGTGAAATGGCATTTAAATGGGGAGATCAGGTTGTATTTCAGTTGCAATTATCCAAAGATAATATTTCTGTTCCTAACACACGGGACTATATTTATTAATATATTACTGATAAATAATTAAACAGTAATAATGAGAAAAAATAAAAAAAAAAAATCAAAAAATATCAAAAAAAAAAGAAAAATTCCTTTAAAAGTAAGAAAAAAAATTAAAAAGAAGAAAAAGATCATTAATTCAAAAAAAAAGAAGGTTCGAGAAAAAAAATTCATTCTTAAAAAAAAAATAAAGAATAATTTAATTACAAAATCAGTCAGAGTAGAGGAAAAGTTAAAATCAAAATTAAAGGTTAAAGTAAAATTTGACATTTTTGCAATTGACAGAGGTATATCGAAGTTTTTTCAATCTATAGATGGGAAAATAAATGAATTCAAAATTCAGAGAAAGGAAGAAAAAAGAAGACTAAAATTAATAGAAATTGAGAAAAGAGATATAGAAAAAGAAAAAATTAAAAAAAAGAAAATTTTACAAGAACAAATTCAGTTTAAACTTAAGCAACAAGAATTAAAAGATGAAGAGAGAATAGAAAAATTAAGAGCTAAAGATTTAAAATTATTTTTAAGGAAAGAACAAGCACTACTTAGAAAAGAGCAAGCAGAAAGACAAAAGAAATTTTTACAAGAGTTAAGAATACAGAAGCAGATCGAGAGATTTAGAATAAGGGAGGTAAAAGAACTTGAAAAATTAGAGAAGATGTCTCTAAAAGAAAAAAGAGAAGACTATGGAGAATTGCAACAGAGAATAGAAAATTTAAAAAATAAATATAGGTTAATTAGAGATCAAAAAATTAGGGAAAGAGTAGAAGCTCTTGGAGTAAAAACTGATGAGGAAGATGATAGATCAGCTCTACTTCAAAAAGAAAGGGAATATAACTTAGCAAGACAAAAAATTGAGTTTGCTTTAGAAAGTTTTTACAGAAGTGCTAACAGTTTAGTTTTTCAGTTAAACAAAAGATATATTACAAGACATATGTCTATATTCAGATGCATAGATAAAAGATTTGAGACTGGAGAAATATTTATAAAATGGGACGAGTCATCAGATGAAGAATGGTTAATTTTAATATATATTAAGGATAATTCACCTGATAAAGGAATAATAATAGAAGATAAGACAAATGATGAAAAAAATATGTCTTATGAGTTCAAACCTAATGAAATATTCAAAGCATCAGATTTGATGGTAGACTCACTTACTCAATTAATTTCAAAGAAAAGGCAGAAACTGAAGCAAAATTAACCTTTTATTCATTTACGTAAACAGAAACTCCTCTAGAATTTATATCTACATCAAATTTTTTATGAAGAGGTGGAAAGGCTCTTTGTGAACAATCAAGTCTATCGCATGTTCTACATGAAACGCCTATAGGTAACTCAGATTTTTTATCAGTTAAATCTAAATTTTCAGTATAGACAAATTCTTTTGCATACTTCGCTTCGCATCCAAGACCTATAGATAACATACTTTTCTTCTGTCCATATCTTCCGACACCTTTTTCAACTGTCTTTGCTATACAAACGTATTTTTCTCCATTAGTCATTTTACTCACCGCTGCTTGAATTACACCAGGTCTTGAAAAAGCTGAGTAAACATTCCATCTCGGACAAGCACCACCATATCTTGGTATTTCAATACCTGATAATGAAAATCTTTTTGAGATATTTCCTGCAACATCTACTCTTAAAAAATGAAAAGGTATTCCTGGAAGTTTGGGATCTTGCAAACATGTTACTCTATGTGCAACTTGTTCAAAAGATGTTGCAAATGTATTTTGTAAAAGTTCAAGATCGTATTTCAATTCTTTACACTCCTTATGAAAAAGAGAGTAGGGCATTAATATTGCTGCTCCACAATAATTTAAAAGAGCAACCCTAGTTAATTTTTGAGACTCGTTTGTAGGAAAACTAAATGTCGATAGGTATTCATCAATTTCTTTTGATGCTCCCTCTTGTGAAATTTGTGCTGCAGCAAAAAGTTTTTTTGTTTCAAGAGAAAGATAATCAGATAGTAATAATTCTTTATCTTTTACTTTGTATATTTTTGAGAATGGCTTTCCTTCTTTTGGAATCACATCTTTAACTGTTATACCATATTCAGTTTTTAGAAAATCACAAAGTGCTATGTATCTTGTTCTGTTATTTTGTTTAACCTTATCAAAAATTTTATTTGCAAAATCTTCTAATTTTGGAAAAAAGTTTTTATTTTCTTGTAAAAAGTCAGAAATTACTTCTCCGGGGAATGCATTTTTTCTTCCATCAATAATTTTACCTGAAATATTTTCTAGTTTATTAAAAATTTCATGACCTTTTTGTTTATAGTTATCGCCAAGCTTAATCAAAGCTTTAGCAATTTTTGGATTTGTGTTCACCAAATCTTTTACTTCTGGTCCTAAGATATCTAGATCTTCAAAAAGTTCGTCACCTAACAATTCAGATATGTTATTCTCTAAATTAATATCTGTCTTACTTGTTAAATCTGAAAGTTCAATTTTAAGTTTATCACAAACCCTTAATAGCAAATCACCATCAATTTTCCTTTTTCCACTTTCGATTAGATTTAAATAACTTGGAGAGATAGACATTTCTTCAGCTAGTTTGTTAGCTTGGATACCTAACTGTCTCCTAAAAGCTTTGATTTTTGGACCAATTTTAGTATCAATTTGACTCATTTTACTAAATGTAAATTTTGTAAATTTAAATTTACATAAAATTATTCAATTTTACAAGGAAAATATAATTAATTGTAGATTTTGTAAATATTGTAAATTATAAAGTTTACATGGAAAAAAACAAAATCAATAATTTAGAAAATAACTACCAAATTACTAATAAAGAAGAGCATTCTGAACATAAGTCTAAAGGTATCTACATTAGAGACGATCATTGCGATTGGGGATCAAGCGGAATGAACGAATTTACTGAAGAATATAGTTCAAATTAAAAATTAGTAATTTCTAGTCATTTATTCAAAAAAAGAGAGGTTTAAGTGTCAGCTGAAAACATTTCATACGACTTACAAAGATTTGCAGGAATTAAAAGAGATTACACACCTGAGGAAGTTGAAAGGTTAAGAGGATCAATTAAAATTGAGTATTCAATGTGCAAAATGCAGTCCCAAAAGCTTTGGAGACTTTTAAATACAGAAGCTTACGTTAACACCTTAGGTTCACTTTCTGGAAACCACGCAGTTCAACATGCAAAAGCTGGTTTAAAAGCAATTTATCTGAGTGGTTGGCAAGTAGCAGCTGATGCCAATAGTGCTGGTGAAATGTACCCTGACCAATCATTGTATCCATATGATAGTGCACCAAAATTAGTTGAGACCATGAATAATTCTTTAATCAGAGCTGATCAAATTCAACATATGGAAATGATAGATGGAGATATGGATAAAAGTAAAAGAACTGATTACATGTTACCAATAATAGCTGATGGTGAAGCTGGATTTGGTGGTCCATTAAATGTATTCGAATTAACAAAAAAATTTATCAGAGCAGGTGCCGCTGGCGTTCACTTTGAAGATCAATTGGCAAGTGAGAAAAAATGTGGTCACATGGGTGGTAAAGTTTTGGTTCCAACTGGAACTATGGTTAGAAACCTTAAGGCAGCAAGATTAGCAGCAGATATTGCAGATGTCCCTCTCATCATACTTGCAAGAACTGATGCTAATGCTGCTAAATTAATTACCAACGATTTTGATGAAAATGATAAACCTTTTTTAACTGGTGAAAGATCTCCAGAGGGTTTCTTTTATGTAAAAGATGGAATAGAGCAAGCAATCTCAAGAGGTCTTGCTTATGCTCCATACGCAGATTTAATATGGTGTGAAACAGCAACACCGAATTTAGATGAAGCAAAGAAATTTGCTGATGCTATCCACGAAAAATATCCTGGTAAGATGTTAGCTTATAATTGTTCACCATCATTTAATTGGAAGAAACACTTGTCAGATGAGGAAATTGGATCGTTCCAAAGAAAAATTGGAGAAATGGGTTACAAATTCCAATTCATTACACTTGCTGGTTTTCATACACAAAATATTGCGATATTTGAGTTAGCAGAAAAATACAAAAAAGAGGGAATGACTGCATATTCTAAAATTCAACAGCATGAATTTGCAAGAGAAAAAGATGGATATACAAGTGTGAAGCACCAAAGAGAGGTAGGTACATCTTACTTTGATGCAGTTTCAAATACAATTAGCTCAGGAAAGAGTTCAACCACAGCAATGGAAGGGTCAACTGAGTCAGAACAATTTTAGATGACAGAATAATGTTTACTAGTGGTCTTCTCTTAATAGTAAGCTATCTTTTATTTAAATACACAGTCCAATGGATCCAATATTACAATCAAACTGATCCCAGAATGCCAGACTCTATTTGGCGATACACTTGTGACTATAAAGTAATAGGCATAAGAGATATTTGTGACCTAGATGACAAGCCATTTGTGAGGCAAAGAAGGAAAAGAGATAAAATTGTTACTATAATGTACTTTATTGTAGTCTTCGCTTTCATATTCTCAATGTATTTTATGGCTAGTTTATTAGGACTAATTCTTTAATTTTTGTATTTGGCTCCAGGCAGAATTAACTACTCTCATTTTAGCTTTACTTTCATCTAAAACTTCTTGAGGTACACCTTTGCTCATTAATAAATCTGGATGATGCTCTTTACTAAGCTTGAGATAACGTTTTCTAATTGTGTCTAATGAGTCGTCAGGTTTGCTTTCTAATACAATGTAAGGATTAAGCTTGTCTGATGATTTTCTACTCTCCTTAATTCCATTTATTTGAATATTATTTAATCCAAATATTCTTGCTATATCCTCAATCATTTCTAATTCTTTTTCACTTACATGTCCGTCTGACTCAGCAATATAAAATAAAGTATTTATTACTTCCTCCAGAATATTTAAATTACCTTTGTAGACCTCTGCAATTTGTCTTGCGTATGGCTCGTAACCTGTACTTTCTTCTTTTGCCTTATTAAAAATTTTTCCAACTTGATCTAATTCACTATCAGGTATTTTTAATTTATCTTTGACTGCAATTAATTCTTCACGACTAACCTGTCCATCTACCTTACTTAGTTTAGCTGACAAAACAATTAAAGAAAGCGCAAAAATTTGTTGTGGTTGTGCAAATGATCTAAATCCTCCCCCAGATCTTGATCTTGACATTTTTCCACCTATTAAGGATCCTAAAAGCATTCCAAATGGTCCTCCAAGTGAAAAACCTATCATTCCACCAATTAAACTTCCCCATATAGCCATTACTCAAAACTCCTTAATCTATATTCCCAGTTTCCCATTTTATTATAAGTTACTTTTAAAATTAAATTATTTTTTGGATTATACCATACATCAAATTCAAATTGCTTATCTTCATCAAGGCTTTCATCATTTGATTTAATTTTGAAATGTTCGCTTGAATATTCTTTATTATTTATAATAATATTTTCAATTCCAATTAAATTTACAGTTTGTTTCTTTATACTTCCAGATAAAGGACTAATTTGTTTGTTAGCTTTAAAAATTTTATGATTCCACCAATTACCAATAGTACAATCTATATCAGCTTCTCCTTTAAACGATGAACCATCAATAATGAATTTATTTTTTGCCTTATGATATTTTAAATTTACGTATTTTTCCTTATCATTTTGGAATGTATTTGATTTAAAAAAAATAAGTTTATCATCTTTATATTTTTCTATAGTTTCACTTAATATTGAAAAAACTTTTACTCCAAATAATTCTACTTTAAAATTGGTATAATTTTTAACTACAAATAAATCCTCATCAAATTCAAAAAAGTAGCTAGTACTACCAATAACTTCATTATTTCTAAGAACATCCATCTCAATTTTTTTTAAACCTTCATAGTGACTACTGTGTGCAGTAGCCTTTGAGCAATAAATGAAAATTATTATTATCAATACAAAATGTTTCATTTTCATAGATTTTAGTACAAGAAAGTATAAATAATAGTTAATTATATGTTCCTTACTATCAAAAAAATCCCAAAAGTCTCATGGAGTTCTGATGAAACTTTTAATTTAAAACCGAAATTATCAACATTATTTTTTCTTTGTTTTGGCCTTATATTGTTCGGTTTTGGTGAAGCATTAGTAGTTATTTCATTTCTTGGGAATTCTCCATGGACTGTAATGGCACAAGGAATTTCAATTAAATCAGGATTATCAATTGGTGTTGTCACTTTTATTGTAAGTGTCGTTGTTTTGTCTCTGTGGTTCTTTCTAAAACAAAAGCCAGGTCTTGGAACAATATTTAATATCGTAATTATTGCAGTAATGTTGGATATAACAATTGCGTTAATTCCAACCCCTGAAACTTATATAATGAAATTGTTAATGGCAGCTCTAGGTGTAATGATAGTTGGAGTAGGGAGTGGAATTTATTTAATTGCAAATTTGGGGCCAGGACCAAGAGATGGTTTAATGACTGGATTACAAAAAAAAACTAATTTACCAATTGCAGTTGTTAGAGCTTTTATAGAAATTTCAGTTGCATCAGTAGGCTGGTATTTAGGCGGGACTCTCGGTATAGGGACTTTAATGTTTGCTTTCGGTATTGGTCCTTGTATAGCTCTAAGTTTATATTTAATTGATAAGATGATGAATTAAGTTATTAGATTATTTTTTTCACTTCTTTTTCTTTCATGAGGATCAAGAATTGCTTTTCTTAGTCTACATGACTTTGGTGTAATTTCTAAAGCCTCATCTGTATTAAGCATACTTAATTGTTCAGCTATAGACATTTTTCGAACGGGAGTGAGAACTATATTTTCATCTGTTCCTTGTGTTCTCATATTTGTAAGTTTTTTACCTTTCATGACATTAATTATCATATCACCTGGTTTTGGTGCTAAGCCCACAATCATTCCAGTATAAACAGGATCGTTATGTGTAATAAACATTTCTCCTCTAGCTTGTAAATTAAAAATTGAAAAAGCTACGGCCTTACCTTGATCCATAGAAATCAAAGCACCGTTCCTTCTACCCTCCATGTCGCCCTCAAAATCTCCATAAGAGTGAAAAATTCTGTTAATTACACCTGTACCTTTGGTTAAAGTTAAAAATCTACTTGTAAATCCCATCAACCCCCTAGTTGGTGCTTGAAAAATTAATCTTTTTTTATTTTTTCCAGTATCTTTAAGTTCAATTAATTTACCTTTTCTTCTATTCATACTGTCTATGATTTTAGATGAAAATTCCTCATCAATATCCATAGTGATTTCCTCAATTGGCTCTAATTTTTTAGAATTGCTGTCAGTTTTAAATAAAACTTTAGGAGGGCTTACCGTCATTTCAAAGCCTTCTCGTCTCATTTGGGTTAATAAAATCTCAAGCATCAGTTCGCCTCTTCCACTTATTTCAAATGCATCCTTATTGGAATTTTCAGAAAAATTAATTCCAACATTATTTTGAGCTTCTAAAATTAATCGATCTCGGATTTGCGTGCTGGTCAATTTTTTACCCTCAGTTCCTGCAAGTGGAGAGCTATTTACTGTAATTTTTATAGACATTGTTGGTGGATCAATTGGGGTAGCTTTTATTGGCTCATTAACTTCCAAGTCACAAATAGTATCTGCAACGTTAGCTTTTTCTAATCCAGCTATTACTACAATATCACCCGCTTCACCAATTTCGATTGGAACTTTTTTTGTCCCCTCATATCTAAAGATTTTTGTAAGTCTTCCTTCGTCTACTTTTTTACCCTCTAAATTTATCGCTTTAATCTGTTGATTTGCTTTTGCAGTTCCCTGAGAAATTCTTCCTACGAGACTTCTTCCTAAAAAATTATCTGCATAAAGCAATGTTGAAAGCATTGCAAAAGGTTTAGATTTATCAAATTCGGAAGGTTTAACATGTTCAAGTACTAAATCTAATAGTGGATTAAGATTTTCTCGAGGTCCATCAATATTTTTACTAGCCCAACCCGATCTTCCACTTGCATATAAAACTGGGAAATCCAATTGTTCTTCGTTTGCATCTAAACTAACAAATAAATCAAATGTCTCATTTAAAACTTCATCAGCTCTTTGATCACTTTTATCTAATTTGTTTATAACAACAATGGGTTTTAAACCTTGTTTTAAGGCTTTACTTAATACAAATTTTGTTTGCGGCATAACCCCCTCTGCAGAATCCACAAGCAATAATGCTCCATCTGCCAAACTTAAAACTCTTTCAACTTCTGCTGCAAAATCTCTGTGGCCAGGTGTGTCGATTATATTTATTCTAGTATCTTTCCAATTTATAGAAGTAGGTTTAGCTAAAATTGTAATTCCTCTTTCTTTTTCGAGTTCACCGGAGTCCATTATTCTTTCATCTATGACTTCATTTTCTCTAAAAGATCCACTTTGCTTCATCAAATTATCAATCAACGTTGTTTTTCCATGGTCAACATGAGCGATTATAGTAATATTTCTTATATTTTGATTCATAGTTCGGTGTTCTTATACATCTAAACCTCAGATTGAAAACAAAAAAAAATTAATTTAATTTCACTTTAAGATAGAAAAAAATTAGAGTTTAATTGAATACAACCTGAAAAATTTATAAAATTAATTCATGTGGTTCGTTAGAAAAAGACTACATAAATTTGTTAAATTAAGTTTTCGTCCACCTTGAAAAAGGTAAAAAAAAAACCCCCGAAAACTTAGTTACGGGGGTTTTTTAAATTTTTCTGGAAAATCAGATTGAAAAGGGACTTACATTCCCATTCCACCCATTCCTCCCATGCCACCCATTCCTCCTGGAGGCATACCTCCTGCAGCAGCATCCTTCTCTTCTGGTTTATCAGCAACCATTGCTTCAGTTGTTACTAACAATCCAGATATTGACGCTGCATCTTGTAAAGCTGTTCTTACAACTTTTACAGGATCAATAATTCCCTCTTTAAACATATCAACATATTGTTCTGTTTGAGCGTCATAACCTTGAGAAACTTTATTTGCCTCTAAAAGTTTTCCTACAACAACAGATCCATCTACACCTGCATTTGTTGATATCTGTCTAATTGGAGCTTGAAGAGCACTCTTTACAATATCTATACCAGCTTTTTGGTCAGCACCCTTAGCTTTTACTTTATCTAAGTCTTGAGAAGCGTATAAAAGTGCACAACCACCACCTACCACAATTCCTTCTTCTACTGCAGCTCGTGTAGCGTTTAGTGCATCCTCAACTCTATCTTTTTTCTCTTTTACTTCTACCTCTGTTGCGCCACCAATTTTGATAACTGCAACTCCTCCTGCCAATTTAGCTAAACGCTCTTGAAGTTTCTCTCTATCATAATCAGAAGTAGTTTCTTCAACTTGCTGCTTGATTTGAGCACATCTTGCTTCAATGTCAGATTTCTTTCCAGTACCGCTAACGATAGTACTATTTTCTTTATCAACTTTTACTCTCTTAGCTGATCCAAGGTCTGTAATTTTAACATTTTCAAGTTTGATACCTAAATCCTCCGATATAACCTGACCTCCTGTTAAAATTGCGATATCTTCCAACATAGCTTTTCTTCTATCGCCAAATCCAGGAGCTTTCACTGCAACAACTTTTAAACCACCTCTTAATTTGTTTACAACTAAAGTTGCAAGGGCTTCTCCCTCTACATCTTCAGATATAATCATAAGAGGTCTTCCAGCTTGAACAACTGCCTCTAAAAGTGGAACCATCGGTTGAAGGTTTGTTAATTTTTTTTCGTGTAAAAGAATTAACGGATTTTCAAGCTCTGTTGTCATTTTTTCAGCATTTGTTACAAAGTATGGTGATAAATATCCTCTATCAAATTGCATACCCTCAACAACATCAAGTTCTGTCTCAATACTTTTCGCTTCTTCGACAGTAATAACTCCTTCGTTACCAACTTTTTGCATTGCTTTTGCAATCATGCTTCCAATTTCTTTATCTCCATTTGAAGAAATTGTTCCAACTTGAGCAATCTCATCACTATCTTTAACTTTTTTTGCTGAAGAGATTAATTTTTCTTTCACATGCTCTACAGCAGCGTCAATTCCTCTTTTTACATCCATTGGGTTCATTCCAGCTGTAACATATTTACAGCCTTCTTTTACAATAGCTTGAGCCAAGATAGTTGCTGTAGTTGTTCCATCACCAGCTTCATCATTTGTTTTGCTAGCAACTTCTTTGACCATTTGAGCTCCCATATTTTCAAATTTGTCATCTAGATCAATTTCCTTTGCAACTGAAACACCATCTTTAGTTGTTCTAGGTGCACCATATGCTTTATCTATAACTACATTTCTTCCTTTAGGACCAAGAGTAACTTTTACTGTATTGGCTAGTATATCAACACCTTTTAACATTGATGTTCTAGCATCTGAATCAAATTTTACTATTTTTGCCATTATAATTTCTCCTTCTATATTAATTTTATTTAGATGTAGAAATTCCCATAATGTCAGACTCTTTCATTATGCTGTACTCTTTGCCATCTATTTTAACTTCTGTTCCTGACCACTTGCCAAAAAGAACTTTGTCACCAACCTTAACATCCATTGGTATAATTTTTCCATCTTCAGTTTTTGAACCACCTCCTACGGCAACAACTTTACCTTCTTGTGGTTTCTCTTGTGCAGAGTCTGGGATTATAATTCCTCCAGCAGTTTTTTCACTACTGTCTAATACTTCGATTAACACTCTATCATGCAACGGTTTGAACTTCATAAATACTCCTTTAAATTAGAGTTCATATAGATGCATGTGGCTATTTTTTCAAGATCTGGTCTTAAATATATAAAGCAGAAAATCCAAGAATTTATTAGTTTTTTAAGCTATATCTGAAATATGAGTAAAAATTTAGAGCAAATAGGCTTAAAATCAATCGTAGGTCAGTATGATTTATTTTTCATTGATATTTGGGGAGTAATTCATAATGGAATAAAGCTCCACGAGAATGCAGTAAAAGTTTTAGAAGAATTATCAAAAAATAATAAAAAATTTATTTTACTTACAAATGCTCCAAGACCAAATTTTACTGTAATTAATACCCTTAAAGGAATGGGATTAAATAAGTTTTCTGAAACTGTTTTTACATCCGGAGAAGCATCTCTTAGATATATTTTAGAAAATTTTAAAAACAAAAAATTTTTTCATTTAGGGCCACCAAGAGATTTTGATTTATTCAGAAAATTTGAGAACAATAAAGTCAACAACATAGATGACTCAGAATACATATTGTGCTCAGGACTTTTCGAGGAACATGAAAATGATTTGGAGTATTATAAAAATTTTCTATCAACACAAATATCAAAAAAAATGATATGTACTAATCCAGATTTAATAGTTGATAGAGGAAATAAAAGAGAATACTGCGCTGGATCTATAGCTAAATCATTTGAGGAAATTGATGGGGAAGTAATATATTTTGGCAAACCTTATCCACCAGTTTATGAGCTTGCTGCCACAGTTAAAGATAAAAAAATACTATGTATTGGTGATAATTTAAATACGGATATAAAAGGGGCCATGACTCAAAATTTTGATTCACTACTGATTACAGGTGGTATACATAGACAAGAAATTTCAAATTTTTCTATTGAAAATGTACTAAAAAATTATGATGCAAAAATTAATTATTTTCAGAGTGAATTAAAATGGTGAGACAGTCTAAGATTTTTAATAATTTTAATATTTCACAAAAATTTAAAAATTCTATTATCTTGATTGGAAACTTTGATGGTTTGCATTCTGGACACCAAAAGTTATTTCAATTGGCAAAAAAATATAAAACAAAATATAAATCGAAAATTGGAGTTATCACTTTTGATCCAATTCCTAAAATGTTTTTTAATAGTAAAATAAAAAATTATAGAATATCAAATTTTAATCAAAAAGTTGTCTATTTACAAAAATTTGGGGTTGATTTTATAATTAATAAAAATTTTGATAAAAAATTTTCAAAGATTAATTGTATAGATTTTATTAAGGATATTTTATCAAAAAAATTAAAATCAAAATTTATATTTGTTAGTAACAACTTCAGATTTGGTAACAAAAGAGAGGGTGATGTTTTATTGCTTAAAAAATATGAAAATATATTTGGTTATACTTTAGTTAAACCAACACCTTTAAAGAAAAATAAAAAAATTATTTCATCTACAATAATTAGAAAGTTGCTTGAAAAAGGAGATCTATCTAAAGCAAATAATTTTCTAAAAAGAAATTGGACGATTGAGGGTATAGTTCAAAAGGGTAGAATGATGGGGCAAAAAATTGGTTTTCCAACATGCAATATAGACATTGAAAACTACGTCATAGCAAAACCAGGAGTTTATGCGGTAAGAGTTAGAATTAATAATAAAAAAAAAGTCTTTATGGGTATTGCAAACTTAGGATATAGGCCAACTTTTAATCAAAAAAAAATACTTTTAGAGGTAAATATTTTTAATTTTTCAAGAAATCTTTATAATAAAAAATTGTCTGTAGAATTTTTAAAATTTATAAGAGGAGAGAAAAAATTCAAAGGTATTAGTGAGTTAAAAAATCAAATTAAAAAAGATATTTTTAAAGCTAAAAAAACTTCATGAGTAAAGAACATTTAAATTTACCTAAAACTGCTTTTTCTATGAAGGCAAACTTGCCAAATAATGAGCCTGAATATTTAAAATTTTGGGAAAAGATAAATTTATATAAAAAACTTAGATCACAAAGCAAAGGTAAAGAAAAATTTGTCTTACATGATGGTCCACCTTATGCGAATGGAAACATTCATATGGGCACAGCTTTAAATAAAATTTTAAAAGATATTATAATTAAATTTCATCAAATGGATGGTAAGGACTCAGTTTATGTTCCAGGATGGGATTGTCACGGTTTACCAATTGAGTGGAAAATTGAGGAACAATATAAAAAAAATAAAAAAAATAAAAATGATGTACCTATAATAGAGTTTAGAAAAGAGTGTAGAGATTTCGCAAGCAAATGGATTGAAATTCATAAAGATCAATTTAAAAGACTTGGAGTTATTGGAGATTGGGAAAACTATTATTCCACAATGAGTTTTGACGCTGAGGCTCAAATTGTTAGAGAGCTTGGTAAATTTTTAAAAGAGGGAAGTTTATTTAAAGGATATAAGCCTGTTTTATGGTCAACAGTTGAAAAAACTGCTTTAGCAGACGCAGAAGTTGAATATCAAGATCATGTATCAGATACTATTTATGCAGCTTTTTTAGTTAAAAGTTCAAACATAAAAGAAATTATTGGATCTAATATTATTATTTGGACTACAACCCCATGGACAATACCTGCGAATAAGGCCTTAGCCTATAATCAAAGTTTAGATTACGTTTTATGTGAGATAGATACAAAGGATAAGTTACAAAATAAAAAAATAATAATTGCTAGAGAGCTTTTGGAGTCTGTTTCAAAAGATACAGAGTGCAAAATAAATATACTTTCTGAATTTAAAGGAAAAGAATTTGCAGGCACTATTTGTAATCATCCATTTCATAAAATTGGATATGATTATGATGTTCCAATGCTTGAGGCGAGATTTGTTACAACTGAACAGGGAACAGGTATTGTTCATTGTGCACCCAGTCATGGACCTGATGATTTTAATTTATGTATTAACAATGGGATTAAAGCAGTTGAAACAGTTGATGACGATGGAAGATACACCAAGCATATTCCAATATTTGAAGGAACACATATCTTTAAAGCTAATACGATTGTCATAGAGAAACTTAAGGAAACAAAAACACTCTTATCTAATGGAAAACTTACTCATTCCTATCCACATTCTTGGAGATCAAAAGCTCCATTAGTACACAGGGCAACACCTCAATGGTTTATTTCAATGGAAAGTCACAAATTAAGAGATAAAGCTCTTAAAGCTATAGATGACACAACTTTTTATCCTGCTAAAGGGAAAGAGAGGATCAAATCAATGATTGAGACAAGACCAGATTGGTGTGTATCTAGACAGAGGGTATGGGGAGTTCCTCTACCAATATTTACATCAAAAAAAAATGGAGAGATTTTGATAGATGATGAAGTTTTTGAAAATATTGCAAAAATATATGAAATAGAGGGTTCCGATTGTTGGTTTGAAGAAAATTTTCAGAGACTTCTTGGAGACAAATATAAAGCAGCGGATTTTACTAAATCATCAGACATAGTAGAAGTTTGGTTTGATAGCGGCTCAACACACTCTTTTGTATTAGAAAAAAGAGAAGATTTAAAATGGCCTGCATCAATGTACTTAGAGGGATCAGACCAACATAGAGGATGGTTTCATTCTTCTTTACTCGAGTCATGTGGAACTAGAGGCAGAGCACCATTTGAAAGTATTCTATCGCATGGGTTTGTTGTTGATGGAAAAGGGCTCAAAATGTCTAAATCAACAGGCAATGTAATAGCCCCAGAGGATATTTTAAAAAAATATGGCGCTGATATACTTAGGATCTGGGTTGCATCATCAAATTATGCTGAGGATTTAAGAATAGATTATTCAATTCTAGATCAACATTCCGAGTCTTACAGAAAAATAAGAAATACTTTCAGATATCTTTTAGGCAATATGCAAGATGATTATACAAAAATAGATTTTGAAAAAATTGACTTAAATGATTTACCTGAATTGGAAAAATATATGCTTCATAGAATATATATGATTAATAAAAGTTTTAATGAATATTTTAAGTCCTACAATTTTCACAATCTGTATAAAGAACTACTTAATTTCTGCACTGTAGAATTGTCAGCATTTTATTTTGATATAAGAAAAGATCTTCTCTATTGTGATCCTAAAGATTCAAAAAAACGTTCAGATTGTATCATAACACTAAAAGTAATTTTAGAGTGTTTATTAAAATGGTTTGCACCAATATTGTCATTCACAACTGAGGAAATTTATCATTTAATCAATAAAGAAGATAAAGAGGGAAGCATTCATTTACAAAAATTTGCTAAAATACCTGATCAATGGAAAAATGAGGAATTAAATAATAAATGGGAAAAGATTAAACTCATAAGAGACGAAGCAAATATTAGCATAGAGAGTAAAAGAGCAGAAAAAATTATTGGTTCGAGTTTAGAAGCAAATATTGAAATCAAAATCAAAAATCAAGATATGTACAACATAGCTCAGAACCAAGATTTCTCTGAAATATGTATAACTTCATCAGCTACAATCTCCAATGACAATAATTTAGAAAAAGATATTGAAGTTAATTGTTCAAAAGCTGAAGGAAGTAAGTGTCCAGTTTGTTGGAAAATAAGTAAGGAAATATGTGAGAAACATGGGCATTTAACTGTTCAATGAAAAATGAAAATACAAGAAAATTAGTTCTCAGCACTTTAATTTTATTATTAATTTTTTTATTAGATAGAATATCTAAAATTTCTATTCTCAATATACTAGAGCAAAATGGTAAAGTAGATATTTATATCAATACATTCTTAAATTTTTACCTTGTTTGGAATAAAGGAATTGGATTTGGTTTGTTATCTTCAGATCAAGATTATTTCTATAATATTGTAACAGCTTTAATTGTTTTCATTAATTTTGTCATAATTTACTTATTATTTAATGAAAAAGGTATGAAGTATTATTTTTTACTGATCATTCTAGGAGGATCACTTGGAAACTTATTTGATAGAATATATTTCAGAGCAGTGCCAGATTTTATAGACCTAAATTATAACGGTTATCATTGGTTTATTTTTAATGTAGCAGATATATTTATCACTGTAGGTATTATTTTACTTATTCTAGCCGAATTTATAAGCTATAAAAAAGTCAATGAATAAATTCTATAAAACTTCAAAATTATTATTTATATTATTATTTTTATACTCATGTGGATCAGTAGGTGAGGCTTTGCAAGGTAAAAAAAGATCAGATCAAGGCGACGAGTTTTTAATAAATAAAAAAAATCCACTAGCTATGCCTCCAGACTTTAATAAGTTGCCAAAACCAGGTGAGAAAAAAGTTAAATCTTCTAATGATATTCAAAGTGATCAGTTAAATATAGAGAAATTATTGAAGAATAAAGATAATAAGCAAATTATTAACTCTGGTGAAGAACTTGGAAATGTCGAAAACTCAATACTAAAAAAAATTAAGAAATGAGATGCTATCTAAAAATATTATATTCAATAACTTTCAAATAAAAAAAAAAATTAAAGATAAAAAAAAAATAAAAAAAATTTTAGAAAAAGAGTTGATCATAAGTTCACCTTTATTAAATTCATTTAAAAAAAAATATAAATATAGTTTTAAAAAAAGTATCATTAAAAAGTATAAAAGTTATAAAAATATTAATTTAATTGGGATGGGGGGATCAATATTAGGTACAGAAGCAATTTATGATTTTTTGAAGTTTAAAATAAAAAAAAAAATAAAATTTTTTAACAATCTAAATAACAAAATTAAACTTGTACCAAATGAAAAAAATCTTAATTTAATCATTTCTAAATCAGGAAATACTCTTGAAACTATTTCAAATTTTAATTTAATTCTTAAATCTCAAAATAAAAATAAGAATATTATAATTACTGAGAACAAAAATAGTTTTTTAACACTACTGGCAAAAAAATTAAAATCAGAAATTATTGAGCACAAAAATTTTATAGGAGGTAGATATTCTGTATTATCCGAAGTTGGGATGTTACCTGCTCAGCTAATAGGACTAAATGAGTTTAAATTCAAACGATTAAATTATTTGATAAATAACAAGTCTTTCTTAAATGAATTAATTATCAATGTAAGTTTTATTTCAAAGTGTATCTCACAAGGAAAAAATAATTCTGTAATTCTTAACTATGATGAAAATTCAGAAAATTTATTCAAATGGTATCAACAATTAGTGGCTGAAAGTTTAGGAAAAAAAAATAAGGGTATATTCCCAATAATATCGGCAATGCCAAAAGACAATCATAGTTTACTTCAACTGTATTTAGATGGGCCTAAAAATAATTTTTTTACATTTTTTGGAGCTTTAAATGAAAAAACTAATAAGTTAGATAACAAAAACTTGTTTGATAAATTTTCAAATTTAAAAAATAAAAATTTAGATCAAATTGTTCAAGCTCAACGATACGCAACTCAAATAGTTTTCAAAAAAAAAAAGATACCTTTCAGAAGTTTTGAAATCTTGAAAAGAAGTGAAGAAACCTTGGGGGAACTCTTCTCTTTTTTTGTCCTAGAAACTATTTTGCTTGGTAGATTAATGAGAGTAAACCCTTATGATCAACCATCAGTAGAATTAATCAAAACTGAGACAACAAAAATACTTAATTAATCTAATTTACAAAAGAATATTTTTGATAAACCGTAGTTTTTTTCCTCAATTATCTTGAGATATTGTGAAATTTTATCATCCGATTTTTTGTTACGATGAATAATTAATAAAGAATTTGAATTAGCACACTTTAGTTTTTTTATTTCATTAATTAAATTTTTTATTTCTCTATCTTTGAATGGAGGATCTAAAAATATTATATCAAATATAATCTTATCTAAACTACAATTTTTCAAATTATAAGCACTTTCATTATAAATAGTACTTTTGTTTTCTAATTTTAAGTTCAAAATATTCTTTTTTAGAATTTTTAGAGAATTTTGGTAATTTTCTAAAAAAATTACATTATTTGCTCCCCTAGATAAACATTCAATTCCAAATGATCCAGTACCAGAAAATAAATCTAAGACTTTTGAGTTATATAATTTCGTAGATACTTTACTTGAATGTTCTAAAATATTAAAAATAGATTCTCTCACCATATCTTTCAATGGTCTTGTAGACTTATCTAATGGGATTAATATTTTTTTTCCTTTAAGATCTCCAGATATAATTCTCATTAATCTATAATTCTAAAACCAATATCTTTTCTGTAAAAACCATTTGCCCAATCTAGTTTTTCTATTTCTTGAATCACAGTTTGTCTTGACTCCTTTAAATCCTCAGAAATATTTACAAAATTTAGTACTCGTCCTCCTGTTGCATAAATTTTATTATCAACAAACTCAGTACCAGCATGATAAATAAATGTATCCTTATTATTTGTAATTGTTTCTAAATTGGGAATTTCAATATTTTTTTTATATTTATCTGGGTAACCTTTAGCACAAAGTACTACGCACATACTTTTTTTACTTTTCCACTTTATTATTTGATCTTCAAGATTTTCTTCACAACAAGATAAAATTAAGTCTAAAAGATCAGTTTCTAATAAAGGTAGAATTGTTTGACATTCTGGGTCTCCCATCCTTACATTATATTCTACTAAGTACGGATTATTATCTTTTATCATAAGACCAACATATAGAAACCCCTTGTATTTTCCCTTCATATCCTTAATTGCATTAAAAGTTGGTTTAATTACCTTTTCAATAATTTTAAAGTCTAAATCTTCATTAATAAGACCAGAAGGAGAATATGCTCCCATGCCTCCAGTATTTTTACCCTTATCGCCTTCTCCAACTCTTTTATGATCTTGAGCTGTATTAAATTTTTTAAATGTTTTTCCATCGGAAATTACAAAGTAACTCATCTCCTCTCCTTGTAAGAATTCCTCAATGAGGATTTGATCAGCTGAACCAAATTTTCCATTAAAAATTTCATCTACAGCTTTTTTTGAACTTTCTGTGTCTTCACAAATATAAACACCTTTTCCAGCAGCTAAACCGTCTGCTTTAACAACAATAGGTTTTTTCGCCTTTTCTAAATATTTGTATGCATCTTTTACATTATTGAATACACCAAATTTAGCAGTTGGAATTTTATATTTCTCACATATTTTTTTTGTAAATATTTTTGAACCTTCGAGTTGTGAAGAAAATTTGTCGGGCCCAAATACTTTAATTCCTTTATTGGTAAGAAAATCCACAATACCTTTGACTAGTGGTTTTTCTGGACCTACGATTACTAAATTTATTTTAAATTCCTCTACAAATTTTCTTAATTTTTCAAAATCATAAATATCAATTTTAACATTTTCAGCGATTAATTTAGTTCCCGCATTACCTGGCAAACAATACAATTTATTAATCTTTTTAGATTTTGATATTTGACAAGCTATGGCATGTTCTCTTCCGCCGCTTCCAAGAATTGCAATTTTCATATAAATAAATATATATCCTATAAATCATGAACAAGTTAGCAAAATTAAAATATCTTCCAAATAACTTTGAGATAATTGAAGAGGGTGATCACGTAATCTGTGCAGTTTCAGGAAAGAAAATTCCTTTGGAAAATTTAAATTATTGGAATATTGACGAACAAGAAGCTTATTTTTCCTATTTGGAAGCCTCAATTAAAAAAGAAAAAAATACAAAATAAAATTATTCCTTCCATCTATTGTGTGTCCAAATCCATTGATCTGGATTTTTAAGAATCATTTTCTCTAAAATTTTATTCAAATATGTAGAAATTTCGTCTTGAGATTTTTCATCATCCATCACAATTGGCTCTGAGACGTACATTTTAAAGAAATATTTATGAGACCTTTCAATGTAAATTGGAACTAAATCACATTTGTATTTTTTTATGATTTGTGCAGGTATTGTAGTTGTTGAGGCTAAGTTTCCAAAAAAATTGATTTTTTTGCCTTCGGTTACTCTTTGATCAATCATTAATGCTATTGAGTTACCTTTTTTTAAATTTTCTAAAATTTGCCTAGTTCCTGATCTACCTTTTCTTATTTGATTTTTACATATGTGTTTAATTCTTATTTCTTCCATTGTTTTATTTAAAAATATGTTATTCAATGGTCTATATATTGCAGCTAAATCTATCCCGTATTTCTCAATCTGCATCGCCATAAGTTCGAAATTGTTAAAATGTCCTGAAACAAATACCACAGGTTTATTATTTTTCTTAATTTGATTTAGAACTTCAAATCCCTCAATTCTGATAAACTGTTTTAATTTATCTTCTCTAAAATCCTTCAAAAAGGGATATTCCGCTAAAATCCTACCATAATTTCCCAAAACATTATCAGCAAATTTATCCGTTGAAACATTTATAGAAATTTTAGATTTGTTTAAATTTTCAATTATAGAT
>CACHOJ010000002.1 GCA_902581405.1 uncultured Pelagibacteraceae bacterium | reverse complement strand
AAGTTTTGGAAAAAAATCTTTCAAAAGTTATTACTTATAGAGAAACTAAAATTAGTAATAGCTTATATCAATCAGGTTTAGAATTAAACATTAGACCAAATATCATTATTGAATTTGCAAGGCTCTATGGATTTCAAATAGATTTTCAAAGAGATATTTGGAAAGATGATAGTTTTCAAATTATATATGAAGAATTCATAAATGAAGATGGGATAACTGTTGAAACTGGAAATATAATTTATGCAAATCTAAATTTAAAAAATAAAGATCACAACCTATATAGATTTGAATATGAAAAAAATAAAATTGATTATTTTGACGAGAATGGCAAAAGTATGAGAAAAACTTTAATGAAAACTCCAATTAATGGAGCTAGGTTGTCATCTTCGTTTGGTAAGAGGAAACATCCAATTTTAGGTTTTACAAAAATGCATACTGGTACAGATTTTGCAGCACCAACAGGAACACCAATTCTTGCATCAGGAGATGGGTTAGTTGTGAGAGCTCAATGGTGTGGAGGTGGAGGAAATTGTGTTAAAATAAAACATAATAGGGTTTATCAAACTGTTTATGCACATATGTCAAAGTTTGGTAGAGGTATTAAAAAAGGTGCAAGAGTTAAGCAAGGTCAAATAATCGGCTACGTAGGATCAACTGGTCTTTCCACTGGTCCTCATTTGCACTACGAAGTAATTGAAAATGGAAAAAAAATTAATTCACAAAAACTTAAACTACCATCAGGAAAAGTTTTAAAAGGTGATGAGCGTAAAATATTCGAAGTAAATAAAATTAAAATAGACGTTTTAAAATCAGAGTTAATATCAAAAATGTAATTTATTCAGGTTTTGTTTTTTCTAACTCTTTTTCTTCTATCTGATTTTGATCTTTGCTCTCAATACTTTTTTCCTCAATTTTTTCAGGATGATGCCTTGCTATTTCCTGAGACTGTAAAATCCTAGAAAAATGTTCTGAATGCTGCAAATAGTTCTCAGACAAAATTTTATCTCCATTAGACAACGCCTCTCTTGCAAGATCGTTATATTTATCTATAAGTTTTGCAGCATTTTGATTATTTTTTCCTGGATGTCTTCTTTTAAAAGAAGATCCATTGCTGAATTCTCCGTTTGGTTTATGTCCATTCCCGTTTCTTCTAAAACCTCTATCATTATTTGGCTTAAATCTACTTCTTCTATTATTGTTCTTAAAATTATTCATTTCTATAATTTAGTGCTTGTTATGCATCTTTCGTTCCCAGATAAATCCTTGGATATTTTATTAATGTAGAAACCATTTTCATATAGTATTTTTTTAGTTTGACTTTTTTGTGTATGTCCTATTTCAATTATTAACTTTCCATTAATTTTTAATAATGTTTTACTCTTAAAAATTACTTTTTTTATATATCTAAAACCATCAGAACCTCCTGACAAAGCTATTTTTGGTTCATGGAATTTAATATCATCATCTAATCTGTTTAATTCTATACTATTTATGTATGGAGGATTAGATATAACTAAATCATAGTAATTTGAATTATATTTGTCAATATCGATATTTAGAAAATTTATTTTATTTTCTAACTGATGCAATTTTGCATTATTTTTTGCAACATTTATCGCTTTTAAAGATATATCTATAGCTGTAGCTTTACATTTTGGTCTTTCTCTCATCAGAGAAATTATGATACATCCTGAACCCGTTCCAACGTCTAAAATTTTTTTTGACTTATTTTTTGGTAAATTCTTTAGTGTTTCTTCAATTATAAGCTCAGTATCTGGTCTTGGAATTAAAACTGATTTATTAGTTAAAAACTTATATTTCCAGAAATATTTATAACCCAAGATATAAGCAATTGGCTCGTTTTGTAGTCTTCTTAATAAATAATTTTTAAATTTAGCAATATCTATGTTTTTTAATTTATTATTAATGTTTAAAAGGATGTCCTCTCTTTTTTTATCAACAACTCTTGATAAGATTAACTCACTGTCAAGATAAGGATTTTTTATATTATTTTTTTTTAAAATATTTTCGCCTTCTCTTAAAATATCATTATAATTCATTCTATATATTACTCAGTTCATTTTCTTGAGCTTGAATAACCAAACTCTCTATCATCTCGTCAAATATCTCACCTTCCATAAATTCGGATAATTTATGTAAGGTTAAATTTATTCTATGATCTGTGACTCTTCCCTGTGGAAAATTATATGTTCTAATTCTCTCAGATCTATCACCTGTGCCAATTTTACTTTTTCTATCCTTTGATCTTTCTTCATCTCTCTTTTGGCGCTCAAGTTCATAAATTCTTGACCGAAGAATTTTTAGACCTTTTTCTTTATTCCTTATTTGTGATTTTTCATCCTGTTGACTTACCACTATACCAGTGGGTATGTGAGTAATTCTCACAGCTGAATCTGTTGTGTTTACACTTTGACCTCCTGGACCACTACTTCTGAATACGTCAATTCTTAAATCCTTATCCTCTATTTTCACATCTAGATCCTCGGCTTCTGGCATCACAGCAACTGTTGCAGCAGATGTATGAACTCTTCCTTGAGTTTCTGTATCTGGCACTCTTTGAACCCTATGAACTCCACTTTCATATTTTAATGATGAATAAATATTTTTTCCTTTTATAGATGCAATTACTTCTTTCAATCCACCAGCATCACTTTTTGAAATAGATATGATCTCAATCAACCATTTTTTTTTGTGGCTCAATTTTTCATACATTTTAAATAAATCAGATGCAAATAGACTTGCCTCCAAGCCTCCTGTTCCAGCTCTTATTTCAATGATTGCATTTTTGGTATCAGCTTCATCTTTTGGCAATAAGAACATTTTGATTTTTTTTTCATTGTCTTTATTTTTTTTTTCAATTTCACTCAATTCACTTATTGCTAAGTCTTTCATCTCTTTATCAGTGTTACTATCATTGATTAACTTTTCTAATTCATCTTTATTTTTTTGAAAATTAAAATAAGATTTTGCTTCTCCAATAATATCATTCAGGTCAGAATACTCTTTTGACTTTTCTGCAAATGAATTTCTATCAATTTCTTGCGACGAAAGTTCTTTTTCCAATTTAGAATGCTTTGTTATTAAGTCTTGAATTTTTGATAATGGTAACATTTTTAAGCTTTTTCGATTTCTTCAGCTTTTTCCTCAACTAATTGAACAACTTTGGAAATCATTTCCTTGCTTAATATTTTCTTATTTTCAATTCCATTAATATAAAGCATATTATTTCCCTTGCCTCCTCCTGTAATACCAATATCTGTTTGTGCTGCCTCACCAGGTCCATTAACAACACAACCAATTATTGATAAAGTTATTGGAGTTTTTATATGTGATAGTCTCTCTTCAAGCTCTTTAACAGTCTTTATAACGTCAAAAGCTTGTCTAGCACAAGATGGACAGGAAATAATTTTTACACCTCTGTTTCTTAAATTAAGTGATTTAAGTATTTCATTTCCAACTTTTATCTCCTCTACCGGATCATCAGATAAAGAAACTCTCACAGTATCTCCAATACCACTCATAAGAAGCGATCCAAAACCAATAGAAGATTTTATACTACCAGGTAAAAATGTTCCTGCCTCGGTGATACCTAGATGTAGTGGATAATCAGTAACTTTAGAAAGTTGTCTGTAAGCTTCAATAGACAAAAATACATCAGAGGATTTCACGCTCACTTTAAATTCATAAAAGTCAAAGTCTTCAACAATACTAATATTTCTTAATGCACTCTCTACTAGAGCTTCTGGACAAGGTTCTTTATATTTTTCTAATAAGTCTCTCTCTAGAGATCCAGCATTAACACCAATTCTAATTGAACAATTGTTATTTTTTGCAGCAGAAATTACTTCTTTAATTTTTTTTTTATCTCCAATATTTCCAGGGTTGATCCTAAGACAAGCAGCTCCACTCTCTGCTGCCTCTATTGCTCTTTTGTAGTGAAAATGTATATCAGCAACTATTGGAATAGAAGTATTTTTAATAATATCTTTAAGAGCTTTCGTTGAGTCTTCATCTGGACATGATACTCTTACGATATCGGCTCCTACTTCTTCAATTTGTTTGATTTGTTTTACAGTTTCTTTAACATCTTTAGTTAAAGTATTAGTCATTGATTGAACAGAAATTGGATTATCTCCTCCAACCTTAACATGACCAACATTAATTTCTTTAGTTTTTCTTCTTTTTATTTCCCTAAATGGTCTAATATTCATAGATTATTTATTTAATTTAAATTCTCTGTGAAGAGCAGATATAGCTTTTTGTACATTCTTTTTATCTATCAATACAGAAATTTTTATTTCCGAAGTAGATATTACTTGAATATTTATTTTTTGCTTAGCAAGTGACTGAAACATTCTATAAGTAACTCCAGGAGTAGTAACCATTCCAACTCCAATTATAGAGACTTTTGAGACATTCTTATCAAATATCAAATCTCTAAAATCTATTTTTTTATTTTGCAAAACAATTTTTTTTGTTTTGCTTAAATCATCCGATTTTATTGTGAAAGTTAAGTCAGTTTCTTTACCGTTTGCAGAAATATTTTGAACTACCATATCTACATTTATAGAATTTTCAGATAGAGGTTTAAAAATCGATGCTGCAATACCTGGCTTATCTCTTACACCTAAAAGAGTAACTTTGGCATCATTAGTGGTATTAGAAATCCCAGTTATAATCTTATTGTTAATTAAATTTTTTCTTTTTGTTATTAAAGTGCCCTCATTATCTGTAAAGGAAGATCTAACCTCTATATCTACCCTATTTAATCTTGCATCTTGGATTGAGTGAGGTTGCATAACTTTTGCTCCAAGAGAGGCCATTTCTAGCATTTCCTCATATGAAATAACTTTTATTTTTTTAGCTGATTTAAGTTTATTTGGATCTGTAGAGTAAACACCATCCACATCTGTATATATAATACATTTTTCAGCATTAAAAAACTTAGCAAACATTATAGCGCTTGCATCTGTACCCCCCCTACCAATAGTAGTTATTCTATTTTTATTGTTAATGCCTTGAAATCCTGTGATTATTGGGATCCCTCCTTGTTTTAAATAACTTAAGATTTTACTTTTATTAATCTTATTAATTCTTGAAAATTTGTATTTTCCCTCTGTATTGATAGGGATTTGCCACGATATCCAAGATCTAGAATTGAAACCTTGGTTTATCAACTCTCCTGAAATTAGTGCACAGGACATTTGTTCTCCCGATGAAACTAAAACATCATATTCTGAGTCTGAAAAATTTTTGCTAATTTTTTTGGACAAATTAATTAAATTATTTGTCATACCGCTCATTGCAGAAGAAAGTACAATTACATGGTATTTTTTTTTATATTTAGCAATAATCTTTGCAACTCTTTTAATTCTATCAGTTGTGCCAACTGATGTACCTCCAAATTTTAATACAATTATTTTCATTGATAATTTTTTTTAATATAAATTAAAATATATTGATAAAATACATCTTGGTTGTAATGTCAATTAACAATGAAAAATAACACAATAAATAAAAAAGAAATAGAAAAATTTTCAAAAATAGCCGAGGAATGGTGGGATCCCAATGGAAAATTTAAGCCATTACATAAATTTAACCCCATCAGAATAAAATACATAAGAGATACAATTTTATCTGAGTTTAAATTAAAAAAAGAGCATGAGCCCTTTAAAGGCTTAAGTATTTTAGATATCGGATGTGGTGGAGGATTACTTTCGGAGCCCATGGCTAGACTTGGAGCAGATGTTGTTGGTATAGATGCTTCTTTAAGAAATATACAAGTTGCTAAGTATCATTTAAAAAAAAGTAAACTTAAAATTAAATATTACAATTCCTCTCCAGAAAATTTAAAAATTAAGCAAAGATTTGATATTATTTTGAATATGGAAATTGTTGAACATGTTGAAGATGTTGATTTTTTCATTAAAGAAAGTTCAAAGTTTTTAAAAAAATCAGGCGTGATGTTTATTGCTACCTTAAACAAAACACTTAAATCATATTTATTTGCGATTGTAGGAGCAGAATATGTTTTAAAGTGGCTTCCAATAGGTACTCACGATTGGGAGAAATTTGTTAAACCAGAGTATTTAACGAATATTTGTAAAAAAAATTCATTAAAATTAATAAAAATTGATGGAATGACTTTTAACCCTATCTTAAATAAATGGTCTGTTACATCTGATAAATCTGTAAATTATATTTCAGAATTTAGGAAAGTTTAATTTTTATCATCTTCAATCCACGGAATAATATCAGTTTCTATTCCTTCTTCTCTCAGTTCTTTAACATCTTTAAGTGAAGCACTACCATAAATACCTTTTTTTGGTTTCTTTTTGTCATAATGGATTGATCTTGCTTTATATGTAAAATTTTCACCCACATATTCAAAGTTATCTTTTACAAATTTTTTGTAATCGGAAAGTTTTTTTCTAACCTCTTTATATTTTTTTATTTCTTGTAAATTTTCATTTTTCTTAGTGTTCAGTAAATTTGGTGACATCAATGACTTTTCAACATTTATTGATTCACAGGCTTGACAATTTAAAAGTTTTAATTTTAGCAATCTATCATATTCATCAGAAGTACTAAACCAGCTTTCAAATTCTTGCTCACAATCTTTACATTTAAGTAAATATTTAATCATACCTTTTATCTAAATATTGACCTATATAATTTCAATATGGCTAAGTTCTATAATCAGCATTAATTTCTATATATTTTTTTGTTAAATCCATAGTATACGATTTAAATTTTTTAACTCCCTGACCAATATCAACTTCAATTTCGATTGATTTGCTTTTCATATATTCCATAACTTTTTCTTCGTTATAAGATTTATATAAAGACCCTTTGTGATAAATTTTATATGGCCCAAAAGAAATAGATAATTTTTGTTCATTAATTTTGGAGTCACTGTTTCCGATTGCCATAGCCACTCTCCCCCAGTTTGGATCTTCTCCCGCAATTGCTGTCTTAACTAATAATGAGTTTGCTATTTTAAAAGATATATTTTTTGCATCTTTTTCAGTTCTGCAATTAATACAATTAATAGAAATAAATTTAGATGCTCCTTCTCCATCAGCAACAACTTGCTTAGCTAAATTTAACAAAACGTCATGAACTGCCTTGTTAAAATTTTTAAGTTTACTATCACTATATTTTTTAATTTCTGAATGATTAACTTTGTTTGTTGAAAATATAGAAACCATATCATTTGTACTTGTGTCACCATCACATGAAATTGCATTGAATGTTGTCTTTATACTGTTTTTTAAGACATCATTTAAAACTGATGAGGATAAAGTTGCATCAGTAAATATATAACCCAATGTAGTTGCCATATTTGGATAGATCATGCCTGAGCCTTTTGCAATTCCATAAATTTTAATTGTTGATGAACCAATTTTTGTTTCAGCCATTGATACTTTAGGTTTTAAATCTGTCGTGATTATACCCATTGCTGCTTTCATCCAGATTAATTTATTTTGCGTATATTTTATTTTCTGAACTAATTCTGGTAGTGAAGTTTTAATTTTTTCTAATGGAAATTTCTCTCCTATGGTACCTGTACAACCAAAAAGTATTTCTTTTGAAGAAATTTGTTTAGGAGCATCTTCATCTCTTTTCTGTATCTCAGTTAATTTTGAGGATAGGTCTAAAGAAATTTTCTTCAATGCATCATACCCTTCTGAACCTGTTAATGCATTGGCATTTCTAGTGTTAACTAATAATGCAAAAATTTTTTTTGCTTTAATTTTTTTATTCCATTTTAAATTTTCTGATATTAACTTTGATTGAGTATAGACAGAGGCATAATTTGCACCATCTCTAAAATAAAATAAAACTAATTCATCTCTCTTAAATTTGTATAAGCCAGCGCTTACTGCAGAAATTGAAACTCCATCAATATGATCTAAATCTTGAAAATCAACAATTTTAGAGGTTTGATTGTTAGTTTTTATAAAATTGTTTATGTTAAATTTCATGATATTTAAAATAATTAATTAATTACTATATATTTCTAATATTTAATTTTATATCAAAATGTTCAACCCACTTAATATATTTTCAAAGCTTATCAAAAGCGGAAATGAAAAGGAACTAGGTAGAATTCAACAAATAGTCAAAAAAGTTAATATTTTAGAAAAAGATTTAGAAAATTTGTCTGATGAAATGTTTCCAAAAAAAACCGAGCAGCTAATTAAAGAAATTAAAAATGGTAAAAGTCTAAACGACGTGTTACCTGAAGCTTTTTCAATGGTTAGAGAAGCCTCTAAAAGAATCAGAAATGAAAGGCACTTTGATGTTCAACTAATTGGTGGAGTTGTAATCCATGAGAATAAAATTGCAGAAATGAAAACTGGAGAAGGTAAAACATTAACTATAGCTCTTGCAGCTTTCCTTAACGCTCTAGAAAAAAAAGGCGTTCATATTGTAACGGTAAATGATTATTTGGCTAAGAGAGATAGTGAAAATATGGGTAAGATTTATAATTTTTTAGGTTTAACTTGTGGATATATTAATACTGGGCAAGATGACTTAGAGAGAAAAGAAAATTATTCAAAAGATATAACTTATTCTACTAATAGTGAATTGGGCTTCGATTATTTAAGAGATAATATGAAATTTTCCAAAGAGACCATGGTTCAAAGAGAACATAATTATGCGATTGTTGATGAAATTGATTCATGTTTAATTGATGAGGCTAGAACACCTTTAATAATTTCAGGAGCAACTGAAGATAAAACTAATCAATATATGGCTGTTGATAAACTTGTGAAAAATTTAAAAGAAGAGGATTTTGAAATAGATGAGAAAGATAGAAATATTTTATTAACTAATAAAGGTGTGGATAATGTTGAAAATATATTTTCTAATGCTGGTATACTTAAAAATAAAAACTTTTACGATCCAGAAAATCTTCATATTGTTCATTTAGTTAATCAATCGTTACGTGCAATCCATCTTTTTCAGAATGGTAGAGATTATATTGTAAAAGATGGACAGATCATAATAATTGATGAACAAACAGGTAGACAATTGCCAGGAAGAAGGTTTGGTGATGGCCTTCATCAAAGTCTAGAGGCAAAAGAAAATTTAACAATTAATGCTGAAAATCAAACTTTAGCATCAATTACCTACCAAAATTTCTTCAAGCTTTATAAAAAAATAGCTGGATGTACTGGTACAGCATTAACAGAGTCGGAAGAGTTTTTTGAAATTTATAATCTTCCAGTAGTATCAATTCCTACTAATAAGCAGATGATTAGAAAAGATTTGAACGATCAAATATTTAGAACTAGTAAAGAAAAAGATGAAGCAATAATTAGTAAGATTGTTGAATGTAACACAAAAGGACAACCATTATTAGTTTTCACTTCAAGTATAAATAAATCTGAACACTTCTCAAATCTATTAGATAAAAAAAATATAAAACACACAGTTTTAAATGCAAAAAATCACCAAAGAGAAGCTGAAATTATTGCAGATGCAGGAAAAAGAAACTCAATAATTATTACGACAAGTATTTCAGGAAGAGGCGTTGACATCAAATTAGGAGGTCAGGATGAGAGTGATAAAGCTGAAATAAAAAAATTGGGAGGGTTGTTTGTTATTGGTACAGAAAGGATGGAAAGTAGAAGAGTAGATAATCAAGCTAGAGGAAGATCGGGAAGACAAGGCGATGAAGGTAGCTCTATATTCTATGTAAGCTTAGAAGACGATTTAATGAGAATATTTGGGTCTGAGTCCATGAATAATATACTTGAAAAACTTGGGCTTAAAGATGGAGAAAGTATAGACCATCCATGGATAAATAAAGCGTTAGAGAGAGCACAACAAAAAGTTGAAGCAAGAAATTTTGATATTAGAAAAACTCTTTTAAAGTTTGACAATGTTTTAAACGATCAAAGACAAGTAGTATTTTCACAAAGAAATGAAGTAATAGAAAACAAAGATTCTAAGCAATATTCTGAAAATTTTCTGAGTGAAATTATTGATGATTTGAAACTTAAGAAAACCAAAAAGTTAGCGAATGCAGGATCAAATGAAATCCATATGCAATTAAAATCTTTATTTGGAAAATCATTTGAAGAGAGTGAAATTAATGACTTAGTTAATCTTGAAAATAGGGCGTTTGAAGAAAAAATAAAAAATAAATTTAAAAATTCAAGAGAAGAGAGAATAAAAATGTTAAACGAAGAACAATATAACGAAATAGAAAAAAGAATTTTTTTACAACTAATTGATCAAAATTGGAAATTGCATATTCAATATTTAGAACAATTAAGACAAGTTATTGGTTTAAGATCTTATGGACAAAGAGATCCTTTGGTAGAATATAAGAAAGAGGCATTTACACTTTTTGAAAATTTACTAACTAAACTTAAGTATGATTTAATTACAATTTTGTTTAATTTAAAGCTTATAGAAAATAGCCAAGAAGAACAAAGTAATGAAAATTTAAATAAAAAATTTGACGAGTTTTCAACAAAAAAGATTGGAAGAAATGAACCCTGCCCTTGTAATTCTGGAAAGAAATATAAACATTGCCATGGAGCTTTATAAAAAAATACTTAAAAGTAAAATTAATAAAGCTATAGCAGAAACACCATAATAAATTTTAGAATTCTTTTTAAAGTTTTGATAAAAATTTTGTAACGCACTTGCTTTCATGGATAAATCATTTCTATCATCTGATTGTGTTGTAAATCCTTTATTTCTTCCAATTGACAAAAATTTATTTTTTCTATGAGTAAGAATTTCATCTTTATCCATTCTGTTAAAAAAATCTAAATTTTTTTTTAATGAATCCCTTACATTTTCCAAAATCAGATCTTTGTCTCTGTGAGCACCACCAACTGGTTCTGGAATTATTTCATCAATTATATTTAACTTTAAAAGGTCGCTAGATGACATTTTCATTGCAGTTGCAGCCTCTAAAGTTTTTTTTGGGTCTCTCCATAAAATGGTAGCACATCCTTCAGGAGAAATGACTGAGTATATTGCGTTTTGAAGCATAATTACTTTATTAGATGATGCTAAAGCTATTGCTCCGCCAGACCCACCTTCGCCAATTATAATTGCTATTGTGGGTACCGTTAACTTCATAGAGCATTCAATAGATTTTGCTATTGCTTCGGCTTGACCTCTTTCCTCTGCGCCAACTCCTGGATAAGCACCTGGAGTATCTACAATTGAGATAATTGGAATTTTAAATTTATTAGCTAACTCCATAAGTCTAATTGTTTTTCTGTAACCCTCTGGTCTCATCATTCCAAAATTATGATCTATTCTTTTATTAAGATCTGATCCCTTTTCCTGACCAATTACTAAAACAGATTTACCATCAAATTTTGCAAAACCAGCTATAACAGCTTTGTCTTCACCATAGTATCTATCTCCCGAAAGTTGAATAAAATCATCAAAAAGATTTTCAACAAAAAATTTTGCTTTAGGTCTATCCTCATGACGAGCAACTAATGTTGTCTGCCATGGATCTAGGTTAGAATAAATTTTCTCTAACTTTTCATTTATTTCTTCTTCAACTTTGCTTATTCTTGAAGTGTCGACTTCAGATAAACCTTCCTGATTATAGGGGTCTTTTAGTTTATCTAATTCTTCTTCAAGATTTTTAATATCTGTCTCAAAATTTAGGTAATTTTTCATTTAAATTATGTATTATAAACAAAAAAGGCAATAAATTGTTAAAATAAGTAATTTTGATTGCGCAAAAATGACAATTTATTATAAGATTTTCAATTTATGAGAGAGCAATACATCAAAATCCACAACTTATCTGTGGCAAAAGAACTAGCTGATTTTGTCAAAAATGAGCTTTTACTGGATACAAATGTTGACCCTGACGAGTTCTGGAAAGGCTTTGATAAAGTGGTGCATGAATTAGCACCTAAAAATAAAAAATTACTCGAAATTAGAGAAACATTACAACAAGAAATAGATCTGTGGCATAAAAAAAATAGAGACCACCAGATTGACTATAATAAATATAAAAATTTTTTGGAAGAAATAGGTTATTTAAAAAAAGAAGGTGAAGATTTTAAAATAGCAACTAAAAATTTAGATGAAGAAATATCTAATATAGCAGGACCACAATTAGTTGTTCCAATAATGAACTCTAGATATACCTTGAATGCCGCGAATGCAAGATGGGTAAGCTTATATGACAGTCTTTATGGATCAAATATAATAGAGTCAGAAGAAAGTGGAAGCGAAAAATATGATCCTCTAAGAGGGCAAGAAGTAATTAAATACACTAGAAACTTTTTGAACAAATATTTTCCAATAAATGATCTTGACTGGAAAGATATTACTGGTTTAGCAGTAAATAATAAAAAACTAACTATATATAAGGAAAATAAAGAATATAATTTATCAGATTTAGAGAAGTTTATTGGTCATAGAGGGGATGCAGCCAAACCAAATGCTATAATCTTAAAAAATAATAATCTTCATCTTGAAATAATTATTAATCCTAGAGCATTTAGTGCTGCAAGAGATGCTGCTGGTATAAGCGATATTATAGTTGAGTCTGCTGTATCAACAATTTGTGACCATGAAGATAGTGTAGCCGCAGTAGATGCTGAAGATAAAGTAACTTGTTATAGAAATTGGTTAGGATTGATGAAAGGAGATTTAAAATCAATATTTGAGAAAAATGGTAAAGAATTAGAAAGAAAACTTAATCCAGATAGGAGTTACACTTCATTAAACGGTGAAAAGTTAAAACTTCATGGAAGAAGTCTTTTGCTTGTGAGAAACGTTGGACACTTAATGACAAACCCTGCAATCACTTTAAATGATGGATCAGAAGTTCCTGAGGGAATAATGGATGCTTTTATTACTTCAACAGCATGTATTCATGATTTAAAAAGAAAAGGTAATTCAAGGAAAGGATCTATTTATATTGTAAAACCAAAAATGCATGGACCAGAGGAAACAGAATTTGCCAATTTAATTTTTACAAAAGTTGAAGAAGTTTTAAAATTGAAAAAAAATACTATTAAGTGTGGAATTATGGATGAAGAAAGAAGAACATCTTCAAACCTAAAGGAATGCATCAGAACACTAAAAGATAGAGTATTTTTTATCAACACTGGATTTTTAGATAGAACTGGTGATGAAATGCACACTTCAATGGAAGCTGGACCAATGATCAAAAAAGGAGAAATGAAAGAGTCTAAATGGATTAAAGCCTATGAGGATAATAATGTAGATATAGGCTTAAAATGTGGGTTTTCAGGAGTTGCTCAAATAGGTAAAGGAATGTGGGCCATGCCAGACAAAATGAAGGAAATGATGGAACAAAAAATTGGACATGTGAATGCAGGCGCAAATTGTGCTTGGGTTCCTTCCCCAACTGCTGCTGCATTGCATGTTATGCACTATCACGAAGTAAATGTTTTTGAAAAACAAAAAGCAATATTAAAAAGAGAGCCATCAAAGTTATCTGATCTTCTTACTATTCCAATAGCAGATCGTCCTAATTGGTCTATCGATGAAATTAATACTGAAATTTCAAATTCTGCTCAAACTATTTTGGGTTATGTAGTCAGGTGGATTGATCAAGGTATAGGTTGTTCCAAAGTCCCAGATATAAATGATATTGGATTAATGGAGGATAGAGCAACTTTGAGAATTTCATCTCAACATATCGCGAATTGGCTTCATCATGGCTTATGTTCGAATAGACAGGTTCTTGAAATTTTAAAAAAAATGGCAAAAGTTGTTGATAAACAGAATAAAGACGACCCTAACTACGAAAGTATGTCTCCAGAGTATGATAAATCTATTGCTTTTAAAGCAGCATGTGAATTAATCTTTCATGGAAAGTCACAGCCTTCTGGCTATACAGAACCTCTCTTACATTTAAACAGATTAATTAAAAAAAGTTAATTAAGCCTCAAGTTTTTTTCTGTTTTTAAACGCAGATATTAAAGTGCCATCATCTAAATTTTCGATTTCTCCACCTACTGGTAAACCTTGAGCTAGTTTTGAAATCTTAATGTTTGTTTTTTTTAGAGTATCTTGAATATAAAATGCAGTAGTTTGACCCTCCACAGTTGCACTTGTTGCCAAAATTACCTCATCTATATTATCCCTACTTATTCTTTCTACTAGGGAATTGATTAGTAGGTCTTCCTTGTTTTGATTATTATTATTTGAAAGTGTTCCACCAAGAATATGAAAATAACCTTGAAAAATAGATGAACTTTCTATTGCCCATTGATCTGAAATATTTTCTACAACACAAATTTTATTAAATTTTTTACTCTTATTTTCACAATTATCACATGGACTATTATTTGATTTTAAAGTTCCACAAATTTTGCATCTAATCACATTTTTAAATACTTCACTTAAGTTTTGAGCTAATGGTTTTAATAATTCTTGACGATTATTAATCATTTTCAAAATCATTCTTTTTGCAGACTTAGGTCCTAGCCCTGGTAATTTAGATATTAGTTTGATTAAATTTTCTATTTCAGGAATATTTTGCATTTAAATTATAAAGGCCACTTAAATCCAGGTATTCCAAAATTTCCTGAAGCCTTAGAAATTTCCTCTGCTGTTTTTGATTTAAGTTGCGATTTTGCGTTATTATGAGCAGCAGTAATAAGATCTTCTAGTATTACTTTTTCTTCTTTTAAAACATTTTCACTTAGTTTAATTGAGATCATGGTTCCCTCTCCATTTAACGTAACCTTTACATCACTAGCTCCCGAGACACCTTCAACCTCGATCTTTTTAATGTTTTCTTGGCTTTCTTTCATTTTGCTCTCAATTTCTTTAGCTTTTTCCATTAATTTTGAAAAATCTGTCATTCTAATCCTCTTTCAACTCAACATTTATTAATTCTGCATCAGGAAATGCCTCGATCACTTTTTTATATGCTTCAGACTTTTTAATATCATCAAAAATTTTTTTCTCATCAATTTTATTTTTTTCTTTTTTTGAAATTTGTCCTTGGTTTTTTGATAAAGAAATAATCCATCTCTTAGATGTCCATTCATACAGTTTGTTAGATAGATTTTTAATAAAGTCTTTGTCTAAGTTCTCATTTAATGAAATTTCTATTAAACCTTCAGAGAATGAGACTAAATTTATATTAGTTTCAAGCTCATATTTAAGCTTAGCTTCTTTTTTTTCTATACATAGATTTATCAAACTCTCAAATGAACCAATTTTAAGTTCATTGATTACTTCATCTTTATTTAAATTTGGCTCAATTTTTTCTTGTTGTGAAATATTTTTGATTTGATCTATTGTTTGATTTGTTGTTTTTGTTTTAGGATCTTTAATTAACTTATCAGGTTTTTTCCCAATTGAGGTTTTCTCGACATCTTTCTCTTTAAAACCTTTTATTCTCATTAATCTGAAAAGAAACATTTCAACTGACAAGTTAGGATTTGAGACTATGTTAATTTCTTCAATTGTATCAAGTGTAAATTGCCAAAAAAGTATTATATCTTTTGAATCTAAATTTTCAGATATTGTAGAAAGATTGCTAAAATCTTGGTCATTTAAAGAAAAATTATTTCCGTCTAATTTTATAAAATTAATATTTTTTAGGTAATATAGAACTTCAAGAAAATCATTTAAAAATATTTTTGGATCTACACCAGAATCATAAATTTTTCTATACAACTCAAATACTTTTTTTTCATCACCATTTAACAGTTTTTTTATTAATTCTATCAAAGAACTTTTATCAAAATATCCATATATTTTTTGTGCTTTTTCTAAACTTAATTCTTCATCATTTAGATTAGCCACAAGGCCACGGTTTAACAAAGACAATGCATCCCTAACAGATCCCTCTGAAATTTTAACAATTAATTTTAAGGCTTCATCAGAAGCTTTGCCATCCTCTTTGTTTTTAATCATTTTTATATAATTAAAAAGTTCTTGAGATTTGACCCTAGAGAGATCAAAACGTTGACATCTCGATATTACTGTTACAGGTATTTTTTTGATTTCGGTTGTTGCAAAAATAAATTTTAGGTATTTTGGTGGTTCTTCAAGAGTTTTTAAAAGTGCATTGAATGCTTGCTTACTTAACATATGTACTTCATCAATTATAAATATTTTATATTTAGCAGTTGTTGGCCCATATCTTGAAAATTCAATAAGCTCCCTTACATCATCAACTCCAGTCTTGCTTGCTGCATCCATCTCTAAAATGTCAATATGATTTGAGTTGATAATTGAATTACAATGTTCACAAAAATTTTTTTTGCAAAGATTTTTGACTCCATTCTCACAATTTAATGCCTTTGCAACTATTCTTGCAAAAGTAGTTTTTCCAACACCTCGTATACCAGTAAATAAAAATGCATTAGGTGACTTGTCTATGATTATCGAATTTTTAATTGTTTCCGCAATAACTTGTTGACCTATTAAATCCTCAAATACTTGAGGTCTATATTTTAAAGCCAGTACTTTCGAATTCTCAGTCATTTTAAAGGAGACCAACCAACCTGGAAAATACTCACTACCCTTGCTATCTTTCGATCCTGGGGGATTTGTGGTAACACCACCTGACCGGCCTCCAACTTTATTATATCAATAAAAATTTCTATTCTACAAGAAAGTTATAAATTTATTTTTCTCTAAATTTATCAGATTTGTAAACACCTAGGACGTGCATATCCTGACAATGAAGACCTAATTCCTCAAGTGAGTTTTTGATTTTTGGAGATTCTATGTGCCCATCAATATCGCAGAGGAAAAAATAAGAGGAAAAAGAGTTCTTTTCAGGAAAACTTTGTAATTTACTCATATTAACACCATTAATTGCAAAACCTGACAACGCAGAATAAAGGGCTGCGGGCTTACTTTTCAATTTGAATAATATTGATGTTATATAACTTTGATCACTAAAATCTGGTTGAAAGATATCTTTTCCCAACAATAAAAATCTAGTAACGTTATCTTTATCATCTTGAACATTCTCTTGTAGAATTTTGAGACCATATATTTCAGCGCTAAGGTTAGAAGCTATTGCTGCCTTTGTTTTATCTTTAGCTTCAGCCACATATTTCGCAGAACCTGCAGTATCGGCTCTTACATTTTCTATTAATTTTTTTTTTTTTATAAAGCTTGAAGATTGGCTAAGAGCTTGAGCATGAGAATATACATCTTTAATATCACTTAAATTTGACCCTTTTATTCCTAAAAGATTATGATTGATTGGAAAGAAGTGCTCGGCATAAATATTCAATCTGTATTTGAAGATTAAATACTCTACACCAATATTTCCAGTTGTTTTATTTGACTCTGGTATTAAAGATTTAATTGAATTATCTTGACTAGATCTTTCAAAACATTCATCAAAAGTTTTACAGGGTAATGTTTCACAATTTGGATACATTTTTTTGGCACAACTCTCGCTGTAGCTACCTGCAACACCTTGGTAAGCAATTTTCATAATTTAATTTTTATATTCCATTATTTTTTTTAATTCCAGATAATCTTCATGTGTATCAACACCAATTGGTCGAGTTTTTGCTAAACCAACATCTATTGTAATTTCATTATCGATTAATCTTAATTGTTCTAACTTTTGTATTTTTTCATTTTGTGTTTGTTTTAATTGAACAAATTTTTTTAAGTAAGCTACATTATAAATGTAAATACCAATATGATGGTAAATATTTCGAATATTTTTACTTACTTCTCTAGAGAATGAAATTGCGGTTGACAATTTATTTTCTTCCAGCTTCTCATTTGTAGTAACCTTAACAATATTTTTTTTTGATAGTAATCCCTCATTCTCTATTTTACAGGCTAAAGTTGAAACTTTTGACTTGTTTTCAATTGTTTTTGTAAGAAGGTTATTGATATCTTGTATATCAAGCATAGGTTCGTCTCCTTGGAGATTTACAACATACTCAATATTATCATTTTCTAGTTTTTGAAAGGCTTCAAAAATTCTATCAGTTCCTGTTTTATGATCACTTTGGGTTAAAATACATTTCCCACCATTTTGAGTTACCTCTTGAAATATTTCCTTGTCACCAGTAGCAACGTAACACTGGTCAACCAATGACGATTTTGCAATCTTATAAACATGATTAATAATTGACATGTTATTTATTTTCAATAATGGTTTTTTTGGTAGCCTTGTTGCTGCTAATCTTGATGGAATTAAAATTACTGTATTGTTCATAAAATTATGTATTATGCGTCTTTCAGACGCAATAATTAAAAATTAAATTTAGTATTTTTTTTGTTTAACATGTTATACGAATTTAATAATTAAAAATCATGGATTCATTTGAAATTAACAAAATCATAGCTGCAGTATTAGTTATTTTTATAGTTATTTTTGGCATTACCAAAATTTCTGATTATATATATTATGTTGAGAAGCCAGCTCAATCTTCTTATAAAGTTGAGTTTGCTGAATCAGATACAAAACAAACTTCTTCCACACAGGCTGTTGACATATCTGCTTTATTAGCAATGGGCAGTGTTGAGCATGGTAAAACAGTTTTCAAAAAATGTAGCGCATGTCATTCTATCAAAAAAGGTGGAAGAAATAACATTGGACCAGCCCTCTATAATGTATTGGGTCGTAACATGGGTGCATTAGAGGATTATAAATACTCTAAGGCATTGGTAGCTTTTGGGAAAAATTGGACATTTGAAGAAATGAATAGTTTTTTAATTAAACCAGCCTCTTATATTAAAGGAACTAAGATGGCTTTTGCAGGATTAAAAAAAGAAAAAGATAGAGCATCAGTCATACTGTATATGAATGCAAATGCTGATAGTCCTTTAGAATTACCTTAATTTATTAAAGCAATATAATAAGATACTTTTTTGAACACAAACTCTATTAAGTGCTTGTTGCCATACTTTTGACTGCTTTCCTAAAAAAACTTCATCTGTAACCTCATTACCTCTTGGAAGGCAATGCAAAAATATAGCATCTTTTTTTGCATAACTCATTGTCTTAGCATCAACTTTAAAATTTTTAAATGAATTAAGTTTCTTTCTCTTATTAACCTTATCATTCAATGAAATGATCTTATCTGTCATAACAACATCACAATTTTTAACTGCTAATTCTTTTTTATAAAAAATTTTTACTTTTCCATTTTTTTTTTTAATCTGAGAAATAGCTAATTTATTAGGTTGATAGTCTCTAGGACAGGCAATATTTAAAGATATAGAAAATTTTATACATACCTCGATAAGACTGTTAATCATATTATTATTAGCATCTCCAATCCAACATAACTTTAATTTAGAGATACTTTTATTTTTGATTTCCTGAATTGTAAAAATATCTGACAAAACCTGCGTTGGATGTGATGATGGACTTAATCCATTTATAATTGGTATTTTGGAAAACTTTTCAAATTCATTTAATTTTTTATCAGAGTCAGTTCTTAACATGAAAGCATCTCCATAAGTTGATAAAATTTTAGATGTATCAGATATACTCTCACCTCCAATTCCTAGATGTAATTCCTCAGGCCTTAATGTTAAAGAGCCACCACCTAATTGCTTAATCGCTAAATTAAAACTTAACCTAGTTCTTAAGCTAGATTTTTCAAACATTTGTAAAAGAATTTTACCTTTCAAAGGGACATCTTTATCAGGATCTAATGTATTAAATTTTTTTCTTTTTGCTTTTCTTTTTTTTGCATCAGATATAATTTTCTTTAGATCTTTTAATGGGATATCTCTTATGTAAAGGAAGTTATTCATTAATTATTATAAGAGTTACAAACTTTGGTTATGATTTTCAAAGCCATATCAATTTCTTTTTTATTTACATTTAGTGGTGGCAAAATTCTTATTACATTTTCACCCGCTCTAATAGTCAACAGTTTATTTTTTAGTAAATCTTCAATAAATTTTGTCTGATCATGATGAAGTTGTATTCCTAAAATTAATCCCACACCCCTTATTTCTTTAATAATTTTTGGGAATTTACTTTTAATTTTGTTTAGTTCTGAAATAAAATAACTTGAATTATTTTTGACTCTTGAAAGAAAGCCCTTTTTAAAAATTTCATCCATAACAGCATTACCAACTGACATTGCAAGTGGGTTTCCACCAAAAGTGGATCCATGAGTACCAGGAACCATAGCCTTGGAAACCTTTTTTGTCATCAAAACAGCACCTATTGGAAAACCACCTCCAATTCCTTTAGCTATTGGAACTATATCTGGCTTAATATTTGCATATTCGTAAGAAAAGAACTTGCCAGATCTTCCTATTCCACATTGAACTTCATCTAAAATTAGAAGAATTTTTTTCTTATCACAAATTTTTCTAATTTCTTTTAAACACCAGGTAGGTATTACTTTAATACCACCCTCTCCTAGTATTGGTTCAATCATTATAGCTGCAGTTTTACTTGTAATCTTTCTTTTTAATTCCTTGTGATCGCCAAATTTGAAATGATCGAACCCACCAACTTTTGGCCCAAATCCTTCAGTCATTTTTTTTGATCCACTGGCATTTATTGCTGCTATGGTTCTTCCATGAAATGAATTTCTAATACATAAAATTCTATTTTTTTTTGGTTTTCCAATTGAAAAAAAATATCTTCTAGCAACTTTTATCGCAGCCTCAGTTGCCTCTGCACCACTATTTTGAAAAATTACTGCATTGGCAAAAGTTTTGTTTGTTAGTTTTTTTGCCAGTTCTTCTCCTTCAGGAATTATAAAAGAATTTGAGACGTGCCAGAGTTTTTTTGATTGTTTTTTTATTGCTTTTACTAATGCTGGGCTTGTATGGCCTAAGGAATTTACAGCTATGCCTTGCACAAAATCCAAAAATTTAACTCCTCCCTTTGTATACAAAAAAGATCCTTTGCCCTTTATGAATGATAATTTTCTTCTTTTATAGTTTTTAGCCAATGAACTCATTTTATTTTTATATTATGATTTAATTTTATAACCTTTATCTACTAAAATGTATGCGAAATATGTAATAAGTAAACTTAGAAAAGTTAATATTGAAATACCAAAAGTTACTGAACCATCCAATTGTCCAATAAATGAGAATCTAAATCCATCTATCATATGAAAAAAAGGATTATAGTTACTAATAAGTTTTAAAAAAGAAGGTAATTTATCTATACTATAAAATGTTCCACTTAAAAAACTTAAAGGAACTATTATGAAGTTAGTTACGGTGCTCATTTGATCAAATTTATCTGCATACAATCCTACAATTATTCCAAGAGAGCCCATGAGTAATCCGCCTAAAAATAAATAAATAAACCACAAAAAAAGACTTTGTATTGATAAATCTATAAAAAAAGTAAATATTAAAGTTGAAGCTGTTGCTATTAATAATCCTCTTGTGGCTGAGGCAAATGTAATTGCAAATACTACTTCAGATGATGATAAGGGACTATGAACTACATCAGTAATAGTACCCATCATCTTACCCATCATTAAAGAGGAGCTAGAGTGAGCAAAACTTTGTTGAATAACTTGCATCATTATTAAACCACAAGCTAAAAATTTTATGTATGTAACTCCAAGTACCTCCGCTCTTTGATCTCCTATTGCTAAAGAAATTACTGTTAAAAACAAAATACTAGTTAATATGGGACCAAATAATGTTTGACCCGAGACAGTTAAAAATCTTAATACCTCCTTTTTAAATAAAGAATATGTGCCAACCCAGTTAATAAGGCCAAACCTTCTAGAGCCAATTTGATATTTTTTCTGCAATTCAACCATAAGTATTTATTATTAAACATTTTTTTAAATATTTGTTAAAAAACAGAAAAAAAAGCTTGTCTAGAATGATTTAATATGATTTCAAGATAATGTTATAGTAAAAAATTAATATACTAAATATAGATAAATGAGTTGGACAGATGAAAAAGTCAATAAACTAAGGGAACTTTGGGGTAAAGGTCAAACTGCCAGTCAAATTGCAGAAATAATTGGTGGAGTAAGCAGAAATGCAGTTATTGGAAAAGCTCATAGACTAAATTTATCAGCTAAAATTAAGACACGGTCTAAAATTTCCCAGACTAACTTTAACACAGCAGTATCGAGTGAGAAAAGTTTTAAAAAGGGTAGCAGAAAACATAGATTCAGATCATTATTATTAGATAAAAATTTTGAGCCAGCTAAAAACCTTCAGTTGGAAGATTTAAATGAAAATACATGCAAATATATGGAAGGTCACCCTGACGAAAAAGACTCCTCATTTTGTGGAAGAAAAACTATTGAAAAATTTTCCTATTGTCCTCTTCATTTAATGGTAGTTTTCACACCAAAAGGAAAAAAAGATGATGCAATAGACAAGGATGAAGAAGTTCCTAAATTTATTGAAAAAAAAGTTAAATCAGCTTGATTATTTTAAGATCTTTTCTTTTGCTTTTTGAAATTCAGCTTCATTAAGTATTCCTTTATCATGTAACTCTTTTAATTCTTTTATTTGACCTACTACTTCTAAACTTGGACCATTACTCTCTTTATTCGTATCCATATCCTTTTCAACTTTTATCATTTGTTTTGCCTCAACTCCTCTTGTGATAGCTTTAACAGCTATGGATAATACAAATGCTAAAATTATAAATACTGTGAAATATATAATATTTGTTAACATTAATTTGCTTTATTAATTTTTTTTTTAGAGAATTGGCCCCCGCTAGCCCAATTAAAGCTATATTTAATTATTTCATCATAGAATTTTCTGTTTGAGTTCATTTTAAAATCATAATTTGTTTTATATTTTTTTGAAACTACATTATCATATTTAAGTAATTTGAGTTGATCAATTGTTAATAAAGGTTTAGGAAATAATTCTAAGAATTTTGCGTTAATTTTTGCTAGAAAATATGGTATTGGTAAAAGTAGCCTATTCTTATTTATTGATTTTAAAATTATTTTCAGCATTTCTTTGAAAGTAAGTACTTCAGGACCTACACATTCAATTGTCTCTCCGTGAATTTTTCGGTCGATGATTTGAAAAATTATATCTGTGAGATCAGAAACATGAATAGGTGTGAATTTCGTATTTCCTGAATAATATAGAGGCATTACAGGTAGTATGCTTAGCAAACTCATAAAATTTGTTGTAAAATTATCGTCTACTGAATAAACAACTGATGGTTTTAAAATTACAGCTTTAGGAAAATTTTCTTTTACTTTTTTTTCACCATCTAACTTACTTAAAGCATACATGCTATCTTTTGCGGACTCTATTCCGAGGGCAGATACGTGGATAAACTGGCCAACTGAATTTTTTGAGGCGACTTTTGAAAGTAATGAAGCTACCTCAGAGTGTATTAGTCTAAAATGATTTTTTTTATTTTCAAACAAAATTCCGATCAAATTAATACATACTGAACATCTTTCCATCAGTTTTGATATTTTTTCTTCTTCAAAAGAGTTGATTTCCTCAAGCTCCAAATAACCATAATTTGATTGGGTTTTGATTTGGTAACCTTTTCTGTGAATACTTCTGGTAACTGCTATTACTTTATAGTTATTTTTTGTTAACTTTCTGATTAAAGATTTTCCTATCTGGCCTGAAGAACCAAATATTAAAATTGAATCCTGATTTTTCATATATATATATCTATTAATGAATTTAGATATTAAATTACATAAAAAAGATTTGCCAGAAGAAATAAAATTTAGTGACAAGATAGCAGTTGACTGCGAATTCACTGGACTAAATATTGAAAGAGATAGACTTTGTTTAGTGCAAATATCATCAGGAAATAACGATGCCCATATTATTCAATTAGATAAAGATAATTATGACGCACCAAATCTTAAAAAAATACTCAGTGACAAAAAAATTAACAAATTATTTCATTTTGCCAGAGCTGACCTTCTATTTATCAAAAAAAATTTAAATTTAAACATAGAAAATATTAACTGTACGAAAATAATGAGCAAGATAGCAAGAAGTTATACTGACAAACATGGTCTAAAAGATTTGATAAAAGAATTCATAGGTATAGATATTAGCAAACAATTACAGTCATCAGATTTTGGTGGTGAATTGACTGAAAAACAATTAAAATATTGTGCCCAAGATGTTTTATATTTGCACAAGATTTACGAATTTTTACACAAAATTCTAGTAAGAGAAAATAGAATAAATCTTTATAATGAAACAGTTAAATTTATAAATACAAGAGTTGAACTTGATTATGCTTCTTTTAAAGAAGATATCTGGTCACACTGAGATGAGAAATAATATTGTAAGCATAGGAAAAGAAGTCATAAAATTAGAGCTAAACGCACTCAAAAAATTAAACTCCAGCCTTGGAAATAGTTTTGAGAAAATAGTTAAAATAATACTAAATTGTAAAAATGGTAAAATTATTGTGTCTGGAGTTGGCAAAAGTGGAATTATAGCAAAAAAATGGTCAGCAACACTTTCATCAACAGGTACCTCATCATTTTTTCTTGATGCATCAAACGCTAGTCATGGGGACATGGGTCAAATTACATCGAATGATATTGTAATTTTAATTAGTCTTAGTGGCCAAAGTGAAGAGTTAAAAAATATTATTCAATATGTATCAAGAAATAAAAATATAAAACTTATCGGCATTACATCCAGAAAAGATTCTCTTTTATTTAAAAATGCTGATGAAAATTTTTTATTACCGAATGTAAAAGAGGCAGGACCTGGTAGTTTTGTGCCAACATCTTCAACAACAGTACAAACCGCTTTAGGGGATGCAATAGCAATAGCCTGCATGCGGTACAAAAAATTTGGTAAATTAGATTTCAAAAAGTTTCATCCAAGTGGATCTCTATCTGTAAAACTTAAAACTGTTGAAGATATTATGTTAGTAGGTAACAAAATACCTTTTGTGAGAGAAAATGTAAGCATGAAAACTGCATTAAAAAATATAACTAAAAAAGGTCTAGGAGTATTAATAGTAAGAAATCTGAAAAATTTAACTACTGGAATTTTAACAGACGGAGATTTAAAAAGATTATCAAATAACAATCAAAATTTTCAAAATTACAAAATTAAAAAAGTTATGAAGAAAAAACCAATTAGTGTTGACAAAAATATGCTCGCTGCTCAAGCACTTTCAATTATGAATACAAAAAAAATTACATGTTTATGTATACATCGCAATAATAAAAAAAATAAAACTATTGGTTTTGTACATATTCATAATATTCTAAATGCAAATATTACCTAAATGTCTTCAAAGTCTTTTTTGCAAATTTTAATTTTATTGTTGATTGCTTTAATTATCGGTGGAATATATTACAAGTACTTTAGTATTGACAAAAATATCGTAGAGGAAATTAACACTAAAGATATAGAGAAATCTTCTAAAATAGAAGAACTTGAAAAAAAGATTTCTGAACTAGAAATAGAAAAGGATATTTTAAATAATAAAATTGCTAGATCAAATGAAAATTCAGAACAAATGAAGTCAGATAATAATAGTGCAAAGGAAAACAATAAAATTTCTAAAAATTTAGAAAAAAAAATAGATAAAAAAAATAATATTAAAGAAATAAAAAAGAAGGAAATTAAAAATCTTGTTAAAGATGTGGAGTACACTTCAGTTGATGAAAAAGGAAATAAATTTTATCTGAAAGCTAAGTCAGGAAAATCAAATTTTAATAATAAAGATATCTTGGACTTGGAAAATGTAAGAGGTAAAGTTATCTCAGAAGTAAGAGATACTATTTACATAGTATCAGATTTTGCCCAATATAATTCATTAAATTTAAATTCAAAATTTTATGAAAATGTAATAATAAATTATCAAGATAAAGAAATTAAATGTATAAATTTTGATATCAACATGGAAACAAATAAAGCTATTGCATATAATAATGTAATAATCACAGATCCTAAATCAGAGATGAAAGCAGGAATAGTAGAGTTTGATCTTAAGACAAAAAATATTGAAATAAATCCAGAAAGTGCGATTACTGAAATAAAAGTTGTAAATAATTAATGGCATTAATAAAAAAATTTAGAATTAAAAAATTCAAAGAACAAGAAGCGTTATTGAAATTAGAGAAAATATCAATGTTTTATAATAAGAGACAAATCTTAAATAATTTGAATTTAGAAATAAATAAGCAAGAAGTTTTGGGAATGCTTGGACCAAATGGTGTTGGAAAGTCAACTATATTTCATATAATTACTGGCTTGAAAGATCCCAGCTATGGAAAGGTTTTAATTAAAGGCATTGATTGTACCAATATACCTATTTACGAAAGAGCAACAAAGTTTAAACTTGGATACGTCCCACAACATGGTGGATTTATTCAAGATTTAACTTTGATTGAAAATTTAAAACTAGTTAGTGAAATTCATATAAAAGAAAAAGAATTAAGAAAATCAAAGATTGATAAAATTATTTCTCAATTTGAGTTTGACCCTTTATTAACTATTAAAGCAAAACATTTGTCGGGTGGTCAAAAAAAGAAATTAGTAATTTCAATGGCATTAATAAATGATCCTAATATTCTTCTTTTAGATGAACCATTTGCGGCATTAGATATTCTGACAATTAAAATGCTTCAAGAAATTATTGTAAATTTACAATCTGTTGAAAAAATTACAGTTGTTGTCTGTGACCATCAAGCTAGAGACCTTTTAAGCTGTGTTGACAGAGCAATTGTTCTTTCTAACGGGAAAATAATAGCTTCAGGGAGTCCTAATGAAATTATAAAAGACTCAAGTGCAAGGTCAGCATACTTTGGCGATGAATTCAAAATAAATTAGTTCATTCATTTATGCCCAATCATATATTTATTAAAAAGAAAATTAAAAATTTTAATAAGAAAATTACAGTTAGTTCAGACAAGAGCATTTCTATCAGATCAGTGCTTTTAGCATCTCAGGCTGTGGGAACATCGGAGATATCAAATCTGCTTGAGTCAGAAGACGTAATGAATGCACTTAATATAATAAAAAAACTTGGAATTAATTTTACAAAAAAAGGAAAAATATACAAAATTCAGGGCTTTGGAATAAATGGTTTCAATTATAAAAAAAATATTACTATAGATGCTGGAAACTCAGGAACATTAGCAAGACTTATCTTGGGACTTCTTATTAAATCAAAGTACAGTATAAAATTGAAAGGGGACAAAAGTTTATCAAAAAGAGATTTTTATAGAGTAATTAGACCTCTTAAACTTCTAGGTGCAAACATTGAGTCTAATAATAATTTACTACCAATTAAAATATTAGGTACAGATTTTCTAAGACCAATAGAATATGATGAAAAGATAGGAAGCGCCCAGGTCAAGTCTTGCATTATCTTAAGTGCTTTAAATACGCCAGGATTAACAATTATAAATTCAAAAAAATCAAGAAATCATACTGAACTAATGTTAAAATTTTTGAAATATCCAATTAAGGTTAAAAGCACAAAAACAAATGACAAAATATTTATTAAAGGGCAAGAGGAATTTAATGCTTTTAAGTATAAAATTCCTGGTGATATTAGTTCAGCAGCTTTTTTTATTGTATTAACACTTTTGTCAGAAAATTCTCAAATAACTATTAAAAATATAAATGTTAATAAAACGAGAATTGGAATAATTACCATCTTAAATAAAATGGGCGCAGGAATAGTTCTTAAAAATAAAAAACTATATAATGGTGAGGAAATTGCTGATATTTTTGTAAGAAGCAAAAAAAATTTAAAAGGAGTAAATTGCCCATCGACACTCAATAGCTCCGCAATAGACGAATTTTTAATTATATTTTTGGCAGCAGCAAAAGCAAATGGTACATCAAAATTTAGAAATCTAGGAGAAATGAATAAAAAAGAGTCTAAAAGATTAGATTTAGGTATTAAATTTTTAAAACTTATTGGTATCAGAGTAGAGAGAATTGAAAATGATCTAAAAATTTATGGTAATCCAGAAATTAACCTCTCTGGTAATTTTGAAGTTAAAAATTTTTTAAAAGATCACAGAATTTTTTTTCTTTCCTGCATTGCAGCTTTAACATTAGGAGGAAATTGGAAGATCAATGATAAAAATAGTGCAAACACTTCATTTCCCGATTTTTTAAAAATTTTAAAAAAGATAGGAGCTAGAGTAAATTGAAAAAAAGAGAAAATATAATAACTGTAGCAATAGACTCACCTGCAGCTGCAGGAGCAGGTACCCAGGCTAAAATGATATCTAAACATTATAATTTGTTTTATTTAGACACTGGAAAAATTTATCGATACATCGGTAATTTAAAAATTCAAAATAAAAAAAAATTCTCTTATAAATTAGTTAAAAAAAAAATAAATTCATTAAAGTTGAGTAATCTTAAAAATAAATCTTTGTTAACAAATGATATTGCTTTCTCTGCTTCTGAAGTTGCCAAAGATAAGAAAATTAGAGATATAGTTCACAATTTTCAACAAAAGTGTGCTTATCAACCTCCAAAAAAATATAATGGATCTATATTGGACGGAAGAGATATAATTACAGTACAAATTAAAGATGCAATGTTTAAATTTTTTATCACAGCAAGTTTAAAGACCAGAGCAAAGAGAAGATATGATGAGTACAAGGCTTTAAATAATAAAATTTCTTATGCAGAAGTGCTTAAAAGCTTAAGAATCAGGGATAAATCCGACAAAAATAGAAAGTATGGTCCTTTAAAAAAAACAAGAGATTCTATCTTGATTAATACCACTAAATTAAGTAAGAAAGCCTGCTTTAAAAAGATAAAATCTATTATGGATAAAAAAATATTTAGTTAATGGAAATTTACAAAGATCTATCATCCACTGAAAATCAGCAATTTGAAAAGTTATTAAACAGCCAGTTATCGAAAAATAAAATTGAAGAAGGTAAAATAATAGAAGGCAAAGTAACAAAAATTACTAATAAATATATTTTTCTATTTATTCCTGGTTTAAAAAGTGAACCTGTTATTGATGTGAATGAGATAAAAATGATGGGTATGACTGATGAAATTAAGGAAGGCACAAATATTTCAGTATTACTCGAAAAAATAGAGGATAAAAATGGAGATGTGGTCGTATCTGCACAAAAAGCTCAAAAAATAAAAGGCTGGAATCAATTAGTTAAATGTTATGAAAATAATGAATTAATAAATGGTAAAATTACACAAAAAACTAAAGGCGGTGTAATAGTTGAGCATGTTGAAACTGGATCTCTTATGTTCTGTCCTGGTTCTCAAATATCTGACAAGCCAATAAAAAATATTGATCATTTAATTGGAGTAGAACAAAAATTTGCACTAATTAAACTTGATATGGTCAGAGGCAATAGCGTAGTTTCAAGAAGACAAGTTGTGTCATCTAATAAGAAGGAGGATAAAGCAAAAATTATTGAGAAGTTTAAAGTAGGTGACATAATTAAGGATGCAGTTGTAAAAGGGTACTCTTCATTTGGATGCTTTTTTGAAGTCACAACCCCTGAAGGAACTCTTGATACTCTTTGCCACCTCCAGGAAATAAGTTACAGCAGAGTAAATCATCCTGATGAGATATTTAATATTGGTGAAAAACATGATTTAAAAATTATATCAATTGACTTAGAAAAGTTACAAGTTGGATGTTCCATAAAACAACTTTCACCTGACCCATTTGAACATATATCTAACTATAAAATAGGAAATCAGTATAAAGTTAAAGTAGTAAAAATTACTGACTATGGATGTTTTTGTGAATTAGAAGCAGGTCTGAGTACTTTGCTCCATAGTAGCGAAATAAGTTGGACCAAAAAAAATATATCTCCAAAGAAATTCTTTAATGTGGGGGATCAAATTGATTGTGTAATTACTGAAATAGATAAGGAAAAGAGAAGAGTTGCAATTTCACATAGATTAACAAAAGAAAATCCATATTCAAAATTAGAAAATGAATTTCCTGTTGGATCTGATATAGAGGGTATAATAAATAATATAAACGAGTATGCTATTTACTTGAAATTAAAAGACTTTGATATTGACGGCTTTTTGCATTCTAATGATATTTCGTACAATGGAAATCCTGAAGAGGAATTAAAAAAATTTAAAAAAGGTGATAGTTTAACAGTTCGTATACTTGAAATAAAAAAAGCTGATCAAAAAGTAAGAGTTGGATTGAAACAAATGGATAAGGACCCATTTGAATGGTTTAAAGAAAAGAAAGTTAAAGACGCAATTACAGTTAAAGTAGTTTCCTCAGATAATAAAGGTCTTATGGTAAGGCCAGAGGGCTGCGAAATGGATTTTTTGATCAAAAAATCGCAAATTGCAATGAGTGCATCCGATTCTAGACCATCAAGATTTGTTGGCGGCGAACGAATAGATGCTGCAATATCTGAATTAAATTTTGAGAAAAGAAAGGTATCCTTAAGTATTAAATTATTAGAGGAAATAATGAATGCCAAAGCTATAAAAGAACACTCGAGCCCATTAAGTGGAAAAAACCTTCCATTCTCCTCGCTTTCTGAACAATTAGATGATAAAAAAAAGAATAAAGATAAAGAATAAAAATTGGCAGTAGTAAAATCAGACTTAATTAAAGAATTAGCAAATAATTATCCTGGCTTTTTCAAGCGTGACTTAACAAAACTTTTTGAAATTGCAATCCATGAAATGCAAGAAGCATTAAAAAGAGGTGAAAGAGTTGAGCTGAGAGATGTGTTTACACTTGAAGCAAAAACCCAAAAAGCAAGAATATCTAGAAATCCAAGGACAAACGAAAAAGTTAATACACCAAAAAAAAAGGCTATCTTATTTAAAATATCTAAAGACTGGGCCAGAAAAATTAATGAAGAAAAATAAAATATTTATTGCTTGTGATAGTAAAAATATTAATCTTGTTAAAAAAATTATAAATAAAACACAAAATTCAAAATTACAAATAGGTTACAAATTTGGATTAGAATTTTTAAATTCTAAGGATGGAAGGAATTTTATATCAAAAATTAAAAATAAAGTTACTTTTGGAGATTATAAAATTGCAGATATTCCAAATACTTGTGCCTCAACGATTAAAGCTGTTAGTGATTTAAATTTCAATTATTTAACAATTCATATAAATTCTGGATTAGAAGCTCTGAAGGCAGCTAAAAAGGTTTCGGGAAAAACAAAGTTAGTTGGGGTAACTGTTCTTACCTCGCTTGATGACAAAGCATTAAAAGAAATAGGATTTGGAAAGAAAGTAAAGGAAATTGTATTAAGTCAAGCTAAATTAGCTAATAAAGCAAAATTAGATGCCATAGTTTGTAGCGCAAAAGAAGTAAGTATTGTGAGAAAAGTTTTTAAAAGAGAAATAATTACACCTGGCATACGCTTTGACTCTAAAAAGAATGACCAAAAAAGAGTTCAGACTCCTAGACAAGCATATAAAAATGGAAGTGATTGGTTAGTAATTGGAAGGCCAATTACAAAAGGTAATATAAAAAATAATCTTCAAAGTTTAATCAATCATTTAAAATAATGATCAAGGGTATAAAAATTTGTGGGGTCTCTGATCTTGAAACTTTAAACTTTATTTTAAACCATGAACATCCTGCTATGTTTATTGGATTCATTTCTAATTATAAAAAAAGTAAGAGATATGTTAATCATGAAAACTTAAAAGAATTGTTAAACACTAATAAAAAAAATACAAAGTTTGTGTCTGTACTTGTTAATCCAAGTAATGAAGAATTGGAGGAAATAAAAGATTTAAATTTTGACTATTATCAATTATATGATGTAAATCCTGAAAGGACTAAAAATATCAAAGAAAAATACAATATTAAGATTATTTCAGCTTTTACGATTGATAATCAAATTGATGTTGAAAAATATAAAAATTATACTGGTATTTCAGATATATTTCTTTTTGACGGAAAGGGTTATGAAAAATCATTAGGCTTTAACCATGACTTATTAAATTCACTACCAAATTCTATAAATAAAATGATTGCTGGAAATATAAAAATAGATGATATTCCTAATTTTAAAAATAAAGATTTTTTTATTGACTTAAGTGGTTCATTAGAAAATGAAGAAGGCAAGAAAGATATTGTAAAAATCAATAAACTGCTAAATTTAACAATTGTATGAAACTTAGAAAAGGGATTCCAGTTATAGATCAAGGAGACAAACTTGGTTTCTGGGGTGGTAAATTTGGAGGAAATTTTGTTCCTGAGACATTAAAAAAACCCATAGAAGATCTTGAAATTCAATTTAATAAACTCAAAAAAGATAAGGAATTTATAAAAGAAAGAGATAGGTACTTTAAAAATTGGGTTGGAACACCCACGAGATTCATAAAATTAAACAATTTAACTAATTATATTGGTGGAGCTCAAATCTGGTCAAAAGTTGTATCTGATGCCAATGGAGGGGCCCACAAGATATATAATGCAACAGTGCACTGTTTGTTAGCAAGAAGGTCTGGAAAAAAAGTTATTATTGGAGATACAGGGGCAGGCTATGCCGGTAAAATGTTAAGTATGGCTGCTAAAAAATTTGGTCTTAAATGCAAAATTTTTATGGGAGCAAAGGATATAAAAAGACAACAACCAAATGTTAAAGCAATGAAAAAAAATGGTGCAGATGTAATTCCTGTATATTCGGGGAGTCAAACATTAGTAGATGCTGTTTCTGAATGTATGAGATATTGGGTTGCTAATTGTGATACCACAGCAATGTGTGTTGGTAGTACTGTAGGACCCTCAATTTTTGTACGTATATGTGGTTGGAGTACTAGTCAAATATCCAGAGAGCTTAAGGTTCAATTAATAAATGAATTTGGTCATGTCCCTAAAAAACTTAAATTATATAATTGTGTGGGAGGAGGTTCTTCAAGTTTTGGTTTTTGGAATGAATTTATGGATTATGATAAAAAGCAAGTTGAGTTTATTGGGGTTGAAGCAGGAGGACCAGCTAAAAGTAAAAGACATGCAGCTCCTTTAACTTATGGTTCAAAAATCGGCATACTTCATGGTGCAGCTCAATATGTAAATCAGGATAGCGATGGTCAGATTGAAGAAACCGAGTCAATTTCTGCTGGTCTTGATTATCCTGGAATTTCACCACTTCATTGTTTCTTAAAAGATACAAAGCGTGCAAGGTATACAGCAGCTAGTGACGAAGAAGCTTTAAAGGCCTATCAAATAGTAACAAAATATGAAAATTTAAGACCATCTCTTGAGCCAAGCCATGCATTCTCAGTTGCCATTAAAGAAGCAAAAAAATTGAGCAAAAATACAATTGTAATTATTAATAGTTGTGGAGATGCATATAAAGATAGAGGTATTTTAGAAAAAAAATTGGGAAAAAAATATGTTAAATCCAATTAGCCTTGCATTTAAAAAAGCAAAAAATGAGAAAAGACCAGCGTTACTTACTTACACTGTAGCTGGTGATAGCTCAAAGAAACAATCTTTGGAAATCTTAAAAGCAATTTCAAATTATGCTGATATTTTAGAAGTTGGTGTACCTCATAATACACCAGTTGCAGACGGTGGACAAATACAAACAAGTTCGTATAGAGCAATCAAAAATGGTATTAAAATGAATGATATATTTAAAATTGTTAAAGATTTTAAAACTAACAAAAATTCTAAGCCAATAATACTTATGGGTTACTACAACATGATTTTCCAATATGGTGAAAATAATTTTTTAAAAAAATGTAAAAAATCAGGAGTTAATGGTTTAATAGTAGTTGATTTACCATGGCCAGAAAACAAAATTTTTTCAAAGAAATGTAAAAAAAATTCAATTAATTTTATCCAGTTATTATCTCCTACAACATCGAATGAAAGACTAAAAAGTATTACAAAAGATTCTCATGACATGATTTACTATATCAGCATGTTGTCTACAACGGGAGGAAAGCTAAAAGTTTCTCCAAAAAAAATATTAGCTAATTACAATAAAATTAAAAAAATAAGTCCTAAAAAAAATTGTGTTATTGGTTTTGGGATAACTGAGAAAACTATATCAAATTTTAAAAATACAGATGGACTTGTTGTTGGTAGTCAAATTTGTAAAGAAATTACTAGAAGTTTAAGCAATAGACAAAATCCTGTCATAAATGTAAGTAATATGGTTGAAAGATTAAGAAAAAAAATATCATGAATTGGTTAACAAAGGCAATTAAATTTGGTGAAAAGATTAAGAAAGTTCTTCGGAAAAGACCTTCAAAAGAGGATATTGCAAATTCTGACTGGACAAGCTGTTGTAAAGGACCAATATTAAAGAAAGATTTAGAAAATAATTTGTGGGTTTGTAATCTTTGCGGGAAGCATCATAGAATAAGTTGTAGACAAAGATTTGATATAATATTTGGAAAGAATTCTTATCAAATATTAGAGTCTCCAATACCTACCGAAGATCCATTGAATTGGGTTGATACAAAATCATATAAAGATAGACTTAAAATAGCTAGAGAAAAAACAAACCAAAATTGTGCGGTAATGATTGCTAAGGGAAAAATTAATGGAATTGAAGTTACTGCAGGCGCAATTAATTTTGATTTTATTGGAGGATCAGTTGGTGCAGCTGAAGGAGAGGCAATAATTTATGGAGTTCAGCACGCGATTAACAATCAAACTCCTTATCTGTTCTTTCCTTGTGGCGGCGGTCAAAGAATGTTTGAGTCACCAATAGCCCTAGCAAATATGACAAGAACAACGCTTGCAATAAACGAACTTAAAAATAATGATTTACCTTACATCGTATGTTTTACTGATCCAACAGCAGGTGGAATTACAGCCTCTTTTGCAATGCTTGGAGATATACATTTTGCAGAACCTGGGTGCTTGATTGCTTTTGCTGGAAAAAGAGTTATCCAAGCAACTGTCAAGGAAGAATTAAGCTCTGATTTTCAAACAGCAGAATTTGTCGAGAAACACGGATTTGTTGATAAAGTTATACAAAGAAAAGATTTACAAGAAGAAATTGGTAAACTTCTTTCAATATTACTTAGAAAAAATTCTGATATACATTTAGAAAATTTAAATGAAAATTCAGAGACTGATATCCAAACTAGAGAAGCATCATAAAAAAAAACTAGATTTATCTTTAGCAAGAACTTTCAATCTTTTAAAAAAACTTGGCAATCCTCAAAATAACTTAAAAAATATTGTTACAATTGTAGGTACTAATGCCAAAGCAAGTATGTGCTATAGTCTAAAGTCAATTCTAAACCAAGCTGGATACAAATGTAATCTTTACACTTCCCCACACCTACTCTCATTTACAGAAAGGTATATATTTAATGATAATGAAATTGATGAGGAAAATTTAATTGATTTGTTAGAGGATACTGAAAAAGTTCTAGGAGATGACAATGCAACATTGTTTGAAATTTTAACTTGCGCATTCATAAAATACGCTGAAAATTTCAAAGATAATATTAATATCATAGAAGCGGGACTATTTCATCAATTTGACAGTACAAATGTATTTAAGGAAAACTTAATGACTTTAGTTGGTGTAATTCATAATGATCATTTTCAGTGGCTTGAAAATAAATCAATTGAGGGCGTAATACACGAAAAAACAGCTAAACTTTTAAATTCAAATATTTTTGTTAATAAACAAGTCACCGATAAAATAAGAGATAAAATAGAAAAATCATTAGAAAAAAATACATCAAATAAATATTTTTTTGGAAAAGATTTCAATATTACAAATTCTGAAAATGGTTTTATTCTATATCAAGATAATTTGGGAGAAATGGTATTACCTGAACCAAGCATTCTTGGAAATCATCAGCTTTATAATATAAGTACTTCGATTGCTGCATCACGAAAAGTATTTAACATAAAAGATAATGATATAATTTATGGTATTCAAAATATTTCACTAAAAGGAAGGTTGGAAGAAATCAAAAGTGGCAAGTTAAAAACGATTGCAGGCAACAATAGATTAATTGTTGATGGTGGTCATAATATAAGTGCAAGTTTATCTATTGCTAATTGGATAAAAAAGCAAAATCAAGAGGTAAATCTAATTGTTGGAATGATGAAAGATAAGGAACATATAGAATTTATAAAATCTTTCAAAAATATAGTTAATTCTATAACTTTGATTGATATTCCTAATCAGGACGGTGCAATATCAAAAGAAGATTTGGAAAGTAAGTTAAATGATTTAAATTTAAATATTAAAAGATCACAAAGCATTGAAAGCTCTATCAAGTCATTATCTAAAAATGAAAATACAATTACTCTATGTGTGGGTTCCTTATATCTTGTAGGAGAAATCTTAAAATTAAATTAAATATTCTCTTTAATAAAAGAAACAATATCACTTTTAGGTGTAGCACCAACTTTAGTAGCTTTAAGCTCTCCGCCTAAAAATAAAAGCATAGTAGGTATTCCTCTTATAGAATATCGCGTTGGAACGTTAGGCTGGGAGTCTATGTCGTGTTTTGCAACCACAACTTCATCTGCCATTTCATCAGAGATTTCCTCTAAAATAGGTCCCACCATTTTACAAGGTCCGCACCACTCTGCCCAAAAATCCACTAAAACTGGTTTATCGCACTTTAAAACTTTTTCATCAAAGTTTTCATCAGTTACATTTATTGTTGCCATAGAATCGATATAAATTAATTTAATATATATTCAATAGTTAAAATTGAAATTAATTAAGCTTTATACATCAAACATTTTCATACTTTTTTTGAATTGACATTGCATAATTATTAAACTCATCCAGGAGAGCTAGTTTTTCATTGTCATTTTGATTGGTGTATTTTTCTCTTAAAGTGTCAATCTCGTTATATAAAGTAGGAATTGTCCACCATTTTTCTTTTTTTTCACTTAATATTCTTTTAGCTATATCTCTTCTTATAGACTTATAAATAGAATCTGGAAGTATCTCTGGAGCTTCTTGGAAAATGATTTTTTTACCAAAACTAACCAATCTATCATCGTCAAACTTATCTAATAAGTTTAATTTCTCTTTCCACGGTGCTTCATGCCAACTTGGAAACAAAGCAGTATCTTTATTTGATGTAAATTTTGAATAAATACTTTCCTCTGCATATATATCTTCTTGAGATTTTGATTGTTCTTTTTCTTCTGCAACTTCACGAAGAGCAGTTAAAATATTTTGTGAAAACTGTTCGTTATTTTGAACAAACTCTGCTCTTTTTTTAATTACGTTTTTATCTAGTTTATTATATGGTTCAATATTCAAACCATATTTTGCATCAATTATTATTGGTGCTTTATTTGATCTAACTGTTCTTAAAAACTTAGGTGTTTTTTTCATCTCAGTTTTTAATTCATTTATAGATTTATTAATCAATGGTTGAATTTCTGTTCTAAGATCTATTGTATAATACCATCCTTGATAAATAGGATGCATACAATGTTTTGCATGTAACGGTACAACTAAATGAAGTCTGGACTTTCCATAATAATATTCATTTAAAGTTATAATTTCTCCTTTTTTTATTAAAGTTTCAGTGTTAGATTTATTTGCTGTGCTTAAAAAAGATTCCCAAGTATGTTCTTGTTTTTTTTTTATAATTTTCAAAACCTTTGCAGTAAGTTCTGCATCAGCTAATGCAGAGTGAGCATCACTTGCATCTATGCCTTGCATTTGAGCTAAAGAGGCTAGTTTAAAAACAGGATTATTTTTTTCATTAATTTCAGTTTCTAAAACTGTAGGATCTACTGCATATGCAGCTCTTGCAATATTTATTCCATCGTGTCTTGTATTTGGTGCAGAATTTGTCAAATATGGATACCTAATACTTTTGAAAAATTCTTTTCTAATCATCTCCTCGTCAAAATTTAGCGAACTCCATCCCAAAAAAATAGCAGGGCTCCATTTTTTAAAAATTTTTTCAACTTGTCCAAGCATTTGGTAATGGCTTAGATTTGTTTGAGTAAGTTGTTTAATTGATGTCTTATTAACTATCAAAGCTGCCGCTTGAAAAATCTCAGTTTCATGAAGTCTACATCTAAGATTAAATCTGTCCTTTTCTTTAAAATTCTCATCAAATAGTATTCCACCAATTTCTATAATACTACCAAAGTCAGTGCTAGCACTTGACGATTCTATGTCCCAAATTGCTAAATTCATATTATTAACCTCAAATTAGCTAAGTTTTGATGGGTTTTAGGAAAGTTTTTTAAGACTAAACTTTTGCATCTAAACAAGTAGCTTTTAGTTAGTTTCTTTTTGTTTTATGTATTGGTTGGTTAAAGTCAAGCTAAATTATTCATCTCATAAAATTTTTTAGCCCTTCCCATGAATAAATTTTGATACATCTCTAATTCTGCACCTTCAATTTTAAATTCTTGAAATAGAATATCTTTTGTACAGAGTAAAATTATCCCTGCTTTCATTTTTGTTCCATGTACTACATCATGAGCCAAAGTATATGCTCCAAGTTGTAAGAAATAATCTTGAATATAATCTGTTTTTTTTGGTTTATTACTCTGCTTAAAATCTATTATGACTTCTTTTCCTTGATAAATTCCAATTAAATCTGCAGTTCCTGCATATTGCTCTGGATAATAAATAGTTTCTTCCATCCCATAAATTTCATCTAATTTATTATTTACACCCTTTTCAATTATTTCTTTGGCCATATTTTTGTATTGTTCGTTACTTTCAAAAAAACTTTCATTAATCCTACCTCTTAAGTAATCTTCAATATAAGAGTGCATTGACGTTCCTCTTGAAGATGCTTCAGTTTTAATTCTATTTGCTTCTTTAAAACCTACCCGCTCCTGCCAATTTTTGATAGCTGCCTTTTCCTCTTCAGATTTAGTAGCACTTAAAATTGTAGTAACACTTGGTAGTTTTTCCTCACCTAAAAAATATTTTCTATATCCATCCTCAATTGACCTTGTAGATTTTGGATAAATAAATTTATTACTCCATTTCATTTATTTAGGCTTTAAGAAACTTTTCGTTTTTCATCCTGACCATAGCCAGAAATTGGAGATGGAGAACTTGGGTCTGGATCATCGTCATCATTAGGATTTTTTATTGAGTCAATACTTCTGTTTATTGCTCTAGCGTCTTTACCAAAACTATCAACTACAGACATTGCTTCCTCTAATTTTTTTCTTAAAACTAAAACGTTGTTAAAATGCATATTAAATCTGGTGCTTATTTTTTTTAAATGATCATATATTTCAGATGCATGCTTTTTAATTCGTAAGCTCTGAAAGCCCATATGAAGTGACTGTAAGTAACCAGATAAATTATTAGGGCCCATGATAGTTACTTTATATTTCTTCATTAATTCTTGAGTTAATAATTCTTTTGTAGACGGATCTTGATAATTAGCTAATTCTAAAAATAAACTTTCAGTTGGTGCATAAACAATTGCAAAATCTGTCGTTTTTGGTGGGACAATATATTTTTCGTTCACACTTTTAGCTTTTTCTTTAAATGCTCTAGCAAGTTTAGTTCTTGCATCAGCCATAGCTTTTTTGTCATCTTCCTCATGAGCATCTTGGATGGCCTTAAATCTTTCAACTGGGAAATGGCTATCAACAGGTACCAAAATCCCATCTTGAAGTTTAATCGCAAATTCAACATTTTCACCCGTATCTTCTTTCATTTTTACATTTGATGAATATTGTGATGCTGGCAACAAATCCTTGATCAGAGAGCCCAAACTAAACTCGGCTAAAGTTCCATACTTTTTAACACCTGCCAATATTTGATTAATCCCCTTCTGACTTTCATTCAAATTTTCAACCTGCGCATTAAAAGAAGCCACTTTTTGATCTACTTGAGTTAAAGCATTTGTCATATCTTTTGTTACACCTGATGAAAGATTATTAAAAGAAGTAGCCATTGAGCTCATGGTACTATTTATTGTTGTGTTTAAAGACTCTTTTAAATTTATAATTTCTTGATTGAGTGTTTGAATCTCCTGATTTTCCTTCTCATGATTAGATTCATTCCTTGATTTAAAATTCAAATATATAATTAATACAGAACTAATAAGTGAGAGTGAAAGTAAAATAAGAATAATGCTATTCATGATTCGTAGGATATACGTGAAATTTTAAAATTCAATCAGAAAAGCTAAGAACTAATCAATTTTAAAATTTTCTTTAAACCTTTTTTATTACTCAATCTTTTATTAGACATTAAGATTGCTGTACTTTTAAGAATATTACCATCTTTTAAAATTCTTAAATTATTTGCACGTAAAGTTTCTCCTGTACTAGTAATATCTGTTAAAATTTCAGATGAACCAGTAAATGGATATACCTCTGTTGCTCCAAGAGAAGGAACTAATTTAAATTGAGTTACTCCTTTTGAAAATAAAAATTCTTTAGTCAAATTCGGATATTTTGTTGCAACTCTTAATCTACTTTTCTTTTTATCTTTAAAATCAAAAGATATTTCCTCTAAATCAGCAAGTGTTTGGACATCTATCCACTCGTCAGGAACAGCTACAACCAGAGTTGCATTTCCGTAATTGAGTTTTTTATTAATAATAACTTTATTTTGAATATTTAATTCAGACTCTTTTAGTAAATCATAGCCCGAAAAACCTATATCTAAAGATCCATCCCCTAATCTTTCTATAATTTCTCTTGCATGCAGATATACTATTTTAATTTTTTTATTTCCTTTTATATATCCAAAAAGGTCTCTTTCTCCTCTTTCTGATAAGATTTTAAGATTTTTATTTTTAAAAATACTTAAAGTATCTTTTCTAAGTCTGCCTTTGCTAGGAATGCCAATTTTAATCATTTAAATTTATTGCACCTCCTACTGCTGGGACCTTTATTTTAGATCCTAAATCACTTATAAGATTGTCATAACGGCCACCATTTACCTCAATTTTTCTTGATTTTATCTTTGTTTGAATTTTAAAAACCATACCTGTGTAATATTCCAAATGTCTGCCGAATGAAGACGAAAAATTTACATTTAACTTTGAAACTTTATTTTTTGTAATTGGAAAATAATTCTTTCCAACGCTAAGGTTGATTTTATTTTGTTTAAAAAAAGTATTTAGAGTAGCTGCTGCTTTGCTCATAGGACAACTAATTTTTAAATAATCTCTAATAATTTTTACGACATTTTGTCCTTTTATTTGCCTTCTAGGATCTTTAATTTTATTATCAAATCTTAATAAAATTTCGTTTAAAGTTCGTCCTGCAATATTTCTATCTTGATTTTGTTTAAACATTTTCAAATATCTTTTTTTATCCAACTCAACTACTGTTTCATCTACATCTGAGTTAGTCTCTAAACGTTTCAACAATTCATTAAAATAATTTTCTCTCCAAAAATGTCTTTGTAAGCGAAGCCTCCATCTTTTTGGAATATCTAATTTATTTATTAATAAGTGAAAAATTTCAACATTCCCAATTGTAATACTTCCAGTTTTATATCTAAATTTATTTATAACTTTAATACTTGTATCTATGATTTTTTTGTCATCTCTTTTCTCATCTTTTGATCCTAAAATCTCAAAACCTATTTGATCTCTAATAATTTTATCAGTTTTTTTCTGAACTTTTCTGAATGCTTGCCCGCTGTAAAAAACTTTTGAAGATAGTTTTTTTTTTTGATTAAGATATTTAATACATGATGCAACGGTTAAATCTGGTCTTAAACAAATTTCTTTTCCATTCTGATCAGCAAAGGAAAAAATTAAACTTCTAAATGACTCGCCAGATCTCTCAAGAATTAAATTGGTAGGTATAACTGTATCTAAATCGATGTAATCAAATCCACTCGATTTTAAAGATTTAAGAATATTCTCAGACAAGTTTTTTGACTTCATTAATTAAATCTTTCTTTGAAAACGTTTTATTATTCTCTCCCTTAACACCTTTTAAATTTTTAATTGTCACCGTATTATCTTTAAACTCATTTTCTCCACAGATAATGGCAACCGGTAATTGGCGTTTATTTGCAAAAGCAAGTTGTTTACCGAGATTTTTTTTAGAATCTAAAAATATTTCAGCGTTAATATTGTTTTGTCTTAAGAGATCTAAAATTTCGTAGTAATTTTTTAAATACTTTTGGTCCATTACACATACCAAAACTGGCTTTTGTTCATCTAATTGAATTTGATCTAATTGCATTAATGCAAATAAAAGTCTGTCTACACCAAAACTTATGCCTGTCCCTGGAATATCTACACCTTTAAATCTTGATATAAGCTTTGCGTAAGCTCCTCCTGAGCAAATACTACCAATATCTACTTCTTTACCTTTGTTATTTGTAACTTTAAAATTTAAATTTGTTTCTACAATAAAATCAGAATAATAAGCTAAACCTCTCACAATTGTGAAATTAGTTTTTACTTGATCTAAACTTGATCCATACCCAAGAACCACAAAAAATTCTTCCAACTCTTTTATTCCTTCTTGTGACAATGGATTATTTAAGCTTTGTTTCAGTTCTTTTAAATCCTTTATTTTTAGATATTTTAATATTTGATCAACCTGCCCATCATTCAAATCTGCACCTTTTGTGATAGCTCCACTAGTATCTTTTCGTTCTTTTCTTAAGAGATCTTCTACACCTTTTAACCCAAAACCAGGTTTATCAAGTTTATCAATTGCTCTAATAACTTTTAATTGCTTTTCATTGGATATTTTCAAATCATCTAACAATCCCTGAACTATTTTTCTATTACTTACATTTATTGTAAATTGATCTTTCTTTAATCCGCATTCAATTAATGCTGCTGAAATTAAGTTACAAAGCTCTGCATTAGCCTGTGATGAATTAACATTTCCAACAATATCAAAATCTGCTTGAAGAAATTCTCTGTATCTTCCATTGCCTGCCTTTTCATTACGGAAAACATTTTGGATGGCATACCTTTTATAAATTGAGGGTAAATCTTGATTATTTTGAGCAACAAACCTTGCTAAGGGACTAGATAGATCATATCGAAGAGTAATATTTTTATCTCCATCTTTAAATGAAAATACATCAGACATAGGATTAGTTTCATCCTCCGCCAAAAATGATCCAATATTTTCACTGATCTCAAACGATGGGGTTTCGAGTGGCTCAGCACCAAACTTAATAAAAACATTCTCAATTGCTGATAAAAGCTTTTTTTTGAGAAGGAGTTTTTTATCCCAACGATCTTCAAACCCTGAGGGTAACCCAGGTATTAATTTATTTTCTTTCTTCATTTTTTGGTACCCTGGCTTGGGATCGAACCAAAAATTTCAGTTCCACAAACTGACGTGATAACCATTTCACCACCAGGGCCTATTATTGTTTTATACTAATTAGAGTTAAATTTAAATTTATTAATAGTTAAATAGCTAGCTGCAAGCCAGCATGAAAATGATGTCTTTTGTGAGATACAAGAATGTAACTATTTCTAATCATGGGAGTTAAATAGCATTTTAAACTTAAAATGCAAGTATGTATTGTATAGGAATATTTATAGGCTTGCCTACTATATCCCTATACAAAATTTTAAATGAAATAAATTTTAAGATGTTTTCTTTAAATTTACAGCGCTTGGACCTTTATCTCCGTCCTGAATTTCAAATTCTACAGCGTCGTTCTCATTCAAAAAACGAAGTCCTGCTTCACGAACTGCGCTTGCATGAACGAAACAATCTTTTTCTCCGTCTTCTCTTTCTATAAAACCGTAGCCCTTCTTACCGTTGAACCACTTTACTTTACCTTTTAATGTACTCATACTTTTTGTTTACTCTTTCTTTATTGTATTAAACTTAGCTAAACTTCAGCTAGCGGGATAGTTATTAGATTTTAAATTTGAATGCAAGCTTTAATCAAGCGCATTTTTAACAGTTTGTGGTGGCTTCGGCGGGACTCGAACCAGCGACACAAGCCTTTTCAGGGCTCTGCTCTACCAACTGAGCTACGAAGCCAAAATTTAAAATCTAAAAATAATTCGTCCCTTAGAGAGGTCGTAAGGGCTTATCTCAACAGTAACATTATCACCTTGCAAAACTCTAATTCTATTTTTTCTTAACTTCCCAGCAGTATGTGCAGTTACAATTTGTTTATTTTCATCTAATTGTACTCTGAACATTGCATTGGGAAGAAGATCGATTACTTTTCCTTTGAACTCTAACAAGTCTTGTTTTGCCAATATTAACTTCTCCTTATTCTAGATTTTATACTTAAAGCATGACCTTTTAATTCTTCATACTCAGCGAGATGTTTAGCGTATTCTCCTATTTTCTCAACACCTTTTTTTGAGAGTGTTATCAGGCTGATTTTTTTATAAAATTCACTAAGACTTAATCCTGAAGAAAATTTAGCAGAAGAATTTGTGGGTAATACATGGTTTGTGCCAACAGCATAATCACTTAACGCCATTGGAGAGTACTTACCTATGCAAATACTTCCTGCGTTAAAAATTTTATCTTTATATTTTTTGTAGTTACTTACATTTAACTCTAAATGTTCAGGAGCTATTTCATTAATTACATTTATAATCTGCTTATCATTATTTACTTTTATAATAAGTCCATTATTTTTGATGCTTTTTGTAGCAATACTTTGTCGTGGTATTTTTTTTAATTTAGAGATCAAATCCTTTTTGAACTTTTTAATTAAATTTGAGTCTTTTGTAATTAATATGCATTGTGAATTTATATCATGCTCGGCTTGACCAATCATTGATGTTGTTACTTCATTCAAATTAGTTTTGCCATCTGCTAATATTGTTATTTCAGATGGACCAGCAATCATACCTTCAATTCCTACATCTCCAAAAACCTGCCTTTTAGCACCAGCAACAAAGATATTACCGGGGCCAACAATTTTATTTACTTTTTGAATATAGGCTAGACTACCTATGGCTTGCGCTCCTCCCATAGAATAAATTTCATTTATACCTAGTTTTTTTGCTGCATATAAAACTGCTGGATTTAGTTTTCCATTATTTTTTGGATTTGCTAATACGATTCTTTTTACACCTGCAATTTTTGCAGGAATTGCATTCATCAATAATGTCGATGGCAAGTTTGCTGGAACATATATTCCTACTGATTGGATTGGTACATATTTATATTCTATTTTATTATTTAAACTATCTTTATATAAAATATTCTTGTTTTTCTGTTTAATGTGAAAATTGAATATTCTCTTTAATGCAAAATCAATCGCTTTTTTAATCTTAGGATCCAGAAATTTAATTGCATTATTTATTTCTTTAATGCTCGGCTTAATTTGACTATTTTTACTAAATTTTTTTTCATATTTTATAAGTGCTTTATTTTTATTTTTCTTAATATCGCTAAGTATCTTGGATATAATTTTATTTTCAGGTTTTTTTGAAGACCTTCTAACATCTAGGAATTTTGTTAAATTGTCTAAATAGTTTTTTTTATTACAATCAATTTGTTTTATCATTTTCTAATTTTTGATCCTCTAGTGTTACTTCAATTACCTCAGCGGAGAGAGTTATAATTCTATTTTTTGAAAATAACATAATTATTTCAAAGTTTTGCTCTTTCTTAAAAATATCAATAGTCAAGAGTTCTAATGAAAGATTTGGGTTTTTTTGGTCTATATTCTTTGATTTAGAAGAATTTATAAATTCAAATTTAATAATACTGTTTATTTGCTTATTTTTATTTTCCTCCTCTTTACTAAGCCTTAATATAGACATCAGGAAAATCTTATTTGAAGCTAAATACTTAACATCTTTTATATTTACTCTCCCTTCAGAACAGCAAGCTGAAATGACATTAAGATCCTCGGGAGATTGTGCAATTATCTTTTTTAAGTATTGATTTTCCATCAACTTATTCGTCTTATTTTTACACCTACTTTTCTGAGTTTATTCTCTATATTTTCATATCCTCTATCTAAGTGGTAAATTCTATTAATAATAGATGTTCCTTTGGCAACAAGTGCTGCTAGAACTAATGCAACTGATGCTCGTAAGTCACTAGACATTAGTTCTGCAGCCTTAAAATTTGTGCTGCCTAAAATTAAAGCCTTATTTTTTTTTATTATGATTTCAGCACCTAATCTTCTTAATTCAGCAACATGCATGAATCTATTTTCAAAAATACTCTCCGTTATTGAGCTTTTTCCTTTTGCCTTGCATAAAAGGACCATGAATTGTGCTTGGAGATCTGTTGGAAAATTTGGGTACTCTTTTGTAACCAAATTGCTGATATTTTTAATTTTTTTCGGACCTAGTATATGGATTTGATTTTTACTAGTTTTAATTTTAGCTCCAACCTTCTTCAGTAAAGATAGTTCTGCTTTTATAATTTTAGGATCACAGTTATTAATCTTTAAATTACCACCAGTCAAACATGCTGCGACACAAAAAGTTCCAGTTTCTATCCTATCTGACATAACTGAGTAAATAGTACTTTTTAAAATTTTTACTCCCTCAATCCTCACAGTCCGCTTACCAATAAATTTTATTTTAGCACCACCAGATTTTAAAAAATTAATTAAATCGATTATTTCTGGTTCAATTGCACAATTTCTAAGTATTGTAATTCCATTAGCTAAGCATGCTGCTATAATTGTATTTTCAGTTGCCCCAACACTGATTTTTGAAAATCTAATTTTTGCCCCTTTTAGTTTACCTTTAGAATTTGCATGTATGTAACCTTTTTTGATTTCATACTTCATTCCAAGTTTTTTAAGTGCATTTAAATGATAATTTATAGGTCTTGCTCCAATTAAGCAGCCTCCAGGCAAAGAGGTAATAGATTTTTGATACTTAGCAACCAAGGCACCTAAAACTAAAATTCCAGCCCTCATTGTTCTAACAAGAGAATATGAGGCAAAAAATTTATGTTTTTTTTTCTTAGTTATTTTAACAGTTTTTTTATCTTTACTAAATTTTACTATTGACCCAAGGGATTTTAAAAGATTAATCATTGTATCTATATCTTTCACTCTTGGTAAATTTTTAATTACAACTTCTTTTTCAAATAAAATTGTTGATGCTAGTATTGGTAAAGCAGCATTCTTAGAGCCTGAAATTGCAATCTCACCCTTTAATTTACTAGGGCCTTTAACAATAAATTTGTCCATTATTATATTTTTGGAAGTGTAACTCCCTTTTGGCCCTGATATTTGCCATTTCTATCTGCGTATGAAACTGATGGATCTTCATTTCCTTTGATAAACACAAATTGTGCAACACCTTCATTAGCATAAATTTTTGCTGGTAATGGAGTTGTATTTGAAAATTCTAAAGTTACATGACCCTCCCATCCTGGCTCAAGAGGCGTAACGTTAACTATTATTCCGCATCTTGCATAAGTAGATTTTCCTAAACAAATTACCAAAACATTTTTTGGAATTTTGAAATACTCTACTGTTCTTGCTAATACGAAAGAATTAGGTGGTATTATACATTCTGATGAGTTTTTAGTAATAAAATTAGAAGATTTAAAATTTTTTGGATCTACAATTTCAGAATTTACATTAGTGAAAATTTTAAATTCATCAGAGACCCTTGCATCATAACCATATGATGATACACCAAATGATATTTTATCGCCTCGAACTTGTTTATCTTCAAATGGAGAAATCATATCGTTATCTCTGGCCATTTGAATAATCCACTTATCAGATTGAACTGACATTATTTATTTTTTTTCTTTGTTTTTTTTTGGAATTCTTTTCTCTTTCTTAAATTTTTTCTTAAAGCAAGTTCAAGTTTACTAAAATTGTTTTTTTTTGAACTCATAATTTATTTTTTGTCTGGATTTGTAAGATGATCTAGAGTGATAACTTGATCAATAGGAATTGTTTTATCATCTTCTATTTTTGTTGGTCCAGTTTTGATTTGTTTCTTGGCTCTTTTTTCTGCAAGTTTTTTTTCTCTTTTTGCTTTTTTTTCCATAAGCTTTGCATTTTTATTAGCTCCATATGTGTAGTGAATTCCCATAACATTTTCCTTAACTAGATATAGCTTATTTTATAAAAAAATTAAGGCAATAATTTGAAAAAATTTAATTTATACACTAATTTGAGTTAAATATTGCCCTTATAGTTAAATGGTATAACACATCCATGGTAAGGATGAGTTTCCAGTTCAATTCTGGGTGAGGGCACCAGTTTTATTTTGTGTAAAATTTTTTTTTGAATATAAATCCAACTGAAACTAAAATTATAATACCAAGAATTGGCAAATAAATATCTGGAGTAAAAATTAATTCAAGAATAGTTGGAACATCTGAATTTTCTTCTAAAATCTTACTCAAACCAGCTCCAAGAGATGCTCCAACAAATAATTGTGGAGTCATTCCAATTATTGAACCTAAAAAAAAGTTTCTAACTTTAACATTAAAAATTGTCGGTAAAATATTTGAAATAAAAAAAGGAATACCACCAACAAATCTATAAATTAGAAAAAAAGTAAATTCATTCTTTTTAAATTTTTCAGTCAAGTTACTAAAACGTGATGAAAATTTCTTCTCAACTAAATCTTTTAAAAAGTAATTAGCAAATACATATAAAAGTGTTGCACCTATTGATAATCCAAATACTATAAGCAAAGTTCCTAACCATTTTCCAAAAATAAAACCACCCACTAAAAATACAGGTGAACCAAAACCTAATAAAAGAACCCATACTATTGTACCTAATAAAAAAATAATACTTGATATTAAAATATTACCATTTTTAATTTCTTCCAAAGCATTTCTATTTTCTCTAATTAGTTCATAACTAGAGAAATCCTGAAATGAAAATTTATTAAAAAAAAACAATAAAAAAACAAATACTATCAAAATGTAAGCAGAGCCTAAAAATAGTTTAATTTTTTTTTCTCTATTCATTGATTTTTTAATTTATTAAAAATCACTGTACTTATATACATATATTTGTATAACTACCGAAATTTAACATTAATTTAACAACAATGAAACGTACATATCAACCAAGTAATAGAAAAAGAAAAAAGGCTGTTGGCTTTAGAGCTAAAAGAAAAACTAAGGGTGGAAGAAAAGTATTAAAAAGAAGAAGGGCTAAAGGAAGAAAAAAATTAACAAACGCTTAATGAAAAAAAAGATTGTTAGCCTTTCTAAAAATGAGGACTTTAAGTCAATTCTTATTGGAAAAAAAATTTCTAATAAGTATTTAACAATTTTCTTTAAAAAACTTTCAGATAAAAATACAAGCAGATTAAATATAAGCTTTGTAGCCAAAAAAAAATTAGGAAATGCTGTTATTAGAAATAGAATAAAAAGAAGATTAAGAAATATAATGAATGATGCTTTAAAAACAATTAATATTAATCTAAATTATTGCTATTTATTAATTGCAAGAATATCTGTTAACAATGATCCTTATGAGAAAATAAAAATGGTAACACTTGAGGATTTTAAAAAGATTAAATGAATAAACTTATAAAATATTTAATGATCAAAACTATCAAATTATATCAAATAGTAATATCTCCATTTTTAGGAAACAACTGTAGATATCTTCCAACATGTTCAGATTATTTTATAGAAAATCTAAAAGAGTACGGAATTTTTAAAGGAAGTGTTAACGGTTTCAAAAGAATTCTAAGTTGTCACCCTATAAAATTTTTAGGTGGTGGCGAAGGGTTTGATCCTGTCAAAAAGAAAAAGTAGTTTATGGATACAAAAAATGTAATTGCAGCGATATCTTTAAGTGCAGCCGTCATAATACTTTATAGTTTATTCTTTGCTCCTCCTGTTGTGGATCAAAAAAATATCTCAAATGATAAAGACACTTCTAGTCAAAATTCTTCATCAGATGCACCTTCATTAGTTCAAGATGAGAAAATAATTAAGATTTCAAGAGATGAAGCTTTAGAGGAGAATGAAAGAATTTTATTCGAAAATGCTAAAATTAAAGGTTCAATTTCATTGCTAGGTTCATCAATTGACGACTTAACCTTTAAGAATTACACAAACACTCTAAATGGAGATGATAATGTTGTTTTGTTAAACCCTAAACAATCTGAAAATGGATACTATGTAGAGACTGGATGGGCAACAACTAATAAAAATATTGATCTACCAAATTCAAAAACATTGTGGAAAATTGAAGGAAATAGGAAACTTACACCAAATTCGCCTATAAAATTAAGTTGGAAAAATAATCAGAATATCAAATTTATAAAAGAAATAAGTATTGATAATCAATATCTTTTCGACATTAAACAAACTATAGAAAATAATTCTGATAAAACTTATAATTTCTATCCTTACGGTCAAATCATAAGAAACGTTGCTCCAGAAGTAACAAATTTTTATATTTTGCATGAGGGACTAATTGGTGTTTTTGACGATCAATTAGTTGAGGAAGATTATGATGATATAGAGGAAAAAAAATACTCTATAAATGCGAATACTGGTTGGTTGGGTATTACTGATAAATATTGGATTGCTAGTCTTATCCCAGAAAATGGCAAGAGCTTCAGGTCTGATTTTGATTATAAAAATAAATTTAGAGCAAATTTTATTGAGACAGATGCAACTGAAATTGGAGCTAATGAAATAAAAACTAATTCTATCAGAGCAATAGTTGCGGCAAAAGAAGTAAACGTTATTGATGGCTATGCTGAAACTGAAAAAATTAGCAAATTTGATTTAGCTATAGATTGGGGATGGTTCTACTTTATCGTGAAACCTTTATTTTTTGCAATTCAATATTTCTTTAATCTTGCCGGTAATTTTGGAATAGCAATTATTATGATTACTGCTTGTATTAGATTGGTATTTTTTCCACTTGCTAATTACTCATTTAAATCAATGGCTAAAATGAAAGTTCTCCAACCAGAAATGGCAAGGCTAAAAGAGTTACATAAAGAGGATAAAATGAAACTTCAACAAGAAATGATGGCATTGTACAAAAGAGAGAAAGTTAATCCAATCAGCGGGTGCCTTCCAATTTTCATACAAATTCCATTCTTCTTTGCCATCTATAAGGTTTTATTTGTAACTATTGAAATGAGACATCAACCATTTTTTGGTTGGATAAAAGATTTAAGCGAAAGGGATCCTACTTCTATATTTAATTTGTTTGGTTTAATTCCATGGGATCCTCCTTCTTTTTTACTTATTGGTGTTTGGCCATGTTTAATGGGTGTTTCAATGTGGATGCAACAAAAACTAAATCCGACACCGCCTGATCCTGTCCAAGCAAAAATATTTATGTTTTTCCCTTTATTTTTGACAGTGATATTAGCTCCTTTCCCAGCTGGACTAGTCATTTACTGGACTATAAATAACATATTAACAATGGCTCAACAGTACATCATTATTAAGAGAACGACTGTCAAAACAGTTTAAAAATGGAAATAGAGAAAATTGTACCCAAAGACGGTCCTACAATCGATGAATTTAAAAAATACATAGATAAATATAAAGATCAGTTAATTGTAATTAAATATGGGGGGAATGTTTTTATCGATAGAAATATCTTTAATAATTTTATTTCAGATATTAGTATTTTAAATAAATTAGGACTTTCTATAATTATAGTTCATGGAGGCGGTCCCAGAATTAAAAGAGAGTTAGATAAATCGAATATTCAATCAAAATTTATAAGAGGATTAAGAGTTACAGATGAAAAAATTATTAACATAGTTGAAAATGTCCTTATCGACTTTAATGAGGATATTGTAAATTCTTTAGTCGAAAAAGGTGCAAATGCAGTTTCTTTAAATACAAAGAAAAATAACGCTATAGAAGTTACTCCAGAGGCAGAGGAACTAGGATTTGTTGGTATTCCAAATAAAATAAATGTGGACATAATAAAAGATATAATCAAAATAAATGCAGTACCAATTATATCTCCTTTAGGTCTGGGAAAAAATAATCAAACATATAATATTAATGGAGACACAGCTGCGGGAGCTATAGCAAAATCTTTAAAATGCAGAAGATTATTATTAATGACTAATGTGGAAGGAGTTTTAAATAAAGAAAAAAAGCTTATCGAAGAGATAAGCTCTTCTGAAATTTTAGAAATGATTAATAATGAAACAATCACAGAGGGCATGATACCCAAAATAAATACATGCCTTGATGCAGTAATGAACGGGGTTACAGGAGTAGGAATCATAGATGGAAGAAAAAAACATTCAATTTTGTTCGAATTATTTTCAGATAAAGGTGCTGGAACATTAATAAGAAGATGAAGCACATAAAAAATATCTTATTCGATTGTGACGGTGTTCTTTATCAAGATCTAGAGGCAGTATTTGGTCAAGTAAGCAAAAGAATGACTCAGTATATTTCAAAAAAGTTAAAGATTGATTTAAAAGAAGCAAAAGAGCTCCAAACCAATTATTTTCATAAATATAACACAAGTCTGAACGGATTAATGATACACCATGATATTCCCCCAACAGAATTTTTACAATTTGTTCATGATATTGATCTATCTTTCATGGAGAAAGACATTGTTTTAAGAGAAGAAATAAAAAAATTAGATCTAAGAAAATTTGTTTTTACAAATGGAAGCAAGGAACATGTTAAAAATATTACTACGCACTTAGGTATATATGACTTATTTGATGATGTATTTGATATTGTTGATGCTGATTATCATCCAAAACCAGCCGCAAAAGCATTCGATTTAATGGTTAAGAAATTTGATATTAATCCAAAAGAGACGATTTATATTGAGGATATTGCAAAAAATTTGTCAATTGGAAAAGAAAGAGGGGCTACAACAGTTTGGTTAATCAATAACGAGTATTGGGGAAAAAAGGAATCTAACAAAGAATATATTGACTACAAAATAGAAAATCTCTCTTTATTTTTAAAAGAAATAAGGTTATTAAAAAACTAGTAAAATTATGAGTATAGAAAATATTATAAATGATGCTTGGGAAAATAGAGATCAAGTAAACCCGTCATCTGAACAGTCTCTTAAAGATACAATAAATCAAGTTATCGATGATTTAGATAGTGGTAGATCGAGAGTGGCTGAGAAAATAAATGGTGAGTGGGTAACTCATCAACATTTAAAAAAAGCAATCATGTTGAGTTTCAGATTGTATCCTATGGAAAATTTGAATGGTCCTTACAGTAGTTGGTATGATAAATCGCATTTACTTAAAGGTAAAACAGCAGGATGGACAAAAGAAGATCATGAAAAGGCTGGTTTTAGAATGGTACCTAACTCTCCAGTAAGGAAAGGAAGTTTCGTAGGCAAAAATGCAGTTTTAATGCCATGCTACGTTAATATCGGTGCATATATTGATGAAGGTACAATGATTGATACATTTGCAAGAGCAGGAAGCTGCAGCCAAATAGGAAAAAATTGCCATATCTCTGCAGGATCAGGTGTGGGTGGTGTATTAGAACCTGCACAAGCACTTCCGACAATTATAGAAGATAATGTTTTTTTGGGCGCAATGTCTGAAGTTGTAGAGGGTGTAATTGTAGGAGAAGGATCTGTTCTAAGTATGGGAATGTACATTGGACAATCTACAAAAATTGTTAATAGAAAAACTGGTGAAATTACTTACGGAAAAATTCCTCCTTATTCAGTTGTGGTTCCAGGTTCACTTCCAGATAAAAATAATTCATCTGCACCCTCTCTGTATTGTGCAGTAATAATCAAACAAGTTGATGAGAAAACCAGATCAAAAACTTCTATTAACGATCTCTTGAGAGAATAATTTAAATGGCAATTATAAATGAATTACAATTAGCAAAGGAGCTAATTAGATTTCCAACTGTAACTCCTAAAGATGCAGGAGTTATGAAATTTCTGGAAAGGAAGCTAAAAAAACTTGGGTTTAAAACTAAAATTCTTGAGTTTAAAGAAAAAGGAAGTGAACCAGTTAAAAACCTATATGCAAGATTGGGAAATAAAGGTCCTAATTTTTGTTATGCAGGACATCTAGATGTTGTCCCTGCTGGAAATTTATATGATTGGACGGTTAACCCATTTAAACCATCAATTAAGAAAGGTCATTTAATTGGTAGAGGAGCAAATGATATGAAAAGCTCAATTGCTGCATTTGTGTCTGCTGTTAGTATTTTTACTCAAAAAAATAGAGGGTTTAAGGGATCTGTAAGTCTTTTGATTACTGGAGACGAGGAAGGTGTTGCTATTAATGGAACTAAAAAAGTTGTTGATTACTTAAAAAAGAGAAAAGAAAAAATAGATTTTTGCTTAGTTGGAGAGCCAACAAATCCAAATAAATTGGGAGAAATGATAAAAATTGGGCGAAGAGGTAGCATGACTGGTCGATTAACAATTACTGGTGTACAAGGGCATGTAGCTTATCCTCATAGAGCAAACAACCCTTCTACAACTGTTGTAAAAATACTAAAGGAACTTAAAGATATAAAATTTGATAAAGGTACAAAAGATTTTCAGCCTACAAACCTGGAAATCACAAAGATTAATATACATAATACTGCTGATAATGTTATTCCTGGTATTGCTTATGCTACATTTAATATAAGATTTAATAATAAGCATACTTCAAATTCAATTAAAAATAAAATCGAAAAGATTTTGAAAAAAGTCTGCAATAAAACTAAATCTAAATATAAAATTGATTATGCTGTTTCAGGAGAGGCTTTTCTCACAAAGCCAAATCATACGACTTTTATGATACAAAAAATTATAAAAGAAATAACCAAAATAAAACCAAAACTGTCAACAACTGGTGGTACCTCAGATGCTAGATTTATAAGAAAAATTGCTCCGTGTCTAGAATTTGGCTTAGTTGGAAAAACAATGCATAAAGTTGATGAAGCAGTTTCATTGACCGATTTGAAAAAATTAAGCTTAATTTATTTAAATATTTTAAAACATTATTTTAAGTGAAGACTGGCCTTATAATATCAGATACCTATAAAAATCATGACACTGGAGATGGTCATCCAGAAAAAATTGACAGGGTTACTGCAGTAATTGAGAATTTTAAAAAAATAGATGACAAAAATCTTATATGGAAAAAACCAGCAAAATTTAATTTATCCCTTATTAATAAAACTCATTCTGAGGATTACGTTAACCAAGTAGAAAAGTCATTTCCTAAAAAAGGTTTAGTATTTTTAGACGGAGATACAATCATTTCTCCTGGAAGTAAAGATGCAACAAAAGATGCAGTAGGCTCAATAATTGCAGCAATAGATGGAGTAGAAAATAAAGAATATAATAATGCATTTTGTGCTGTCAGACCACCTGGTCATCATGCTGAAAAAGATAAAGCTATGGGATTTTGTATTTATAATAATGTAGCTGTTGGTGCAAATTATTTAATTGAAAAATATAAATACAATAAAATTGCTATAATTGATTTCGATGTTCACCATGGTAATGGAACACAAAATATTTTCTACGATAACGAAAAAGTTTTATATATTTCAACTCACCAATATCCATACTACCCAGGTTCAGGTTCGGAAAAAGAAAAGGGAAATTTTGATAATGTTTTAAATATTCCATTAAAAGCTGGGACGACGTCTGAAGAATATTTAAATGCCTACGAAATAGTTTTAAATAAATTAAAGACATTCAAACCAGAATTTCTATTGTTTTCTGCGGGTTTTGATGCGCATATTGATGATCCTTTAGCACAACTTATGCTAAGTTCAGAAGATTTTTACAAAATTACTAAAAGAACCTTAGAGTGTTCAAAGTCTTTTTGTAAAGGAAGAGTAGTTTCAATTCTTGAAGGAGGCTACGATTTAAAAGCATTACAAAGCAGTACTAAACGACATGTTGATGCATTAATAGAATTTAATTGATAAATTTTTTCTAAATAATAAGTAAAGAAATATGAAACCATACAAAATTAAAAAGTCAGATATAGATAAAAAAGGTAAAGGACTTTACGCTACACGGGATATAAAAGAGGGTGAGAAGATAATAGATTATATTGGTAAATTAATTACAAAGAAACAAACAGAAGAGTCCGATAAATACGATAATAGTAAACCAATATATTTATTTACTGTGAATAAAAAATATGATCTTGATGGAGACTTTCCATGGAATACAGCTGGACTAATAAATCATTCTTGTGAAAATAATTGCGATTATGATGGTAAAGGGCTTAAGATATGGGTTAAAGCAATTAAAGATATAAAAAAAGGTGAGGAACTGACTTGTGACTATGGTTTTGGGTATGATAAAGATTACAAGCAATTTCCTTGTAAATGTAAATCAAAAAATTGTTGTGGCTATATTGTAAGAGCAGAGTCTAGGTGGAGAATTAACAGAAAATTCGCAATGAGTAATAAAAAAAATTAGTATTTAACTTTTACTAAATATAATCCCTGAGCAGGTGCGGGAGGAGCACATAATTTTCTATTCTTTGACTTTATAACATTCACAAATTTTTTAATAGACCATTTTTTTTCCCCAATAAATTTCAAACAACCTACCATCGACCTTACTTGCTGTTTTAAAAATGATTGTGATCTAAATTCAAATTCAATTTTAGTTTTTAATTTTTTTATTTTTACTAATTTCATAAATTTAATAGGACTTTTTGCATTACATCCCGAAGCTCTAAATGACGAAAAATCATGAGTCCCAATTAATTTTTTTGCTCCCATTTTCATACTTTCAAAATCAAGTTTTTTTATAACAAACCATCCTCGATTATTTTGAATAACGGGCTTGGTTGTTTGATTATAAATAATATACTTATAAACTCTTTCTTTTGCTGAAAAGCGTGCGTGAAAATTTAAATTTTGTTTTTTAATTTTCAAAATAGCTATTTCATTTTTATTTAGAAAATAATTAATAGAATTTAAAAACTTTTTCAAATTTTTAATTTTATTCATGCAGTCAAAATGTGCAGATTGTTCAATAGCATGAACGCCAGCATCTGTTCTTCCAGAACCAGTAACAATTATTTTTTCATCTAGAAGTTTTGAAATCTCTTTTTGAATTAATCCTTGAATGGTTTTGCCTTTTTTTTGAACTTGCCATCCCATAAAAGAGCTGCCGACATACTCAATTAAAATTTGATAACGAAACATATCTAATTCAAATTGGTGCCCTTCTTAATTTGACTCCCTAGCAAAAACTCCCCAGTTTTTTGGACTTTTTTCCCTTGTCTTTGAATTTCGATAATTTTAATAGAATTTTCACCACAACCAATTTCTAAATTATCCGACAAAACATAGCCTGCTTTTCCTGTGTTAATTGATAATTCAGCTTTATGGATTTTATATCTTTCTCCTTGAAACTCAAACCATCCACCTGGATTGGGATATAAACCATTTATTTTTCCTATAATCTTTTTATTATTTTCTTGCCAAATTATTTTACCTTCTTCTTTTTTGATTTTTTTTGCATATGTAGATTGACTATGATCTTGATCTTTGAATAAAGCTCTATTTTCAAAAATATTATCAATATTTTCTAAAATCTTTTCAGAAGCTAAATTGCTCAATCTTTTAGACAAATCCTCACTATTTTCATTATCTAATATATTTATCGGATATTGATTGCAAATTGGACCTGTGTCTAAACCCTCATCCATCTTCATAATTGAAATCCCTGTTATATTCTCATTATTCATAATGGCCCTTTGGATTGGAGCTGCGCCTCGTAATTTTGGTAGAAGTGAATAATGAATGTTTATCCATCCAAATTTTGGCAGTGCCAAAATATCTTTTTTTAAAATTTGGCCATATGCAACAACTACACCTAAATCAATATTTTTACTTTTTATAAATTTTTTTTCCTCAAGATTATCTAATTTTATTGGAGTTCTAACTGGAATATTCAATATTTCAGCCATGATATGAACTGGAGATTTATTTAATTTATGTCCCCTATTTGATGCAACAGGTGGCTGAGTATATACAATTTCAATGTTAAAACCGTTTTGGTACAATGATTTCAATATCTGACCTGAAATACTGGGTGTACCCAAAAAAGCAATTTTTTTGCTCATTAAACAATTATACGATCAGGATTTTTTTTTTTCTTTGATAATTTTTTGACAATCATTGTTTTTTTTAATTTAGATAAATAATCTATGAAAAGTATCCCTTCTAGATGATCCATTTCATGTTGTATACAAGTTGCAAGAAGTCCATCAGCTTTTAAAACTTTACTTTCTCCGCTGTAATCTAAATATTCTACTTCACAATATTTAGGTCTATCAACTTCAGCAAAATAATTAGGTACGGACAAACACCCTTCTTCATATGTTGTTTTTTCTTTGTCTTTTTTTTTTATTATTGGATTAACAAAAAACAGTGGATTTTTTTTACCATCCTTTGAAATATCCATAACTATTATTCTCTTTGGAATTCCTATTTGGATTGCTGCTAAACCAATGCCGTTAGCTGCATACATTGTTTGCAACATGTCATCCATCAGCTTTCTTTCTTCATTACCAACTTTTAGCACTGGTTTTGAAACTTGTCTTAAAATCTCGTTTGGTTCCGTTATAATAGTTCTTATTGTCATGATTAAAAAAGCACTTTAAACTTTTAATGGAAGAATTTCCAATAATAGTTCGTTTCTCAAACTAATTAATTTTGTTCTATTCATAATTTCGATTACAAAATTCAACGATCGACTATTTAATTCATCTAATTCTTTTTCGCCAATAATTTCAACTAGTTTTAATAATATCATGCCCGATTCATTATTATCGATCATTTTATCTAATTCAGGATTTAAATCAGGTTTATATTGAGAGAGTTCATCGATTTCACCTATCTCAATTCCATCCGATCTAAGAGATTGCAACAAAACTATATCTTTAAAGTTGAAAGAATAGTCTTTATCTTTTTTCATTTTCGATAATAAATTGTCAGTCATTTTTTGGGTTTTGGTTAGGCTATTCTTATTCAAAAAATAATTTAACACTTTTGACTGATGGAATACTTCATCATTAAACTTAATTTTATTTTTTTTGTTTGCTTCAGTTATTAGGTTTTTTTGGTAAAAAGTAGAAAATTTTGAGGGAATTTCCTCTTTATCCATTTTTTTTAATAATTTAGACAACTCATCGTCAAATGATCTTCTAAAATTTGATTTTTCAAAAGAACTATTCAATTTTGATAACAATAAAAGTTTTTTTTCAACATTATCTGTAAGCAGAAATCTCTGATAGAGCAAAGCTCTTCCCTTATAGTCTGGTAGATTTTTATATACTTTCTCAAAATTAATTAAGTCATCAATCTCAAATTGAAATTTTTTGTACAAATTCAATAAGTCCTTTTCTTCAAAAATACCTTCACTAGTTGCTTTTTCTAGAAACTTTACCTGGTCAATATCACTAAGATTGAAATCATTTAAATTTTTAAGCAAATTAGAGTTAGATAAATATTTCCAAATAAATTCTTTAGACTCTATAGAAGGATAATATATTAATTTTTTATCTGTTTTGTGAGATAAGTGGAAATAGAGAACATTTTTATCAGATAATATATAATTGTTATCCTGATATCCCATTAGCACTTCAAACTTTTGAACAAAAAAATTATCTAAAGTGTCTGTCTCAGAGTTAAGATCAAACAATAATTGTGCCTCATTTTTTTTATCCTGGATAATTAAACAGTATATTTTGTAGTACATTAAGTATTCATCTTTTATAATACTTAAACTGTTAATAGCAGAGCATGAATTTTCTATTTTGTTTAACGACAAATAGTAATCAGCCACATGTTTTATAAGTCTTTCTTTATCTTTTATCGATGAATTTTTTTGTATGAACTGCTCGACTAAATTAAAATCTTTTTTTTTAATTAGATGATCAATGGTATAACTTTCGAATTCATCCTGAGAGAAATTTTGATTTGGAATATAAGAGTTTGTTAATAATGCTACATCCATCAATCTCTCAGAAAAACTTGACAAATTTTTAGATTTTATACTTTCAAGCTGCTTTTTTATTACTGATCCATCTGTTTTTGACCACATATCAAGTTTCAAATCGTTGTCATCAGGGTCAAATAATCCAGACAACAATATATTAGAGTTTTCTAAATTTTGATCTACTAGAATATTTTCATCAGAAAGTTTTACTTTAACGCCTTCAACTTGATTTACGACATTTGTGCTATCATCATTATTATCTGACTCATTATTGGATATATTTTTTTTTTGTATCTCAGACCAAATCTCTTTTATTTCCTGGGCCTTAGCATATTGAACTAATAAAATAAAAAATGTAAAAATTAAAATCTTACTTAATTGTTTTGAAATTTTCATTTGGTAAGATTTTTTCAATTTGTTTAACTGGTGCAGGCAAATTAATCCGATTAATTAAAATAAAGCCAAGTATAATTATAAAAATGACTATTAAAATTTTAAAAACAAAACCTAAACTTAAGAATTTGCCTTTACTTGTATTTTTTGTAAATTGCATATAATTTAATAATTTCAAAATAAGACATATTTGTGTTTTTTCAATATAGAAACTCATGAAATCAAAAAAAAACATTGTATTAATCGGGATGATGGGATCTGGTAAATCCTCTATTGGTAAAATTTTATCAAAAAAATTAAACGTCAGTTTTATAGATATTGATCGAAAGATTGAGGAAGTTGAGTCATTAAGTATTTCAGATATTTTTAAAAAAAATGGAGAAAAATATTTTAGAAAAATTGAAGAAAAAATTTCCTTAAAATATCTTAAATCTGAAAATAATGTAATTTCTTTAGGAGGTGGAGGGTTTATTAATTCATCCATAAGAAAATTATGTCAGAAAACATGCTTATCCTTTTGGCTTAATTGGAAGAATGAAACAATTATAAATAGAATATACAAAAGTAAAAAAAGACCAGTTGTTATTAAACTCACTAAAGATAAAATAAATAGTTTAATCAAAGAAAGATCAAAAATTTACGAATTGTCGAACTATAAAATAAATTGTGATAAATTAGATAAAGATCAAATTATAAATAGGATATTAGATATTTATGAAAATAAATAAAATAAATATAAAAACAAATACCAAAAATTACTCAATTCTTATAGGAAGAGGCTTAGTAAATAAGATAGATAAAATTTTTAAAGATAGAAATATAACTTTCGAAAAATGCTTAGTTGTTACAGACAAGAATATTCCAAATATTTTTAAAAAAACGTTGTATACAAAACTCAAATCTAAAAAAATATTTAAAATTCAATTAGTACCGTCAGAAAAAAATAAAAATTATATAACAATTGAAAAAATTCATAAAATTTTATTTGAAAGAAGATTTAACAGATCAGATTGTGTTATTTCTTTTGGTGGAGGGATAATTGGAGATATAGTTGGATTTGCATCAAGTACTTTTAAAAGAGGTTTAAAATTTATAAATATTCCAACAACTTTACTCTCACAAGTAGATTCATCAATAGGTGGAAAAACAGGCATAAATAATAAATATGGAAAAAATTTAGTTGGTAGTTTTTATCAACCAGATCTAGTTGTATCAGATATTAATATTTTAAATTCTTTGCCTAAAAGAGAAATTATTTGTGGATATGCTGAAATATTAAAAAGTAGCATTATAGATAGTTATCGAAATTTTGTATATCTTGATAAAAACTTAGAAAAAATTTTAAAATTAAAATCACCCTTTATTGAAAATTCTATTTTAGAAGCTTGTAATTTGAAGAAAACCGTAGTGGAAAAAGATGTAGATGAAAAAAATTTCAGAAAAGTATTAAATTTAGGTCACACCTTTGCGCATGCTTATGAGTCAACGCTAGGTTTTTCTAAAAAACTAAATCATGGTGAAGCCGTTATTTTAGGTATAAAAAGTGCAGCAGAATTTAGTCTTCAACGTGGAATTCTTTCAAAAGAACAGTTAAATATTATCATAAACCATATAAATAGAATTGGTTTGAAAGCAAAAATAAATAGTCTTTTTAAAAAAAAAGATACTGATAAAATTTTAAATTTTATGAAAATCGATAAAAAAAACAATTCTGAGAGTATTAATTTAGTATTAATTAAAAATTTTGGTAAAATACAAATAGACTTTCAGATCAATCCTTTAATTTTAAAGAGATATATTTTTAACAGTTTAAAGTAGTTTAATCTGTAATGAATGAATATTATTTTTTAATTCGTTATCTAAAATTTTGTAGATAAATCTTGTAGAATTTAATTTACTTTTTTTTTTTAATTCAGCTGATTCAATTAACAGCAAAATATGAAATTTTCCTTTTTCATTCGATTTATGATTTTTATGCAAAAGTGACTTATCCTCTATCTTAACCTTTGAAATACAATCCTGCGACAAAATCTTTTTTTCGATAATTTTGATAAGCTCATTAATTTTCATAGTATAAACTACTATATACTATGAAAAATATTTGTGATTGGAATAATTGTTCTGACGAGGGCTTGTATAAAGCCCCTAAAGAAAGAGATAATAGTAAAGATTACAGATTATTGTGTTTAAATCACATAAAAGAATTTAATAAAAACTGGAACTATTTTAGAGGTATGAGTGATCAACAAATAGTTGAATTTTTACGTTCAGACATGACTTGGCATAAACCAACACAAAGCTTTAGTTCCTCGGACAATTTTTTTAAAGTTTTGTGGAGTAATGCTTTAAAAGATGAAATGGATAAGTTCAAATTCAATAATGATTTTAATAACATGAATAAGTTTAAATTTAACAACAATGATATAAAAGCCTTTAATATATTAGGAATTAGTGTCGGATTAAAATGGGAGAAAGTTCAAGAAAAATTTAAAAAACTTGTCAAAAAATTTCACCCTGATATGAATGCTGGAAATAAAAAATTTGAAGACAAGCTAAAAGTAATTACTTTAGCTTATACTCAATTAAAAAATACATATAAGGAGAAAATTGACACCAAATATTAACCATACCCCAGATATTAAATTATCTATTAAACAAACCTTTGGTATTGAAAGTGATATGGAAGTGGATGCATTTTCTAAATCAAGTGAATATGTGCCAGAGATAGATAAAACATATAAGTTTGATAAGGATACAACATTGGCTATTTTGTCTGGTTTCTCTTTTAACAAAAGAGTTCTGATACAGGGGTATCATGGTACAGGAAAATCAACTCATATTGAACAGATAGCTGCTAGATTAAACTGGCCCTGTATAAGAATTAATCTTGATAGTCATGTGAGCAGAATTGATTTAATTGGAAAAGACTCCATTGTGATAAAAGAGGGTAAACAAGTAACTGAATTTAAAGAGGGCATTCTTCCCTGGTCAATTCAAAACCCTGTAGCATTAGTTTTTGACGAATATGATGCTGGAAGACCAGATGTAATGTTTGTTATTCAGAGAGTGCTTGAGTCAGAGGGAAGTTTTACATTGTTAGATAAAAATAAAGTCATTAAACAAAATAAGTTTTTTAGGCTATTTGCAACAACGAATACTGTAGGTCTAGGAGATACAACAGGTTTATATCATGGAACTCAGCAGATAAATCAAGGTCAGATGGATAGATGGAATATCGTATCTACATTAAACTATCTTAGTTTGGAAAAAGAGATGGAAATAATACTAGGTAAAAATAAAAATTTAAACAATTCTAAAGGAAAAGAACAAGTATCAAACATGATAAAAGTAGCTTCACTAACTAGAAAAGGATTTATGGCTGGAGATATATCGACAGTAATGAGTCCAAGAACAGTCTTGCATTGGGCTGAAAATTCAGAAATTTTCAAAGATATTGGATATGCATTTAGGGTTACATTTTTGAACAAATGCGACGATGCAGAGAAAAATACTATTTCTGAATATTATCAAAGATGTTTTGGTGAAGAACTACCAGAGTCAATGATTAATATTCAAGTTTAATGAATAAAGAAGATGGTATAAAAGAAAAATTCAAACAAGCACTACAATCAACTTACAGAGTTATCTCTGATGATTATAAAGTAGATAGAAATAAGAAAAAAGAGGAAAAAATTTATAGCGTTGGGGAAATAGATAATATTACTGATAAAAATCAGTTTAAAAAACTAAGAGCCGAGACAGACTCTGACGCTTTGAAAAAGAGGTTTTCAGATAAAAAATTACTAGCCAAAAATAATCCAAAAAATCCATCTTGTAGAACCCTTTATCAATTTTCAGAAAAAGTAAGATATGAGTTACTAGGTTCAGAAATGTTAAAAGGAATTTTAAAAAATTTTAAAGATAATTATAAATATAGACTCCAATCTCTTGAGCAAAAAAAGACAACAAAAAAAGAAGACACAAATATAATTGATGCTTTTGAAATTTATATGACAAACAAGTTTTTTAATCTGGAATTAAGTCCTGGAAATAAAGAAATTCTTCAATTTTGGGAGAATGATTTTAATAAGTCCATAGGTAATCATTTGAAATTTTTAAAAGAAAATCTAGAAAATCAAGAGGTTTATAATAATAAATTTTCAGAAATTTTAGAAAGTATGGATATATTTGAAAATGATGACACCACCGAAAAAGAAAATGATGAAAAAGATGATGCCCAAGATCAAAATAATCCAAATAACAATGAGGATGAAAACAATGAACAGTCTAGCAAGTCAAGTGAGGATGAAAATATCACGCAGGGTATGGATAGTGAGGATGATGTTAATGAGTTTAGACTTGATGATCAACTTGCCAATGAGAATAACGATGATATGGACTCAGAAAATGTGATCCAAAAAAAGAGTTTAGGTATAAGTGATAAAGAATATAAAATTTTTACTAAAGAGTTTGACGAAATCGCCAAAGCTGAAAGTTTAGAAACTGCTGAGGAAATTCAAAAACTCAGAAAAAATTTAGACCAGCAACTTACTAGCTTTCAAGATTTAATTACAAAATTAGCGAACAAATTACAAAGACAATTAATGGCAAAACAAAATCGGTCATGGGAATTTGATCTTGAAGAAGGATTATTAGATAGTTCTAAGTTACCAAGAATTATTATTGACCCATACAATTCATTATCATTTAAAAAAGAAAAAGATTTAGACTTTAAAGATACTATAGTGACATTATTAATTGATAACTCTGGTTCAATGAGAGGAAGGCCAATAACTATAGCAGCTATTTGTGCTGATATTTTATCTAGAACCTTAGAGAGATGTTCAGTCAAAGTAGAGATACTTGGATTTACAACAAAAAATTGGAAAGGTGGAAAAAGTCGACAAGAATGGAATAAATTAGGAAAAATAAAAAACCCTGGAAGACTAAATGATCTTAGACACATCATTTATAAAAGCGCCGACTCGCATTGGAGACAATCAAAAAAGAATTTGGGATTAATGTTAAAAGAGGGATTGTTAAAAGAAAATATAGATGGAGAAGCTATTACATGGGCATTTAATAGACTTAAAAAAAGAAGAGAGGAAAGAAAAATATTAATGGTTATTTCTGATGGAGCACCTGTAGATGATTCAACTTTATCAGTAAATTCAGGCGATTTCTTAGAAAAAAACTTAAAAAAAATTGTTAAGTTTATTGAAACCAATAGTGAAATTGAAATATTAGCAATTGGTATTGGCCATGACGTATCTAGATATTATAAAAAAGCTATAAAAATTTCAGATGTACAAGAACTAGGTGACGTAATGATTGATCAATTGAGCGGTCTTTTTGAAAACAAAAAACTGCACTAAATACTTTTTAAATCTTTATTTGACCATTCAATTTTGATTTCAGCACCACCTCTTGTTTCTGAGTTTCTAATTAAAAGTTTAGCTTTATTTCTTTCTAACAAAGTTTTTCCTATGAATATTCCAAGTCCAAGTCCTGCTCTGGACTTATTTTTAGATTGAAGTGACTTAATATATGGCTCTCCAATCTTTGTAAGTATATCTTTAGGAAAACCTGATCCATCATCTTCTATCGATATTATTGAATTTTCACTGTCGCTAGTTATCGATATGAAAATATTTTTTTTTGAAAATTTATTGGCATTTCCAATAAAATTTCTTATCCCATAAACTACTTCAATCGATTTTGGAATTTCAAATGAATTATAATCTTGCTCTATATTAATAATAAAATTTTTATCTGATATCTCTTTAAAAGAATTAACTATTTCTTTTATATAATCATACAAACTTATATTTTTATCTATAAAATCATCTTCAACTACAGGATTTAAAGATAACCTTTTTAATATTTCATTGCATCTATCAACTTGGCTAACAAGTAATTCAATATCTTTTTTAAGGTCTCTATTATTTTTAAAATTATTGTACAAGTCTTGAGATATAATCTTAATAGTAGATAATGGAGTGCCTAATGAATGGGCAGCTGCTGCAGCTTGCCCACCTAAAGATACCAATTCGTGCTCTTTAGAAATAACTTCCTGAATTTTATCTAATGCATCCTTTCTAACCTTTGACTCATTTCCAAATGTTAAAGCAAAAAAACTCAGGAAAAGGAGCGCAATAATTAAAGCTAAAGGCACAGAATAATAATAGTAATTATTAAAAATATATTCATTTAATGGTGAAGGTAATTCTTGATGATAAAAAGTAAGTAAAATAATTGAAAATATTGTTAAAATTATTATTAAAATATTTGTTCTAATACTTAAGCTGCTTGAGGCAAATATACTTGGTATAATCAAGAATATTGAGAATGGATTTATAATACCACCTGTTAAATAAAGTAAAATACTTAGTTGTAAAATATCAATGATAAGAAAAGTAAGGGATATTTTTTCTTGTAATTGATTTTTTTTAAAAAAATAAAATAAGAAAATATTACTTAAAGCACCTACTAAAACTATAATATTTGCTAGTAAAAAATTGAATTCAAATTTTAATAAGAATGCGACGACATTTATAGTAATAAATTGACCTATTACACCGATCCATCTTAAATTGACATATGTAATTTTGTTTAGATGTGATGATTTGGAATTACTGATTAACTCCATTAATTAAATATCTAAATTAACAACATTTATTGCGTTATCTACAATAAAATCTTTCCTAGAAGCAACATCGTTACCCATTAATGTTTGTATAAGATTTTGATCTTTTTGTAAATTTTTTGAATATTGAACTTGAAGTAAATTTCTTGTCTCTGGATTTAAAGTAGTATTCCATAATTCTTCAGGATTCATTTCTCCAAGACCCTTAAATCTTTGAATATTTAGTTTAGATTTTTCTAATTGAATAATTTTATCAAATTCTTTAGAATTTCTCTTAACTTTTTTTTGATCTTTAGAATTCTTAATTATATAATTTTCGAGATCTTTTTCATCTTTGATGTAAATGCCTTTAGAGCCTTTATTTATTTTAAAAAGAGGGGGTTGGGCTAAATAAACATGACCTTTTTCTATTAATTTATTAAAAGGGACATTATTAAAAAAAGTTAAAAGTAGTGCTCTGATATGTGAACCATCTACATCTGCATCTGTCATAATTATAATTTTTCCATATCTTAAATCCTCTAGGTTTATTTCCTCTGTTTTAGGATCTAATCCTAGAGCATTTATCAATGTAACTATTTCATTTGAAGAAATCATTTTTGATAATGATTTTGTTCTTAGGTCACTTTGATTTACATTTTTTTTAGACCCATTCATTTCAGTATATGTATTTAAAATTTTTCCCCTCAGTGGTAGCACTGCTTGAAACTCTCTATTTCTTCCTTGTTTAGCTGATCCTCCAGCTGAGTCTCCTTCAACAATAAATAATTCTGTTCCCTCTTGTTTTGAGTTTTGACAATCTGCCAACTTTCCAGGTAATCCAGTGAGCTCTAAAGCACCTTTTCTTCTAACGTTTTCTCTTGCTTTTTTGGCAACATCTCTTGCTACTGCAGCCTGGATTATTTTTGATAAAATTATTTTAGAAATAGATGGGTTTTGATCAAACCAAATTGACAATTTTTCATTAACTATACCTTCTACAATGTTTCTCACTTCTGAGGAAACTAATTTATCTTTTGTCTGAGAAGAAAATTTAGGATCTGGGATTTTTACTGAAAGAACACATGTTAAACCTTCTTTAATATCATCTCCAGAGAGTAAAACTTTACTTTTTTTTAATAAATTCTGCTCTGATGCATATTTATTGACAACTCTTGTTAATGCACTTCTAAATCCTAAAAGATGAGTCCCTCCATCTTTTTGATAAATATTATTAGTATAGGGGTACACATCCTCATTATATCCTGCATTCCATTTTAATGAACATTGAACATCAATATTACTTCTCATTCCCTCGATATAAATTGGCTTCCTAAACAAATTATTATCATTCTTATTTTTTAATTTTTCTCTTTTTTCATCTAAAAATTCAACAAACTCATTTATACCACCCTCAAATTTAAATTCGTGAGTCTTTATTTTTTTTTGAGTTAGGTCATTAATTATGATTTTAATTCCTTTGTTTAAAAAAGCTAATTCACGCATTCTTTTTTGAATAATTGAAAAACTAAATTTTGTAGATGAGAAAATATCTTTGGAAGGTAAAAAATTGATTTTAGTACCAGTATTTTTTGACTTACCTATTACTTTTAGTGGTATCTTAGTTTCGCCATTTATAAACTCGACAAAATATTTTTTCCCATCTCTTTCAACATACAATTCTAATTTTTGTGAAAGAGCATTGACCACTGAAACTCCAACGCCATGTAGACCTCCTGAAACTTTATAGGAATCATGGTCAAATTTACCACCAGCATGCAATTGTGTCATTATAACTTCTGCTGCTGATTTTTTTTCTTCTTTGTGAAAGTCAACTGGTATTCCTCTACCATCATCTTCAACTGTAATTGACCCATCCGAGTTTATACTTACCTCAATTTTTTTACAATGACCTGCTAATGCCTCATCAATGGAATTATCTACTACTTCATAGACCATATGATGCAAACCAGTTCCATCATCTGTATCACCGATATACATACCAGGTCTTTTTCTTACTGCTTCTAGACCTTTTAAAACTTTAATGGAGTCGGCTTGATAAGTATTAGTATTATTTTTTGTCATTAATTTTTATAAGGAATAATCTTTTATACCATTTTTGAATTTTTTAATAAAATCTCTTAAGACCATGAGCTTAAATTAGTTAGTATTTTCAACGATTATATTAGATTTTTTAAAAAAATTTTCTATTTTTCGATTTTTTTGAATAAAAGCCATTTTTGGATTAATAATTAATGGCGGAGAGAATGGGATTCGAACCCATGATAGAGTTTCCCCTATACACGCTTTCCAAGCGTGCGCCTTCAACCACTCGGCCACCTCTCCATTATTTTTCCTTAGATATTTTAAGTACACCTATAAAAGCTTCTTGTGGTATCTCAACTCTCCCAAATTGTTTAGCTCTAGCTTTACCTTTTTTCTGTTTTTCAAGTAATTTTCTTTTTCTGTCAACAGCTCCGCCACCATGGATTTTTGTTAATACATCCTTTTTAAAACCTTTAATTGTCTCTCTTGCAATAATCTTTCCTCCTATAGCTGCTTGAACTGGTATCATAAAATTATGCCTGGGAATTAAGTCTTTTAATTTTTCACAAACCTCCCTACCAGTTTTTTGAGCAAAGTCTTTGTGAATCATCATTGCTAAGGCATCCACAGGTTCACTATTTACTAGTATACTCATTTTAACAAGATCCCCTTCTCTATGTCCTATTATTTCATAATCAAAACTAGCATAACCACTTGTCATAGATTTTAATCTGTCATTAAAATCAAACACTACTTCATTTAATGGTAATTCATAATTTACAACTGCTCTATTGCCTGAGTAACTTAAATTAGTTTGAATTCCTCTTTTATCTTGGCATATTTTTATTATTGGTCCAAGAAACTGATCTGGAGTAATAATTGTAGCTTTAATCCATGGTTCTTCAATAAATTTTATCAAAGTTGGATCCGGTAAACTCGATGGATTCTGCAAATCTTTTACTTCACCATTGTTCAAATGGATTTTATAAACTACACCTGGAGTTGTAGTAAGTAAGTTAATATCAAATTCTCTTTCAAGTCTCTCTGTAACAATTTCTAAATGTAACAAACCCAAAAAACCACATCTAAAACCCAAGCCTAATGCGGAGGAAGACTCGGCCTCAAAAGAAAAACTAGAGTCATTCAATTTGAGTTTAGCCAAACCATCTTTTAGTTTTTGATATTCAGAACTATCTACAGGAAACAAACCACAAAAAACTACTGGCTTACTTGGTTTAAAGCCTGGAAGTATCTCTATTAATGGTTTTGAAGCATCACAAATTGTATCTCCAACCTTTGTTTCAGATAAAACTTTTATTCCAGTTGTTATAAAACCAATTTCTCCTGAATTAAGTTCGTCAATATCCTTTGGTTTTGGCGTAAAAACACCAACTTTTTCAACAAAATACTCTTTATTAGAAGACATCATTTTAATTTTCATATTATTTTTTATTTTCCCATCAATTACTCTTACTAAAATTACTACTCCAAGATAACTGTCATACCAGCTGTCTACTAATAAACACTTTAATTTTTCATCTTTTTCACCTCTGGGTCCAGGTAGTCTTTGAATAATTTGCTCCAAAATTTCATCAATGCCCTCACCTGTTTTACCTGAACATGGTACAGCGTTTGAAGTATCTATTCCAATAACGTCTTCAATTTGTTTATTTGTTCTATCTATATCAGATGCAGGTAAATCAATTTTATTTAAAACTGGAATAATTTCATGGTTAATATCTAATGCTTGATAGACATTTGCTAAAGTTTGGGCCTCTACACCTTGTGTGCTATCTACAATTAATATTGATCCTTCACAGGCATACAAAGACCTGCTAACTTCATAACTAAAGTCAACATGTCCAGGAGTATCTATAATATTTAAAATATAATTTTTTCCACTTTTTGACTTGTAATTTAATTTAACTGTTTGAGCTTTAATTGTTATACCTCTCTCTCTTTCAATGTCCATTGAGTCAAGGACTTGAGCTTTCATTTCTCTATCTGTTAATCCACCACATCTATGTATTATTCTATCTGCTATTGTGGATTTACCATGATCAATATGTGCAATAATTGCAAAGTTTCTTATGTTATCAATTTCAGTGGACATTTAGGATCTAATTTTCGCGCCTGACTTAGACTCAACAGTTGAAATAATTAATTTATTAATTTTTTCAAGATCATTTTCTTCTAATGTTTTTTCAGATGATTGAATTGTAACATTAAGAGCTATCGATTTTTTTCCATCTGGAATATTTTCACCTTCATAAATATCAAAAATTTTAATTGATCTTATTAGATTTTTATCAATTGATGATATGATTTCAATTAAATCCTGTGCTTTGTAATTTTTATCTACTACAAAAGCAAAATCTCTCTCTGATTTTTGATAGTCCGAATATTCAAAATTGGTCTTTTGATCCTTTAATTTTATTTTATTATCTTTTAAATAATCGAGATAGATTTCAAAACCAACTACTCCTTCAGTTTTTATATCTAGCCTCTTTACAATATTTGGATGTAGTTCTCCAAAATATGCAACAGGATCAATATCATCCTTATCTAGATAAAGTGAACCAGATTTTCCTGGGTGATAGTAAGTGGGAGATTTATCTCTTATGAAAAAACTTTGTTTATCATATCCAGCTTCCATTAATGTTTGAATTAAATCTTTTTTCACATCAAAAATATCAACTGATCTCTCTTTTTCATTCCAATTTAATCTTGAAATTTTCCCTGATTTTATTGCACCTATTATCGTTAACTGTTCTCCAGGCTGGTTATTTTTAAAAATTGGTCCAATCTCGAAGAGCGAAATATCTTTAAATCCTCTGTCTAAATTTTTCTTTAAATAAAAGACTAAGTTTGAAAAAATTGAATTTCTTAATACATTTAAATCTGAACTTATAGGATTTACTATTTTAACTTCTTTTAAATTTTCTCTAAAAAGATTATTTATTCTTGCATCTGTGAATGACCAAGTAATAGTCTCTAAATAACCTTTTGATGCTACAGAACGTTGTAAAAAATGAAAAAGTTTTTGTTGTTTGTTTAATGTGTCTTTTAATCTATTTTTCTTTGGTTCTATAGTTTCAATATTTTCATATCCTTTAATTCTAACAACTTCTTCAACTATATCTATCGGTTGACTTATGTCAGGCCTCCAAGAAGGAACACTTAGGTTTAATTCTGATTTTTTTTTGGAAACTTTGAAACCTAGATTGTTCAAAATTTTAATGATTTCATTTTCTTTAACTTTAAAACCTGTTATTTTTTCGAATAGCGAGATATTAAATTTAATTTCTGAGTTTTTATATTGTTTAATTTTTTGAATATCAAATTTACTTATCTTTCCTCCACAAATTTCTGATATTAATCGAGAAGCTTTTATTAAACCTGTCTCTATTGATTGAGGGTCAATTCCTCTTTCAAATCTAAATTTAGCATCGGTATCTATGTTAAGTAATTTTGAAGTTTTTCTTATTGATCTTGGAATAAAGTATGCAGACTCCAATAAAATATTTTTGGTTTTTAATTCAGTGCCAGATCGTGTTCCTCCAATTACTCCTCCTAAGCCTAAGACGCCAGATTTATCAGATATAACACACATACCATCATCTAATTTATATTCCTTATTGTCCAGTGCTTCAAAGGTTTCGCCTTTTTTTGAATTTCTTACTATAATTTCTTTATCAATTTTATCTGCATCATATGCATGTAGAGGTCTATTTAAATCTAACATTACATAATTAGTTATATCTACAATTGCTGAAATTGGTTTTTGACCAAGAGATTCAATTTTTTCTTTCAACCATTTTGGGCTTTCTTTATTCGTTACGCCTTTTATGAGACAACTTCCAAATATTGTACAACCTTGGTTTTTATCTTTGACAATTGAAACTTTTATATTTTGGGATCCGCCATTATTGATTTTTTTATGAGAAATATTTTTTAATTTACCAGCTCCTGCTGCAGCTAAATCTCTGGCTATCCCTCTAACTCCTAAACAGTCAGGTCGATTTGGAGTTATTGATAAATCAACAACTTTTTCAGTATTGTGTTTAAAAAAATTTTTACCTATTTTGTCGGAATATTTGCCTGGTTTTAGCTCTGTTATTCCCTCACTTTCATCTGATAATTTTAATTCTGACTCTGAACATAGCATCCCATACGAAGTTACACCTCTAATCTTACTGATTGTAAGTTTCATATTATTTTTTGGAATTACTGATCCAGGACCAGCATAAACAGTCAAAAGATCTTTTTTAGCGTTTGGTGCTCCACAAACAACTTTAACAATATTTTGTTGTCCTATATCAACATCACATACCCTAAGTCTATCTGCATTTGGATGTTGTTCAGCATTTATAATTTTTGCCACTTTAAAATTATCAAAATCAGAGCTAATATTTTCAAAGCTCTCAACTTCAAGTCCAACATCTGTCAATTTATCAATAATCTGAGTATCTTTATGCTTGGTCTCAAGATGTTCTTTTAACCAACTCATTGTAAATTTCATCTGCTTAGACCTCTATAATTTGATGGAACATCCAACGGATCAAAACCAAAGTGATTGAGCCATCTATAGTCAGTCTCAAAAAAAGCTCTTAGATCATTTATGCCATATTTTAACATTCCAAGTCTATCAATACCAATACCAAAAGCATAACCTTGGTATTTATCTGGATTTACATTTACATTTTTTAAGACATTTGGATGTACCATTCCACATCCAAGAATTTCTAGCCATTTATCCCCCTCACCAATAACTATTTTTCCATCCTTTAACTCATAACCAATGTCAACTTCTGCTGATGGTTCAGTAAAAGGAAAATGACTGGGTCTAAATCTCATTTTAATTTTATCAACTTCAAAAAATGATTTTATAAAGTAGTTCAAACAGCCTTTTAAATGACCCATATTTATATCTTTATCAATATGAAGTCCCTCAACTTGATGAAACATTGGTGAATGTGTTTGATCACTATCAGATCTATATGTTCTTCCAGGAGCTATAATCTTAAATGGAGGTTTTCCATTCAACATCGTTCTAACTTGTACAGGAGATGTATGAGTTCTTAATAATATTTCTTTATTATTATCTAAATAAAAAGTGTCATGCATATCTCTTGCTGGATGATTATCAGGAGTATTTAATGCAGTAAAATTATAATGCTCATTCTCTACATCTGGACCTTCTTCTACACTAAAGCCAATTTCAGAAAATATTGAGGATATCTCATCGATAACTTGTGAGACAGGATGTATTTTTCCTTGTTTTATTTCTCTCTCAGGTAAAGTTACATCTAATTTTTCATTCTCAAGTTTAGAGTTAATCTCTTTAATTTCAATTTCTTGAAGTTTGGAATTTATTTTTTCTTGTAATTCATCTTTTATTGAGTTTAATTCAGATGCAAATTTTTTTCTCTCATCATTGGGTAATGAGCCTAATGTTTTAAAAGAATTAGAAATTTGTCCATTTTTACCAAACAATTCTGTTTTTATTTGATTTACACTTTCAGTATCTAAATTGTTATCTAATTTTATTAAATACTCATCTCTAATTTTTTTTATATCGGACATATTCGTAGAATATTTGTTAACTCTAGAAAAACAACAATGAAAATTAATTTAATGCTGCTTGAGCTTTTTTAACTATGGTTTTGAATGCTTCTGGATTATCGTAGGCTATTTCAGCGAGTATTTTTCTGTCTATTTTAATACCTGTCTTACTAAGACCGTTAATAAATTTAGAATAAGTTAAACCTTCAGATCTAACTCCAGCATTAATTCTTTGTATCCAAATTGATTTAAAGTCTCTTTTTTTATTTCTTCGATCTCTATAGGCGTACTGCATAGCCTTTTCCATTGCCTGTCTAGCGACTCGTATAGTATTTTTTCTTCTACCCCACTGACCTTTAACAGCTTTTAATACCTTTTTGTGTTTAGCTCTACTTGTTACACCTCTTTTTACTCTAGCCATACTATCCTCTTAGGTTATACGGCATATAAGATTTTACAATCTTACCATCTTGTTTAGACATCACCGTAGTACCTCTTTGTTTTCTTATCTGTGAATTAGTTCTCTTAATCATACCATGTCTCTTACCAGCTTGAGCTGTTATTACTTTGCCTCTAGCTGATATTTTAAATCTTTTTTTTGCTGAACTTTTTGTTTTTAATTTTGGCATAATTTTTGTGGGGTTATACAAATATTAATATTACTTTACAACCAGAAATATGGCTTATAAAGGCTGGATAACCATAATCATTTGTTTACCATCAAACTTGGGTTGAAGCTCAACTCGTCCAACAGTCTCCATATCTTGTTTAATCTTATCCATTAACTCATTTCCTAAGCTTGAATGCTGTAACTCTCTCCCTTTAAATCTTATTGTAAATTTTACTTTATCTCCTTTAGCTATAAATTTTTGGGCATTTTTTATTTTAAAAGTATAATCATGTACTTCTGTAACAGGTCTTAACTTAATTTCTTTTAACTCAATCTTTTTTTGCTTTTTCTTTGCTTTATTTGCTTTTTTTTGAGCATCATATTTATATTTCCCCATATCCATTATTTTGCAAACTGGAGGCTTTGCATTTGGAGCAATTTCAATTAAATCTAAACCTTGATCTTTTGCTCTACTAATTGCATCTTGTAAATTTAGAATACCTAAGTTATCTCCGTCGCTTGCGATAACTTGAACATCTTGAGAAGTTATCCTTTGGTTAGTTCTAGGTCCTTTTGGCCTAGTTCTTTTCTGAAAATAGTTTTGTTTAAAATCTGCCACTTAGATTGAAGGTGCTTTGTTAAGAGCAGAATATTTTTTTAAGAATTCTTTTAATTCCATAGTTTCCTGTTTTTTAGAATCCAATCTTCTAATAGTTACCGTGTTGCTGTCAACTTCTTTTTTTCCACATATTAGTAGCATTGGGACTTTAGTTAATGAATGTTCTCTAATTTTATAATTTAAATTATGATTTTTTAAATCAACTTCAGAACTTAAACCAACTTTTTTTAACTCATTGTTTACTTGTTTTGCGTATTCATCAAAATCACTTGAAATAGGTATAACTATAGTTTGGACTGGACAAAGCCAAAACGGTAATTTTCCAGAATAATTTTCAATTAAAATTCCTATAAATCTTTCTAATGACCCAAATAAAGCTCTGTGTAGCATGACAGGTACTTTTTTGTTTCCGTCTCTATCTACAAACGATGCACCTAATCTACCTGGTAAATTAAGATCAACCTGCAAAGTTCCACATTGCCAATCTCTTCCAATTGCATCTCTTAAAACAAATTCTATTTTAGGACCATAAAAAGCGCCTTCACCCTTGTTTACAGAGTATTCTAATTTTGTTGCCTTTATAGCTTCCAATAATGCTGCTTCAGATTTATCCCAAACTTTATCATCCCCAACTCTTAAGTCTGGTCGATCAGAATATTTCAAAATTACATCTTCAAATCCTAGGTCTTTATAAATTTCCAAAATTAAATTTGTTACACTCAAACATTCTTCTGTGATTTGCTCTTCTGTACAGAAAATATGTGCATCATCTTGGGTGAATGCTCTAACACGCAATAATCCGTGAAGTGCTCCAGAGGGCTCATATCTATGAACTTTTCCAAATTCCGACATTTTTAGTGGTAAATCTCTGTAACTTTTTAAACCTTGATTGAAAACCTGAACACATCCAGGACAATTCATTGGTTTTATAGCAAAAACTTTTTCATCAGGAGTAGTAGAAGTGTACATATTTGCACCAAATTTTTCCCAGTGGCCAGATTTTTCCCAAAGTGATCGATCTAATATTTCTGGAGTATTTATTTCCTGGTATCCTGCAGTTTCTTGCTTCATTCTCATATAAGAAATAAGTTTTTGAAATAAGTTCCATCCTTTTTGGTGCCAAAATACAGAGCCAGGACTTTCTTCTCTAAAATGAAACAAATCCATCTCTTTACCTATTTTTCTATGATCTCTTTTTTCTGCTTCTTCTATTCTTTGAAGATACAAATCCAGGTCTTTTTGATTGGCCCAGCTAGTTCCATAAATTCTTTGCAACATTTCATTATTAGAATCCCCTCGCCAATAAGCCCCTGATACTTTTGTTAATTTAAATGCTTTACCAATTTTACTAGAAGATTCTAAATGGGGACCTCTACATAGATCATGCCATGTATCACCATGATGATAAACCGTAAGCATCTCATTTTTTGGAATACTTTCAATTATTTCAGCTTTATATTTTTCTCCAATTTTTTTAAAATGAGATATTGCCTTATCTCTTTCCCAAATTTCCCTTCTAGTTTTTACATCCTTATCAATTATCTCTGACATTTTATTTTCAATTTTTTTAAGGTCTTCACTGGTAAAAGGTTCCTTTCTAGCAAAGTCATAATAAAAGCCATTTTCTATAACCGGACCAATTGTTACCTGTGTTCCTGGAAATAATTCCTGCACAGCCATTGCCATAATATGTGCTGTATCATGCCTAATAACTTCTAATCCCTCAGGATCTTTTGCAGTAAAAATTTTAATTGAACTATCCTTATCTATTGTTGAATATAAATCTTTTAATTCACCATTTACGCTCATTACTAAAGCTTGTTTAGCTAGAGATTTACTTATTTTTTCTGCAACCTCTGAACCTGTTACACTTTTATCAAAGTTTAATTTTTTTCCGTCAGGTAATGTAATATTTGGCATTAATTAAATAGTTTTTTGTACTCTGAATAAGTAGAAAAACACATTTTTTCAACATTAAATTTCTTTACGACATTTTCTCTTCCAAAATTACCCATTTTTGAAAGTGCATTAGGATCAAAGTTCATAACTTGTATAATTTTTTTTGATAAATCATCGGAATTACCTGCTTCAAACAATAGTCCAGACTTTCCATCAATAATTGTCTCATTAGATCCACCAATATTACTGGCAAGAATTAATTTTTGCATAGATTGAGCTTCTACTGCAACTCTTCCAAAAGCTTCAGGTTCAATTGATGTGGAGACAACTATGTCAGATATTTTGTAAGCTAATGGCATATTTTTACAATGATCAATAAATCTTATTTGTTTGGTAAGTCTGTATTGTTCAACAAGTCTAATTAATTTTTTTTTATAAAGATCTCGCCCTTGTTCGTTACCTAAAATTACTGCAATAAATGAATCGTTACCTAACTGAATATTTACTTTACTTAATGCCTCTAAAAACATTTCTTGGCCTTTCCAAGCTGTTAATCTACCTGGTAATAAAATTATTTTTTTTCCAATTTTCAAATCCCATGACTTAAATAATTTATCTTCATCAGTTTCTAGTGTTGTTGAAGAGTCAAAATAATCTGTATTGATACCTCTAAATATAGAAAGTAATTTTTTTTTATCTGTTAGATATTCTGCATAATTTTCTTTGATGTGTGAAAAAATAAAATTAGATCCAGCAATAATTAAATCAGATCTAACCATTACAGAATTATAAAATTTTTTTAACTTATTTTTGTAATTATAGGTTCCATGAAAAGTCGTAACAAACTTTCTTCTTGTAATTTTTGTTGCAATTAAACATGACCATGCAGGCGCTCTACTTCTAGCATGAACAATATTTATCCCATTTATTAAAATAATTGCAGAAATAATTAGTGAATTAATAAAAATGAGTATAGGATTTTTTGAGTGAACAGGAAGTCTAATAAGTTTGACTTTTTTTCTGTCTAAGTATTGTAGAAGTTCACCACCACTTGTAATTAGATATGATCTAACATTATTTTCTGGCAAGTAATGTGCAATATCATAACAACCAGTTTCTGCGCCACCATAACCTAACTTAGGAATTACCTGTAGTACTTTTAATTTAGACTGCATGTGATAATAATATATACCTAGTCAACATGAATACTTTATATGAAAAAAAATAAATTTCTAAGAATTTCTAAATATAAAAAACTAAGATATATCGCAAATAATTATAAGAAAAATCTCTACATAGTTTTTTTACCAGGTTTTGCATCAGATATAGATGGAGATAAACCTAAAAGATTTTTAAATTTTAGCATTAAAAATAAATTGGGGTTTTTAGCATTAGAATATTTTGGTCATGGAAGGTCATCAGGAGAATTTACAAAAGGTAATATTACAAAATGGTCAAATGATGCGAAGACTGCAATTAATAAAATAGTAAAAAAAAATGATTTTATTTTAATTGGCTCAAGTATGGGTGGATGGATTTCGATGATAATGCACAGATATTTTAGTTCTCAAATTAAAGGCTTCCTAGGTATTGGATCTGCACCTGAGTTTCTTACAAGAATTATGTGGAAAAAATTTCCAAAAAAGACAAAGTATGAAATAATCAAAAAAGGAATATCTAAAATTAAAAATGGTGACTATGAATACTTAATTACTAAACAGCTTATTTTTGATGGAAAAAAAGCTACTAATAAAGTCCTTAATAAAAAGTTAAATAATACCATACCTGTCACAATGGTTCACGGACAAAAAGATGAGGTAGTACCTGTAAAATACTCAAGAATGGTTTTAAAAACTTTTCCTAAAGCAGATAAAAAGCTTTTAATAATAAAGAATGGAGATCATAGTCTCTCCTCAAGCAAAAATTTAAGTATAATTTGTAAAGAACTACAAAAAATAATTAAAAAAGTTAACTAGCTTTACCAACAATATTTTTATTAGTAATTGGATTTTCAAGTTTATCTATCATTTCTTTAGGGCAAACTTGTAAAAAATTATTTACCTCCAAATCAAAATTTTCGAGTATATTTTTAGAAATATTAGACTCTGTTTCTTGATAATGTTTTGAGACTAATTTCTTTAAATTATTTTTCCAAAACTCTGTCTCAGGTGTTTGCCAAATAATTGTCTCTGGATTTGCTTTTTTTGGAAATTCATTGTTAGGATCATATACAAAAGCCATTCCACCTGTCATACCTGCTCCAAAATTATCTCCAACATCACCTAATATTACAATCGATCCCCCTGTCATATACTCACATCCATTTGAGTCGCAACCTTCAACTACTGCAGTTGCTCCTGAGTTTCTTACTGCAAATCTTTCACCCGCTTGTCCTGCTGCTAATAAAGTTCCCGATGTTGCTCCATATAAGACTGTATTTCCTATAATAGTATTTTCGTTTGAGACCAAATTACTTTCCTCAGGAAGTTTAACTATTACAGATGCACCTGACAAACCTTTGGCAACGTAATCATTAGCATCCCCTTTTAAAATTAATTTAAGTCCTTTAATCCCGAATGCCCCAAATGATTGTCCAGCCGATCCTTTAAAATTGAGTGAAAAAGTATTTTCCTCTAATTTATTATTTCCAAATTTTTTATATAAATGATAAGAGATTCTTGTGCCTACTGCTCTATCAGTGTTTTTTATTTCATATGTTTTATCTAATGGAGAATTATTATCTATTAAGTTTTCTACCTCTGGCCAAATTTTTTGATCCAATGTATCTGGAACCTCATTAATTATAGGTTTCTGACAATATCTTTTATTTTTACCGGGGTCAGCTTGTACAAATAAAGGATTTAAATCTAAATCATCCAAATTTGGTGATCCTTTACTTACCTGCCTTAATAAGTCAGTTCTACCAATGACCTCATTAAGAGACTTAAAACCTAAACTTGCTAGAATTTCTCTTACTTCTTCCGCTATAAAAGAAAATAAGTTCACTACCTTGTCTGGTGTACCAGTAAATTTTTTTCTAAGTTCATCATCTTGAGTACAAACACCGACTGGACAAGTGTTAGAGTGACATTGTCTTACCATAATGCATCCCATTGCAACTAGCGCTGTAGTAGCTACACCAAACTCTTCTGCGCCCATCATTGCTGCCATAACTACATCTCTTCCAGTTTTAATTCCTCCATCAGTTCTCAGAGTAACAAGGTGTCGTAGTTTATTTAAAGTCAAAACTTGATTTGCTTCTGTTAATCCCATTTCCCATGGAATACCAACATATTTAACGCTTGTTTGAGGAGTAGCGCCTGTTCCACCATTATGACCAGAAATTAAAATGATATCAGCTTTTGCTTTAGCAACTCCTGCAGCAATAGTTCCTATTCCAGAGGAAGCTACTAATTTTACACCAACTCTAGCCTTAGGATTGATTTGCTTTAAATCATAAATTAGTTGTGCGAGATCTTCTATTGAGTAAATATCATGATGTGGAGGAGGTGAAATTAGTGTCACTCCTGGAGTAGAATGTCTTAATTTAGCTATTTCTTCAGTAACCTTAAACCCAGGTAATTGACCCCCTTCACCAGGTTTTGCACCTTGTGCAATTTTAATTTCAATTTCATTACAATTATTTAAATAATTTATAGTTACTCCAAATCTTGCAGATGCTATTTGTTTTACTCTTGAATTAGCGCTATCTCCATTTTCTAAAACTTTAAATCTATTTTCATCTTCTCCACCTTCGCCACTACAAGAAGCACCCTTTATCCTATTCATACCCATAGCAAGTGTTTCATGAGCTTCTTTTGATAAAGCACCATGAGACATACTTCCACTTCCAAATCTTTTCATAATTTCACTTATTGACTCGACTTCGTCAATTGCAATTGCCACTTGATTTTTAAAGTCAATTAAATCTCTTAAATTAATTGGTTTTAAACCGTAAATTCCTTTTGTGTATTTTTTATAAGTATCATAAGAATTTGATCCAACTGCAGCTTGCAAAAGATGAATTAATTTTCCTTGATATTGGTGAGTTTCTCCATTTTTTCTATATCTATAAATTCCTCCTATGGGTAAAATATTGGAATGAATGTCAAAAGCATCCTTATGTATACCTCTTATCTTTTTTTCTATACCACTTAATCCAATTCCAGAAATTTTAGATATTACCCCTGGGAAATAATCTTTAACAATTGTTCTACTTAGTCCTACAGTTTCAAAATTACATCCTCCTCTATAAGAACTTAAAACAGAAATACCCATCTTTGACATTATTTTTAACAGGCCAAAATTTACAGATTTTATATACCTACTGACACACTCATCAAAAGAAAATTTTCCAAAAAGTTTTTTAGAGTATCTTTGAAATAAACTATCGAATGCAAGATAAGGATTTACAGTTGTTGCTCCAACACCTATAAGCGTAGCAAATGAGTGTGTATCAAGAGCATCTCCTGTTTGAATATTGATAGAAACATATCCTCTTAGTCCTAATTTTATTAAATGAGTATTTATTGCTCCAATACATAAAAGCATTGGCATTGGCAGTTTTGTTTCGGATATATTTTTATCTGACAAAATAAGTTGTGTTACACCTTCTCTGACTGCTTTCTCTGCATCCCTTTTTAATTTATTAATTGAACTTTCAAGTGTTTCTTCTTTGTCAAAAATACAATTTAAAATTCTATAATTATCACCAAAGTACTTTACAAATTTTTCAAACTGATTGTTTGAGAGAATAGGACTGTCTAAAACATAAATGTTTTCCTCAGTAAGATCTGAAAAATCAAGAATATTGCCGAGATTTCCAAACCTAGTTTTTAAACTCATAACCTTATTTTCTCTTAAAGAGTCAATTGGAGGATTTGTTACTTGACTAAAGTTCTGTTTAAAAAAATGGTAAAGAGGCCTATATTTGTCAGATAATACAGCAAGAGGTGTATCATCACCCATGGATCCAGTTGCTTCTTTGGCATCTTCAGCCATAGGATGAAGGATTAGTTCTAAATCCTCAAGGCTATAGCCAAAACAGTGTTGTATTTTTTTTAAATCAGAACCTGAATACTGGTTTTTTTCATTTTCTATTGGAAATTTTTTATCAAGATCAATGATCTGGTTGTTAAACTTTTTAAATTCTTTTGCTAAATAATTCTTAATTGCATTATTCGTATAAACTTTTCCTTTTTCAATTCTAACACCCAATATTTCACCAGGGCCAAGTCTTCCTTTCGAAACAATTTTTTTTTCATTTAAATTAATCATACCTGTTTCAGATCCCGCGAACAAAAGTTTGTCTCTTGTAACAGTATATCTTAATGGTCTTAGACCATTTCTGTCACTCCCAACAATTACCCACTCATTATCTGTCGCTGCAACAGCAGCTGGCCCATCCCAAGGTTCCATGGTACTATTTAAAAAATTAAACAACTGTTGATGATCTTTTGGCAAAACTTTACTTTTTTTAGACCAAGCATCCGGAATTAACATAAGTTTTGCTAAAGGTGCTGAATGACCAGAAATATTTAATAATTCAAAAACATTGTCTAATGATGCAGAGTCAGAATTTCCAGCTGGAATAACTGGTTTCAAATTTTCCATATCATCAAATAATGGACTGAACATTTCTTCTTGGTGTATATTCATCCAATTAACGTTACCTTTAAGTGTATTTATTTCACCATTATGAGCGATAGCTCTAAACGGTTGAGCTAAATCCCAGCTTGGTGCTGTATTAGTTGAAAACCTCTGATGAAAAATTGCATATCTTGAAATAAAACGTTCATCTTTTAAATCTGTATAAAAGTCTGACAAAGCTTCTGCAAGAAACATTCCTTTATAAATAATTGATCTTGAACTAAATGAGCAAATATAAAAATTATTTAATTGGTTTTTTAAAGCTTCTTTTTCAATTTTTCTTCTTGTCTCGTATAGTATTCTCTCTAAATCTTTGCCAACAATTGATTTATCATTATGAGTAAACAAAACTTGTGCAATTTCAGGTCTTGTTAATTCAGCTTTTTCACCAAGCACAGATGGATCAACTGGTACTTGTCTCCATCCATATATATTAAAATTCTTTTTTGTAAGTTCGCTCTCTACTATTGTTCTACATTGCTCTTGACCACCAAAATCGTTCCTCGGAAGAAAGATCATTCCTACACATAAATCTGAATTATCGTGTTTATGTCCAGTAATTTCTATTTTCTCTGCAAAAAAATCTTTTGGTATCTCAATATGTATTCCTGCTCCATCACCTGTTTTTCCATCGGCGTCGATAGCGCCCCTGTGCCAAACAGCTTTTAAAGCTTCAATTCCATATTCGACTACTTTTCTTGATTTTAGACCCTCAGTTGAAGCTACAAGACCTACTCCACATGCATCATGTTCCATTTTCTCATCATAAACATGATTTTTTTTTAATAATTCACGATTTTTTTTTTGGATATCCATTATGCAACTTTCATTTTTTGTTTTGATTGAAGAAAACTTTCGATTGAAGTTGCTGCATCTCTTCCATCTTTAATAGCCCACACAACTAATGATGCACCTCGGACAATATCTCCTGCAGCGAATACACCAGGAATACTTGTTTCTAAGGTATCAAAGTCAGCCTTAATAGTTCCCCATTGTGAAACTTTTAATCTTGGCTCTTGGAAAAGAATAGGTAAGTCCTCTGGATCAAATCCTAGAGACTTAATCACTAAATCTGCTTTTATTTCAAATTCTGAATTTTCTTCTACAACTGGTTTTCTTCTTCCACTCTCATCAGGGTCAGTTAATTTCATTTTATCCACTATAATACTCTTAACTTTATTAGATCCTTTAAATTCTTTTGGATTACTCAACCAAATAAATTCAACACCTTCTTCCTCTGCATTTCCTACTTCTCTAGCAGATCCAGGCATATTTTCTCTATCTCTTCTGTATAAACATTTTACAGACTTAGCTTTTTGTCGAACTGATGTCCTTACACAATCCATTGCTGTGTCTCCTCCACCAATAACAACAACATCTTTTCCTTCAGCATTAAGTGTACCATTATCAAATATCTCAACTTTATCTCCCAAGCCTTTTTTATTTGATGCTGTTAGAAATTCCATTGCAGGAAAAATATTACTTAGGTCATTTCCTGGTAAATTTACTTCTCTTGGTTTGTAGACACCCGTAGAAATTAAGATTGCATCATGTTTGGATTGTAGTTCTTTAAATGTAGAGTCTTTACCAACTTCAAAATTGTTTACAAATTTTATTCCTCCTTCTTTTAAAAGTTTAATTCTTCTTTCAACTACATGTTTCTCTAGTTTAAAGTTTGGAATTCCATAAATGAGTAATCCACCAGCCCTATCATATCTGTCGTATATTGTTACTTGATATCCTTTTTTTCTAAGTTCTTCTCCACAGGCTAACCCTGCTGGTCCTGCACCTACAATCCCGATACTTTGTTCATTTTCAATTTTTACTTTTATTGGTTTTACCCATCCATTTTCCCATGCTTTGTCAGTTAGATATTTTTCAATTGAACCTATAGTAACAGTGCCATGCCCTGACTGTTCGATTACACAATTCCCCTCGCATAGTCTGTCTTGAGGGCAAATTCTTCCACATACTTCTGGCATATTATTTGTGCTTTGAGATAAGTGATATGCTTCTTCATACCTTCCCTCCGCAGTGAGTTTTAACCAATCTGGAATATTGTTGCTCAAAGGACAATGAACCTGACAAAAAGGAACCCCACACTGTGAGCATCTGCTAGATTGTTCTTTAGCTCTATCATGAATAAATTCTTGATATATCTCGCCAAAATCCTCTTTTCTTTTTGATTTATCTCTTTTAGGTGGATTTTGTTGACCTATATCTACGAATTGAAGCATTTTATTAGACATTGGAGTCGGCTTATATACGAATTTCAAATATCTATAAAGTATAACTAGGTAATACATTATGACATATATTTTCAAAAAATCCTACTTTTTCTTATTTTTTTGAAATTTGCATAGTAGCTATGCGTAATAGTAATTGCCTTATTTAAGTAATCTTTTAACTATCTATTCAATTCTCAAATGATTTCAAAATATATAGAAGCATCAATATTAGCATTCATACAAGGATTTACCGAATTTATCCCCGTAAGTTCATCTGCTCATCTCATTATCATTTCAAAAATTTCTAATTTTAATATTAGCTCACTTCAACTAGATATAAGCCTTCATCTAGGGTCGCTTTTAGCAATTATTTTTTATTTTAGAAAAGATTTAATAAATATTACTAAGAATAAATCTTTATTCCTTTTGATAGTTTTAGGATCAATTCCATTAATTATTTTTGGCTACTTTTTTTATTCATCCGGTTTAATTGAAAATTTAAGAAATTTAAAAGTAATAGCTTGGACTACATTAATATTTGGAATATTATTGTTTATTGCTGACAGATCTACAATAAAAAATAAAATTAATAATAATTTAAATCTTAAAAATATTTTAATAATAGGTATTTTTCAAGTATTGGCTATTATACCTGGAGTTAGTAGATCTGGAATTATAATTACTGCATCAAGATTTTTAAATTTTGATAGAGTAGATTCTTCTAAAATATCATTTTACTTATCCATACCTGCATTAGCTGGAGCAAGTGTACTAAGCATGAAAGATATTATTAACACTAATGTCGATATGAATATTTTGTTTATATTTGCAGTCCTATTATCGTTTATTGTTTCTTATTTGACAATAAAATATTTTTTGATTTATGTAAGAAGTTTTAATTTAAACCTTTTTGTTTATTATAGAACATTTCTTGCATTAATTCTTTTTGTAATTGCATATTCTTAAGTTTTAGTGCTCGGAGAGATTTGAGAAGAAATTACGGCGACTAATATTAAAAAACATCCAATCATGTTATTTGTGGTTAAAAATTGATTAAGAATTATCCATCCAGCAATTGCTGCAAATACACCTTCTAAAGAATAAATAATTGCAGCAGGTGCCTCTTCTATATTTTTTTGAGCAAACATTTGCAATGTAAAGGCAATTCCACCTGATAATGCGCCAGCATAAAGTATTGAACTACTTTCCAATAAAATTTTAGAAATATTAATTTCCTCAAATGCATATGAAAAAATTATTGAGAGCGTTGCCACAAATAAAGCCTGTAATGCTGCATAGAACATTGGAATATCAAATTCTTCCATGAATTTACCTGCAAAAATTATGTGCAATGCCCAAAATACGGAACATAAAATAACTAAACCATCACCTAACATTATTTCTGAATTAGAAAAATCACTTAAGAGATATACACCTAAAACACAAAGACCAATTGCAGGCCAAATACTCCAATGTACTTTTTTTGAATAAATAAAAAATAATAAAATTGGAACTATGGGAACATAAAATACCGTAAAAAACGCTGCATTTGCAATATTTGTGTATTGAAGGGCGGCTTGTTGTAAAAAAGTTCCTAAAAAAAGTGAAACTCCCATAAAAACTAAATACTTTATAAATAGTTTTGATTTTGAGAGTATCTCTAGCTTAATTTTCTTCCTCTCAATAAGTAACGCTAGCGGTAAAATAGTTAAAAATCCTACAACAAATCTTGCTGAATTAAATGTTAAAGGACCAATATGATCCATACCTGTATCTTGTGCAATAAAAGCTGTACCCCAGATAAAAGTTGTAACTAGTGCGCAGATCATAGAAAGAGATTTTGTCATTTTATTAAATTAAATTATTAAATTAATTTATTCCGTTCATCTTACAAGAACTATCAAAATCTTCTTTGTTAATATAACATCCAGACATTTTTCTTACTCCACTAAATGATCCTCTTCCATGAAGTATTCGCCAATTATTAAATATTAAAAGCTCTCCAGGTTTTAGTATATGTCTCCATTGGTAGTCTTTATTATTAGCAAGTAGATCAAATTTTTTAATAGCTTCATAAAACTTTAAAGTTAAATCCTTTTCAAATCTAAACGGTGCTCGATCGTAATTGTTAAAACTCACTTGAGTAATTTCTTTATTTTTATTTAATTTAAATATTGGTCTTTCAGCTTCTAGAAAAACTCCATCACCAATGTAATTGCCCTTTACATTTATTTTTGTAAGCAAATCATACATTTGTGGATCTTCTTTTTTGATTGTTTTAGCAATCTTTAATCCATCAACCATAATTGAGTCACCACCCTTAGCATCATAATCACAACATAATAATAATTGTAACCCTGGAGCATCATTACTATATGTCGAATCTGTATGTGGTCTTAACTCTTCTTGAGTATAAGCGCTGTCAGCCTTATTTTCGTCAGACTCAAAACTCCACAGTCCTCCGAATATAGAATTTCTTACATATCCAATTTTATTAGCAATTTTTTCAACACATTTTAAGTTTGTTTCGCAATTTTTAATTACTAAAAAACCATAAGTATGTAGACTTTTTAAAAAGTTTTTAAATCCATCATTTGATAAGATAGAATTATAATCTACAAATATCTCTTGGTGAATTTCATTTGATCCCCAAATTTTTAATTTTGATTTTGTTTCTCTTTTTTTATCTATTTTGTTATTGATTAGAAATTCAAATGAATATTGGACTGGCTTTTCTAGATCAGGCCAAGCAATGCTCAAATATTTGCCATTTTCTAATATTTCAGCGTTTTTTATTTTTAAATTTAGATCTAAAGATGCTGTAAAAGTCTTTCTTTGACTAGACCTTTTATCCCAATTTTGCTCATCTTTTGCATGATCTCTCAACCAAATATTAGGAAAAATTTCTGAGTTTTCTCCACTAAAATGGACTTGAAGATCATCTGGTAATATATCAATTTTTGTAATCATTTACTTAGGTTGTAAGCAAAATTTGCTCCTAAATTATCTTTTAATTCATTATTAAATTTTGCAGCCTCAGCTCCGTCTATAATTCGATGATCATATGAGAGTGATAAAGGTAACATAGTTCTTGGAACAAATTTTCCATCTATAAATACCTGTTTTTTGTAGCTTCTGCCAATTCCAAGGATGGCAACTTCAGGAAAATTAATTATTGGTGTAAAGAATGATCCACCAATTCCACCTAAACTAGTAATAGTAATTGATCCTCCAAAAAATTCTTTTTTATCAATTTTTAAATTTCTGCAATCATCACTTACTTTTTTTAAGTCCTTACTTAACTCTTTTATATCTTTTTGATTGGCGTCTCTAATCTTGGGAACCATAAGTCCATGTTGGGTATCAACTGCGATGCCGATGTGAAAATACTTTTTAAATGTAATTTTACCATTTTCAATATCATCAATTGATGAATTGAAAGATGGAAATTTTTTTAGTGATATTACCAATGCTTTTATAATAAATGCTAGTGGAGTAATTTTTATTTTTTCTCCGGAGTAATTATCTTTAAGTGAACTTCTAAACTCTTCCATCTCAGTGATATCAGCTTCGTCATGATTTGTTACATGTGGAATGTTGGTCCAAGAGTTGACTAAATGGGGTGCAGCAATTTTTTTTACTCTAGGGATATCTTTAATTTCAATTTCTCCAAAATCTGAATGTTGGTATTCGCTTTTGATTACTTTTTCATTTTTACTATCTTTTGGATCATATGTTTGATTAATTTTAGATGATACAAATTCTTTTAAATCTTTTTCTATAATTCTACCTAATCTTGCTGAACCTTTAACTTTATTTATATCAACACCTAATTCTCTTGCAAACTTCCTAACTTTTGGACTTGCAGATGTTTTGATGGATTGATCAGACATTTACATTTTTGTTGGCATAGTTTTATTTTTATCAATATTATACTTTTTTATGGCATCTTCAGCATACTTTGAAGTGATGAGTTGCTCTTTGGCTAAAACACTAAGGCTGTAGGCAACTATATGTTCTTTATCTACTTCAAAAAAACTTCTTAAATTTTTTCTTGTATCGCTTCTTCCATATCCGTCTGTACCAAGAGAATAAAAGCTTTTTTTCGTGAAAGATCTTATTTGATCTGCATTAATTCTCATATAATCAGTAGCTGCAAGGATAGGTCCTTGCTGTTTTCCCAAGCACTCCTCTATATACGATTTTTTATTTGTTTCTGAGGGGTTTAATAAGTTTTGTCTCTCAACTTCTATTCCATTTTTTCTTAACTCGTTGAAACTTGTAACACTCCAAACTTCACTGTCTACCTGATATTCTTTTTTGAGTATATCTGATGCGTCCATCATTTCTCTAAGTATTGTTCCAGATCCCAACAATTGAATCTTAGCTTCTTTTGAACTTGATGACTCTTTTATCTTATACATTCCCTTTAAAATTCCATCTTCACAATCTTTTGGCATTTCAGGATGAGAATAATTTTCATTCATTGTAGTAATATAGTAAAAAATATTTTCATTTTTTTCATGCATTCTTCTTAAACCTTCTCTGAAAATCACGGCTAATTCATAATGGAACGTTGGATCGTAAGATATACAGTTTGGAATTGTAGATGCGAGTAAATGACTATGACCATCTTGATGTTGAAGCCCCTCTCCTGCAAGAGTTGTTCTTCCTGCTGTTGCGCCAATTAAAAAACCTCTTGCCTGGCTATCGCCGGCTGCCCAAGCAAAATCTCCAATTCTTTGAAAGCCAAACATAGAGTAGAAAAGATAAATTGGTATCATTTCAATGTCATGATTAGTGTAAGCAGTACCTGCAGCAATCCAAGATGACATAGATCCTGCCTCTGTAATTCCTTCTTCTAATACTTGACCACTTTTTTCTTCTCTGTAAGAAGAAAGTTGCGCAGAATCTTCAGGCTCATACTTTTGACCTTCATGAGCATAAATTCCTATTTTTTGAAAGAAACCTTCCATTCCAAAAGTTCTAGCTTCGTCTGGAATAATTGGAACTAATTTAGGAGCAACATTTTTATCTCTTAAAAGATTAGTTAGCATTCTGACTAGTGCCATTGTTGTAGACATTTCTTTTTCACCAGTAGAAGTCTTCATAAAATCAAAAATATCTTTACTTGGAGCTTTAATTGGTTTTGAGTACGATGTTCTTTCTGGAATAAAACCACCCAATTCTATCCTTCTCTTTTTTAAATATTTTATTTCTTCTGAATTTTCGTCTGGTTTGAAATATTCAATATTTTTGACTTGGGCATCTGTTAAAGGAACATCAAATCTATCCCTGTAATACATCAAATCATCTACATCTAATTTTTTTTGCTGGTGAGTAGTATTTACACTTTCTCCACTTTTTCCCATACCATAACCTTTAATCGTTTTAGCAATAATAACTGTGGGACTTCCTTTGTGGTTGACCGCTTTATCATAAGCAGCATAAACTTTATGAGGATCATGACCTCCTCTATTTAATCGCCAAATATCAGTATCGGACATCGATGAAACTAATTCAGTTGTTTCAGGATATTTGCCAAAAAACTTCTCTCTAACATAAAGTCCATTTCTTGCCTTAAAAGCTTGATATTCACCATCCACGGTCTCATTCATAATTTTTACTAAATGTCCTGTCTTATCATTTGCTAAAAGAGTATCCCAATAAGAACCCCAAATAACTTTTAAAACATTCCAACCTGCACCTCTAAAAATTCCCTCTAATTCTTGAATTATTTTTCCATTTCCTCTAACTGGACCATCTAATCTTTGTAAATTGCAGTTAACAACGAATATTAAATTGTCTAAATTTTCACGAGCTGCTAACCCTATTGCACCAAGAGACTCGGGCTCATCCATTTCTCCATCACCTAGAAATGCCCAGACTTTTCTTCCTTCGTCTTTAATTAATCCTCTATTAATAAGATATTTCATAAATCTTGCTTGATATATTGCTAACATTGGACCAATACCCATTGAAACAGTTGGGAACTGCCAGAAACTAGGCATTAGCCAAGGATGAGGATACGATGAAAGCCCACCTGTTTTTACCTCTTGTCTAAATCTATCTAATTGTTTTTCATTTAATCTTCCTTCAAGAAAAGCCCTCGCATACATACCAGGTGCACTATGACCTTGAAAATATACTAGATCACCTCCAAATTTATTATTTTTTGCTCTCCAAAAATGATTCATTCCAACATCATATAATGTTGCTGCAGATGCAAATGTTCCAATGTGCCCACCAAGTTCAGGATATTTTTTATTTGCTCTCACTACCATGGCTGCAGCATTCCATCTTATTAATGATCTTAACTTACGTTCTATATTTTGATCTCCAGGAGATCTTTTTTCTTCCTCAGGAGGTATAGTATTTACGTATGGAGTAGTTTGAGTATGAGGAATTTTTGATCCGGCTTTATAGGATTGATCAATTAATTGTTTTATTAAAAAATGTGCTCTTTCTGAACCATCATTTTGTAGAACTGCGCTTAAAGAGTCTAGCCATTCTTTTGTTTCAACAGGATCGATATCATCATTACTACTAACCATCTTAACTTCATTTATTAGTCTAGTTTGTTTGATCTGTTTTGGCTCAACAATTTTTGTTTCAGCTTTGATATCAGGCTTTGTAGCAGTTTCAGCTTCCTCAATTAACTTCTCTGTTGAAGGTGGGATTTTATCACTTAAAGTTTTAGTATTTTTTTCCTCTTCATCCTTATTGTCTGAAGATAGTGATAATATCAAATCACCTTTTGAAACTTTGTCACCAATTTTAACTTTTATATTTTCTACTGTACCCTCATAATTTGATGGTACTTCAACACTCGATTTATCGCTCTCCAGTGTTACGACGGGGTCATTTTTGTTGATTTTATCGCCCTTTTTTACAAGCACTTCAATTATTTCAACGTTTTCAAAATCTCCAATATCTGGAACTAATAAATCTAAATTCATTTTTTTATTATATATATATCAATATTTGCTAAAAAAATAATTTACATTATTAATTATGTATAAAAACTGTACAAATTGCGCCTGTAGCTCAATTGGATAGAGCGCTTGGCTACGGACCAGGAGGTTCTGGGTTCAACTCCTAGCAGGCGCACCAAAACGAAAGGATAAATGAAAATATCACTTGAAAAATCTGTAATATATTTCTTTTGTTTGGTTTTGTTATTTATATTAATTATGGCAATAATCCTTTAATGAAAAAATTTGAACAATTAAGTAATAAACCAAGTTACATGAAACATAATGGTGGTTTGTTATTTAGATCTATAAGCAAAAAAAAATTTGAGTTTAAAACAAAAATAAAAGAAACACATTTAAATAAAGCTGGGATAACCCATGGTGGTTATATATGCACAATAATTGATGCTGGAGCAGGAACTGCTTGTCACAAAGCAAGTGGCAACAAACCTTGTGTAACTATATCGTTGGATATTAAATTTATTGCTCCATCTAACTTGGGAGATGAATTATTAGGAATAGTTGAAATTCAAAAAGTTACTAAATCAATGGTATTCATTAATTGTAAACTAAAGTGCAAAACCAAACTTGTTGCAAGTGCAGTTGGAATTTGGAAAATTTTAAGAAGACCACTTCCAAATGCTGGCTTAGGTGGATAAATTTTATTTTTTTATTTGAAACACAAAAACTGGCAAAACTAAAATTAAGCCAATAATTGATGAACTTAAACCTGGTGCAATAAATAATAATGAAATAATTCCAAGATACCATCTTTGAAAAGTTGATACTGATTTAAACAAATATCCTGTGAAACCAATTCCAATTAATCCAATACCAATCATTGCAGATATTAAAGTTACAAAGAAGTCATAGAAGTTAAATCCTTGCGCAACCAATAATAATGATGGTGAATAGACGAACACAAAGGGCACAAGCGCTTTTGCGATACCTAATCTAAAAGCCGTGTTACCAGTAGTAAATGGATTTGATCCAGCTATACCCGCTGCAGCGTATGCTGCAAGAGCAACTGGCGGAGTTATGTCTGCTAAAACTCCATAATAAAAAACAAAAAAATGCGAAACTATTGGTTCAATTTGTAATTGAGCAAGAGCGGGCGCTGCAACAGCAACAAGAATTATATAAGTTGCAGTTGTTGGAACTCCTGTACCCATGAATATGCATGATATTGCAATTAATATTAAAGAAAAAAATAACGTCAAATCTTGAAGTGTAAAATAATTAAATGGTAAAAAATTTAAGAAGAAGCCACCAATATCTCCCGCTGTTTGTATTACTACATATCCTAATCTAAATCCGACTCCTGTTAATGTAACTACACCAACTATTATACCTATTGAAGTAGCAGCTGCCCCAACTGCTAAAGTATTTTTTGCACCTCTTGCTAGACAATTAAATAAATCATTTAAAGTTAGTCTATTTTTTTTCCTTATAAATCCAATGACTACACAAGCAATGATACCATTTACTGCGGCGTAATCTGGAGTCCGACCAATCAAAATTAAATATACTAGTAAAATTAAAGGAACAATTGCTAGCCAATTATCTCTTATTATTTTAAAAAATTTTGGAACTTCACTTTCATTTAAACCTCTCAGACCTAATTTTTTTGCCTCTAAATGAACCATTACAAAAATTCCAAAATAATGAAGTAAGGCAGGAATTAATGCTGCCGCCAAAATATCTCTTAGGGGTAATTCTAAATATTCAACCATGATAAAAGCTGCAGCTCCTAAAATAGGTGGAGTTATTTGTCCTCCAGTAGAAGCTGTGGCTTCAACGGCACCAGAAAAATGTGAAGGGTAACCAACTTTTTTCATTGCTGGAATTGTAAGAGAACCAGTTGTGACTGTGTTTGCAATTGAAGAGCCAGATATAGTTCCAAGAAAAGCTGAGGAAAAAATTGCAACTTTTGCTGGTCCTCCAGAGTATCTTCCAGCTATTACCATCGCTAAATCAATAAATAATTGACCTAAACCTATTCTTGTTGCAAGGACACCAAATAGAATAAATAAAAATACATATTGAGCCATGACTCCCACAGCAATTCCATAAATTCCTTGATTGGTTATATAAATATGATTTACAAAACCAGCCCAACTACTACCACCATGTTTTAAAGCCCCAGGAAAAATAGGACCATAAAGTGCAAAAATCATAAATATTATGCAAATTAATGGTAGTGTGTATCCTATTGATCTTCTTGCAGCCTCTAATGTTAAAATAATAAGAATTGAACCCATAATAACTTCGGTGTTGGAAGGATTTCCGACTCTGCTAGCTAATATTTCTGGGGGCAATAATGGCAAATAAAGTGCGGTTACAACAACTAATATAGAAAAAAAAATGTCTATTATGGGAACTTTATTTTTAGATTGTTTATCTTCAAAACTTTTCCATCCGTAAAATAAAAATACAAGACCAACAACAAAAGAAATATGAATACCTCTATGAAGAATATCTCTTATAGTTCCAAATCCTGAAGCATAAAAATGGTAAATTGACATTGTAACCAGAGCAACAAAGGTCAATTTTTTTAAGAAATTTTTTAACTTTCTTTCATTACTTTTTATCTCAAATTTATCTTCAAGTTTTGCAACTTCATCTGGTGAAATATTAAATTGAGACATAATAATGCCCTAGATCTAATTGATCTAGGGCAAATTGATTTTTAAGATTTAATTTAAAAGTCCTGCTTCTTTATAGAACTTTTCCGCACCAGGATGTAATGGTACACCTACTCCAGAAAGAGCTGTGTCAGGTGTTATAGTTTTTCCCTTAGCATGACCAACGTCCATAAGCTTTCTAGACTCCTTATTCCATAAAGCTTTAGTAATTTGGTAAATTAATTCACTATCCTCTTTAGCTGATGTAAACCATTGAGCACCTACTGCTACAGTATTAACTTGATCAACACCTTCATATGTTCCTGAAGGAATTGGGCTTTCTGAGAAGAAACCATATTTTGAAGTTAGTGCTTTTGCTCCAGCACCATCAATTGGAACTAATTTTATATCAACTGCAGATGCTAGTTCTACGATTGCACCAGTTGGATAACCTGCAACAACAAAAATCGCATCAACTTTACCGTTTCTTAAAGCATCTGTTGCAGCTTTACCTTTCAATGCCTCAGCCTTAACATCGCTTGTGCTTAATCCATTAGACTCTAATATTAACTTTGCATCAACATATGTTCCAGATCCAGGTTCATCTAGTGAAACTCTTTTTCCTTTTAAGTCTTTTACTGAATTGATATTGCTTTTTTTAAGGGCTACTAAATGTATATGCTCTTGAAAAAGAGCTGCAATAGTTCTTAAATCTTTTGCAGGTTCTTTTCCTTCCATTGTTCCAGTACCAGTATATGCCCAGTAAGCAACATCTGATTGTGCAAAACCTGAGTTTCTTAATCCAGAGATTATTGCATTTACATTATCAACCGATCCTCTTGATGAAACCGCTGATGCTATTAAATTTGGTACTCCGCAGCTTCCACCTTTTCCACACTCTCTAGATCCTGGTGGCTTTGAAATTGCATTAGCAATCATACCTCCAACTGGATAATAAGTGTAAGCAGTACCGCCCGTACCAATCGTAAAAAATTTAAGTTCTTGTGCAAATGATTTTCCTGACAAACCAATCATCAAGAATAAAATCAATAGAGAACTTTTAAATAAATTTTTAAACATATTTTCTCCAATCTATTAGTTAATATTACTATTTAATAACAATCAAATATTATTGTCTATATAAATTTAAATGTAATTATGGTTTCTTAAGTTCTTCTATATTTTTATATTCTTCTAAAATTAAAGGATTTATTAATGCTTGAATATTTTTTATATTGTGCCCCTCAATAATATTTTTAACCGCAAGCTCAACTATCTTTCCATTTTTTGTTCTTGGAATATCTGAGACCTCAATAATTTTTTTTGGTACATGACGTGGGGATGCGTTTAGACGAACAGCTTTTTTTAATTTTAAAATTAATTTTTCACTAAGTGTTTTTGGGGTTTTTAAAACTACGAATAAAATAATTCTCACATCATTATCCCACTGCTGCCCAACAACTATAGATTCTTTTACTTCATTAAATTTATCAACAACAGAATATATCTCAGCAGTACCTAATCTGGCACCCCCAGGATTAAGTGTTGCATCTGATCTTCCATAAATGATATATCCACCATTAGATTTTCTCTCTGCATAATCTCCATGGTGCCAAACATTTTTATATTTCTTAAAATATGCGGACTTATATTTTTTATCATTTTTATCATTCCAAAAATAAATTGGCATTGATGGAAATGCTGATTTACAAACTAATTCTCCTTTTCTATTAATTAACGACTTTCCTTTTTCGGAAAAAACATCTGTGTTCATTCCTAATCCATTATTCTGAATTTGCCCTCTATAAACAGGAGAGTAAATATTTCCTAACACAAAGCATGAAACGAGGTCTGTACCACCTGCAATAGAGGCCAAATGAACATTTTTTTTTATATTTTTATAAACATAATCAAAACCATCAGGAGATAATGGTGATCCAGTAGAACAAATAGTTTTAAGATATTTAAGTTTATACTTAGTCTTTATATTTAAATTTAATTTTTTTAACTGGTCAATATATTTTGCACTTATGCCAAACAGAGAAATTTTTTCTTTCTCGGCTATTTTAAAAAGTAAATCGCTTCTTTTATGCATTGGGAAACCATCAAAAAGAACAATAGACGCTTTTGATGCTAAAAAAGTCATTAACCAATTCCACATCATCCATCCACAAGTGGTGAAATAAAACACATTATCACCTGGTTTTACATTACAATGAAGTTTATGTTCTTTTAAATGTTGTAGCAAAACACCTCCAGCTCTATGACATATGCACTTTGGTTTACCTGTTGTTCCACTTGAATATAAAATTGCTAATTCTTTATCAAAATCAAATTTTTTAAATGAAAATTCTTTTTCTTTTTTATTTTTCAACTTGTTGTAGTAAAAAATTTTCGTACCTTTTAGCTTTTTATGTTTTAAATTTTTTTTACCTGGATAATTAGTAATGATTACAGTTTTAATAGATTTAATTTTTTTAAGAATAGCCGGCAATCTTTCAATAATATTTATTTCTTTACCATTATAATAATATCTATCAGTGATGATTAAAAGTTTTGGTTTAATTTGAGAAAATCTTTCTATTACTCCTTGCGTTCCAAAATCTGGAGAACATGATGACCATATAGCTCCTATTGCGCTAGTTGCCAAAAAACCCTCAACTGTCTCAATTTGATTTGCAGTATATGCGGCTACTCTGTCTTTTTCTGAAATTCTATTTTCTCTAAAGAAATTAATGAGTTTAAAAGTATTATTATTTAATTCTTTCCAAGACTTCTCTTCTCTGTAACCATTTTCACTTATAAAAGTAATGGCTTTTGTATTGTCATTTTTTGATAATAAATTCTCTGCATAATTTAATCTTGATTTTATTAGAAATTTGCTTTTGATAATTTCTTTTGGAAAATAAAATTTATCATTTTTTATACCTTTAATGTTTGCGTATTCCCAAACTGAAGACCAAAATAGCTTTGGGTTTTTGATTGTCCAATTAAATATTTTTTTATAATTTTTATAAGACTTATAATTAAATTTATTTGTTAAATATTTCTCAAACTCAAACAAATTTGATTTTGATTTTGTTTTAGAATCGGCTTCCCACAGTTTCTGAGACATAAAAAATATATTTAATTTTTTGAAATTATGATAACCTTAAAACATTAAATAATAAAAATGAGAACTTTTTCCTCAATGATTCGGACTAGTTTTAACCCATTTTTGTTCTTTAGGAGTAACAATATATAGTATTGCTAAAAAAAATCACACCAAAACTAGAAATGACAAAAAATAAAATCACAGCAGTTCTTGGACCTACAAACACTGGGAAAACCTTCTTAGCAATAGAAACTATGCTTTCTTTTAACTCGGGAATGATTGGTTTTCCATTAAGGCTTTTGGCAAGAGAAGTGTATGACAAAATCATTACAAAAGTTGACCCATCAATTGTTGCTTTAATTACAGGTGAAGAAAAAATTATTCCAATAAATGCAAAGTATTTTCTGTGCACTGTGGAGTCTATGCCGTTAGACAAAAGTTTAGAATTTGTTGGTATAGATGAAATACAAATGTGTAGTGATCACGAGAGAGGTCATATTTTCACTGATAGATTGTTACATATGAGAGGTGAGAAACTTACTATGTTCATGGGATCAAATTCCATAAAAAATATTATTCAAAAACTTGATGATGATATTGAATTTAAAAATAGAGAACGACTATCAAAATTATCATTTGGTGGTCATAAAAAAATTTCAAGAATAGAGAGAAAAAGTGCTGTCATAGCCTTTTCTACTGAAGAAGTCTATGCAATAGCAGAATTAATTAGACGTCAAAAAGGTGGAGCAGCGATTGTAATGGGTTCTCTTAGTCCCAAAACAAGAAACGCTCAGGTAAATTTGTATCAATCTGGTGATGTTGATTATTTAGTTGCGACTGATGCAATTGGAATGGGAATTAATATGGATTTGGATAATGTTTTTTTTTCAAATTTAAAAAAATTTGATGGTAAAAAATTAAGAAATTTAAATATCTCTGAAATTGGACAAATAGCTGGAAGAGCAGGAAGATACTTAAACGATGGTATATTTGGTACAACAGGAGAATGTAAAGAAGTAGGACCTGAGGAAATTGAAGCATTACAAAATCACAGCTTTCCAGATATACAAACTATCTTTTGGAGAAACTCAAAATTAAATTTTAATAATAAAGTTTCATTGTTAAAATCTTTAGATGAAAGACCCCAAAAAGACTGGCTTAAAAGAGTAAGCGAATGCCAAGATGAAAAGGTATTAAAATATTTTTTGAAAGAAGCATCGAATATAGAAATAAAAGATGATACTGACATATTACAAATACTCTGGGAATGCTGTCAAATTCCAGATTTTGTGAAGAAAACTTATGGTCATCATTTTGATGTTGTAAGTAAGATTTTCAATTTTTTAACAAATGACAGTAAAAGAGTTCCTAACCACTATATGAAAGAACAACTGTCTTTGTTAGATAAATTAGATGGAAATGTAGACTCTTTATCAAATAGGATTGCCAATGTTAGAACATGGGCATATGTTTCAAACAAATCTAATTGGGTTGAAAATCAAGATTATTGGATAGAAAGAACTAAAAATCTTGAAGACAAACTATCTGATAGGCTTCATGAAGAATTAACCAAAACATTTATTGATAAAAGGGCAAGTGTTTTAGCTAGAGGTTTAAAACAAGATATAGTTTTTGAAACTGAGATTGTTAACGACGAAAAAGTAATGATTAATGAACAGTATATTGGTCGTTTAAGAGGCCTAAGATTAGAATTGGACTTAAAGGTTGATACATTGGATGCTGATGTAAAATCATTAAAAAAAGCAGCAAGACAAAATGTTGTTCCAGAACTTATAAAGAGAATAACACAGATTATAGATACTGGATTGATTGAACTTAAAGATGATTTTAAAATTTATTGGAATAATAACCAAATAGCTAAATTAGTTCCAGGTTCTGATTATCTAAATCCACAAATTCAATTGACTATAGACGAAATGATTGAGAATAGTGAAAAATCAAGACTAAATTCTTACTTACTTCAATGGATAAATAACAAAATTGAAACAGAGTTAAAAAGTTTAATAGATTTAAAAAATGTTCAAGATAATAATTCAGAATTAAGAGCTTTGGCATATCATCTCTACGAGAATAATGGAGTTGTTAAAAGAGATGAGGTTTTTAATTATTTAAAAAAACTCGATCAAGATGAAAGAAAAAAATTGAGAAACTTAGGTGTGAAATTTGGAAGATATCACATTTTTTTATTTAAGTTATTTAAACCAAGTTCTGTATCATTGAGAATTCTTTTATGGAAAAATTTTAATGAAAAAAATCTCGACTTTATACCACCAACTTTTGGATTGAACTTTTTAGAGGAAAAAAAAATATTAAATAAAAATCTAATGCTCTTGTGCGGTTTTGAAAAATTTGAAAATTTGTATGTAAGGATAGATATTTTGGAAAGGTTGTTTCTGATGATTTTTAATACTAAATCAGAAGACAAAATTAAGGAGATTAAGTTAATTCCTGAAATGTTGAATTTGTTAGGTTGTAATAAGGAAAATTTTGTGAAATTAATTAAAAAAATGAATTACAAAACTTTTGAAAAAAATAATGATCTTCACTTTAAATATATGCCATTAAGAAAATTAATTAAAAAAGATACAAATAAGAACAATAGTGATAATCCATTTAATGTTCTTTCTCGACTTAACTTAAAATAATGTTTAATATTTTTAAAAAAGAAGATACTGAAAAAGAAAATAATCATCCATCAATAATGGCAGTTGCATGTTTACTTATTCATTCCGCCAAAATTGATCAAAATTATACAGAAAAAGAGAATAAAATTATTAAAGAAGCAATTATAGAAATGGGAGCAGGACCAGAAGAAATTGACAAAATAATGCAAGATGCTGAAGAAAAAGAAAAAGACTCTAATCAAATTCTTGATTTTACTAGAGAGATTAAAAATATAAATGAGGAAGATAAAAAAATAATAATAGAGGCTTTATGGGATATTATTTATTCTGATGAAGACGCTGATATGTATGAAACGAATTTAATGAGAAGAATTTCTGGTTTGCTTTATCTAGATCCAAAAGTTGTAGGTGATATTAAAGAGAAAGTTAGTCAAAAAAAAACATGACATATTTAGTAAATGATAAATGCATCAAGTGTAAATTGATGGATTGTGTCGAGGTATGTCCGGTGGATTGTTTTTATGAGGGAAAAAATATGCTTGTAATTAAACCGGATGAGTGTATAGATTGTGGCGTTTGTGAGCCGGAATGTCCAGTAGACGCCATTATATCTGATAATGATGATAACAATGGTAAGTGGCTAGAAGTAAACAAAAAATACTCGGATATATGGCCAAACATAAGTGAAAAAAAAGATCCACCAAAGGATCACGAAAAGTTTAAAGACGAAGAAAATAAATATGAAAAATATTTTAAAGAAAATCTTGAATAAAAAAAAAACAAAAAATGTTGTTAAAAAAAAAGAGAAAGTTTCAAAAAAAAATACAAAAGTAAAAAAGTCAACAAAAATCGACAAAAATAAAAAAGTTCCAAAAGTACTAAAAAAAAAGAAACTTATCAAAGAACAAAAGAAAAAGGAAAAAGTTAAAGTTGAAGTCAAGACTGATCAATTAAGAATTCCTAAAAATAACGAGCAGAAACCTGAAATTAAAAAAGTAAAAAAACAGGATACAGAAAAAAGACTATTTAAAGTAAAAGATTATGTTGTCTACCCAAAACATGGTGTGGGGCAAATAACAGAGACAAAAAAAATAAATATTGGTGGAATTGATGTTGAAACATATGTTTTAAAATTTGAGAAAGATAAAGCTAATGGAATGGTGCCAGTAAATAAACAATCTCATTTGAGACCACTTGCAACGATAAATCAAATAAATAAATGCGTGAGTATTTTAAAAAGTAAACCAAAAATTAAAAGATCAATGTGGAGTAGAAGAGCTCAAGAATATGAGACAAAGATTTCATCTGGTAAAATTTATGAATTAGCTGAAGTAGTAAGAGATCTTAATAAAGGTGATGATATTATGATAGATCAGTCTTACAGTGAAAGACAGTTGTTTGAAAAAGCTTACGACAGACTACTAACTGAATTTCAGATTGTGATGGGATCGAGTCTAGAGGATGCACAAAAAAAACTTGATAAAGCTTTAAAGCGAAACCTAGAAAAACAAGCACAAAAAATTGAGGAAGAATCCGCTTCTAGTGAATTAACAAATCAAGAAATATCAGAGTAAAAAAAAACGCTTCCCACGCAAGCGCCATGAGAAGCGTTATCAGTTAAAAAGAATACTAAACTATCTTCTTTTTTTCTTCTTAGCTTTCTTCTTAGCTTTCTTCTTAGTTTTCTTTTTAGCAGCTTTTTTTCTTCTTTTAGCCATCTTTAGCTCCCTTTTTTTATAAACGAATCTTTATGATTCGTTAATTACTAATTTTTATTTTTTTTGCTCAGTTATGTCAAACATATAATTTTTTGAAAAAAATTTTAAAAATAATTTTTTTTTAATTTTTTTTTTAATAATTAAAAAAGTTAAATAAATCGCTATTAATAAAGTGTTTTATCAAAACTTTTTAATAAAGTTTTTCAAATTGATTTTTATATTTTGTAACTATTTTATATCTTTTAAGTTTTAAAGTTGGAGTTAGCATTCCATTTTCAATTGAAAATTTTTCGTCAATTGTAAAAAATTTTTTTATTTGTTCTATTTTTGAAAGGTTTTGATTTATTTTATTTATTTCTTTTTCTATTTGATCTTTAGTGACATTTAAATTTTCTTCAGATAAAACTAATAAAGCCACTAAATACGGTTTATTATCTCCGTAAACGATTGACTGATCAATTAAATTTGAATTGGATAACTCATTTTCTATTTTAACAGGTGAAATATTATCTCCACCTGGAGTAATTAAAATATCCTTTTTTCTATCAGTGATTTTTAAATAACCATTTTCAAAAACTCCAATGTCCCCTGTGTATAGCCAACCATCTTTGAGGACTTTTTTAGTTTCTTCCTCGTTATTCCAATAACCTAACATAACATTTTCACCTTTAACTAAAATCTCTCCATCCTCAGCTATTTTTACATTGTTACCCTTAAAAGGTGGGCCTACAGTCTCAACTCTAATATCATGTATTGGGTTACAGCTGACTACTGGTGAGGTTTCAGTTAATCCATATCCTTGTAGAGTAGGAAGACCTATTGCATTCAGGAAAACTCCAACATCTTTATCAAGTGCCCCACCACCCGAAACAAATGTTTTGAGTTCACTTCCAAATTGAGATTTTATTTTTTTTCTTACAATCCTATCTAACAAGTTATCAATCATTTTTTCTAAAAATGATAAATTTTGTTTTAATATTTTCTTCTTTCCAAGTTCTAACATTTTATAGATCAATTTTTTTCTAAGCCCTGTTGCTTTATTAAAACTAGCATTTATTTTTTGATATAAATTTTGATAAAAACGAGGGACGGCTGTCATCAATTGAGGTTTGCAATCATTCATATTTTTAATTAGCTTTTCTATACTTTCAGCATAGAATACTTTGGCTCCAATACTAATTTGTACAAATTGCACAGTATGTTCGTAAGAATGTGAAAGAGGTAACCAAGTTAAGAATCTAGTTTGATTTGTAATTAAAGGTTTCAAAATATCTAAAGCACCTTCACAATTATTTAAAATACCACCATGACTTAAAATCACTCCTTTAGGATTTCCTTGTGTGCCGGAAGTATAAATAATACATGCTGGATCTGTTCTTTTTAAATCTAACTTAGGAAAATGCCCATCATCATGGTCTAAATTTAAAAGTAACTCTTTTAAATTAATATATTTATTTTTATCTATATCTAATTTTTCAAATGAAAATATTTTTTTTATAAATTTGTTTTTAATTATTATATTTTTTACTTTGTTGAATTGTTCTTGATTAGAAACAAAAATTAATTCTGGGGCACAATCATTGATAATATATTCATAATCACGTTCTGCATAAGTAGTATATGCTGGAACAGTTATCCCAGCTGATGTCATTATAGAAAGATCAGTAATAAACCATTCTGGCCTATTTTCAGATATTAACAAACATCTATCACCTTTTTTAATATATTTTTTTATTTCAGATGAAACTTTTTTTATAGAATGAAAAGTTTCTTTCCAAGTAAATTGATTATTTTGATCTTTTAAAGATATAAGAAGTTTATTATTTTTATTTTGTTTTTGATAATTTTCAAAAAATAATTCTACAAGATTATTAACTTTTTCTGTATTCATAAATTTCTGGTGGGCAAAGAGAGAATCGAACTCTCACAGTATTGCTACTATTGGATTTTGAGTCCAACGCGTCTACCAGTTCCGCCATTCGCCCAAATCTTTGCATAATTTAACTAATAGTATTAAATCATTTAATATATTAAAAGAAAATATGTTTAAAGATGTATACAACAAGACTATTAAACTTGCAGGTCATAAAAAATCTAAATCTATTTTAGGATTTATATCCTTTATTGAAAGCTTTATATTTCCAATACCACCTGATGTGCTTATAATTCCGATGACAATTGCTCGAAAACAAGAGTGGCTGAGAATTGGTTTAATCGCTACATTAGGATCTCTTTTAGGAGCATGTCTTGGGTATTTCATTGGGTATGTATTTTTTAACGAGATAGGATTAAGAATATTCGAAATTTATGGTGTAGATGATGCCTCATTTTTAAAAGATAAAGTTTCATCAGAAGGGGGGGTTATTGCCTGGATTACTCTACTAGCAATTGCTGGGTTTTCGCCTGTTCCATTTAAACTTTTAACAATTACAAGTGGATTTATTCATTTTAATTTATTTTATTTCGTAATAATTTGCCTAATAACTAGAGGGTCTCGTTTTTTTTTAATTGCTTTTCTAATCGGAAATTTTGGACCAACAATGAAAAAAATTATTAAAAAAAAATTATTAAAATTTTCTCTTATTTTATCTATAATATTAATTGGTTTTGCTTTTTTTATTTATAAATTCTTAAATAATTTTATTAATTAAATATGAACTTATTTCCAAGTCGAAAAAATTTTTATTTGATTATTCTTCTAATTTCAGCCAGTTCTATTCTTTCAGCTTTATACATAGAGTTTATTCTAGAATATAAGCCATGTAAGTTATGTATTTACCAAAGAATTCCTTACTTAGCTGCGATATTTATAAGCTTTATTGGATTTAACTATTATAAAAACGATAATATTTTAATAATTTTAATAATAGTATTTACATTAAGTTCAATTGTTTCTGGGTATCACTTTGGAATAGAGAATAGCTTTTTTGATGAGCTATCAAGTTGTACAAATAACTCATTGGATCAGTTGAATAAAAAAGAATTACTTGAAACTCTTGGTAAAAACATGCCAGTTAATTGTAAAGATGCGACTTTTAAGATTTTAGGAGTTTCACTCGCGGCAATTAATACCATTTTATCAATTTTAATCGTTATTATTTCAATTAGAACACTAAGTTATGAAAAAAACTAATAAAAAAAAATTAGAAGAATTTATTAGAGTAGATCACGCTGGTGAAAGAGGTGCTATTAAAATATATGAAGGTCAGCTGCTTGCCTTAAAAACACTAATAAATGATGAAAATTTAAAAAAAACTATAACAGAGATGAAAAAACATGAAGAAGAGCACTCGAATTTCTTTGAAAATGAAATAGAAAAAAGAAATATAAAACCAACAAAATTATTACCATTATGGGATTTACTTGGCCTAGGTCTTGGATTTGGTTCAACAATACTTGGCAAAAAGGCGGCTATGCTGTGTACAGCATCTGTTGAAGAAGTAATTGATGAACATTATAAAAATCAGATTGATCAAATCGAAATCGATGAGAGAGAGTTAAAAAATAAAATTATTAAATTCAGACAAGATGAATTAGATCATAAAGATATAGCTTATGAGGAAGGTGCCACAAAAAAAGGTTTTTATTCAATTATGGATAAGATAATTAAAACTGGTTCCAAGATTGCTATCAAGATTTCGGAAAAAATTTAATCAAGGTTCAAGTTCGACATCCCAGTACAAATAATCCATCCAACTTTTATGCAAAAAATTTGGTGGAAAATTCTTTCCATTTTTATGTAGGTCTTCTGTTGTGGGTTGGAAAGGCCACTGGTTAAGCGTCATACCTGAGTCTTTTATAAGTCTTCCACCTTTTTTAATATTACAAGCTGAGCAAGCTGTTACAACATTGTCCCAATCAGTTTTTCCACCTTTTGATCTAGGTAGTAAGTGATCAAAAGTTAATTCATTCTTACTACCACAATATTGACAACTAAATTTATCTCTTAAAAATACATTAAACCTGGTAAAGTTAGGATTAGATTGTGGTCGAATGTAAGATTTCAGTGCAATTACACTTGGGAGTTTCATGCTAAAAGAAGGACTTCTAACTTGTCTATCATAGTAACTAACAATTGAAACTCTATCTAAAAAAACAGATTTTATAGAGTCCTGCCAGCTCCACAATGAAAGTGGATAATAACTTAAAGGTCTATAATCTGCATTTAAAACTAATGCTGGGCACTTTTCTAATGAAATATTTTGATCAGACAATTCAATCATAAACAAAACATACATTAAATATATTTTTTATCAATATTACTAATTTGATATTTATTATTTATTAACTTGGTAATTTTTTTCTTATAAAATTTAATGCCGCACTTGATGCTTCCATAGGTATGTGATGATCACATTTTTTGATCATCAATGTTTCAATTTTAACTTTTTTTCTTATAAAAAAATCTTCAGCTTCAAGTAAATTATCCGGGGGAACAATCGTATCATTTTCACCATGTATCATTAAAATATTAGTTTTATTTTTTATTCTAGCAGAAAGATCTTTCATATCTATAATTTTGCCAGAGAACCCAACTATACAGCTAAATTCTTCAAGTGATGTAAGACCAACATTCAAAGACATCATACATCCCTGACTGAATCCTGATAAGCATATCTCTGAATATTCTAGATTAAAATAATTTCTAACCTCTGAAATATAATTTATTAAAATATTTTCTGCCTTTTTAGATTCATTGAGTATATATTCTGAATCTTCTGTATTTAAATCAAACCATTGATAGCCTGATGGATTTACACTGCATCTTTCTGGAGCATCTGGACACAAAAAAACTGTGTTTTTTAAAAATCTTTTCCAATTTAAAGTTAGCATACTAATATCCTTACCATCACCTCCATACCCATGAAGTAAAATTATTGCATTTTTTATTTCCTCATTATTTTCAGGTTTTATAATTATTGTATTTAAAGAAAAATTCATAAATTTTTTGATATCCAATCGATCAATGATTGCTCATTAAAGTCAATATAACCAACTATTCTTCCAACTTCAAAACCATTTCTATCAATTAGTATTGTTGTTGGTAATCCTCGAAGTTTAAATAGCTGCGAAAACTCTGGACCAGATCCTGTAAATATTTCAAGATTGATTATATTAAGTTCATTAAAAAATTTTTTTGATTTTTCATATTTGTCTCCGCCGATATTTATTGGAATAATATTAATATTATTAAATTCTCTTAAAGTTTTTAATTTATCCAAAGAGGGCATTTCTTTTTTACAGGGAGCACACCAAGTCGCCCAGAAATTTATTATTAGTGGGTTAGATTTATAAGAATCTAAACTTACTTTTTGATTTTCAGATTTGATAAACTCTATATTTTCAATTTTTTTCTTATCTTTATGTACTATAAGATTCTTAATTTCTGGAGGTTCTATTGAATATAAGGCGCTAGATGATATTAAGTAAAATATTATAATAAGAAAATTAAAAAAAATGGTTTTCATATAAATTAAGATAATTAAATATCATGGGAAAAAATAAAAACAATCTGCCAATTTGGAATACAAGAATAAAGAAAAATTCAACAAATCTATTTAAAAAAGTTGGCGGATCCCTCTCAATAGATAAAAGATTATTTAAAGAAGATATTGAAGCATCAATTGTGCATGTTGAGATGCTATTCAAACAAAAAATTATAAATTTCAAAATAAAAAGCAAGATTATTTGGGGACTTAATAGAATTAGAAATGAAATCGTAAAGAAGAAATTTATTTTTAATGATAAACTTGAAGATATTCATATGAATATAGAAAGTAGACTTTTTGAACTTATAGGTGAAGATGCTGGATATATCCATACTGCAAGATCAAGAAATGACCAAGTTGTAACTGATTTTAAAATTTGGCTAAAAAAAGCAAATAAAGAAATTATTAAAAATATAGATTCAATAACTAAAAATATTTTAAAAAAAGCAGAAAAAAATGTTGAAACAATTATGCCAGGTTTTACACATCTTAAAAATGCACAACCAGTTTCTTTTGCACATTATTTGATGGCTTATGTAGAAATGTTTATTAGAGATAAAAAAAGATTTGAAAACAATTTAGATAGTATCAATGAAAATCCACTAGGTGTAGCTGCTTTAACTGGTACTTCATTCAAAATTGATAGGTTTTATACTACTAAAAAATTGGGCTTTGAAAGACCAACAAAAAATTCAATTGATACTGTATCTGATAGAGATTTTGTAATTGATTTTCTTTATTCATGTTCTGCATGCGCCGTTCATATTTCAAGAATTGCTGAAGAATTTATAATTTGGAATTCTGATGCTTTTAAACTTATTAGTTTAAATGACAAGATTGTAACTGGCTCATCTATTATGCCCCAAAAGAAAAATCCTGATCCATTAGAATACTTGAGAGGCAAAACAGGTTTAATTTTTGGAAATCTTTTTTCAATGTTAACAACATTAAAAGGATTGCCGTTGTCTTATTTTAAAGATTTGCAAGATGACAAAGAAATTGTATTTACATCATACGACCAATTAAAAAATTCTTTGATAATATTAAATGATGTTCTCAAAAATTTTACACCAAACAAAAAAAGAATGCTTGAACTTGCAGAAAGTGGATACATAACTGCAACTGACTTAGCGGATCACATGGTCAGAGAATTAAATTATCCATTCAGAAAAGCTTATCTTCAAACTGCTAAAATCATAAATTACGCTGAAAAAAATAAAAAGAAATTATCGGAATTATCTATGAAAGAGATTAACAAAATTGAAAAAGGATTAACATCTGATGTTCTAAAAGTGTTTGAACTAAAAAAATCTGTAAATTCTAAAGTTTCTTATGGAGGAACTTCTTTTGAGAATATAAAGAAGATGATATTAAGTTATAAAAAGAAATAATATGTTAAAAAATTTACTTTTAATTACTATGTGTCTGGTTTTTTTAATTTCTTGTGGAAGAAAAAATGATCCAAAATTTGAAGCATTTTTAAACGATAGTACAATGTTTTTAAAGGATACAAACAAAGTTTTTAAAATGCTAAAAAAAAATGAAATATACCAATAATATTTTTACTGTCGAAAATTGTAGTCTAAAAAAAGTAGTACAAAAATTTGAAACACCAATTTTTTGTTACTCGCAAAAAAGAATAAAAGAAAACATAAAAAAATTTAAAGAAAGTTTCAAATCTTTTTCTCCAATAATTTGTTTTTCAACAAAATCAAATTCTAATTTAGAAATACTGAAGGAAATTAAAAATAATGGTTTAGGTGCTGATGTCGTTTCTAAAGGAGAGTTGATGATTGCTCTAAAGGCTGGAGTGAATCCAAAAAAAATTGTATTTTCTGGTGTAGGTAAAACTAAATCAGAACTACTTTATGCAATTGATAAAAATATTTTATTGATTAATTGTGAGTCAAGAAGTGAAATTTTAGTGGTTGAAGCTATTGCAAGATCAAAAAAGAAAAAAGTAGATATTGGTATTAGATTAAATCCAAACACTGATGCAAAAACGCTTAAACAAATTTCAACAGGTAAGAAAGAAAATAAATTTGGAATTAATGAGAAAATATTTATTGAGGTTTCAAAATATATTAAAAACTCAAAATTTTTGAATTTGAAGTGTTTAAGCGTTCATATTGGTAGTCAAATTCTTGATCACAAACCTTATCAAAAAATGCTTAACGTATTAGATAAATTAATTAAAAAAATGGATTTTAAATTTGAGTATATAGATCTTGGTGGTGGAATGGGAATTGACTACAATAAAGATAATAAAAAATTTGATTTTAAAAAATACAACCAAATAATAAACAAATTTTTAAAAAAAAATAAAGCTAAAATTATCTTTGAGCCTGGAAGATCAATAATAGGTGATAGTGGAATATTAATTTCAAAAATTATTTATATAAAAGAAAGCTCAAAAAAAGATTTTGTCATAATGGATGCAGCAATGAACGATTTTATGAGGCCTGCATTGTATGGTGCAGAACATAGGATTATACCATTAAAAAAAACAAAAAAAATGACTCATAAAAGCTATGATTTTGTTGGTCCTATTTGTGAAACAACAGATAAATTTTTGACGACAAATAAGTTTCAAAAATTAAATGAAAATGATTATATTATTATTTGTGATGTTGGAGCCTATGGTTCATCATTGAGTTCAAATTATAACATAAGACCAAAACCAGCTGAAATATTGATAAAAGGGTCTAAAATTAATGTAATAAAAAAAAGACAAAAACTAGAAGATTTAATTTAGTTTTTGAAAAAGATGATAAGAAAATATTCATTTCTATTTTTTTTCTTTTTAGGTATTTCAATAATATCAATATTATTTCTACCAACATTATTAATGCCAACTAGAATAGTTTTATTTGGTGGAAAATTAATGGGAAGATGGTCGGGTATTTGTTTACAATTTTTTTTACAGACAAAAATTATTATTCATGGAAAAGAAAATATAATTAGAAATGAAAAATTTTTTATTGCTTGCTCACATCAATCTATGTTTGAAACCTTTTATTTACAAACAATTTTTAATTCACCAATTTTTATCCTAAAATATGAATTAATTAAAATTCCAGTGTTTGGTTGGTATTTGAAAAAGATAGGTTCTATATCTATTAATAGAAATAAAATTAGTAAAGATAATCTTGGATTAATCGATAAAATCAAAAAATTTGTAAAAATCTCTAATAGACCAATAATTATTTTTCCACAAGGAACAAGAGTTTTGCCCAGTGAAATTGTACCTTTTAAAAAGGGAGTAGGAAGGATTTATGAAGAATTAAAAATAAATTGTCAGCCTGTTGCAATAAATTCTGGAATTGTATGGCCTAAAAGTGGAAAATTAAGTACAAAAAAAACAATAATAATATCAATCCTTCCACCTGTAAGACCAGGAATGAGTTCAACAGAATTTATAACTTTTATTGAAGATAAAATATATAATGAACTGAAATCGATGAATTAGCCCTTCATTGGCATTACGACATAAATACTATCGTAGTCAGCAGGATCTCTTATTAGCGCTGGTGAACCTGTGTCTTTTAAATAAATCTCAATATTATCTCCATCTAGTTGAGAGGCAACATCAATTAAATATCTTGAGTTAAAACTTATGTCTAATTCATGGTCAAACTTAACACTTAGACTTTCTTTACCATCACCACTGTTTGTATTGTTAACAGATAGGTCAAGATTATTTTTTGAAAGATTAAATTTAACTCCATCTTTTTTATCCAACGATACTGATGCAACTCTGTCTACAGAATTAAGAAATAATTTTAAATCTACTTCTAATTTTTTTTGATTTTCTTTGGGTATAACTTGAACATAGTTAGGAAATTTTCCATCAATAAGCTTAGATATTAATATGCTATTATCGATTTCAAACTTTATTTTAGATTTTACATTTGATATTTTTACCTCTCCCTCATAATCCTCTAATAAAGAACAGAGCTGAAAAATTGTCTTTTTAGGTAAAATTATTTGGTCAAACTGTACTTTATTTTGAAGTCTTATCTTTGATATGGACATTCTATGACTGTCAGTGGCGGCAGCTGTTAAAAAAATTTTATTATCAACTTCTGTCTGATGAAAAAAAATTCCACTCAAATAATGTCTAGTCTCATCATTTGATACAGAAAACTTGCACTTATTTAGTAATTTAAGTAAGTCTTTTGAATTTAAAGAAAATTCATTTTCATTAAAATTTTCCTCTGTTAAAGGAAATTCTGATGCACTCATACAATTGAGATTAAAAACTGATTTTTCAGATTCTAAATGTAATTTATTTTCACTTGGATTTGAAAAATTTATTTTACTACCAGATGAAAATTTTCTGACGATGTCATATAAAGTGGACGATGTTGAAGTGGTTTTTCCTTCTTCTATTATATCCACATTTGGGATTTGATGAATGAAAATTAGGTCAAGATCAGTAGCTGTAATCGTTAATTTTCCATTACTTACCTCTAATAATACGTTTGAAAGAATAGGTAAGGTACTTCTCTTTTCAATGACACCTTGACAATAATTTAATGATTTTTGAAGATCTTGTTGATTTAAGCTAAACTTCATTTTCTTTATTATACAAAATCTTATTTTTTAAACTATCGATATTAATGTTTAGCTCGCTGTCCTCTTTTCTTAATCTTTCTATTGTTTTAACTGAATGAATAACAGTTGTATGATCTCTATTAGAAAAAGATCTACCAATTTCTGGCAAAGATTTAGATGTTAACATTTTGGCAAGATAAATTGCTGTTTGTCTAGGTCTAACAAGATATCTCGATCTTCTAGGTGAAAGCATTTCATTTTTACTAATCTTATAATACTTGCATACTATTGTCTGAATTGTATCAATATCTACCTTATTTTCTGTAAGATTAAGAAGATCTTTTAAAACTATTTTAACCTCTGATAAGTTGGGTTCTTTACTATATATTCTTGTAAAGGAGACAATTCTATTTAAAGCTCCTACTAATTCTCTTATGCTAGTCTTTATTTCCGTACTTATAAATTTTTGAATTTCTTCAGATACAGATACTTGATTTGAGTAAGAAAGTTTAATCTCCTCAGTTTTAGATTTAATAATTTTATATCTAAGCTCGTAATCAGGATTTTGAATATCAACTACTAAACCACCTGAAAATCTAGATTTTATTCGCTCTTGAATTCTTGAAAGTTTGTTTGGCGGTCTATCTGCTGAAATTATAATTTGTGAATTTTTATCTAACAAAGCATTAAAAGTATGAAAGAATTCTTCCTGCATTGCCTCTTTTCCATTCATGAATTGAATATCATCAATTAATAAAATATCAGTGTTTCTAAAATATTCTTTAAACTTTACCATATCATTAGATTTAATTGATCTAACAAACTGGTACATAAATCTTTCTGCCGATATAAACATCACTTTATTTTTTTCTTTTAATTCTAAACCAATGGCATTTAATAGATGAGTTTTACCCATTCCAACTCCTCCATATAAATATAAAGGATTATAATGATCAATATCATTTGAAACTTTTTTTGAAGCCTCAAATGCTAACTTATTACTTTCCCCAGTTATGAAGTTTTTAAAATTTTTATTTGGATCTATTCTATTATATTGAAGGTATGAGTCCTTTATAAAAGAAATATTGTCATTTTTATTTTCATTTTGATTTTGAGATATAATACTTTTTTCAGTTATTTCTGTATCTTTGTTATTTTTAATTGTGAACTCAATTCTGATTAATTCTTTTTTATATTGTTTAATTATCTGTAATATTTGGTCTAAATATCTAGATACAATCCAGTCTCTTATAAATCTTGTTGAAACTGAAAATATTATATAATTTTCAAATTCATCAACTAATTCAATTTTTCTAATCCAGCTTTCAAAAATATCACTCCCAAACTTATCTCTCATTTCTATTTTGATCTGTTGCCAATCAATTGTTTTTTCTTGGGATTTATTATTGTGTAAGTTATTTTTCATGAAGGAGTTCCACTTAAGACCTCTGATTAATTATTGCAATAAGTTTATTTCCAAAAAATAAAAAAAATAAAATTTATGATTGAATAAATTCTAAATTGAATCTTTAATTAAATATTATTGCAACCTATTGGGGTAGGAAAATTAAATTTATAATTTTTATATTTCTAGATGTAGTAATTTTTTACAAAAAAATTTTAGATATAGTAAAGTCTTGGTTAATTGTACGTTTAAGTTGTATAAAAAAAAATATACCTACTGGGAGTTGTTAAAGAGAATTTATTTTTTTAGTTATTCTCGAAACATTTCTTGAGGCATTTTGTTTTTTTATAATACCTGTTTTTGCTATTGACATTAATTCTGAATTTAACTTAGGGAGAAAGGCTAAAGCTTCTTTTTTGTCTTTTTTTTCAATTAATGATTTCATTTTTTTTAAAGCGTTCTTAAAGCGACTTTTTCTAGACTTATTAACCGTTGTTTGTCTTTTTATTTTTCTAGTTCGTTTTATTGCTGATTTAGTATTTGCCATTAGCGTGAGTGTATATCTTCAGATAATGATTGGGTCAATAAATTAATTTTTTCATTTTTGACATAAATTACAAAAAAAACTTGATCTATTCGAAATAATTTTTTTGTATATTCTGCCTTTGCAACCATATTTTAAACAATTTTTATTTTCTCTTTGATAAACATTAAAATTTTTTTGGAAAGAACCCTGATTTCCACTTATATTTTTAAAATCTCTTATGCTAGAGCCACCTTTATCTATTGCTTTTTTTAAAATTAATTTTGAAAAATGAGAAATCTTTTGACAATCATTTAAGGTAAGCAAACTTACTTCTTTTGATGGTAAAATATTGCACAGGAATAATATTTCACTAGCATAAATATTACCAATTCCAGAAACAAAATTCTGATCAATCAAAAAATTTTTAATATTTTTTTTTTTATTTTTGAAATAATTAAAAATATAGTTTTTATTAAATAATGGGTCGAAGGGCTCTGGCCCATATTTTTTAAAAACATTATTTATTTGTTCATCACTTTTAAAATAAGAAAAATAACCAAATCTTCTTGGGTCATTATAAATTAATTTAAAGTTATCAATTTTCATTTCTACATGATTATGCTTTTTGGGTAACAATGGAGAATGATAAAAACTAGTATTTGTTATAGAATTTTTTTTTCTGAATTTACTGATTAAATGAATAGTTCCTGACATTCCAAGATGAATCATTAAATTAGAACTATCCTCAAATTTTAGTATTAAGTATTTTGAAAATCTATCTACTTTAGTAATTTTTTTTTTTAATATATTTTTTTCAAAATTTTTTGGGATCTTAAACCGCAAATTCCTATTTTTTATTAATATGTCTTTAATAATCTTTCCTGTAATACTCTTATTCAAAGATTGTTTGATGATTTCTACTTCTGGTAATTCAGGCATTTCATACTATATTAATGTTTTAATATAATTTATATGCAACAAAATCTTCAAAATAAAACAGGTCTCGTCGAGGGCGTATTTAATAAAGTTTACGATAAATATGATTTGATGAATGATTTTATGTCATTTGGAATTCATAGAATTTGGAAAAAAAACCTTATGAATTGGATGAATCCAGCTAAAAACAAAAAGTATTTAGATGTTGCTTGCGGCACTGGTGATCTGGGAAAATTATTTTTAGACTATACAGATAAGAATGGAGAAATTACATCTTCAGATTCGAATAAGAAAATGATCGAAAAAGGTAAAAAAAGATTAAGAAAGTATAAAAACATAAAATGGGTTGTGGCAGAGGCAGAAAAGTTGCCATTCGAGAATGATACTTTTGATTTTTATACAATAAGTTTTGGTTTACGAAATACGAAAAATTTAGATAAATCTTTATCAGAAGCATATAGAGTCCTTAAACCTGGTGGAAGATATATGTGTTTAGAATTTTCAAAAATTCAAAATTCTAATTTAGACTTTTTATACAAAAATTACTCAAAATTAATTCCTCACATAGGAAAAGCAGTTGTTGGTGATAAAGAACCTTATGAATATTTGACCAAGAGTATAGAAGAATTTGTTAATCAGGCGGAATTAATCGATTTAATGAAACAAAATAGTTTTTATAATTGTTCATATAGAAATTTGTCAGGAGGAATAGTAGCTATTCATTCTGGTTGGAAAATATAATGTTCAAAAGATTAATTACTTTATTCAAGCTTGGAAGAAAACTCGCAAAATCTGATGCTTTAACTATTGTATCAAAATTTAACAAACCACCTCTATTAGTAACTGTGATATTTAAATTACTTTCATTTACTTTTACTAAAAAGGATGTGTCATTTGATAATTTAAGTGAAGGTGAAAAATTATCTAATTCACTAGCATCAATGGGTACAACATTCATTAAACTAGGCCAGTTCCTAGCAACAAGGCCCGATATAATAGGAGATGCATTATCGAAAGAATTGGAAAATTTACAAGATAAACTTCCACCTTTTTCACAATCCAAAGCAAAAGAAATGATTAAAAGTGATTTAGGTGATGAACTTTATAATTCAATAATTAATATTAGTGAGCCAGTTGCAGCAGCGTCTATTGCTCAAGTACACAAAGCTCAAATTGATGATAATGGAGTTGTTAAAGATGTAGCTATAAAAATATTGAGACCTGATATTAAAAAAATTTTCAATGAAGAAGTAGACGCTTTAATGCTCTTTGCTTTTATAATTGAGTCGTTAATTAAAAAAACTAAAAGGTTAAAGCTTGTTGAAGTAGTTTTTTTATTAAAAGAAATCACCAGCCTTGAGATGGATTTAAGATTTGAAGCCGCTGCAGCTAACGAATATGCCGAAAATACCAAAAATGACGAGGGTTTTGAGGTTCCTAAGATCTATTGGGATTATACAAGTGAAAATATAATGACGCTTGATTGGATTGATGGTGTATCTATTAGAGAGACAGAAGAGTTAGAAAAAAGATCAATTGATACAAAAAAAATTGCCACTGATATAATACAACATTTCTTAAGACATGCTGTGAGAGATGGTTTTTTTCATGCAGATATGCACCAAGGAAATATTTTTGTAAATGAGAGTGGTCAAATTGTTCCCATAGATTTTGGTATTATGGGAAGGTTAGATAACGTTAGTAAAAGATTTTTAGCTGAGATTTTATTTGGTTTTATACAAAGAGATTATAAAAAAGTTGCAGAGGTACATCTTACAGCAGGATTAGTACCAAACAACGTACCTGTAAATGATCTTGCTCAGGCATTAAGATCTATTGGTGAGCCAATTTTTGGACACTCTATTAAAAATATTTCCGGTGGTAAGTTGCTAAAACAACTTTTTGACGTTACTGAAAAATTTAATATGCAAACCCAACCTCAGTTACTTATGTTACAAAAAACAATGGTAGTAGTTGAAGGAGTTGCAAGGAGACTAAACCCAGAAACAAATATATGGGAGACATCAAAACCTGTTCTAGAAAAGTGGTTAAAAGAAACTAAAGATCCTATAAATTCAATTAATGAGACATTAAAAGACTCTGTAGAAGTATTAAAACGTCTACCAAATTTACCTGAGGTAATGGATAAAGCAAACCAAGCACTTAATTACCTTGCAAGTGGTCAAATACCTCAGAATTCAAACTCGTATAATGAATTAAACACTAAAAAAGAGGAAATGAAGTCATTTAGAAACCAATCTATTATTGGCTTATTATCTCTTGTAATTTTAACTCTATTGGTATTTTAATTCACTCCATGAAAAATAAAAAAATACTTCTAATCATATGTGGTGGAATATCTGCTTACAAAAGCTTAGAAGTGATAAGAGGTTTGAAAAAAAAAAATGTAAGTATTAAAACAATACTTACAAAGAGTGGTAAAAACTTTGTAACACCTCTTTCTATTTCATCACTTTCACAAGAAAAAGTATATGAAGACATATTCAGTGCAGAAAACGAAGCCGAAATGGATCATATTTCACTTTCTAGATGGGCAGATTTAATTTTAATTGTGCCTGCTACAGCAAATACAATCTCAAAATTAAGTTATGGTTTATCTGACGATCTAGCTAGCACAGTTGTTTTGGCATCAAATAAGATAGTATTTTTAGTGCCCGCTATGAATGTCAGAATGTGGGAACACAAATCAACCCAAGAAAATTTATCAAAATTAAAAAGCTATGGTTATAAGATAATTGGTCCTGAAATTGGAGATATGGCTTGTGGAGAGTATGGAAAAGGAAAAATGTCAGAGCCATCATATATATTAAGGACTATAGAAAATTATTTTAAAAATATTGAAAAAAATAAAAAATATAAGGCATTAGTCACAGCAGGACCTACTAAAGAGTTTATAGATCCAGTTAGATTTATAACAAATAAATCAAGTGGAAAACAAGGGTATGAAATAGCAAAATCGTTAAGAGATAATGGTTTTCAAACAACACTTATATCTGGGGAAACAAATTTAGATCCAGTTGAAGGAGTAAAATTTATTTCTGTTAAAACTGCAGAAGAAATGTTTAAGGAAACTCTTAAAAACCTACCAACTGATGTTGCTATTTTTAATGCAGCGGTAGCTGATTTTAAAGTTAAAGAGATTAATAGTGAAAAAATTAAAAAAAATGAAAATTTAGATCTTAAGTTAGAAAAAAATATTGATATTTTATCAAACATATCAAATCATAATTCGCTAAGACCAAAAATTACAATTGGATTTGCAGCAGAATCACAAAATCTTGAATCAAATTCAAAGAAAAAATTAGACCAAAAAAATTGTGATTGGATTATTGCAAATGATATTTCCGATAAAACAATAGGTTTTGACTCTGATGATAATGAAGTTTCTATATTTTATAAAAATAAAGAAAGTGAAAAGTTATTAAAAAAAAAAAAATCTTTAATTGCATCTGAGATAGTGAATAGGGTTATCTCTGAGCTTAATTAAGTAATGGTAAAAGTTTTATTTAAGAGACTTAACCAAAAAGCAAAACTTCCAAGTTATAAAACTGATGGTTCTTCAGGCATGGATCTAATGGCATGCTTAGATGAACCAATTACAATTAAACCATATGAGTCGAAATTGATAACAACAGGTATTGCAATTGCAATTCCTGAAGATACAGAAGTACAAATTAGACCAAGATCTGGACTTGCCGCAAAATCAAGTATTAGCGTGCTAAATACACCAGGTACAATTGACAGTGATTATAGAGGAGAATTAAAAATTATTTTATTTAATCATGGTAAAAATGAATTCATTGTAAATGACGGAGATAGAGTTGCTCAAATGATTTTAATGCCTATTCTAAAAATAGAAATCGAAGAAACAAGTGAATTACCAAAGACAATTAGAGGGTCCGGAGGATTTGGATCTACTGGTAAATAATAAATGTTTAGTAACAAAGACCTCAAACGATATTCAAGACAAATTATTTTAAAAAATGTTGGTGTTTTAGGTCAAAAGAAAATCCAAAATGCTAAAGTTCTAATTGTTGGATGTGGTGGCTTAGGAACACCTGTTATTGATTTACTTTGTAGAGCAGGAATTGGTGAAATTGGTATAATGGATCATGATAAAGTGAGTATATCAAATTTACATCGACAAGTTATGTTCAATTCTGATGATGTTGTAAAATATAAAGTTAATATTTTAAAAAAAAAAATTAATAAAATAAATAGAAAGGTAAAAGTAAATAAATATAGAGTTAAAGCAGAAGAAAAAAATTTAGGGAAAATTCTTAAACAATATGATGTTATTGTTGATGGTACAGATAATTTCAAAGCCAAATTTCTTCTAAATAAATTCTCAATAAAATATAAAAAAAAACTTGTTATTGGAGCTATAAGCAAATTTGAGGGACATATTTTTACATTTGATTTTAATTTAAAAAAAAGTCCATGTCTTAAATGTTTCTATCAAGGAGAACCAGCAGAAGGTATCCTTGATTGTGAAACAGATGGTATATTAGGATCAACAGCAGTTATAACAGGTAGCCTACAGGCTAATGAGGTTTTGAAGACAATTTTAAATGTTGGAAAAAATTTAAATTCTCATATTTTTATAATAGATTTATTAAATCTTAAATTTAGAAAAGTATTATTTAAAAAAAGAAAAAGATGCATATGCGAAAATATTTAATACTTTCATTTCTTTTACTTTTATCATTTTCATCAATTGCTCAAGAAAATAATTATTTTCTTATGCTAAAAAATAAAAAAGTAAATGTTAGATATGGTCCTAGCTTTGATTATCCAATAAAATATATTTATAGAAAAATTGAATTACCACTTAAAGTAATTGATAAAAAAGAAAATTTCAGAAGAATTATTGATCACAAAAAAAATAGTGGTTGGATCCACATTTCACAATTAAGAAATTCACATTCATTAATCACAACATCTGAAAGAATCCTATTTAAAAACCCAACAAAATACTCAAAGCCGTTGGCTAAATTAGATCAAGGTCGTCTATTGAAGTTAATAAAATGTGAGGAAAAGTGGTGTAATATTAGAACTGATAATTACTCGGGATGGATTATTAAAGACAGCAATATTTGGGGTTTTATTAATTAAAATCTGCAGAGAGAGCTTTAATATTATCTTTTGAAAATTTAGTTGTATGTGAATATTCCTTATGATCAATACCAACTTCGATGATATTAGTCTCATCTTTAAATTTATTAACTTGATCATCTGAAAAATTAAAATGTATAAATTGTACAGATGAAGCCTTTCCATTATCTGAAGTTCTGTCTACATCCATTTCTGGGACAGCATATATTTTTTCATCATTAATTTTTATGAAAATATTTTTCTCTACTCCACCTAATTTTCCAAGAAATTCTGCTCTTATCACTGGATTATCTATTTCAAACATTAAAGTAGCAACTAATTCTTTTCCATTAGGAATTAGAGGATTGTATGCGGCAAGCTCATCGGCAACTTGTTCATCTCCTCCTTTTTCAATGTAAAGCATTTCCTGAACCTGGGCTATCATTGTTTCATAACACTCAAAATAAAATGTTGCATAAGGTCCTAAAAGAATTCTTCTGTTCTTTTTAAATTCAACTAATTCTTTTCTCATTTGTCTTCTAATCTTTGTGTAGGCTTCTAAAGGTAGAAGATCTTCTTTTGTAATTGTTTTTTGTTGTTTAGACATTCTATAATCCATAACTTTTTGAGACTATTTCAATTGGATGGACAGCTTCATCACTAGCTATATTTGTATCTTCAGCTAGTTGTTTGATATGTTTACCAGCCAATGGACAGTCAGATGCCATATATTTATTATTTTTTCTTTTAACAGTGCTTGCGGTAGTTTTGCCCACCTTGTTTGCAATGTCATGAGTTCCTTTCATTATTCCAAAAGTTCCGCCATGACCTGCACATCTTTCAACAACATCTAATTTAATATTTGGGATGAGTTTAAGCATGTCTCTTGCTTTATTGCCCATATTTTGAGCTCTTGCATGACAAGCATTATGAACAGTTACTCCACCGTCAATTTCTTTTAGGCCATCAACCAAACCCTCTTTGTTGGCAATATCCATAACATATTCGTCAATATCAAGAGTATTTTGAGAAAGTTTTTTGATTATTCCATCATTTGGCATTAACAAAGGCCATTCAAACTTCAACATTAACCCACAACTAGCTGTTAAAGTTACGACTTTGAAGCCTTTTTCTATGTATTTATTTAGTTCTCTTGAAACTAGTTGCGCTTGTTTTGTAACTTGATCTAAATCGGCTTGCTCTAGGTAAGGCATACCACAACAACCCGCATAAGAATGTTCAACCTCTACATTATTATGGTGTAAGACCTTTAAAGCTGCCTCACCGGTTTTTTTCTTATTAAAATTAACGAAACAAGTTGAGTAAATAACTACTTTTCTCTCGTTATTTTTTTTTAAAATATTTTTTTTGAATTTCTCAAAATACTTTGAAAATGTTTCTTTGTTGTACCTTGGTAAAATTACTCTTTTATCTATACCAGTAAAAAATTCTAAAACTTTTCTAGCAAATTTATTTTTTACATCGGTAATCCAATTTATTAAAAAGTTAAAAAATATTCCTATTTTTGCATTTCTATCGATCTTAGTTAATTGATTTGCAGTTTTTGATATATCACCATTTTTTCTTTGAGCTGTCCTATATCTCAACATTAAATGAGGGAAATCTAAATCAAATTCATGAGGTGGTACATAAGGACATTTAGTCATGAAACACATATCGCATAGAGTACAAGCATCAACAACTGGTTTAAACTTATCACTTGAAAGATCTGATACTTCACCACCTTCAGTTTCATCTATAAAATCAAACAGCTTTGGAAAGCTATCACACAAATTAAAACATCTTCTGCAACCATGGCATATATCAAAGACTCTTCTCATCTCCTGATCAATTTTCTCAGGGTTTATAAAATCTGGGTCTCTAAATTTTAATGGATGTCTTGTAGGTGCTTGTGTACTACCTTCTCTGCTCATATAAATCAATTGTAGTGTTTGTGGACGAGAGGGTTCGTCCACAAATTTTGTTTAAGAAATACTTTCTAAAGTTTTTTGAAACTTTCCAGCATGAGATTTTTCAGCTTTTGCCAAAGTCTCAAACCAGTCAGCTATTTCATCAAAGCCTTCATCTCTAGCTGTTTTAGCCATTCCAGGGTACATATCTGTGTACTCATGTGTTTCACCTTGAATTGCAGACTCGAGATTTGCTTTTGTTTCACCGATTGGCTTACCAGTTGCTGGATCACCTACTTCTTCTAAATATTCTAAGTGACCATGAGCATGTCCAGTTTCACCTTCTGCAGTTGACCTGAATACTGCTGCTACATCGTTAAAGCCTTCAACATCGGCTTTTTGAGCAAAATAAAGATATCTTCTATTTGCTTGGCTTTCCCCAGCAAATGCTTCTTTTAAATTTTCCTCTGTTTTACTACCTTTTAATGACATATTTACTCCTACTATTAATAATGATTCTAAAGTGGTTTATATATAGAGGAATTATAATATGTCAACAGTTTAGAATAAATATAATATATTATTTAAACTATTGATATTATTGAGTTATTTTTGAGATTGATTATCACTCACAATTTTAGCAATAACTTCTACTGATCTAATTTTTTTCCCAGGGATTGTTCTTTTAATATTAACTTCATCAACATCATCTTGATGAATATCAATAAATTTATTTTCTTCCTCGTCAAAGAAATGGTGGTGATGAGTTACATTTGTATCGTAATAACTTTGTGAAGCATTTAGTGGAATCTCTTTTAAGTAGCCCTTCTTGATAAATGCATGAACAGTATTGTAAACTGTTGCTAAAGATACCTTGATATTTGCTTGATTTTCAATGATTTTAACCAATTCTTTAATTGTAAAATGAAAGGTTTTATCAGTATCAAATAATACCTCACAAATTTTTATTCTTTGTTTTGTAGGTCGAAGTCCTGATTTTCTCAGTTTATCTATATATTGCTCAGCGTAAGCCATTACTAATTATAATTATTCTAAAGAATATCTATATTATAATGTTGGTAAATCAAGTAATAAGATTACAAATTTATGAAAAAAAATTCCTTTAATTATGACGATTTAATAGGTTGTGCAAATGGTGAGCTTTTTGGCCCTGGTAATGCAAAATTACCATCTCCTCCAATGCTTATGTTTGACAGAATTACTGAAATTGACGAAAATAAGGGTGCTTTTGGCAAAGGATTGATGAAAGCTGAACTTGATATTAAAGATGATTTATGGTTTTTTGATTGTCACTTTAAAGAAGATCCAGTTATGCCAGGATGTTTAGGTCTAGATGCAATGTGGCAGTTGGTTGGGTTTTACTTGGGTTGGCTTGGAAACCCAGGAAGAGGAAGAGCTTTGGGAGTAAGCACAGTGAAATTTACTGGAGAGGTTTTAAAGAATGTCAAAATAGCAACATATATAATTGATATGAAAAGAATATTAATTAAAGGTGAAACAACTGTTGGCTTAGCAAATGGAATCCTTCTGGCGGATGATAAAAAGATTTACTCAGCTGATGGTCTAAAAGTAGGATTATTTAAATAATGAGAAGAGTAGTAATTACAGGTTTAGGGGTTGTTTCTTGTTTAGGTAATAATCAGGAAGAAGTTCATCAATCTTTATTAAATTCTAAGTCAGGTATTTCTTTTTCCGAAGAATATAAAGAACACAATTTAAAAAGTCATATCCATGGAAAGCCAAATATAAAACTTGAAGATCACATAGATAGAAAAACAATTAGATTTATGGGCTCAGGATCAGCTTATAATTACATTGCAATGAAAGAAGCAATTGAAGATTCTGGACTAGAAGAAAGTGAAGTAAGTAATTTTAAAACTGGAATTGTTATGGGTTCAGGTGGACCTTCAATAGAAAATGTTATTTTAGCAGCTGATAAAACAAGAGCTAAAACTCCAAAATTGATGGGACCTTTTATAGTTCCAAGAACAATGGCAAGTACTGCGTCCGCAACGCTCGCTGTTCCTTTTAAAATTAAAGGTACAAATTATACAATGAGTTCTGCTTGCGCAACAAGTGGTCACTGTATTGGAAATTCAATGGAATTAATTCAAATGGGTAAACAAGATATTGTATTTGCAGGTGGTAGTGAGGAAATACATTGGGCAATGACAGCTATGTTTGATGCGATGACTGCACTTTCCTCAAAATATAATGATACTCCTGAGAAAGCCTCAAGAGCTTACGATAAAACTAGAGATGGTTTTGTAATTGCAGGAGGTGCAGGGGTGCTTGTTCTCGAAGAGTACGAACATGCAAAAGCGAGAGGAGCTAAAATATATGCAGAATTAACTGGTTATGGAGCAACTTCAGATGGATATGATATGGTAGCGCCTTCTGGTGAAGGTGCAGTAAGATGTATGCAAATGGCAATGGCAACTTCAAAAAATAAAGTAGATTATATAAATACTCATGGAACTTCTACTCCAGTTGGAGATATTACTGAATTGAATGCTGTTAAAGAAGCTTTTGGAAATGAAATTCCAAAGATTAGCTCAACCAAATCTTTGTCGGGTCATCCATTAGGAGCGGCTTCCGTTCACGAAGCTATATATTGTTTAATTATGATGAAAAACAATTTTATTACTGGATCAGCCAACATCAGTGAAATGGATGAAGAGGCTCAAAAGTTTCCAATCGTTGCTAAAACAGAAACAGAAGCAACTTTAAATACGGTTATGTCTAATAGTTTTGGTTTTGGTGGAACAAATGCAACATTAATTTTTGAGAAAGTTTAATTCATGTCTTTAATGAAAGGAAAAAAAGGACTAATAATGGGTGTTGCCAACGAAAGATCCATTGCGTGGGGTATTTCGCAAAAACTTGCTGAGGCAGGTGCAGAATTAGCTTTTACTTATTTGGGTGATGCTCTTAAAAAAAGAGTGGTACCTTTAGCAGAAAAACTCAATTCAAATGTTACTTTTAGCTGCGATGTTGAAAAAAAAGAAGATGTAATAAAATTATTTGAGGATGTTAAGTCTCAATGGGACGAGATAGACTTTGTAGTTCACGCAATTGCTTTTTCTGATAAATCTGAACTTTCAGGAGAATATCTAAATACCACAAGAGAAAATTTTTTAAGAAGTATGCTGATTTCGTGCTTTTCATTTACTGAAGTTGCAAAAGAAGCTTCAAAAGTCATGAAAAATGGTGGTAGCATGATTACACTTAGCTATGAGGCTAATAAAGCAATCCCTAATTACAATGTAATGGGTGTTTGTAAGGCAGCATTAGAATCTAGTGTTAAGTACTTAGCTAGAGATTTAGGAGCTAAAGGAATACGGGTGAATGCAATAAGTGCAGGGCCAATAAAGACATTGGCTGCTTCAGCTATTGGAGATGCAAAATTTTTATATAAATGGAATGCTGATCACTCTTTTTTAAAAAGGAATGTAGATAATATCGATGTTGGAAACTCAGCATTATATCTTTTAAGCGATATGGCAGGTGGTGTTACAGGTGAAATTCACTATGTTGATGCTGGTTACAATAAAGTAGGTATGCCAGATCCAAAAAATATATCTTAAAATTTTATAATTATGTTAATTTTAGTTTGGTTTGTAGTTTGTATAATATTTATTTTTGTTCAATTAATTCTAGAGGGTTCTGGTCATGCACTAGAAGTTTTTGCCCTATTGACTGCAATAGCTTTATTCTTGATAAATAAGCTTGGGAAAAAAAATAAATAACTAATAAATAATTGTTGTGAGAAGAAAGTTTTTGAGAATTACTGGGGCTTCTATATTAAGTTTCATATTTTATCCGTTAACATCTTTAGCAAATAACATAGTTGGTTTTAAAAAAAAATTAAAGAAAGATGAGAGTGAATACAATATAATTAATCCTGATCTTACAAATGAGCAAAAAATAATAATGTTTGAAGAGGGTACTGAACGTGCAGGTACTAGTGAATTAAATTATGAGAAAAGAAAAGGATCTTATCATTGTGCTAATTGTGGTGTGAAACTATTTGAGTCCACTGCAAAATTTGATAGTGGAACTGGGTGGCCATCATTCACTGAGGCAATACCAGGCGCGTTTGTAACAAAAACTGATTATTCTTTTGGCATGAAGAGGACTGAATATAGCTGTGCAAATTGTGGCGCTCATCACGGCCATGTATTCAATGATGGTCCAGATGGTGGAAAAAGATATTGTAGCAATGGTCTTTGCTTGCTTTTTATCCCAGAAAGTTAGTAATTATATTTTTCTAATATAACCAACATTAGTAGTCTTAAAATGCTTGAAAGGGATATTTGTATCTTTTATTGCCTTGATAGTCTCTTCCGTAATATTTCCATAGACCTCTATTTCGAATCTATCCGCAATTTTGTTGTGCTTTTCAACATAAGCTTGGACTGGGGCATTATTAAGATGATGCAGCATAGCTTCACTATTTCGATAAACTTCACTCCAAGTAAATTCTAAAGGATCAGTTGGATCTTGATCGAAAGTATGAATAAGCATGTCTGGCTCTGATGCATTAACAGCCTCATCAGCTTCTTTTGCTATCCTGAGATACTCTTCAACCTTACCCTCTTTAACGCGTATTCTTGCAATTAAAATAAATGGGTTGGACATTTATCTAAATAGCGGCCTGCTTAATAGATAGTTTTACTTTTCCTCGATCAAATCCGATAACTTTTACTTTAACCTCGTCACCTTCTTTGACAATATCTGTTACTTTAGCAACTCTCTTATCTGCAAGTTCTGAAATATGAACTAAACCGTCTTGTTTTCCTAAAAAATTCACAAAAGCACCAAATTCCATAATTTTCATTACTTTTCCGTTGTAAATTTTATTTAACTCAGCTTTAGCAGTAATGTCTTTAATCATTTGCATTGCAATATTTCTAGCTTCTTCATCAGGTGCAGCAACTGTAACTTCACCTTCATCATTCACATCAACTTTTGCTCCAGATTTTTCAACAATTTCTCTGATTGTTGCGCCACCTTTACCAATTACTGCTGCAATATCTTTTTTATCAACTGTAATTTTTTCCATTTTTGGAGTGTGTTTACCAACATTTTCTCTTGATTTAGAAAGTGCTTTATTCATTTCACCTAAGATATGAATTCTTCCATCTTTAGCTTGATTTAAAGCTTGTTCCATTATCTCAAATGTGATTCCAGTAATCTTTATATCCATTTGTAAGGATGTAATACCGTCTTTAGTTCCAGCAACTTTGAAATCCATGTCTCCTAGATGGTCTTCATCGCCAAGAATATCTGATAAGACCGTAAAATCGTTACCTTCTTTAATTAAACCCATTGCAATTCCAGCTACAGGTTCTTTAATAGGAACTCCTGCATCCATAAGAGCAAGAGAAGTTCCACAAACAGTTGCCATTGAAGATGAACCATTAGACTCTGTAATTTCTGATACGATCCTAAAAGTGTAAGGAAAACTATCTTTTGATGGTAGTGACGAGTTTATTGCTCTCCAAGCTAGTTTACCATGTCCAATTTCTCTTCTACCAGTTCCGATTCTACCAGTTTCACCAACTGAGAACGGAGGAAAATTGTAGTGCAACATAAATCTTTCTTTTTGAAGACCATCTAAACTCTCAATTCTTTGTTCATCATCTGATGTACCCAAAGTAGTTGTAACGATTGCTTGAGTTTCACCCCTAGTAAATAAAGCAGAGCCATGAACTCTAGGTAATATTCCCACTTCGCACATGATTGGTCTTACATCTGCAAGACCTCGTCCATCAATACGATTTTTATTTTTTAGAATATCTGTTCTTACAATCGATTTCTCTAAATTCTTAAGTTGAGAATTTACATCCAGATCTGTGTAATCCTCATTTTCCTCATAAAGCTTTTTAGCTTTTTCCGTTATTTCAGAAATTTGATTTGATCTATCCTGTTTGTCTCTAGTAGAGAATGCTTTTTTGAGATCTTCAGTAAATTCTTCTTCTAATTTCTTTTTTATCTCAGAAAGATCTTTTTTCTCGACTATCCATTCAGGTTTTCTGCATTCTTTTGCAAGATCTTCGATCATTTCTATTACAGGGACGAAACCTTCATGTCCAAATTTTACAGCATTTAACATTTCTTCTTCTGTTAAACCATTTGCTTCCGACTCGACCATTAAAACAGCATCTTTGGTTCCCGCTACTACTAAATCTAATTTTGATTCCTCTAATTCCTTTTTTGATGGGTTGAGTACATACTTTCCTTTAATAAAGCCAACTCTTGAGGCTCCTACAGGTCCCATGAAAGGCATTCCAGATATCGCTAAAGCTGCTGATGATGCTATTATAGATAAAATGTCTGGTTCATTTTCTTTGTCATAAGATATTACAGTTGGTAATAACTGTACTTCGTTTTTAAATTCATCAGGAAACAAAGGTCTGATAGGTCTATCAATTAATCTTGATATTAAGGTCTCACTTTCTGTCGGTCTTGCTTCTCTTTTAAAATAGCCACCTGGGATCTTTCCAGCTGCATAATATTTTTCTTGGTAATTTACTGACAATGGAAAATAATCCATATCTGGATTTACTTTTTTTGCTCCTACTACGGTCGCAAGAACTACAGTTTCTCCACATTGAGCTATAATAGCTCCATCAGCTTGTCTAGCTATTTTCCCTGTCTCTAAAGTTAATTTTTTTCCACTTACTTCTATTTCTTTTTTTACTACTTTAAACATTTATTTCCTTAAATTTAATTTTGTTAATACAGATTTATAAGATTCAATATTATTTTTCTTTAAATAATCTAATAATTTTTTTCTTCTATTGACTGCTCTTAAAAGACCAACTGAAGAATGCTTATCTTTTTTAAATTGCTTTATATGTTTTGATAGACTCTCAATTTTTCCAGTTAATTGAGCAATCTGAACTTCTGAAGATCCTGTATCTTTTTCATGGATTTGAAGTTCTTTTACTTTTTGTTTCATTTTTTTCCTTATTTATTTGTTTGTTTAATTAAATTTTCTATTTTTTCTGCATAATCGAAAGAATCATCTTTCACAAAAAAAATTTTTGGTAAAAACTTCATTATAATTTTTTTTGATAAAGCTTTTCTAATAATAAATGATGAGATTTTTAATTTTTCTATAATTTCATCAGAGTTTTTTCCACCTAAAGGCATGACAAATATTTTTGCCGTTTTAAGATCTGGTGACATTCTCACCTCGGTAACTGTAATTTCTCTAGTTGATAAGTTTGGTATTTTTGCCTCATCTCGTATAAAAAGTGTTCCCAAAGCTTGCTTTATCATTTCACCAACTCTTAATTGTCTTTGAGTTATTGGTTTGCCTAAATTTTTCATTTAAATAGATCTCTCCGTTACTGTCGCATTATAAACTTCGATAATATCTTTTTTTTGAAAATCTGCGAAATCTTTGAGGGTAATTCCACATTCTAGACCAGCAGAAACTTGTTTAGTTTGATTTTTTTCTCTAAAAATAGATCCAATTTTTCCATTAAATATTATCGTACCGTCTCTTATTACTCTTGCCTTTGAGTCTTGAGTTATTTCTCCTTCAACTACTTTTGATCCTGCAACTTTACCAACTTTTGATACCTTAAAAATTTCAAGTATTTCTGCACTACCAATAACTTTCTCCTCTATATCTGGTGATAATAATCCTCCCATTTTACCCTTAACAAAATCTAATACTTCATAAATTATATTAAAAGAAGAAATTGAGATTTTTTCTTGTTCTGCTCTTTTTTTTGCCTCTTTACTTGGCTTAACATTAAATGCAATAATCACTGCATTAGATGCCTTCGCTAAAGTAACGTCAGTTTCTGTCACCATTCCTATATCTGAGAGAAGTATTTTAGGCTTTACTTCTTCATGTTTAATTTGATCTATAGCATTTTTGATTGCTTCGGACGATCCGTGAACATCTGATTTTATAATTATGTTTAGTTCCTCTGAAACTGAGTTTTGAAAAGCTGAGTCTTGAGTTACAAAAGCTAACGGTATTTTATCATCTTTTGACTCTTGAACTCTAGCTTCACATAGTGATTTTGCTTCTTTTTCATTCTGTAAAACAATGAAATCATCTCCAGATTTGGCTGCCCCGTTTATTCCAATAATTTCTACTGGAGTGGCAGGTTCAGCACACTCAATACTTTTTCCATGATCATTTATTATTGCTCTTATTTTTCCCCATTTAAGACCACTAACAAAGTAATCACCTTTTTTTAGAGTGCCTGCAGTTATTATTATATTGGCAACCGGACCTCTCCCTATATCTATTTTTGACTCCATAACTATCCCTTTAGCATTAGTATCAAAATCAGTCTTCAAATCCAATAATTCCGCTTGCAATAAAATAGACTCAACTAATTTATTTAAATTTTGTTTTGTCTTTGTTGAAATTTCAACTACCAAAGTATCTCCTGAAAGATCTTCTGCTATCAATTCATATTCTAATAATTGGTTTTTTATTTTTTGAGGATTTGCTTCAGGTAGATCACATTTATTTATCGCTACTACTATTGGAACTTTTGCAGCTTTTGCATGTTTAATGGACTCTATAGTTTGTGGTTTAACACCATCATCCGCAGCAACAACTAATATTACAATGTCCGTTAATTTTGAGCCTCTTGCCCTCATCTCAGTAAATGCTGCGTGACCAGGTGTATCAATAAAAGTAATTTTGTTGTTTTCGTGACTAATTTGATATGCACCTATGTGTTGTGTAATTCCTCCAAATTCTCCAGATACAACGTTCGCTTCTCTTAAAACATCTAAAACAGATGTTTTTCCGTGATCAACATGTCCCATTACAGTAACAATTGGTGGCCGATTTTTTAAATTTTCTGATTTTACCTTTTTTATTTTTTCAATAATTTCTTCCGCTTTTTTTTCTCTTATTGGATTGTGACCAAATTCTTTAACTAAATATTCAGCTGTGTCAGCATCAATTGTATGGTTTATTGTTACCGTTACTCCCATGCCTAACAAATGTTTAATTATACTGCTTGATTGCTCTGCCATTCTATTTGCTAATTCTCTAATTGTAATTACCTGAGGTAGATTTATATCTCTTTTTATTTGTTTAAATTGATCCTTTTTATCAGTCTGATTTAAAAATCTATTTTCTTTTTGCTTAGCTCTTTTTAAAGATGCCAAACTTCTTGACTTTGTTTCAACATTGTCCTCACTTAATGCTCTAGATATTGTAAGTTTTAATTCTCTTCTTCTTCCACCGTTTTTGGATGATTTGTTATCTTTTTGGGATATTTCGCCTTTTAATCTTCTAGTAGCTCTTTGTTCTGCTAATTTTCTTTTCTCAAAATCTGAAGTAGGGCTGGCAGATGGCCTAGCAAAACCACTTGGTTTAGATAGCATATTTTTATTTGATCTTAAATTATCGTTATTTTGTTTTGGAAATTGTTTAGTTCCAAATTTAGAATTTTTTTTTTCTATTATAACCGTATTTTTTGATTTTGACTTCGCTTCTTCAATGCTGTTAAAAGTTTTTTTTGAAGTTCCTGAAATTGATAGCTTTAATTTTTTTTTTTCCATTTTCCATCTCTCAATCTTTGTAAACTTTGTCTCTTGCTGACATTACTAGATTATCTGCCTCTGTTTTAGTTAGTGCAAAGTCCTCTAAATATCCCTTAATTTTTACTCTTTCCCCTTTAACAACGTCATAAGTTCCTGTTAGTTCATCTGAGGCTAAATCTGCCAAATCTGTTAGGGTTAAAATTTTTTGTTCTCCAAGAGTAACAAGCATTCCTGGAGTGAGTCCTTGATGATTTATTAATTCATTTTCTAATCCAAGATCCTTAATCCTTTGAGATATTTCCTCTTGATCTTTTTCAAAAAATTCTTTTGCTCTATCAATTAATTCTTTTGCTGTATCTTCCTCTATACCCTCTATTTTTAAAAGAGCTTCAATAGAGCTATCTTTTATATCATCTATTGAGGAAAAACCTTCAGCAACTAGTAATTGCCCTAAAGTTTCATCAAGCTCAAGATTTTTTACAATATTATCTGTTTTTTCTTTGAACTCTAATTGTCTTCTTTCAGAGTCTTCTTGCTCAGTCATTATATTAATCTCGAAGTTTAATAATTTTGTAGCAAGTCTTACATTTTGACCTCTTCTTCCAATTGCCTTACTCAAATTCTCCTCCGTTAATATAACATCAAGTTTCTTAGCTTCGTTATCAACATTCACTCTTTGAACCTCAGCTGGAGATAAAGCATTAGCGACTACAACAGCAGGGTCTTCTGACCAGTTTACTATATCTATTTTTTCTCCTTGTAATTCATTTACTACAGCTTGTACTCTGCTTCCTCTCATTCCTACACATGCTCCGACTGGATCTAAGGAAGTGTCTATCGCTTTAACACAAATTTTTGCTCTACTTCCAGGATCTCTAGATGATGATTTTATTTCAATAAGACCGTCGTAGATCTCTGGAACTTCTTGTATAAATAATTTTTCCATGAATTTTGGGTGTGCTCTTGATAGAAATATTTGTTGTCCTCTAGGCTCCCTTCTAACATCTAAGCAATAAGCCTTGACTCTATCACCTGCTTTTATATTTTCTCTTGGTATCATTTCATTTTTTTGAATTATTGCTTCAGTTCTTCCAAGATCAACTATCACATTACCATATTCTAACCTTTTAACTATTCCACTCAAAATAGTATCTTTTTTATCTATAAAATCGTTATATTGTCTCTCCCTTTCAGCTTCTCTTACATTATAACTTATAACTTGTTTGGCTGTTTGTGCCGCTATCCTTCCAAAATCAAAAGAGGGCAAAGGTTGTAAAACTTCATCACCAATTTGTTTATCTTCATTTTTCTGGTTAAGTTTGATTGCTTGATCAAGTGTTATTTCAATATTTGAGTTCTCTGGTTTTTCAACAATTAATAATTTTCTGAATATACCTATATCCCCGTTCTCTCTATTAATTTCTACTTTAATTTCATTATCAGATCCAAATTTTGATTTCGCTGCTTTAGCTATACCTGATTCCATAGAGCCAATAATTAGTTCTTTATCTATAGATTTTTCTAAAGCAACAGCTTCAGCAATTCTTAATAATTCAAGTTTATCTGATCTTTTATTCAACATAATATTTTAAAGCCAAAAAAAAATGGGCCAAAGCCCATTTTGAAATTTCAATAATGTGCTTGAAATATATTTATTTTTAAAGAGTTTTCAACAATATTTACTTATTAAAAACCCCAGATTTATCTGTTTTTTCCCAAGAAAATGAGCCATCGCTCTCTGGTATTCTACCGAAGTGACCATATGCTGCTGTTTTTTCATATATAGGTTTATTTAATCCAAGCATTTCTCTAATCCCTCTTGGACTTAAATCAAAGTTATCTTTTATAAGCTTTTCGACATGAAGATTTTTTTCCTCATCATTGTCAAATAAATCTACATAAATTGATAAAGGTTTAGAAACTCCAATTGCATATGCTAATTGTATTAAACATTTGTCTGCAATTTTTGAGGCGACTATATTCTTTGCTAAATATCTTGATGCATATGCAGCTGATCTGTCGACTTTTGTTGGGTCTTTTCCTGAAAATGCGCCTCCACCATGTGGTGCGGCTCCGCCATATGTATCTACAATTATTTTTCTACCAGTCAAACCACTATCTCCATCTGGACCTCCAATTACAAAATTTCCAGTTGGATTAATATAAATCTCTTTTTCATCAAGACTTCCTAATAAGTTTTTTGGTATAGATCTCTCTATGTAAGGCATACAAAGCTGTTTGACTTGAGTTAAATTTACATCTTTTGAATGCTGAGTAGAAATAACTACTGATGTTACAGCAGAAGGCTTACCATCTTTATATTCTATTGTAATTTGACTTTTTGAGTCTGGTTCTATTCCATTTAGTTTTCCAGATTTTCTATCTTCTGCCATCAATCTTAAAATTTTATGTGAATAATGAATTGGAGCTGGCATTAAAACATCTGTTTCATTACAAGCATAACCAAACATAATTCCTTGGTCTCCTGCCCCTTCATCTTTGTTTCCTGAGGAGTCTACTCCCATCGCAATATCAGCTGATTGAGAGTGTAAATGTGTTTCAATTTTAGTTTGTTCTTTCCAAGAAAAGCCATCTTGATCGTATCCAATATCTTTAATACATTCTCTTACTTTTGAAATTAGTTCCTCTTGTTTAAGTTCAGGACCTCTTACTTCTCCGGCTAAAACAACTTTATTTGTTGTTGTTAAAGTTTCACAGGCAACTCGTGCTTGTGGTTCAGACGCTAAAAAACTGTCTACGACCATATCTGAAATTCTGTCGCAAACTTTATCTGGGTGTCCCTCTGACACCGACTCACTAGTAAACAAAAAATTCTTTTTCATTAATTCTCCCGTGTTTTAAAAAAAAAAATAAAACTAATATAAATGAGTAGAAAATAAAAGAAGATCTTATTCCCATGAGAACTAAAGATAGTTTTATTGGACTTTTTAAAAGACTTTATTTCAATAAATCCCTCGTTAGTTGTTAAATTCTTCTCATTTACTTGACCTTTGGAATTTAAAAAGGCTGAAATTCCATTATTTGACGATCTTATTAAAGGTTTTCCTTCCTCGATTGACCTAAAGACTGAATGAGAGAAGTGCTGATGTGGACCTATAGAATTTCCAAACCACCCATCTTCAGATATATTTAAAATAAAATCGTAATTTTTTTTGGATTTGTTGATTTTACCAGAGTAAATAATTTCATAACATATGAGTGGTATAAAATTATAATCATTTAATTTAATTGAATCTCTTTGTGTATCTGCAGAAAAAGATTGATATCCTTGGGTAATTTTTTTTAAACCCAAGTTAGCTAATATTTTTTCAAATGGTAAATATTCTCCAAAAGGTACTAATTGATTCTTATAATATTTATCTAAAATATTAAGTTCATTATCTAAAACTAAGAGAGAGTTATAAATTTTTTGATTTTCGTATATATTCATACCTATAATAATCCTGTGTTTTTCTGAAAAATTTTTCGAAAATAAACTTTTGAATTTTTTTAGGTCCTCAAAATAAATACTTGAAAGAATACCTTCTGGAAAAATGAATAATGTTTTATTTTTAAGATTTGGCTTTGAAATATTAATTAACTCAGAGACAAATTCTCTGGGATTTTCGTTTTGAAAGTATCTCTTAATATTTATATTTGGAGAAATTATCTTGATAGTAAATCCTAAATTTTTTTTTTCTGAAAATTCGTGATTTCTTAAATTTAAACTACCCCAAAAATAATTAGTTAAAATAATACATATAAAAAAAGTAAATATACCTATTTTATAATTTTTTTTGTATTTAAAAATTAAAATCGTTGGCAACAAAAATAGTAAAATAATTATTGAGTTAAAAGCATAAGTTCCAATTATAGAGAGTAATTGAATAAATTCTAAATAATTGACAAAACTAAAAGAAATTAAATTCCATGGGAAACCTCCAAATACAAAACTCCTTATATATTCAAATACAGATAAAGACGTGGCTAATATTAAAATTGATAAAAAGTTTTTTTTTGGATTTAAAAATGAAAAAGTTAAAGTTGATAAACCATAAAATAATCCTAAAAATAATGGTATTAAAACTAAAGCAAATGGTATTAAAGGTCTAAATATATCTTCAAATGTAAGTGAATTAGTTATCCAATATAAATTAGAGATGAAATATCCAAAACCAAACATCCATCCAACATTAAAGGATTTTAATTTGTCTTTAGGCTTTAATAATAATACCCATAAAAAAGCAGGATATGAAAAAAAGTTAAGATAGAATAAATTATAAGGTGGAAGACTAAATGAGGAAATCAAACCTAATACAAATACAAATAAGTATAATAAAATCTGATTTTTATATATTAAAGTCAACTTACTATGTGAAAAAATTTTAGTATTGATTTTTCTTTTCTAAGCATTCTACTGAAATCATTTTGCCTTTTGTGATCATAACCAATGAGATGGAGATACCCATGTATCCACATTTTATCAAACTCTAAAAAAAAATTTGTTTGTTTTGATCTATTTTTAATTATTTCATAACTAATTGCTATGTCACCAACATAGAGTGAACTTTTATTTTTAATCTTGATAGGAAAGGATAAAACATCTGTTGTTTTATTTTTTTTTCTGAATTTAAAATTTAAGTTTTTCATTTTTTTATTATTGGTTAGAAGAACTGAAAATTCATGATTTTTACTTTTAAAGAAAGGTGCTTTAGATAAGATTTTAAGTCTTTTATTTAGATAAATATTGGGTTTTTTAATAATTTTTTTCCAATTTAAATGATCTAATATTACATTGGCCTTTATCATCCCTCTGTACTTTTGTCTGAATAAGCCTTAACAATTTTTGATACGAGCGGATGTCTCACAACATCTTTGTGATCAAAATCGACAACTGAAATTTCATTTAAATGCCCCAGCAATTTTTTTGATCTGATTAAACCTGATAGAGATTTATTAGGTAAATCTATTTGTGAGGGATCTCCATTAATTACTATCTTGGAGTTTTCCCCTATTCTTGTCAAAAACATTTTAATTTGAGTATCTGTAGCATTTTGAGCCTCATCTAAAATTGCAAAAGAATTTTTTAAAGTTCTACCCCTCATGAATGCAAGAGGAGCTATCTCAATATCACCAACTTCAATTTTTTTTTGTATTTTTTCAAAATCTAATAAATCATATAATGAATCATATAGTGGTCTTAAATATGGATCTACTTTTTCTCTCATGTCACCTGGTAAAAAACCAAGTCTTTCACCCGCTTCAACTGCTGGCCTGGATAGAATAATTCTCTCAATTTTTTTATCCAATAACATTGTTAATGCTACCGCAACAGCTAAATATGTTTTACCAGTTCCAGCTGGTCCAGCTGAAATAATTATATCTGACTGTTTTAAAGCTCTAACATAATCTTTTTGTCTTTCAGATCTAGGAATTACTGATTTCTTTGGAGTTTTAATAATATATTCTATTTTTTTTTCAGAATTGTTATTTTCGTTAATCATAAATTTATTTATGGAAGAAACTATATCTTTTTTTTCAATTGTTCCATTGTTTAAATACTGCTCTGTTAAAAATTGAATAGCATTTTTAATAATATTATTCTTTTCAGGATCACTTTTTACAAGTATAGAATTTCCGCGTGAATATAAACTTGTTTTGGTTATTTTTTCTAATTCTTTCAAATTATTGTTAAATTCACCTGTAACACCAAGTAGCAAATCATTATTTTGAAATATTATACTTAAAGTATTATTTGCTGAATAAACATATTTTAGTTCAGAAATAATTTTTTTTATATTTATCTTACTCAATTTAAGCTGCTTTCATTTTTTTATTTGCCTTACCAAATAATGAATTCTGATTGCTAGTTGTAATTTTTACTTTAACATTTTTACCAATTTGGCTAACACTTCCATCAAAAATAACTGGAGTAATATACTTATTTCTCCCAAAATATTTATTTTGTTTTTCAATTTTATTTTCAACAAGCACATCAATAATTTGATTTTCCATTGATTTATTAATTTCTATTTGGTTAATGAACAATTTGTCCTGAATTAATGTTAATCTTTCTCTGGCAATATTTTGATCTATCATTTCTAACTTTGACGCTCTTGTTCCGGGTCTTGGGCTAAAAATAAATGAAAAAGAGTTTATAAATTTGATTTTTTTTATTAAATTTAAAGTTTCTTCAAAATCTTTTTGAGTTTCACCTGGATAGCCAATAATAAAATCACTTGAAAATTCAATATCTTCATTAATTTCTTTTAATCTCTCATAAACGAGTAAATAATCATCAACAGTATGCTTTCTATTCATTAATTCTAACATTCTATTTGATCCACTTTGAATAGGTAAGTGAACAAATGGCATTAGTTTTTGACTGGATGAATAACATTCAATTAAGTCCTCAGTCATATCTCTTGGATGTGATGTAGTGTATCTTATTCTTACCAATTCTGAATATTGATTTAAATAATTTATTATATGAGAAAGTCTATATTCCTTATTATTTTCCAAATAAGAATATGCATTAACATTCTGTCCTAACAATGTTATCTCTTTCACACCATTTTCTATTAATTGTTCAGCCTCTTCTATAATTTTTCTAAATGGTCTCGAATATTCAGGTCCCCTTGTGTAAGGGACTACACAAAAATGACAAAACTTATCACAACCTTCCTGAATAGTTAAAAAAGCTGAAATTTTGCTATTATTATTTTTTATTTTATCAAAATATCCAAACTTTGAGATAGTATCAAACTCAGTTTCCTCTTGCTTTTGATTTACTATATGTCTTTTCAATAAATCATTTACTTTATGATATGATTGGGGTCCTACAATGATATCAATATATGGCTCTCTCTTAACCATTTCTTCATTTTCAGCTTGCGCAACGCAGCCAGCAATAACCATTATCGGTTTTTTTTTGTTTCTATATAATTTTTTTACTCTTCCAATTTCGTGATAAACTTTTTCTTTTGCTTTATCTCGTATATGGCATGTATTTAAAATGTAACAATCTGCATCTGATTGATTTTTAGTTTTAACAAACCCTAACTTACTGACAGAGTCATAAATTCTATTGGAATCATACTCATTCATTTGACATCCAAAAGTTTTAATAAATATTTTTTTTTCCAACATATTCAAAATTTAAAAAAAGTTATAAGGAACTTGCCCTTTATTTTTTTTTAATTCCATATAACTCTAATTTATGATCAACTAGTTTATATCCGTATTTTTCAGCAACTTTTTTTTGCAAGTTTTCAATTTCTTCATCTACAAATTCAATTATTTCTCCTGATTTAATATCAATAAGATGATCATGATGACTCTCAACTATTGTTTCATATCTTGCTTTTCCACCCTTAAAATCATGCTTAGTAAGAATTCCAGACTCTTCAAAAAGTTTTACTGTTCTGTAAACAGTGGCAATACTTATCTTGGAATCTAATTTTGAAACCCTTTTATATAATTCATCAACATCAGGATGATCAGACTCTCCATAAATTTCTTTTGACTCTGACAAAACTTTTGCAATTATTTTCCTTTGATCAGTAAGTTTAACTCCCTTTTTCAGACAAATTTGTTCTATTGTTTCAGACATAGTTTATTTTAACTCGAATATATAGGTTTTACCAAATCTTTATTTTTTAATTTTTTTTTATCTAATTTTATTAAATATTTGTAATTTTTATTTGTTAAATCACTAGATTGAAAACCTATTAAACTAATATTATTTGTAAAAGATATAGCTTTTGCTATTGATAAGGAAATTCTAAGACTTGTAAATTTACCAGGCCCCAAATTAACAAATATTCTACTAATATCACTTATTTTTATTTTTATTTTATTTAAAAACTTTAAAAGTAGTTTCATAAAATTATCAAAGTTTTCTCTACTGTTTATATGACTCGTAGTATATGATTGTTCATCAGTGATGATCACAAATACAATTTTTTCATTAGCAGCATCAATAATTAAATTTATCATTTTTTATTTATTTTTTTTAAATGCTTCTGCAGAAACTGTAAACAAAAAATATGAAGCTGATGAAAAAGGAATATTAGCTCTGATGTATCATAGATTTGAGGAAAATAAATATCCCTCAACTAATATAAAAATTGATATATTTCAAAATCATATAGATATTATCAAGAAAAATAACTTATCTTTTTTAGATCCAAAAAATTTTGAATTTGAATTTAATAATGTAAGTAAAGAGAAAAAAATTTTACTTACAATTGATGATGCCTTTTCTTCTTTTTATTTAAATGCATGGCCTATTTTAAAAGAAAATAAAATTCCTTTTATTTTATTTGTTTCAACAGAAACTGTTGGTAAAAATGGGTATATGAATTGGGAGGAGATAATTGAAATATCAAAAGAGGATTATGTATTTATTGGAAATCACTCTCACTCTCATGAATATCTAATAAAATATAAATTTGAAGATTTTAAGAGAGATATTAATAGATCAATTAAAATATTTGAAAAAAAACTTAATTATAATCCTAAATTTTTTTCCTATCCATTTGGTGAATACAGTTTAGAACAAAAAGAATTTATTTCTAATAAATTTGATTACGCATTTGGTCAACATTCTGGAGTTATAGATTTAAATAAAGATAAATATGAATTACCAAGGTTTCCAATTAATGAAAAATATGGAGATCTAGATAGATTTAATTTTTTGATAAATCTCTTACCAATTCAATATAAAAATCTTATTCCGGAAGATAAATTTTTATTAGACTCTAATAATCCACCATTACTTATCATAGAGTTTTTTAAGGAACAAACAAATATAAGTAAAATTAATTGTTTCTCAAATGAGGGTGGTGAATGGAAAAATTCACAATTAAACTATAAAGATAAAAAAATTGAGGTTGTCTTTACTGAAAAATTTTTACCTAGAAGAGGAAGAATTAATTGTTCTATGCAAGATAATGAGGGATGGAGATGGTTTGGTACTCAATTTACACTAAATTAAATTAAGTTTTTCATTTTTAAACTTGTAGGTAAAATTTCAACATCATCAAAATCAGTTAAATTATTTTGAGTAATTATTTTTTTTAAAACTTCTGTATATTCTTTTCCAGTTTCTGCGTATTTTTCCAAATAATTCACAAGTTTAAGACTATTTAATTTTTCTTCGTTGTCTCTTTGAATTGCACGTTCAGTTCTAAATTCAATATAACTAGAATGTGTGTTAAGATTTCTTTGATATGCTCTTACTGAAGCTTTAAGGATTTTAAATTTTGCAACTTTATGCTTTTTATCTTTTTCAAGATCTAAAGGTTTAATACCTTCTCCAGACCATGTCCATTGCCCAAATAATGCATTACCCTCTTGTGCAAATCTTGAACTTCCCCATCCTGTTTCTTTAGCAGCCTGTGCTATTGCTAATGAGACTGGAATTTCATCCATTCTTATTTTAAGTTTTGAAAGATCTCTATTTTTTATTCCATATTGTTTGAATTTTAGATCAAGCCAAGCTTTGTCACGTTCAGTTGTATTATTTTTGTTTAAAATTTGAAAAAGTTTTTTACGATCAAATCTTATTTTTAGATTTTCTTCAATAATAAGTGGTAAAACAATTTGAATAAATAATTTTTTTCTTTTTTTAGGACTTTCGATATTTTTAAGTTCTTTTGGAAGTCTTGTAAGCTGGTTTCCAGCATTCACTAATTTTGTTTTTTTTACTTTTTCAAGATTATATCCATTATCTTTGAACAACTCTTCAATAGTTGAGGCACTTAACCTTTGAGGGTCTTTATCCTCTTCATCTTTACCAAAAACATCAATATCCTCAAAAATATTCCAAGAAAATCTATCCTTTGTTGAATTTTTAATTAGTTTATTTTTTTTATTCTCTGTATCTAATATTTCTTCAAAACTTTGTTTAGAAGAATTAATTACAATTTCATTAGATTTAAAATTATTTTTAATAAAATTGATTGAATTAGGTAAGATCGAAAAAACTGAAATTAATATTAAACTTAAAAATAATGTTTTAAAAAAACTTTGATTACTACCACTATTTTTTTTAAAATTTTTTTTTTTCATTTTTTTTAATTGATTCTTTATAATTGATTGTAACGATATTATACAGCTAAAACTTCTTTAACTTCAGGAATATAATGACAAAGTAAATTTTGTACTCCTTGTTTTAAAGTTAAAGTTGAAGATGGACATCCTGAACAACTACCTTTTAATATAACGGTAACTTTTCCGTCTTTAAATTCTTTAAAAGTTATATCACCTCCATCTCTCGCAACCGCAGGTCTGATTTTAGTTTCTAAAATTTTTATTATTTTATTTTCGATTTCGCCATAATCTTTCTGATCACCGGATGTTGTTTGTTTATTAATTATAAACTCATTACCTTCCTCATAATACTCGTTAAGAAGTGAAATTACTATATGCTTAATATTTTCCCATTTTTCATCCTGAGATTTATTGATAGATAAAAAATCTTCACTTAAAAAAATTCCTGTAACACCCCTAATTGTTAAAATATTTTTTAATAAAGGAATATTAGTCTGCTTTTCATTTAAAAATTCATATGGACCATCGTTTGATACTCCTTTTCCTATTATAAATTTTAGGGAATTTGGATTTGGTGTATCTTGTGTTTGGATAAACATTATTCTTATATAACTATAAATTTTTAAATTTAAAGATTTTTAAAAACCTATTATTTTCTTCATTTCTTGTATTTTTTTTCCTGCAATTTGTTCTGCTTTATCTGCTCCGTCTGACAAAATTTTATCCAAATATTTTTTGTCATTAATTAATTTTTTTATCTCATCTGAGATTGGATAAATTTTGTTTGATAAAATTTCAGCTAATTGACTCTTTAATTCTGAAAAATTTTTACCTCCAAATTGATCTAATGTCTTTTCTAAAGTTTGATCAGCAATGCTAGAGTATATACCTAAAAGATTTTCGGCTTCAGGCCTATCTTTTAATTTTTGTTCTTCATTAGGAATTGAAAAAGAATCCGTCTTTGCTTTTTTAATTTTATTAACAATTTCATCCTTTGTATCAGTTAAATTAATTCTACTAAGATCTGATGGATCTGATTTACTCATTTTTTTTAAACCATCTTTTAAACTCATTATTCTTGAAAAATTTTTTTTTATCAATGGCTCTGGAACTTTTAGAAAGTTTTCAGAATTAAAATCTTTATTAAATTTTTGAGCAATATCTCTTGTTAACTCTAAATGTTGTTTCTGATCTTCTCCAACTGGAACATGTGTAGCATCATAAAGTAATATATCGCTAGCCATTAAAATAGGATAAATATAAAGCCCAACAGATGCTTTTTCTTTATCTTTGCCAGCCTTTTCTTTAAATTGTGTCATTCTGTTTAACCATCCCATCGGAGCCATGCAACTTAAAATCCATGAACCTTCGGCATGTGCATGAACTTTTGATTGGTTAAAAATAATACTTTTATTTGGATCAATGCCACTAGCGATAAAAGTTGCAGCAGTTTCACGAATATTATTCTTTAATTCATCTTTATCCTGCTTAACGGTTATTGCATGCAAATCTACAACACAAAATATACACTCATTATCTTTATCATTATTTAATTCAACAAAATTTTTAATAGCACCAAGATAGTTACCTAAATGAAGATTGCCTGTAGGTTGAACACCAGAAAAAATTTTTTTCGACATCTATCAATACTTTAAATTAATATCCGAAATTTTAAAGGCTTTTATAATAATTGAAAGCCCAATGTATGAAACGAAAGTTAATAAAACAATTAATATAATATAAATAAACTTAAAATTATTTGCATAGTCTAATGAACTCGCTAGAAAATTTATCAAAAAATAAAAAATAAAAATTGATATAGTATTTGAGAAAATAATTTTCGTTATTTGAATTAAAAAATTAGATTTAAATATAAAATAATTTTTATTTATCACAAAAATTAATAGAATAATTCCATTAAACCATGAAGAAATTGTTGTTGCGATTGGTATAATAATGAAACCTACTTGTGAAAAAAACGTTAAACTTATTATTATATTTAAAATTACAGAAATTAACGAATATCTAAATGGTGTTTTAGTATCATTTCTGGCAAATAAAAAAGTTGAAAATATTTTAATCAAAGAAAATGCAGGTAGTCCAAAAGAAAAATAGAATAAAGCCTTTGCGGAGTTATTAACACTTATCTGATCAAAAGAACCATATCCAAATAAAGCAGATGTTATTTGCTCTGAACCAACCATAAGTGCAAGTGATGCGGGTAAACTTAAAAATAAACTAAGCTCTAATGCTTTGTTTTGAAGTTCAATAGTTTTTAAAGAATTATTATTTTTAATATGTCGACTCAGGTTTGGAAGTATTACAGTACCAATAGCAATACCAGCTATTGCTAAATTTATCTGATAAATTCTATCTGCATAATATAAATATGAAACTGCACTTGCTTGAAAAGATGCAATGATTGTTCCAACTAAAATATTTATTTGGGTTACACCGGATGAAAAAATGCTTGGTAAAAGTTTAGAAAAAAAGTTTTTAGTTTTTTCATTTATTTTTAAATTAAAATTTATATTTATTACAAAGTATTTTTTTACAAATAATAATAAGAAAATAAATTGAAGAGCCCCTGCAATAGTGACGGTATAAGATAAATAAAAAACTAAATTATCATTAAAATTTTCTGCATAAAACAAACAAATTATTAATAATACATTAAGGATTATTGGGGCCGCTGCTGCAGCAGCGAATTTATTATGAGAATTTAAAATTGCTGAAAAAAAAGATGCCAAACTTACAAAAAATAAAAATGGAAAAGTAATTCTGGTTAAAGTAATTGCAATATTTAATTTATCTGTGTCATTTGAAAACCCTGGAGCAATAATTTTAATAAATGCTGGCATAAATATTTCAATTATTAGGATTGTGAAAAATAATCCTAATAACAACAAATTAAAAATTGTGTTTGCGAATGAGTTTGCATTTCTTCTTCCTTTTAGAAGTTCTGAAGAATAAGAAGGAACAAAAGCTGCATTAAATGTTCCTTCTGAGAATAGTCTTCTGAAAGTATTTGGAATTCTAAAGGCTACAAAAAAAGCATCTGCTAATGGACCTGATCCAAGATATATTGCTATAAAAAAATCCCTTATGTAACCAAGAGCTCTACTTAATAAAACAAATAGACTAAATGTGCTTGTTGACTTAATGAGGTTCATAAATAATATTAGTCCTAAATTTACCTTAATAGTATATTTAATTTTAAAAATGAAAAAAAATAAAATTGAACATTATTCAGATAAAGAAGCTCTTGAGTTTCATTATTCAAATAAATCTGGCAAGATTGAGATAAATTCGTCAAAACCAATGACTTCAAAACGAGACCTGGCCTTAGCATACTCTCCAGGTGTTGCGGCGCCAGTAAAAGAAATTTATAAAAATTCAGATCGAGCATATGATTATACCACTAAAGGTAATTTAGTTGCTGTAATAAGTAATGGTTCAGCAATTTTGGGACTTGGTAATTTAGGGGCAATCGCCTCAAAGCCTGTTATGGAAGGTAAAGCAGTTTTATTTAAAAGATTTGCTGATATAGATGCGATAGATTTAGAAATTGATAGTAATGACCCTACTGAAATAGTTAATAGTATAAAAAATTTTGCTGTAAGCTTTGGCGGTATTAATCTTGAAGATATCGCTGCTCCGCAATGTTTTATAATTGAAGAGAATTTAAAAAAATTACTGGATATTCCAGTATTTCATGATGACCAGCATGGTACTGCAATAATAACCTCTGCTGCACTTATTAATTCGATAGATATTACAAAAAAAAAAATTTCTAAGATTAAGGTTGTTGTAAATGGTGCTGGTGCGTCTGCAATGGCATGTTCAGATTTATTTATAAAGTTAGGAGTAAAAAAAAATAATTTAACCATGATAGATAGTAAGGGAGTAATAAATTCTAAAAGAAAAGGATTAAATAAATGGAAATTAAAATATTCTAGGGAAACAAAAAGCAAGAATCTTTATGATGCACTAAAAAATGCTGATGTATTTTTAGGCTTATCATCTGCAGGTATACTTAAAAAAGAAATGATTAAACGAATGGCAAAAAATCCAATCATATTTGCTTGTGCTAACCCTGTTCCAGAAATTCTACCTGAAGAAGTATATAAAATAAGAAAAGATGTAATTATGGCTACGGGAAGATCTGATTATGCAAACCAGGTTAATAATTTAATTGGTTTCCCTTATATATTTAGGGGGGCACTTGATGTGAGGGCAAAAACAATCAATGAGGAAATGAAAATTGCTGCTGCATACGCAATTGCAAAGTTAGCAAGAGAAAGAGTTCCTGACGAAGTTACGGCTGCAATGGGGGGAGATCGACCAAGATATGGAAAAAATTATATTATACCATCTACATTTGATCCAAGACTAATAAGCGTGATTCCAGTAGCAGTAGCAAAAGCTGCTATTAAAACTGGGGTTGCAAGAAAAAATATTGATAACTTCAATTTATACTCAGAACAATTAAAACAAAGATTAGATCCATCAGTGACTATACTTCAAGGGATAAATTCCCAAATTAAAAAAAAACAAAAAACAGTTGTTTTTGCTGATGGAGAGGATGAGAATACACTCAAAGCTGCGATTGCATTTAAAAATAGTGGACTTGGAACTCCTATAATTGTTGCAAAGGAAAATATAGTTAAACAAAGATTGAAGGATATTGGATATAGGGAAAACCTTGATATTAAAATAGTAAATTCTACTGATAAAAAAATGAGAGATAAATACGTTAAATTTTTATTTAAAAAAATGCATAGAGAGCAAGGCTTACTTGAGAGAGATTGTGATCGAATAATTAGAAATGATAGAGTAATCTGGGCTTCTTGTATGGTTGAATTTGGAGATGCAGACGCAATGGTTACTGGAAATACAAGAAGATACTCTCAATCATTAGAAAAAATTAAAAAAGTTATACCCCCTAGAGAAGGTGAAATAATGTTTGGATTGAACATGATAGTTAGTAAGGGCAAAACAGTATTTATCGGCGATACGTCTGTAAATGAATATCCTTCGTCTGCAGAACTAGCAGATATAGCAATATCTGCATCTAGAGTGGTAAGACTATTTGGATTTAATCCAAGAGTAGCTTTCTTATCTCATTCAACATTTGGTCAACCAATCACAAGTAGAACAAAACACATTAGAGATGCAGTAGAAATATTAAAAAAAAGAAAAGTAGATTTTAAATTTGATGGCGATATGCAACCTGATGTGGCTTTAGATGAAGAATATTCTAAATTATATCCTTTTTCAGAAATTGTGGGAAATGCAAATGTTTTAATAATGCCAGGCCAACATAGTGCAGCAATCTCATATAAAATTATGAAAACTCTAGGTGGTGCCAAAGTTATAGGACCATTACTAATTGGTCTTGCTCAACCAATAGAAATAGCTCCTTTAAGATCATCTACGTCTGAAATTTTAAATTTGGCATCCGTTGCTGCTTACTCGGCTGGAGTTATAAATTATAAAAAAAAAATATAATATAATATTATTTTTTTACAACTCTCAGGTCATCGACTAGAAAGATACTTGTAATTACATCTTTAACATCTAAAATTTGTTTGGCTTCTTTGGTTACCTCGTCTCTCTCCATTTTGTTTTGTGATATACCATAAATATAAATTTTCTTTTTATATGTATCGATATTGTAGTTAACTGATTTAATTTTTTTATTACTTATTAAAGCCGCTCTAAGTTGTGATGTTATAAGTAAATCTTTAGCAGATCTTTTAAAATTAAATTCTTCTTTAATTCGCAAGTCATTATTTACTGATCTAGCACCTTTGATCTCCCAAGCTAATTTAGTAATTTTAAGTTTGTCTTCGACTGAATTAACTTTACCAGTAAGAAATATTCTGCCATCAAGAATTTTTGTTTTTACTGAAATAATATAACTTTTATTAGTGGCTAAAAGTTTTGCTCTTAAATTTTGTTGCATTATTGAATCGTCTATTTGAGTACCAAAACTTCTTGGATCCAATGCAATAGAAACTCCAGTTCCTAAGACACCTGTTGAAGAATAACCAACACAACCTGACAGGATTATAAAACTAATCAATATTGTTATTTTTTTAAGACTCATTTTTTATTTCGAGACAATAATTGTAGATTAATTTTTTTGAAATTTTTCTGTCTTCTGAAATTTTTTTTACAATATCTTTAATAGACATTTTTTTAATTAATTTGTTAATTTTTTTTTTATCTGATTCTTCAAGTACTTTGAAACCTAATTTTTCTTTTTTTATTTCTGAAATAACTACCGTTATTTCACCTTTTCTCGAAAAGTTAATGTTAGATAACTCTTTAACAGTTGTTCTAATATATTCTTCATGATATTTTGAAATTTCTCTACAAATTAAAACGTCTCTATTAAAAAAAAATTCTTTTATGTCATCAATTCTTTTATTTAATTTATTTGGTGAAACAAAAAATATAATTGAGGATTCAAGAGATGATAAATTTTGAAACAATTTTTTTATTTCATTTTTTTTTTCAGGAATAAATCCACAGAAATAAAAATTATCTGAAAACCCACTTATTGATAATCCAGCAATTGGTGCGGATGCGCCAGGGATAGGAAAAATATCTATCTTATTTTTAATACATTCATTTACAAGTATTTTTCCTGGATCTGAGATAGCAGGTGTGCCAGCATCTGAGATTAAAGATACTATTTTTTTATCTTTAAGAACTTCTAAAATTAAATTTAAATTCTTAGTTTCATTAAATTTATGGTTTGAAATAAGTTTTTTATTTATCTCATACTTTTGAAGAATTTTTTTTGAAACTCTTGTATCTTCACATAAAATTAAATCTGATTGGTTTAAAATTTCAATAGCTCTTAATGTAATATCTCCCATATTTCCTATGGGTGTAGCAACACAATATAGCCCAGGTTTAAATTTATTATTGTTTGCATTCATATGAATTATTTACTTAAATATATTATTAGAACTTAAATGAAAACTTTTATTAAAATATTATTATGTTTTTTTTTGAATCTATATCCTCTAATTCATAGTGCTAGCGCATCTGAAAAGATTAAGATTGGATTAATTGTTCCTCTGAGTGGAGAAAATTTTATGATTGGTGATAGAATTATAAAATCTATAAGGATGGCAGTAAATAAAATTGGCGATGAGAGAATCGAAATAATTCCAAAAGATACTAAGTCTAATCCAATTGATGCGCTTAAAGTTTCAAAAGACTTATATAATGATGGTATTAGAATAATTATAGGACCTGTTTTTAATGAAAGTAATAAATATCTTGATGATTTAAAGGATGTTACTTTTATATCATTTACCAACAAGTTAATTGATAATCCAAAAAACGTAATAAGTGCAGGTGTGAATGCAGTATCACAAATCCAAACCATCAAGAAATTCAACGATAAAATAAATTTATCAAAGAGTATTTTTTTAATTCCAAGATCAGAATTTAAAAAAGAAATAGAAACTGCGATTAAAAAAACAAATATTGAATACAAAGAAGTATTTTATTACGACAGAGAACCAACAAGATTAACTAAACAAATTGAAGAATTAACAAAATATGAACAAAGAAAAAGTAATCTAAAGAGTGAAATAGATAGATTAGAAAAGCTATCATTTAAAGACAAAGAAAAAAAAATACAAAATTTAAAGAAAAAAGATACTTTAGGAAGCATTGATTTTGACTCTGTTGTTATAGCTGACTTTGATGAAAACTTAAAAAGCGTAGCGACCTCACTTCTTTATACAGACGTTTCGTCAAAAAGAGTATCTTACATTACTTTAAATCAATGGTTTGATAAAAGTCTTTTAAGAGAAACCACAATTCATCCAATATATTTTCCGTCAATTAACAAAAACAACTATGAAATTTTTATGAAAGATTTTAAAAATACATACGGCTTAGATGGAGATCAACTTTCATTCTTAAGTTACGATTTGATTGGATTAGTATATTTTTTAATATATGAAAATGATTTTCGAATTTCAAAAAATATTTTTTATAAGAAAAATAAGTTTAAAGGAAAGATAGGGATTTTTGAAATAAGTAAAAATACTATTACACACCAATTAAATTTTTACAGTATCGAGGACAATAAATTTAAAAAAATTTTCTAATTTTTTTAAATGCTCTTGAACGATGATCTATTGAATATTTTTTTTTTGGGTCCATTTCTCCAAAAGTTAGTCTTTTTCCTTTAGGTATAAAAATTGGATCATATCCAAAGCCATTTTTTCCTTTTTTTGAGTTAGATATACGACCTTCGATCTTACCAATTTTACTCACAAATTTCCCATTTGGCCAAAATATTGTTAGAACACAGATAAATCTTGCAGTAATTTTCTTCTTCTTCCAGTTTTTATCTTTTTTAAAAATTTCTAGATATACCTTTCTAATTGCTAAATCGAAATTTCTTTTTTTCCCAGCCCAATCTGCAGAGTATATTCCAGGTTTTCTATTTAAAATATCAATCTCTATTCCTGAGTCATCAGACAGACAAATTTTTTTAGTTTTTTTAGAAAAATATTTTGCTTTTAAAAGTGAATTTTCTTGGAATGTAGTCCCTGTCTCTAGAGGACTTTTAATTTTATAGTCTAAATTTGAGTATATTTTTGAAATTTGAGGTAATAGATTAGCTATTTCCTTTAGTTTTCCTTTGTTATTTGAGCCAATAAATATTTCTTTAATTTTTTTTTTGGACATCTAGAAATTATACTTTTTCTTACCATATTAACTAATATGGACAAGGAAGAATTAAAAGAAAATATAGATAACAACTCAGTTTCAGAAACCCAAAATAACGATCAAACATCTGAAAAAGGTTCTAAAGATCAAAAAGTAAATGATCAGAGTATCGAAAAAGAGGAAAAAGTAAAAGAAGAGCTAACTCCAGAGCAAGAATTAGAAAAACTTAAAGATAAAGTTGCAAGAACATTTGCAGAAATGGAAAATCAAAGAAGAAGGTATGAAAAGGAAAAAGAAGACGCATATGAATATGGTGGATATTCTTTTGCTAAAGAGGCCCTTAACCTACTAGATAATCTTGAAAGATCAAAAGTTGCATTAGAAAATGATGAGAAATTAAAAAATACTGATGCACTAAAAAAAATAATAGAACACTTAAATATTATAAATAAAGATATGCTTTCAATTTTTAAAAAAAATAATATTGAACCAATTAAATCAATAAATGAAAAACTCGATCCAAATCTTCACCAAGCAATGATGGAAATAGAAGATGATACAAAAGAGCCTGGCACAATTGTTCAGGAAATCCAAAAAGGTTTTATGATGAAAGAAAGATTATTAAGACCATCTTTAGTTGGCGTATCAAAGAAAAAATCGAGGGAATATGAAAAAGAAGATCAAAAAGATGAAAAAAACCAATAAAAACAGGCAAAATTTAAATCTTACAAACGGTTGTAGTATAAAAATTAACACTTATATGTTCGGAAGGTAAGAAAATTATGAGTAAAGTAATAGGTATAGATTTAGGAACAACAAATTCATGTGTAGCAGTAATGGAGGGTGCACAGGCTAAAGTATTAGAAAATGCTGAGGGTGCTAGAACAACTCCTTCAGTCGTTGCATTTTCAGATAATGATGAAAAATTAATAGGTCAACCTGCCAAAAGACAAGCAGTAACCAATCCAGAAAACACGATATTTGCAGTAAAAAGACTGATTGGACGAAATTTTGATGATCCATCTGTAAAAAAAGACGTAGAGACTGCACCATTTAAAATTGTAAATTCGGATAAAGGTGATGCATGGATTGAGGCAAAAGGAAATAAATATTCTCCATCTCAAATATCTGCATTCACACTTCAAAAAATGAAGGAGACAGCGGAAAAATATTTAGGTCAAGAAGTTTCACAAGCTGTAATAACTGTTCCAGCTTATTTCAATGATGCTCAAAGACAAGCTACTAAGGATGCTGGGAAAATTGCAGGCTTAGAAGTTTTAAGAATTATTAACGAGCCAACTGCGGCTTCACTTGCTTATGGATTAGATAAAAAAACAAATAAAAAAATTGCTGTATATGATTTAGGTGGAGGTACTTTTGATGTCTCTATACTTGAGCTAGGAGATGGGGTATTCGAAGTTAAGTCAACGAATGGTGACACTTTCCTCGGTGGTGAAGATTTTGATAACACAATAGTCGAGTATTTATTATCTGAATTTAAAAAAGAAAATGGAATTGATCTCAAATCTGACAAATTAGCATTACAAAGGCTAAAAGAGTCTGCTGAAAAAGCAAAAATTGAATTATCTTCAGCTGCACAAACAGAAATAAATTTACCATTTATCACTGCAGATAAAACTGGTCCGAAACATATCAATATGAAAATGACCAGAGCAAAATTAGAGGCACTTGTTGAGGACCTTATTTCAAGAACGATCCCACCATGTGAAACGGCTCTAAAGGATGCTGGTTTAAATGCAAGTGAAATTGATGAAGTAATTCTAGTTGGTGGAATGACAAGAATGCCTAAAGTAATAGAAGAGGTTAAGAGCTTCTTCGGTAAAGAACCAAATAAATCTGTAAATCCTGACGAAGTTGTTGCAATGGGAGCTGCTATTCAAGCAGGAGTTTTACAGGGTGACGTTAAAGATGTGCTTTTACTTGATGTTACACCACTATCTCTTGGAATTGAAACATTAGGTGGGGTTTCAACTAAGCTAATAGAAAAAAATACAACAATACCAACTAAAAAGAGCCAAGTTTTCTCGACAGCAGAGGATAACCAACCTGCAGTCTCGATAAGAGTTTTACAGGGTGAAAGAGACATGGCTTCAGATAATAAGGTTCTAGGTAATTTCGAACTAGTAGGTATTGCACCAGCACCCAGAGGTGTTCCTCAAATTGAAGTTACATTTGATATTGACGCAAACGGTATTGTAAATGTGTCTGCAAAAGATAAGGGAACTGGTAAAGAGCAAAAAATTCAAATCCAAGCATCAGGAGGTTTAAGTGAAGATGAAATAAATCAAATGGTTAAGGATGCTGAAACAAATAAAGAGGCTGATAAAAAGAAAAGAGAAGCAGTCGATGCTAGAAATCAAGCTGATACTTTGCTTCATTCTACTGAAAAAAATTTAAAAGAACATGGAAGTAAAGTTTCTGATGCAGATAAAAAAGCTATCGAGGATGCCTCTGCAAATGTTAGAAATGCATTAAAAGGAACTGATGTAGAGGAGATTAAAAAGAAGACCCAAGATTTGGTTCAAGCTTCTATGAAACTTGGAGAAGCTATTTACAAATCACAACAAAGTACTAAACCTGGTGAAGCTCCTAAAGATGCAAAAGATGAAGGGAAAAAAGACGATAATGTTGTTGATGCAGACTTTGAAGAAGTAAAAGACGATAAAGAAAAGAGCGCCTAAACTATCAACCATTTGTCTATAACTAGTTATGGCAAAAAGAGATTATTATGAAGTATTAGGTGTTGAGAAAAATGCTAGTTCTGACCAAATTAAGGCAGCTTATAGAAAGCAAGCGGTAAAATATCATCCTGATAAAAATAAAGGTGACAAAGGAGCAGAAGAGAAATTTAAAGAAGCTTCAGAAGCTTATCATGTTTTATCAAATTCGGAGCGAAAACAAAATTACGATAATTTTGGTCATGCTGCCTTTGAAAACGGTGGCGGAGGTGGAAGAGGTGGTTTTGGTAACTTTGACTTTTCAGGTTCTTTCTCTGATATTTTTGAGGACTTTTTTGGAGAAGGTTTTGGTGGAGGCGGAAGAAGATCAAGAAGATCTAACAACCGTGGATCTGATTTAAGATATGATCTCTCAATCACATTAGAAGAAGCCTACTCTGGAAAAAAACAAGATATAAAATTTTCAACCTCAGAAAGATGCGGTACATGCAGCGGTTCAGGATCAAAACCAGGTCATAGTCCAAGTTCCTGCTCGATGTGCGGCGGTCATGGACAAGTAAGATCAAGTCAGGGTTTTTTTACAGTTCAACAAACATGCCCTCAATGTGCTGGTTCTGGTGAACAAATTACTAATCCATGTACAAGTTGTGGAGGGCAAGGCAAAAAGCAAGCTAGTAAAAGACTTTCTGTTACAATTCCTAAAGGAGTCGATGATGGAACTCGAATAAGATTATCAGGTAAAGGAGAAGCAGGATCTAAAGGCGCAAGTAATGGCGATCTTTACTTATTTATTAATGTTGAATCCCATGAACTTTTTAAAAGATCCGAGGTAAACTTATTTTTTGAATTTCCAATATCAATTACTGATGCAGCTTTAGGAACAACAATTGAAATACCAACTATAGATGGAGGAAAAGCAAAAATAAAAATCCCCGATGGGACACAAAGTGGAAAACAATTTAGATTGAAGGGTAAAGGGATGCCATTTATGAGAAGAGGAGACTATGGGGATTTATATGTTCAAGTTAATACTGAAGTCCCAGTATCTTTAAACAAAGAGCAAAAGGAATTACTTGAGAAATTTAGAAAAATTGAAAACGAAAGATCAAATCCAAGCATTAAAAAGTTTTTTCAAAAAGCTAAGAATTTTTGGAGAAAATAAATGAAAAAAAAAATTAAATATATTATTTTTGGAATTATTTATATTTTAGCGATTTTAATTCTTGGTGCTTATTTTTATAAAGAGGGAATAGGAATAATTTAAGTTAATATAAGATAAATTTAAAAGAAATTTTGGAAGATTCTAATAAGTTAATTGAGCGTGGATTTGAATTACACAAAAAAGGTAAAGTAAAGGAAGCATTAGAACTTTACTCAGAAGCTCTATCTTCACAAAATTCAAATCCAAAATTATTATTTTTGGTTGGACTTGCAAATCTACAAACTAGTAATTTTGTGAGTGCGATAAATTTTTTCCAAAAAACAATTTCTTTGGACCCTAATAATTATGGAGCATACAATAATCTTGGTGCAGCATATCAAAACCTTAATCAATTTAATGAAGCAATTAATATTTATAAAAAATTAATTTTGATTAAGCCTGACTTTTCAGACGCCTATAATAATTTAGGAAATTGTTTCGTGAAACTAAACAATTTTAATGAGGCAATTAAAAATTTTTCAAAAGCCATAGAATTAAATCCTAAAAACTTTATTTCATTAGCAAACTTAGCTAATACACAAAAAGAAATATTTAAATTTGAAAATGCAATTAACAATTATAAAAAGTCTATAAGTTTAAATAATAATTATTTATTGGCAATTAATAATCTTGCCAACATATATCATGAGTTAAGACGATATAATGAGGCATTAGAAAATTACAGAAAAGTTTTCGAAATTAATAAAAATTATAAGTTTTTATTAGGAAGATTAATTCACTGCCAAATGTATTTATCTGACTGGAAAGATTTTGATGACACTATAAATAATTTAACTTCATCTCTAAAACGCCAAGCCAAAGTATGTGCACCATTTGTTGCATTAAGTTCTTTTGACAATCCTGAATTACATAAAATATGTGCAGAAATCTATGCCAATGAAAAATCATCAGCATTAGATACACCAACTATTGAACATAGAAATAGAGACAGTAAAAAGTGTAAAATAGGTTATTTTTCACCTGATTTTAGAAATCATCCAGTTCTTCATTTAATTCGCGATGTATTCAAGAGACATGATAAATCAAAATTTGAAATATACGGATTTTCTTTTGAACCAAATAAAAATGATGAACTGACTGAAGAAATTAAAAAAGATTTTTTTGAATTTATAGAGGTGAAAGATATGTCTGCTGAAAAAATACGTAATATTTGCAGAAAAAAGGGTCTTGATATTGCTATAGATTTATGTGGGTTTACAAATTTTAATAGATTTGAAATTTTTACTCATCGATTAGCTCCTATTCAAATAAACTACTTGGGCTATCCTGGAACTATGGGTTCAAAATATTTTGATTATATTATTGCTGATAAGACAATTATACCAGAGGAGGAAGCAGTAAATTATAGTGAGAAAGTAGTTTATCTTCCTAACTGTTATCAACCAAATTCCAACTATAAAAGTCTAGATATTAATAGCGTTAAGAGAGATATATACAATTTACCAAGTGATAAATTAATATTTTGTAATTTAGGGTCAAATCATAAAATTACTCCAGAGGTATTTGACTCTTGGATGAATATTTTAAAAAAAGTACCCAATAGTATTCTTTTACTGCTCAAGCCTAATGAATATGCAATTGATAATATTGAAGATGAAACATCAATAAGAGGGATAAATAAAGAAAGGATATTTTTTGCAGAAAGTTTGCCTCATGATGATCATTTAAAACGACTCAAACTTGCTGATATTTTTCTTGATACTTTTCCTTATAATGCTCATACAACTGCTAGTGATGCAATTAGAATGGGACTACCTATTATAACTCTAAGTGGAAGATCTTTTGCTTCAAGAGTTTGCACTAGTATACTTAAACAAGTGAAAATGGAAAAGCTGTCTACAAATTCTTTAAAAAACTATGAAGAAATGGCAATTCAATTAGGAAACGATAAAAAAAAATTAAGCCAAATTAAAAAAGAAATAGAAAATAATTGCTTAAACTCCCCTTTATTTCAAGTACAGGATTTTACAAAAGATTTAGAAAAAATTTTTTTAAAATTAATACAGGAAACTTAATCTCTTGCCAATTTAATAAATATATCCCCCATACCTCCTTGGACTTCCTCAAGTGGGGCGTTGTTTCTTAATTCACAGTACTGTCCAGTTACTTCATGACCATCAATTGCAGCTATACTTTGAGCATTACACATTACTGCATTATGAAATAAGCCAATTACCAAACTTTCGTCTAATACAAATACCTGGCTATCATCAAGTTTATTTCCATCACAAAAATAATTCTTGTTTACTTCTATTGGAAAATCTTTTTTACCACATGGATTTTTAATAGTGAGTACAAAAAATTCTTTCTCACCATCAGTAAAGGTATATTTCATTTTTTTAACTTTGGAGTATTTCATCAAGTCACAAGAGCACGGATAACAACACTTGTAATAAAATCCGCATATTTTCTCATCATTTTTATCGTTTTTTAGATAAACAAATTCTGGTTTACTATTTGGGTCAATCAGTGATCCAGAAACAGCACAATATAATTTATTGTATTCAATAAAATCTTTATACGAAATTTCTTTACTTAAGATGTGTTTAAAAAATTTTGGCCCAGCAGCATTTCTATTCTGATCTGGAAAAATTTTAGGCCAATCTTTTACTAAGTCAGCATAATAATTAAATTGTTTTGAATAAGATGGTTTTATTAAACTAAAAGTTATTAGCAGAAAAAAAATTGTAAAATATTTTAATTTATTCATTTTATAACAATTTTAGAATACTTTAATTTCTTTACTTATTGAATTGAGTATTATTGTCCTATTTTTTTTGTTTTACATCTATTGTCTTATTAAGGTCATTTATTTTTAATGACTGAGAAGAACCATCGGTCCAAATAATTTCAACAGAAATATTTTTTTCATTCTTTCTAATGCCATAATGAGCAACGGGTTCCATCTGACACAAATATCCCGAGCCAGCATCAATTGTTTTGGCATGATTTCTTTGATTTGAATTTAGTATAACTGTTGCTCCCCTTGCAGGTGCTCCAAACTTATTTAAAGGTTTAATTCTAATATAATTAAAATCTTTCTTTATATCTGCTTTATACATTGTTAGAGGTTGCATACCAGATTCTCCATGAGAAACTAATAACTCTAAAATTCCATCTTCATCAATGTCAGCGACTGCTGCTCCTGTTCCTAAACCATTGGACTCATAAGCATTTTGAATTTTTATCTCTTCAAAAAATCCATTTTCTCTGATTTTGAATAATTTATTTGGCTCACCAATATTATTCATAAATATCTCATCATAGCCATCGTTATCAAAGTCCGCTGTTATTACTGTTCTAATTCTAGTAGGAATATTATAAGTCGGTGTAGCTATATCTTTAAATTTGTTATCTTCTAAAACATAAGCTCTATGATAACCATTCCAATTAGATGTAACTAAATCTAATCTACCTCTATAAAGTATATCTGTTAAAGTTGTACCTCTTCCATTCTCATATTGATCATCAACCTTGTAATCTTCCGCTATATCTTGGAAGTACCCATCAGAATTATAGTATAAAAAATTTTTACCTCTTTCGTTAGCTGCAAATATATCAATTTTACCTGAAATAATATTGCCTGCTACAACAGCTCTTCCACCAGTAATTTTATCAATTTTAAGCTGCTTAGCTAAATCTAATATTTGTCCAGTGCTAAGTTCATAAAATCTTGTTGGACCACCATAATTGGCGACATATATGCCATACTTTCCATCACCATTTCTGTCAACACACACAACAGATCTTCCAGCAGTTAAGTTTAAATTTTTTTTGTTAATGTCTTTTTCAAATAAATCAACGAAACCATTATCAGTTTTATCTACCAATCTATCTGAATATTTTTTTTCACCACTATATGTATCGGTATTTAAAAAATAAATTTCTTCGAAACCATCTTGATCTATATCACAAGCTGCTACTCCAATTGTTTTTCTCTCATGATCATCAAATACTTTACTTTTATTTATATTAACCATTTTTCCGTTTTGGTAGGACAAAGCTAAATTTGAAAAACCAAACCCAGTAACTATAAATTCATATTTATTATCCTGATTTACATCAGTAACAGAAACTCCATAACTTAGTCTAAAATCATTATTTTCAATTAGAGATGTAATATCTTTAAAAAAGTCTGCTTTTGATTGGGTGGTAAACACAAAAAAACATAAAACCAAAAAAAATTTTAAAAGGTATTTTGTAAGCATAATTGTTGTATATTGTTAAAAAAAATATATTAAAATAAATTAATGAGCAAAGTAAAATTAGCGATATCTGGTTGCATGGGACGAATGGGCCAACAACTCATAAAATCTTCTAGATTAGATAAAAATTTTAAATTAATAACACTTACAGAAAATAGAATAATAAAAAAAAAAATTGCTGGAATAAAACCTAGTTTGAATGATGAATATTCTTTTAAAAATGTTGATGTAATTATCGATTTTACTGTTCCTAAATGTACTTTTGAAATTCTTAAAATAGCACTAAAATTAAAAAAAAGAGTTGTTATTGGTACAACTGGATTTACTAAAAAAGAAGAGAATTTTATCAAAAAGTTTTCAAAAAAAATTCCTATTTTGAAAGCTGGAAATATGAGTTTAGGTATAAATTTGTTAATGTATTTGACTGAAATAGCATCTAAATCATTAGGAGAAAGTTTTTTAAGTAAAATCTACGAGGTTCACCATAAACATAAGATAGATCACCCATCAGGAACAGCATTAATGTTAGGTAAAGGTATTGCAATTGGCAAAAATAAAGATTTTTATAATTTAGTTGGAAAAAAATACTTAAATAAAAAAAGTTTTCCTTTTGGAAAAAAAATTAATTTTAACTCAATACGTAAAGGTGAAACTATCGGGGAACACGAGGTAAAATTTTCCAGTGGTAAAGAAATTATAACACTTAATCATGAGGCATTTGATAGAGCTCTATATAGTGAAGGAGCTTTGACAGCAGGTAAATGGTTAATGAAAAAAAAGCCTGGCTTATACTCAATGAGAGATGTGTTAAATTTTAAATGAACGAAGAGCAAAGAGCAAAAATTGTTCTTAGAATTTTAAACAAAATTTATCCAAAAACACCAATCCCACTTAAACATAAAAATATTTTCACGTTATTAGTTTCAGTACTTTTATCTGCACAATGTACAGATGTTAATGTAAATAATGTGACCAAAAATATATATCCTAAATATAATAGACCAGAGCATTTTGTAAAATTAGGACGAAGAAAAATTGAAAAACTGATTAAAAGTATTGGTATTTTTAGGATTAAAGCAAAAAGTGTTTATAATCTATCAAAAACCTTGGTTGAAAAATATAACGGTAGAGTCCCAAAAACTTTTGAACAGTTAGAGGAATTACCAGGCGTTGGACATAAGACAGCTAGTGTAGTGATGTCACAAGGATTTGGATACCCTGCTTTTCCAATAGATACCCATATCCATAGACTTGCACAAAGATGGGGTTTAACTAATGGAAAAAACGTAGTTCAAACAGAAAAAGATCTTAAGAGGCTTTTTCCTAAAAAATATTGGAACAAGTTGCATCTACAAATAATTTATTATGGAAGAGAATACTGTAAAGCAAGAGAGTGCTATGGTTTATCTTGTAAAATCTGTACTACTTGTTATCCTAATAGAAAAAAACCACTTTTAACTAAGAAAGCATAAACAATGAAAATATTAGGAATTGGAAACGCGATTGTTGACGTAATTTGTAAAGTAGAGGATGATTTTATTTCAAAAAATAATTTAACGAAAAGTACAATGAAATTAATTTTTGACGAAAAAGAATTCAAAGAATTATTATCAAATCTAAAAATAGAAAAAACAGTATCAGGTGGATCTGTTGCAAACTCAATTGTTGGCTTATCTCAACTTGGAAATGAAGTAGGATTTATCGGAAAAGTAAATGATGACGAACTTGGTGGTAAGTATGAGGATGGACTTAAACAAGAAAATGTAAAATACTTTTATACTAAAAAAAAGGAAGAGTTACCTACAGGAACTTGTTTAATTTTAGTGACACCAGACTCTGAGAGAACAATGTGTACTTTTTTAGGAACTGCAGGAAAAATAAATGAAAATGACGTCAGTTCTGATGCTATTAAACAAAGTGAGATAATACTTCTAGAAGGATATCTTTGGGATGAAGGAGAGCCTAAAAAAGCATTTGAAAAAGCTATTCAAAGTGCAAACAAAGTAGCCATGTCCCTATCTGACCAATTCTGTGTTGACCGTCACAAACCTCATTTTTTAGAACTCGTAAAAAATAAATTAGATATAACTTTTGCAAATGAGCAAGAGATAATGTCATTAATTGATGCAAAATCTTTTGATGATGTAATAAATTTTTCAAAATCACTTGGAAAAATAATTGTTTTAACTAGAGGTGAAAAAGGTGCAGTAGCCATTAATGGAGATGAGGTTGTTGAATGTGGTGTAAAACAAGGTCTTAAGATTGTTGATTTAACAGGAGCTGGTGACCTTTTCGCTGGAGGATTTCTTCATGGGTATGTAAATAAGATGCCTTTGAAAGAAAGTCTTGATAAAGGTACTGAAATGTCCTCTAAAGTTATTCAGCAGATAGGTGCAAGACTTTAAAAGTCTATTTTTTTTTTCTTTTAAAACTACCTTTACCTTTTTTAGGTTTTACAATCCGTATTTTATATTTTTTGGTAAACAGATCTTTAGCAATAAGGTTTTTTTTATTTTTCATTTTTTTCTTACCCAAAACTGGTACATCGATATAAATGTATCTGGGTTTTCGATTTCAAACTCACTCCAATTTTTTATATTTAAGTTGTTCGTATCATTTGGATAGCTTTTGGAATAATTTTTTTTAGCTTTTTCATTTGTAAATCCTAAAAACTCTAGATTAAAGGAATTTATTAATTTCAAAATCTGATCTAGTGTGTATCGTTTTTCATTCACATGAAATATCATATCTCTTAAACTGGAGGTTGAATAAAAATCATAATTGTAAGTAAGTTTTTGAAAAAACTTATTATCTTTGTCATTTTTAATAAGTTCTCTAGTGCTCCTGATATTATTAAGATCACTTGTAGAATTATTTTTTTCAACAAAACTCCTAACCTCCATAATATGTTTACGTGATATTTCACTATAAATACCTAATTTTAAAAATCCATGAGGTTCCAAAAGATCAAGTAATATGCTCAAACCATTTTCTGGATTTTCCATATGATGAAGAACTCCTACGCACTCAATGACATCAAATTTTTTTTTTATATTTTGTAAACTGAGAATATCCCCATGTAAAAATTCTATTTCGTTAAAATTTAGTTCTTGCATTTTTCTTTTAGCATAAGCTAAACTTGATAGGCTTAAATCAAGTGCAAAAATATTTGATTTTTCGTAACAAATTATATTTTCAAGTTGTTGTCCTGTGCCACATCCAGCTATTAAAACGTTTGGATTTAGAAATTTGTTTTTAGATTCAACCTTATTTGGCTTAATGTTACTATTTAATATGTTTAAAAAATTTAATTTAATTCCCGATGTAATGTATCTCCATCTAGGGTAAGGATTTTCCTCATATTGAGTTTGAACCTTTTTTGAGACTTTGTTTGATATTTGGCCTATTGATTTTATAGTCTTAATTAATTCCTTTTCTTTTTTAGGTTCCCTGACCTGCATATCTATAAAATCATTAAATAATTTGTTTGAAGAATAATATTCCATTAATTTTTCTGAAATGATTAGAGATGTATTCAAGGGTTTGAAACATCCTAGAATAGCTATCTCTAACTCGTCTATACTCTCATTTTTTTCAATTTTATTTAATAATGATTTAACAATTTTTGTTTCATCATTGCTCTGAGGATATATATATTCATTTAAAAAACATTGCTCAGCAAGGGATACAATAAAATTAAAGATTTCTAGAAGATTATCCCTGAAATTATCAATAGATAAAATTATTTCTTTTCTAAGTTTAATTACAAAAGTTTCTAAAAATTTATCTCTTAACAAAGATTTTTGAAGAATTAAATGAAAGGTTTCTTGTTTTAGAATCTTTTTAATTATTTTATCATTCATAAGAGAGATATTTTTTTCACTACATTTCATTATTTCATTAAGTTCATCATTATTATAAATAAGTAATTTTGCGTTGTTAAAAAGTTGATTATGATTAATTGAATTTTTTTTTAATAAAAAAATAAAAAGATCTTTAACATTATCTTTCTCCTTTTTATTTAATTTTGATAATTCAAAGGATGAAAATAGTTCAGTAAGAATTTTTATAGTTAATATATTTTTTTGATCAATTTTTAGGGAATTCCTAAGATAAAATATTGCTTCATCGTATTGGCTCGATTCGATCAAATTTTTTGCAATTATGTTAAAGCACGCTAAATTTTTTGGTTCTAGTTCAATTACTTTTTTAAAACATTCATTTGCATCTTTATATTTTTTTAAATTATTTAATACGATTCCTTTATTGTAATAAGCAAGTGCAAAATTTGAATTTATTTTGGTTAAATTATCAAAATACTTTAAGGCTTTTTCAAAATCACCTGTTTCAAAAAAAATATTACCTAAATTAAGATTAATATTTGGATCTTGAGGTTTTATATTGTTAGCTTTGAAAAATAAATCTTTAGCTTTGTCAAATTTTTTTAATTGAGCATATAAAGTTGCTAAATTAAAAATACCACCTAAATGATTTGGTGAGTAAAACAATACCTCTTTATAAAATTTTTCAGCTAATGAAAAATTATTTTCTCTATGATTTTTAAGAGCTAATTCTAATTTTGTATTGATATTGTTATCTTCTCTGTTCACTAAATAGAATAACCTAACTTATAGCTTTTTATGAAATTGTCGTCCTCAAAAACATCTTTTATTTTTTTTCTAAGTCTATAAATGTGAGTTTCAACAGTATGAGTTTCTAGTTTTGAATTATGGCCCCATACTTCTGTTTGCATTCTAGAAATCTTTACTGGTTTTTTTGACCTATTTAGAAAAATCAAAATATTTGCTTCACGTTCAGTTAAGCTTAAATATTTAGTCTTGTAACTAATTTTTCGTGAATTCAGGTTCAATTTATACTTGCCTATATTAATTTCGGCTTGCTGGGTATATTTATTTTTTAAGAATTTAATATTAATATTTTCTATTAACTTAGTAATTTCGATTGGAAATATTTGAGTTTCCAATTGATTATCAATATTGCTTATCGGTTTCTTTGAAATAATTAAACAACTATCTTGTTTGTTTTTGTATTCTTCTATATTTGAATTTTTATCAATATATAGTATTTTGAAGTTTAGTTGACTCTCAAACTCCTTAAGAATTTCAAATAAAATTTTAAAATCATAAATTAGTAAAGTCTGATTATTCATATATAATTAGGATATGACAATTGTTTTAAAAAATAAAGCAACTCTTCAAATTGACGATTTTAATTTTAGATGCTCTATTGGCAAAAAGGGTCTAAGCAATAAAAAAAAGGAGGGCGATAAAAGAACTCCAAAGGGAAAATTTTCACTTGGAAACTTATATTATAGAAAAGATAGAATTGTAAAACCTTTTACAAAGTTAAAATGTATACCGATTAGAAAAAATATGGGTTGGTGCAATGATGAAAAAAACCAAAAATATTACAATAAACCGGTTAATATAAATCAAAAAGTCCGACAAGAAAAACTTCTTAGAAAGGATTATAAATATGATTTAATGATACCTATAAATTATAATTCAAATGTAAGACAATTGGGTAAAGGAAGTGCAATCTTTCTGCATTTAACAAAAAATTATCAACCTACTGCTGGATGTGTAGCTTTACGTAAAAAAGATTTTATTATATTATTAAAATTAATTAATAAGAAAACACAAATCATATTAAACTAATCTCTCTTACCAAATATGCTAGATCCAATCCTTAAATATGTAGATTTGTATTCAACAGCATTTAAATAATCTGAAGACATTCCCATGCTTAATTCACTGAGATCTATTGTTTCATTAAGCTTTCTCATTTCAGAAAAAAATTTCGACGATTCTTCTCCAAACGGTGGAATGCACATAGTACCAATTATATTTAATCCAAGTTCTTTAGTAAAATTATGAAAATCCAATAAATTATTTTTGTTTATTCCTGACTTTTGACTTTCCTCCCCTAAATTTATTTGAATAAATATTTTAATTTTTTTATTTTGTTTATTTTGCTCATCGGCTATTTTTTTTGCCAATTTCTCACTATCCAATGAATGGATATAATCAAATATATTTACTGCAGATTTTACTTTGTTAGTTTGTAATTTTCCAATTAAGTGTAAATTTATTTTATTATTTTTAATTTTTATATCTGTCCATTTTTCGATTGCCTCCTGGACTTTGTTTTCACCATAATCTAAATGTCCATAATTTATCAAAGGTAAAATATGATCAATTTTAAAAGTTTTAGAAACTGCAATTATTTTAGGTATTCTCTCTTTATCAGCTAAATCAGATAATTTTGATTTGATTGAAGCTTGAATTGATATTAAATTTTGAACAGATTGATGCATAAAAACTTGTTTTATAAATTTTACTTTATAGATAAATTTAAAAAAAATAACATTGATTTACTAGATAAAAATACTCGCATTATTTACAGAAACTATAAAAAAAAAATAAATATCGAAGATATAATTGTGTTAAGGGATTATTGTAGAAACAAAGGTTTAAGATTTTTCTTATCTAATAATATTAAACTTTCAATAAGATTAGATTTAGATGGTGCTTATATTCCCTCATTTAATTCAAATACCAATCATTTGTCATATAAATTTAAGCAAAAATTTGAACTAATCGGATCTGCTCACAATTTGAAAGAAATCAGAATTAAAGAGAAACAGAATGTAAATTTTATATTTATTTCCTCTGTATTTAAGAAAAATAAAAACTACCTAGGTATAAATAAATTTAGAATAATTGAGACTTTTACTAAAAAGAAAGTTATAGGATTGGGAGGATTGTCAAAAGAAAATGTTAAGCTTTTGAAACTTACCGAAGCAAAAGGTTTTGCTGGCATAACATTCTTTCAAACAAAAAAAAAGGCCCCATAAAGGGGCCCTTTTTAAAATTACTTTTCAGTAATTAGAATGCAAATACAAAGTTAACTTCGTATCCAGTATTGTCTGCTGATGCAGAGTTACCTACGTTATCAACTTGTGAATGTGTTCCTGAGATAGTCATTCCACCAGAAGTGTAAGAGAAACTTACTCCTGTAGCTTCTTGGTTTTCTGTGCTACCTTCAAGATCTATTTCAGAAATGTTGTATGAAACAGATAAATCATCACTTACTGCATAAGATACACCAATTGCTGTAAAGTCTTCGTCTGAGCTTGCAGCTTGCGAGTCAGATTCGTTTACTTGGTATCCAATAGTAAATGCTCCCATTGCATATTTAACACCAAAAATAGTGTTATCTACAGAGTTAGCAGCATTGTTATTTTCACCCATTGCAGCATATAATGTTAAACCTTCCATACCTGTGTACATCAAACCATAGTCCATTGAACTATCAAGTGCAGTTGCACCATTTGATGGAGTGTATGAAGCTTTAAGTGCTAAACCATCCATTAATGTGTAGTCATACACAAAGATGTTTTTAGTACTTGCAGCGTTTGTAGCGCCTTTGATTGTACCATTAACAGTAACACCATGAGCTTCTTCGTTAGCTGATGGAGTCATGTCATCCCAAGATCCAACTGGTCCTGAAGTACCATCACCTGAGAATGTTAATGTACCCATATCGCCTGTGTCGATTTTGATGTTTCTTGTATCCATTACATCACCATCAAGTTCTAGTGTAGTAGATATAGTAAAACCATTATCCATTTCACCACTTGCTGAGAATGTAACTGAGTCAGTCATTGACCAACCATTACCGTCATCACCATTGTCTTGACCATTAAAGAAGATAGAAGTAGACGCTGAAGCTGATACTGATGCAGCTTGAGCTTGTCCAGCAACTAATACTGTTCCTAATGCAGTCAATCCAATTTTCTTTAGATTGTCCATATTAATCCTTTCGTTATTGTTTAATATTAAACAGGATACACTTACCAATTATTTAAATTTAATGTTTATATTCCTGGTTTTTACATATGATTTTTACAAAAGTGTTGCATTTATGCATCACTAAAAAATTAAGTAATTTCGGGCTTTTTTTCTGTATTTTAAATAAAACGTGTATATTTTATTTAAATTCAACTAAAAGCAATAAAACTAATTAGAAATGATATCAAACTTCGGAAATTTAACTCGCTTAATTTTATTGGGATTCGTAATATTTGGACTTAGTTCATGCAAAACAATTGAAAGTATTCCTGGAGGAGATGCGAGAAAAAATCCACCTGACCCAAAAGTAAGAGTCAAAAAGAATTTGGAGGAAGGAAGAGGTTTTAGAATGGATCAAGCTTTCAAAAAAGGTGGCAGTGGCGGGGACTTTGTTTTTGCAAGTTCAAATGAGCTTTGGAGAGCCTCATTAGATACTATAGATTTTATGCCTCTTGCGTCTGTAAACTACAGTGGAGGAATTATAATTACTGACTGGTATTCAGATGAAAGTAGTACGAATGAGTCAGTAAAGATTTCAATTCGTTTTTTAACTAACGAAGTAAGAACTGATGCACTGGATATAAAAGTTTTTTACAAACAATGTAACCAAGTAACAAGTTGTAAAGTAATTCAAAAAGACGGACCCCTTGTTGCTGAATTAAAAAAACAAATATTAACTAAAGCTACGATTTATAAAAAAGAGAATAAAGATAAAAATTTTAAGCCTTATGCAGGCAAAACTGGTAACTAAAAAATAATTAATAGTTAAGTGACTTCCTCAGAAAGATACAATTTTAAAATAATTGAAAAAAAATGGCAGGATAAATGGAAAGAAACAAAATTTTTTTCATCTAAAGTCGATAAAACAAAAGAAAAATTCTACTGCTTAGAAATGTTTCCATATCCATCAGGGAAGATACATATGGGTCACGTTAGAAATTATACAATTGGTGATGTTTTATCTCGTTATAAATCACTAAAAGGTTTTAATGTTATGCATCCCATGGGCTGGGATGCTTTTGGAATGCCGGCCGAAAATGCTGCTAGAGAAAATAATTTAGATCCAAAAGATTGGACTAACAAAAATATATCTACTATGAAACAACAGCTAAAACGGCTTGGTCTTTCAATTGACTGGGATAGGGAGATTTCTACTTGTTCAGAAGATTATTATAAACACCAACAATTATTTTTTTTAGAGCTTTTTGAAAAAGGTTTAGTTTATAGAAAAGAAAATTATGTAAACTGGGATCCCATTGACCAAACTGTTTTAGCAAATGAACAAGTTATTGATGGCAAAGGTTGGAGATCTGGTGCTGTAGTTGAGCGAAAAAAATTAAATCAATGGTTTTTTAACATTTCGAAATTTTCACAAGAGTTACTTGATGGCTTAAGTAAATTAGACCAATGGCCTAATAAAGTAAAAGTTATGCAAAAGAATTGGATCGGGAAGTCTTTTGGATGTGAAATTTCTTTCAAAACCGAGGGAGAACTTCCAGTAAAAGAAATTAAATGTTTCACCACCAGACCAGATACTTTATTTGGATTTTCATTTTTAGCTCTTTCAGTTGATCATGAAATTTCAAAATATTTTTCTGAAGATAAAAAATTCCAAGATTTCAAGAAAGAGTGTTCAAAAACAGGAACTACAGAAGAGGCAATAGCAATTGGAGAAAAAATAGGTTTTAAAACAAATTTGATGGCAATAAATCCATTAAATCCAAGTGAAAAAGTGCCAGTTTTCTTTGCTAATTTTGTATTAATGGACTATGGCTTTGGAGCAGTTTTTGGTTGTCCTGCACATGACCAAAGAGACTTTGACTTCGCAAAAAAATACAATCTTAATATTAAGACAGTTGTAAAACCAGAAGATGAAGATGATAGCTTTGAGGTCAAAGATGAAGCATATTCTGGACCAGGAGTTTTGATAAATTCACAATTTCTAAACAAACTTAAAGTTCCTGAAGAATCTATTCTTAAAACAATTAATATTTTAGAAGATAGAAAAATTGGAAAAAAACAAGTCAATTTTAGGTTAAAAGATTGGGGTGTTTCAAGGCAAAGGTATTGGGGATGCCCCATACCTATGGCTTATGATGAAAATGGAAATGTAATTCCAATACCAAAAAAAGATTTACCAGTTAAACTGCCTGAGGATGTAGATTTAAATTCTAAGGGGAATCCACTAGACGCAAAACATGAGTGGAAAAATATTTATATAAATGGGAAAAAATATATTAGAGAAACCGATACACTTGATACTTTTGTATGTTCATCTTGGTATTACCTTAGATTTTGTTCACCACAAACCAAGGAGTATGGTTTTAATAAAGAGGATATTGATTACTGGATGCCAGTTGATCAATATATAGGTGGTGTAGAACATGCAATTCTTCATTTACTTTATTCTCGTTTTTTTATGAAAGCATTGGGTTATAAAAATGAAAATTTTAAGTTTAGTGAGCCTTTTGAGGGATTATTTACGCAAGGAATGGTCTGTCATGAAACTTATAAAGATCAAAATAACAACTGGTTAAGTCCTGACGAAATTGAGCTGGTTGATAACCAATATCGAAAAAAAAATGATCCAAATCAAAAAGTAAAAGTTGGTCCATCAGAGTCAATGTCAAAATCAAAAAAAAATGTCATCGATCCTGAAAATATTATCAATAGTTATGGAGCAGATTCAGTAAGATTATTCATATTATCAGATAGTCCTCCAGAAAAAGATGTGCAATGGTCAGAACAGGGAATAATAGCATCTTATAAATTTCTTCAAAAATTTTGGATTTTACATAATAAAATTAAAGAAAAAATAAAAAGTAACTTAAATATAAAAGATAATAATTCTGATTTAGAAAAATTTACAAATCAAATGGTAGACAAAATCACACATAATCTTGAAAATTTTAATTACAACGTGATCATTGCTAATATTTATCAGACATATAATTTTATGATTAAAGAAATAGAAAAGAATATTTCTAGTAAATTGCTTGAGGAGAATTATAAAAAAATATTAATTCTTATTTCGCCTGCAGTCCCACACTTATCATCAGAGTGTTTGGAAGATTTGGGATCAACAAAAAAAGTTGAATGGCCAATAGCAGATAAAACACTAATAAAAGAGGACAAAGTAGATTACATTATTCAAATCAATGGCAAAAAAAGAGCTATTTTAAATGAAAACAGAGATATTGATGAAAATAGCCTTTTGAATAAAATAAAACAAAATAAATTGTCTGAAAAGTACTTAAAAAATAAATCTATAACTAAAATAATATTTGTAAAAAACAGATTAATTAATTTGCTGCTAAATGAATAAAATTTTTAAAAGGTTTTCATTAATAATATTATTTTTTTCACTCTTTTCATGTGCGTATGAGCCTATTTTTAGTGAAAAAAATTATAATTTTAAGACAGGTAAAGTTATATTAGAGGGTGATAAAGATATTAATAGAATTATCAAAAATAGATTTGATCTTATAAAAAATAATGTCAGCAAAGATGAGAAAATATACGATATTCTTATAAACTCAAAAAAGAATAAGATAATTGCAGCCAAAGATTCTAAAGGTGATCCATCTAAATTTGAACTAGTTATCGAAACAAGATATCAGGTAAATAGAAATCAAGAAATATTACTAAATAGTAAGATTATAAAAAATAATATTTATAATAATGTTTCAGACAAGTTTAAACTTGAACAGAATGAGAAAATTATAATAGATAATTTATCTGAAAAAGTGAGTGAAGAAATAATAGCCTCTATTATAAATCTTAATGATAATTAAAAGCTTCGAAATAGATAAATTAAAACAAATAAACTCAAGTATACATTTAATTTATGGAAATAATGAAGGTATTAAGGATGATATTATTAATAACTTTTATTTGAAAAACTTTGAGGGAGAACTATTAAAGTATGATGAACAAGATATTTTGAATAAAAGAGAAGAGTTTATGTCGAGTATATCTACTAGATCACTTTTTGAAAATAGCAGGTTGATTATAATTTCAAGGGTAACAGATAAATTCATTAATCTGTTACATGATATTATTAAAAAAGAATTATTAGAGATAAAAATTATTCTAAAAAGCACAATTCTAGAAAAAAAGTCTAAAATTAGAACTATATTTGAAAAAGAAAAAAAAATTATATGTACTCCAGTTTATGAGGATGATAGCAGATCACTAAATTATGTAATACAAGCTTTTTTAAAAGAGAATAAATTAAATATATCTCAAGAAATTAAAAATTTAATAATTGAAAGATCAAATGGAGATAGAATAAATTTAAAAAATGAGTTATTTAAATTAAAAAACCTATCATTAAGTAGAAAAAAAATAACAACTGAAGATATTATTAAACTTTCAAATCTTGCCGAAAATTACAGTGTTTTTGAATTATCTGACAATTATTTAGCCAAAAATTCAAAAAAAGTATCAAATATTCTTAACGAAAATAATTATTCATCAGAAGATTGTATATTAATCGTAAGAACAATTTTAAATAAATCTAAGAGACTTTTAAAAATTAAAACTGCAATGGAAGATGACATAAGTTTAGATCAGGTTATATCGAGTTTTAAACCACCAATTTTTTGGAAAGAAAAAGATATTGTAAAAAAACAAGCTCAATCTTGGTCGACGTCTGAGGTAAAAGATTTGATTTATAGAATTAATGGATTAGAGGCATTAGTTAAAAAAAACTCAACAAATTCAATGTTATTTGTATCAAATTTTATAAGTAACTATTAATAATTTTGCTTAATAATCTCTACTAATCTATCCAGTTGGTCTGAACCTTTATATTCTAGACTAATAATTCCTGAGTTATTTCTCTTATTTTTTACCAAAACTCTCATACCTATTTTATTAGTTAATTCCTCTTCAAGGCTAATTATATTTGGATCCTTTTTTTTTGTTAGGCCTCCATGACCAGATTTAAGCACTCTCACTAAACTTTCAGCCTGTCTTACTGATAATTTTTTTTTAATTATTTTTTTTGCTAGAAGAATTGCATTATCTAATCCAACAAGTATTTTTGCATGGCCCTGAGATAATTTTTCGTCAATGATAAGTTCAATAATTTCTTTTGGTAAAGTCAAAAGTCTCAAACAATTGGAAATATGTGTTCTACTTTTACCAATAAATTTAGACACTTTATCTTGGTCATACCTAAATTCATCAATTAGTCTTTTATAACCCTGAGCTTCTTCAATTGGGTTTAAATCTTTTCTTTGAACATTTTCTACAATTGCAAGTTCTAAAGATTTAAGATTATCGACATTAATTAATACTACTGGTACCTGATGTAAGCCAGCATGTTGTGCAGCTTGCCATCTTCTTTCTCCAGCTATTATTTCAAACTTATCTTCTTCCTCAGCTGAAGGTCGTACTATGATGGGCTGGATAATTCCTCTTTCTCTAATAGAGTTAGTTAATTCTTCTAAACTGCTTTCATCAAATTTTTTTCTTGGTTGATACTTATTTCTAATTAATGAACTTATTGAGACATTTTTTTGGTCATCAATTTTCTCACTATCACCTATCAAAGATGATAGACCTCTCCCAAGTCCTTTTTTTGATTTAAATGGGTTTATCATGCTGCACTCTCCACTTGTTTATCTTGATTTAAAAATTCTTCTGTAAAATTAAAATATGCTCTGCTGCCAGGGCAAGTCTTATCATAAATTAAAACTGGAACTCCATGCGAAGGTGCTTCTGATAATCTTACATTTCTTGGAACAGCAGTGCTATAAACTTTTTCTTTAAAATAATTTCTTGCCTCAGTTTCAACCTCTCCAGATAATTTATTTCTTTTATCATACATAGTCAGAAGTATTCCTCTTATCTCCAATGAGGGATTGAGGTTAGATTTTATTCTTTCAATTGTTTTTAAAAGCTGCGTGAGACCCTCAAGAGCAAAAAATTCCGTCTGAAGTGGTACAATAAGAGCATCAGAGGCTACCAATGCCATAATTGTAAGGAGGCTCAAAGATGGTGGACAGTCAATTATTATATAATCATAAGACAGCCCAGAAGTGTTTAAAATTGCGGATAATTCATCTTTTAATTTGAATGCTCTTCTGCTGTCCCCAGCAGTTTCAACCTCAAGGCCTGATAAATCGACATTTGATGAGATCAAATTTAAATTTTCAAAACTAGTGGACTGAATTACCTCTGAAATATTTTTATTTCCGTTAAGAACATTATAAATTGTTAGATCGGAACTAGTTGTATTGGACTTTCCCAGGCCTGTCGTTGCATTTCCTTGGGGGTCAAGGTCTATAACAAGAATTTTTTTTCCTTTCATTGTTAATCCAGCAGCGAGATTTATAACTGTTGTAGTCTTTCCTACACCACCTTTCTGATTTATGACTGAAATAATTTTTTTATCCATTTTTTTTTTTTAAGTTTGAAATTTTTACCACTAAAGACTCTTCACTTGTTACACTTTTCATTTCTTCTAAATTAAATTTCCAATTTTTAGAAACTTCTTTCAAAATTTTTTTTCCGCTCTTGCCTAAATACATAACTATATATTTAAAGTTTTTAAAATTATTTGTCGCTATTTCAAAAATTACTGGCAAAGGTTTAAAAGCACGACAAATTATTACATCTGTTACTAAATTTTTTTCCTCAAATATATTTTTTTGAATAACTTTAGCCTCTAATTTAAATTTTTTTGCCATTTCTTTTAAAAAATTACTCTTATGATAACTCTTTTCATAAAAAATCAGCTTAAAACCTTGCTTTTTTGATTTCATCAAAATACCTAAAACTATACTAGGAAGCCCTGCTCCAGATCCAAGATCAGTACATATATTAATATCTTTTTTATCAATAAAATCAATGGTTTGTGCACTATCGTAAATATGTCTTGAATTTATTGACTTTTCTGTACTTGAACTTATCAAATTAATTTTCCTGTTTGTATTTAAAATTGACTGTGAGTAGTCCTCTAGCTCCACTAATGTTTCACGTGAAACATTTGGAAGATAAATTTTATTTTTTTTTGTTATTTTCGAATCAATCAAGCTATATGCTTAATAGACTTTCTTTTAACATGAGACAACAAAATATATACTGCGGCAGGTGTAATTCCGTCTATTCTAAGGGCCTGGCCAAGTGTTTTTGGTTTTATTTCTTTAAATTTTGCCTTTACCTCGTTTGACAATCCAGAAAATTGATCATAATTGATATTTTCTGGTATTTTAAGATTTTCATCTCTCTTGAATGCTAAAATATCTGCATTTTGTTTTTTTAGATAGCCTTTATAATGAGATTTTATCTCAATTTGTTCATCAATTTCACGTGAAACATATTTAATTTCAGGCCAAATTTCCCTAATTTTACTCATATTTACTGACTTTTGGCTCAGTATTTCTAATGCGTTTCTTTTAACCCCGTCTTTAGCAATATTAATTCCGAATTTATGTGCTTTTGAAGGAGAAATTAAAAAGTTTTCCATCTTTTTAAGACTTTTTTCCAGGTTAGACGCTTTTTCTTTATATATTATTTTCCTTTGATCTAATATTAAACCAATATCAATACCTTTTTGGGTAAGCCTTATATCTGCATTGTCAGATCTTAAAGATAGCCTGTATTCTGCCCTTGAGGTAAACATTCTATAAGGCTCTGCAACTCCTTTTGTAACTAGATCATCTATCATGACACCTATGTATGCCTCGGATCTATCAAGTATAAATGGTTCTTTACTTTTAATAGAGAGAGCAGCGTTTATTCCAGCTATTAGTCCTTGTGCTGCAGCTTCTTCATATCCTGTTGTTCCATTTATTTGTCCTGCAAGGTAAAGATTTTTAATTTTTTTTGTCTCTAGGGTTAGAAATAGCTCCCGTGGGTCCACAAAATCATATTCAATAGCGTATCCAGGTCTTAAAATCTTAACATTTTCTAAACCATTGATATTATGGCATATTTCTTGCTGTATTTCAGCAGGTAAAGAGGTTGAAATTCCATTTGGGTAAATTGTTTTATCATTAAGACCTTCTGGCTCTAAAAATATTTGATGTTTTTGCTTGTCAGCAAACTTAACAATTTTATCTTCTATTGAAGGACAATATCTAGGACCGACACCTTGGATACTTCCTGAGTACATAGCACTACTTTTTATGTTTTTAGATATGATCTCATGAACTGCTCGATTGGTATAAGTCATCCTACATGAAATTTGTCTATTGATATTTTTTTTTGTCAGGAAAGAAAAAAAATAAGGATCTTCATCTGCATGCTGCTCTTCGAGTTTTTCGAAATTAATTGTCGTTGCATCCAGTCTTGGAGGTGTTCCCGTTTTTAATCTTCCAATTTTAAAATTATATTTTTCTAATTGTTCACTTAAACCCGTTGAAGGTTTTTCATTAAATCTTCCTGCAGGTGTTTTTTCTTCACCAATGGGAATTAAACCATTTAAAAAAGTTCCAGTTGTTAGGATTACTTTAGATGAAAGTACTTTTTTACCTTCTTGTGTAATAAAACCAATTATATTGTTTTTTTCAAAAATAAACTCTATTACAGGATCAGAAAAAATACTTAAATTACAGTAGTTTACAAGTTTTTCTTGCATATATTTCTTATATAATGACCTGTCACTTTGTGTTCTTGGTCCACGGACAGCTGGGCCTCTACTTCTATTTAACAATCGAAATTGAATCCCTGATTTATCTGCAACCTCACCCATTAAACCGTCGAGTGCATCTATTTCTCGAACAAGATGACCCTTGCCCAATCCTCCAATAGCTGGATTACATGACATCTCGCCAATTGTATCAAATTTATGCGTGAATAAGCCAGTATTTACGCCCAATCTAGCAGATGCTGCTGCTGCTTCACAGCCAGCATGACCTCCACCAATTACCACTACTTCAAAATACAGCTCATTTTTCATAGCTGTAATTTATTATTGATCTTAAAATTTACAAGAAAACAGTTAAAAATGTCAAAAAAGTAAGTAAATTTAATGCTTATTTGCCTATACAAAAATCTTTAAAAATAGAATCTAATATTTCTTCCACATCTACTTTGCCCACGATCATTCCTAAATATCGTGTTGCTAACCTTAAATCCTCTGCTCCCTTATCTAAATCTTCTTTAGAGTTTTTTTCCTCAAAATTTTTTAAATTTTGTAAACAAGCTTCTAAACTTTGTCTATGTCTCTCTCTAGTTATTAGAGTATCGTTTGTACTTGTAAATTTATTTTTTAACTTGTGTTTAATTCGATCTATTAATTCATCCAAATTAGTTTCATTTTTAATTGATATGAAAATTGGATTAAATTTAGTTATTTGTTGATTAATATTTTTATAGCCCAGATCTATTTTATTTATAACAATTATTGATTTTTCAGTTACTAAATCATTCAAAAAACCAGTAAAATTAACATTTTTTGGCTCTATTACTATTATATTTAGATCTGCATCTTCAGCACGTTTAAGAGCTAATTTAATTCCTTTTTTCTCAATCTCATCTTTGGATTCCCTTATCCCGGCGGTATCAGAAATTATCACTGGATATCCATTTAAATTTAAATGAGCTTCAATTACATCTCTTGTTGTGCCAGCTATCTCTGAAACTATAGCCACATCACGATTTGATAGATAATTTAATAAAGAAGATTTGCCAGCATTAGCAGGTCCTATAATTGCAATCTTAAAACCTTCTCTTATTCTTTCGCCAACCTTTTGGTCATTCAAAATTTTTTCAATTTCTCGCCTAATGTTTTCAGAATCAATTTTGATACTTTTAATTATATCATCTGGGAGATCTTCTTCGGGGAAATCAATTTTAGCTTCAACGTTCGATAAAATTTTTAAAAGTTTTACTCTTAATGATTCAAATTTTTCTGAACTTCTTCCACTCATAATTTTTACAGCTTGTTGACGTTGAATTTCAGTCTCTGCAAAAATGAGATCTGATATACTTTCAGCTTTTAAAAGATTTATCTTTTCATTTTGGAAAGCAATTTTTGTAAACTCTCCTGGTTCAGCTAATCTACAATTCTCAATTTTTGATAATTGATCAAGTATTGACCTAACCACTGCAATACTACCGTGTACATGAATTTCCGCCATATCTTCACCCGTGTAGCTCTGAGGGGCAGGAAACCATATTAATATTCCCTCATCAATAAGCTCAAAAGTCTTGATTTTATTAAACTTTTTCATGGTAGCAACTCTAGGTTTCGGAAGTTTATTATCCGTAAGCATTTTAATAACAGACCGGGTATGTTCTCCAGATACTCTAATTACTGCTATACCAGATACACCTGGTCCAGAAGATAAAGCAAATATAGTCATTTATTTATTATAGTTTTATATTTGTTGAAATTATATAAATTTATTAATGATAATATGGTTAGCTTCATATCCTAAAAGTGGAAATACCTGGTTAAGATTTTTAATTATGTCACTCATATTAAAGGATGAAGATGAAATTAATTTAGGCCAATTGTCAGGCATAAAGCAGTTTCCATCAAGCCATCAGTACAATAAATTAAATGTTAATGATATTAATTATTCAAATTTAAATGATATTTCTAATTATTGGATTGAGACACAAAAGATAATTAATTCCGATAAATCAATAAAATTTTTTAAAACACATAATGCACTTTGTAAAATAAATAATAATATTTTTACAGACTTAGACAATACACTTGGAGTTATATATATTGTTCGTGATCCAAGAAATGTTGTTTCTTCAATTAATAATCACTATCATCATATAGATCTTGAATTTTCAAAAAATTTTATTTTTGATGAAAAAAAAGGAATTATGAAAAAATCAAAACTTGATGTTAAAAGTGATTATGCACTTCCACAAATAATAGGATCATGGAAAACTCATTATAATTCTTGGAAAAATATGAAAAAAAATTATCTACTTATAAAATATGAGAATTTAATTATTAATCCTAAAAAAGAATTTAAGAAAGTAACTAATTATTTGGAAAAACTAATGGGTCTTAATTTTTCGGAGGAATTAATAGATAAAGCGATTAAATTAAGTTCATTTGATAGACTTCAAAATCTT
>CACHOJ010000001.1 GCA_902581405.1 uncultured Pelagibacteraceae bacterium | reverse complement strand
GAATGATGCCTCATCCAGAAAGAATGATTGATCCTTTTCTATCAGGTGAAGATGGATCTTTGTTTTTTGAAAATTTAATTGGAAGTTTATAATGGTTGAAGTTAACGAAAAAATAGCAATTGAACATGGATTAAAAAAAGAAGAATACAAAAAAATTTGTGATCTATTAAAAAGAACTCCTAATATCACTGAATTAGGTATTTTTTCTGCAATGTGGAATGAGCATTGCTCATATAAGTCTTCAAGATTACATCTTAAAAAATTACATACTAAAGGTGATCAAGTTATTCAGGGACCTGGTGAAAACGCTGGGGTTGTAGATATTGCAGACGATGACGCAATTGTATTTAAAATAGAAAGTCATAACCACCCATCTTTTATTGAACCATATCAAGGAGCAGCTACTGGGGTTGGTGGTATAATGAGAGATGTATTTACTATGGGTGCAAGACCTATCGCAAATTTAAATTCTATTCATTTTGGATCACCAGATCATGAAAAAACAAGAAATTTACTAAGAGGAGTTGTTAAGGGTATTGGTGGATATGGGAATTGCATTGGTGTTCCAACTATTGCTGGTCAAACCTGTTTTGATGAGTCTTACAACGGAAATATTTTAGTAAATGCTATGACTTTGGGCTTGGTAAATAAAAATAAAATATTTTATTCAAAAGCTGCTGGAATAAATAAGCCTGTTATTTATGTAGGGTCTAAAACTGGAAGAGATGGAATACATGGTGCAAGTATGGCGTCAGCTATTTTTGATGATAAAATTGAAGAAAAAAAACCAACTGTTCAAGTTGGTGATCCATTTACAGAGAAATTGCTTTTAGAAGCTTGTCTAGAACTTATGGCTGGAAAATCAATAATTTCAATTCAAGATATGGGAGCAGCAGGTTTAACATCTTCTAGTATCGAAATGGCATCGAAAGGTAATTTGGGTATTGAGATAGATTTAACCAAAGTTCCTTGCAGAGAAGAAAATATGTCACCCTATGAAATAATGCTTTCAGAAAGTCAAGAAAGAATGTTGATTGTTTTAGAGGAAGGAAAAGAAAATGAAGCTAAAAAAATATTCGATAAGTGGAATTTAGATTTTGCAGTCATTGGAAAAACTACAGAAAGCAAAAAAATAGAATTATTTTTTGAAAATGAAAGAGTTGCTGAAATTCCAATTAATTTTTTAGCTGAGAACGCTCCTATGTATGATCGAAAATGGATTAAAGCCAAACTCCCTAAAGAAAAAAAATTTTCAAAAGATTATTTTAAATCCTTAAAACTAAAAAATTGTTTACAAAAGATTTTAACAGATCCAAATATTGCTGATAAAGAATGGATTTGGAATCAATATGATCATACTGTTATGGGAGATACGATACAAAAACCGGGGGGCAATGCAGGTGTTGTTAGAGTTCATGGTACTAATAAAGCTGTGGCTGCATCAGTAGATTCTTCTGCCACTTATTGTCATGCTCATCCACTAACTGGGGGTAAACAAGTAGTTTGTGAAAGTTGGAGGAATATGATCTCAGTAGGTGCAAAACCTATTGCAATTACAAATTGTCTTAATTTTGGAAATCCTGAAAAAGAAAAAAATATGGGGGAGTTTGTTGAATGTGTTGAGGGAATTTCAGAAGCATCTAAATATCTTAATTATCCCGTTGTTTCAGGGAATGTATCTTTTTATAACGAAACAAAAGATAAAGGAATAAAACCTACTCCATCAATTGGTGGTATAGGGTTACTTTCAGACTATAAAAAAATGCTAACAATGGAATTAAAAAATGATGGAAATTATCTTTATGTGATTGGTAAAACTGAAGGTCATTTAAATCAATCTATCTTTGCCAGAAATATATTATCAGAATTTGAAGGACCACCTCCAGAAATAAATTTATTTAACGAAAAACAAAATGGGATGTGTATTTTAAATTTAAAAAAGGAAAGTTTAATTGAAACCTGCCATGATGTGTCTTTGGGAGGAATTTTAACTGCTATTTCAAAAATGAGCATAAAAGGAAATAGAGGTATAAAATTATTTTCTATAGATGGTTTAGTAAATAAGTTTGAATATTTTTTTGGTGAAGATCAAGGGAGATATATTGTTGAAATTAAACCTGAAAATTTAAAAAATGTTGAGAATATGTTAAAAAAAGACTCAATTCATTTTGATAAATTAGGTGTAATAGAAAGTAATCAGATTACATATGGAAGTGATCTAAAAATATCAATTGACGATATCAAAGAAGGCTATAAAAATTGGTTAAAGGAATATATAGTTAACTAATGGCAATGGATTTAAAAGAAATAGAGAGCTTAATTAAGGAAGCTTTGCCTGATGCTAAAATAGAAATCCAAGATTTAGCAGGTGATGGCAATCATTATTCAGCGACTGTAATTTCGTCGCAATTTGCAGGAAAAAGTAAAATTCAACAGCACAAAATGGTATATAATTCACTCAAGGGAAAAATGGGAAATGAACTGCATGCCCTGGCAGTTAAAACTAAGGAGAACTAAATGGACGATCAAACAAAAAATTTAATAAATAATGAAATTAAAAGTAATGAAGTGTGTTTATTTATGAAAGGTACACCAGACGCTCCTCAGTGTGGTTTCTCTATGGCTGTCACAAATATTTTAAAAATACTTGAAGTTAATTTTAAGGGTGTAAATGTTTTAGCAGACCAGAATCTTAGAGAAGGTATTAAAGTTTATAGTGATTGGCCAACGATACCCCAACTATATGTTAAAAATGAATTTATTGGTGGATGTGATATAATAAAAGAGATGTATGAAAATGGAGAGTTAGCTAAGCTCTTTGAGGATAACGGAATAAGTTTTAAAAATAAAAGCTAAGAACAATCTATAATAATTTTTATTATCTAGAATAATATTCGATTACTAAATTAGGTTCCATTACTACTGGGTAAGGCACTTCCTCAAACTTTGGTACTCTTACAAATTTTACTTTTTTATTCTTTTCATCTAATTGTAAATATTCCGGTACTTCTCTTTCTTTATTAGCTAGTGCTATATCAATTAATGCCAACTGTTTTGACTTGTCTCTAATTTCGATACTATCTTCTTCTTTAACTTGGTAACTAGCAATATTAACTTTTTTTCCATTTACTCTTACATGACCATGATTAATTAGTTGTCTAGATGAAAAAATAGTATTTGATAACTTTGATCTGTATATTACAGCATCTAATCTTCTCTCAAGTAATCCTATTAGATTCTCAGCAGTATCGCCCTTTTTCATTATAGCTTTTTTGTACATATTTCTAAATTGTCTCTCATTCATATTACCGTAATAACATTTGAGTTTTTGTTTTGCTTGTAACTGAATTCCATAATCTGAAGGTTTCGCAGATTTAGTTTGTCCGTGTTGTCCGGGAGGATAAGCTCGAGTATTAAAAGGACTCTTGGGTCTTCCCCATAGATTTACCTTTAGTCTTCTATCTACTTTGTGTTTTGAGTTTAATCTTTTTGTCATATCCTGATTATGGGCTTTATAGACATCAAAATATTTTTGTCAATCAAGGTTTTTTAGTTAGACCAGCAAATACACTTGATAAAATGCGTATTTCTTTTTGAGAAAGTTCCATTTTATAAAAAATACTTCTTAAATTTTCAATCATAATAGGTTTTTTAGCCTTTTGTTTAAAAAAATTTTGGTTTTCAAGAGTTGATAAACAAAATTTTAGCATGTTAGATATTTCCTTTTTAGTAGCTATTTTTATTTTTTTTGATTTTTGGAAATCCACTTTATTAATTGACATAAAGTATGAAACTACTTGAGCCACAATTGCTAAACTGTGTGATAAATTTAGCGATCTAAATTTACTATTAGTTGGAATTTGTAAAGTATAATCAGCATAACTAACTTCATCATTTGTTAATCCAGATGCTTCAGAGCCAAATAAAAAACTTACTTTTTTTGTAAAGTTTATTTGAGCTAACTCATTTAAAGAAATATGTTTAATATTTTTATTTCTAAACCTTGCTGAAGTTGCAATTAAAATATCAGTATTTATTAATGATCTCTCTAAGTTTGAATAAACCTTAGCTTTTTGTATTAAATCCTTGGCACCAACAGAAGTTGCTATAATTTTGTCATTTGGAAAAATTGGTTTTGGTTCTATAACTGATAAATTCTTAAAACCAAAATTCTTCATTGCTCTTGCGCATAAACCAATATTTTCGGACAGCTGAGGTTTATGGAGAATAAATGAGATATTATTAAAATTCATTAAGCACTTGCTGGTGCATTGTCTTTAAATAACTTGTAATCAAGACTGTCTATTAGTGCTTTAAACGATGCATCAATGATATTGGGTGATACTCCTATTGTAAACCAATTCTTTCCTTGGGAGTCTGTACTTTCAATAGAAACTCTTGTAACAGCCTCGGTTCCTGTATTTAATATTCTTACTTTATAATCAACTAACCTTAAATCTTTTAGATAATCAGAATATTTAGAAATCTTTTTTATATTATTTCTGATTGCATTATCGAGTGCATTTACTGGGCCGTTACCCTCGCCCTCACACACAATCGTTTCCCCGTCTACCTCTAGCTCTGCCTTCGCCGATGAAATAATTTCTCCTGATGAATTTTTCTTAACTGATACATCGTAAGCTTTAATTATTAAATACCTTGGAATTTCGCCTACTATTCTTCTAGCTAATAATTCAAAAGAGGCATCTGCACCATCATAACTATATCCAATAAATTCTCTCCCTTTGACTTCTTCTAAGAGTTGTTTAATTTTTGGATCATTTTTTTTTATATCGATTCCTATAGTTTCCAATCTTGATAAAATATTAGACTGCCCCGCTTGATCTGAGACAACAATATTTCTTGTATTTCCAACTTTCTTAGGATCTATGTGTTCATAAGTTTTTGGGTCCTTTTGTACTGCAGATACATGCATACCACCTTTGTGCGAAAATGCTGCAGCACCAACATAAGGTAAATGTTTATTTGGTTTTCTATTTAAAATTTCATCTAATAATCTAGAGCATTGTGTTAAATGTTTAATATTGTCCTCATTTATATTTATTTCATAATTATTAGAAAACTCGTGCTTTAAATATAAAGATGGAATTAGTGACATTAAATTGGCATTACCACATCTTTCTCCTAAACCATTAATCGTACCTTGTACTTGTCTAACACCAGCTTGAATTGCTACTAATGAGTTGGCAACTGCATTTTCGGTATCGTTGTGTGCATGAATTCCCAAATTCTTACCTGGGATATATTTTGCTACTTCTGTAACTATTTTTGATATTTCATGTGGCAATGTTCCACCGTTAGTATCGCATAAAACAATCCATCTAGCGCCTTGGTCATATGCAGATTTGATACAACTTAACGCGTATTCTTTGTTTGATTTATAACCATCAAAAAAATGTTCAGCGTCAAACATGAACTCTTTTCCTGAATTAATTATGTGTTTTGCGCTTTCGCTTATATTTTTCAAATTTTGCTCTTTTGATATGCCCAAAGCAACATCAACATGGAAATCCCAAGATTTTCCAAACACACAAATCGAATTTGCTTTAGAATTTATTAAAGATGATATCATTGGGTCATTTTCAGCGCTATGATCAGTTTTTTTAGTCATCCCAAAAGCTGTTAATTTGGAATTATTAAAAGTATGCTTTTTATTGAAAAATTCTGTATCTGTAGGATTTGCTCCTGGCCAACCACCCTCTATATAATCTACTCCCAGGTTATCTAATGCTACTGATATTTTATCTTTGTCATCAAGTGAAAAATCAACTCCTTGTGTCTGCGCACCATCACGCAAAGTAGTATCGAAAATGTATATTTTGTCAGACATTATTTAAATTTCCACGAGGTTTTACCATCTTTATCTTCTATTTGAACTCCTTTTTCCAAAAGTTCATTACGGATTTTGTCTGCTAATTCATAGTTTTTATCGTCTCTAGCCTTATTTCGCTCTTTAATTTTTATTTCAATTAAATCATTGCTTAATGCGGATTTGTTTTTCTTAAAATTATTCCATTCTTCTTTAGTTTCATTCAGTAGTCCTACAAAATTACATGCAGATACAAATTCTTTTTTATCTTCTAAATTTCCTGATAGAGATTTTTCGTAAAGTTTATGAAGGTTTGCTATATACTTTGGTGTATTTAAATCATCATAAAGAGGATAAAGGTCATCGTCAGAGATTAATTTAAGTTTATCTAATTCAATGTAGCTTTTGTACCATTTATCGATAGTTTTACGGCTTTCTTCTAAAAGTTTATCATTCCAATCTAACGGTTGTCTATAATGTGCACTTAGTAAAGCTAATCTTACAGCTTGACCATTAACATTTTCTCTAAAACTACTTATTTTTAAAATATTACCTTGTGATTTTGACATTTTTTCATTTGATTGGGTTATAAATCCATTGTGAACCCAATAATTAGCAAAAACTTCTGTCCCATTTGAGCAACATGATTGTGCAATTTCATTTTCGTGATGTGGAAATAATAAATCTCTACCACCCCCGTGAATATCAAACTTATCACCAAGGTACTTTTTTGACATTGCAGAACATTCTAAATGCCAGCCAGGTCTACCCTCCCCCCAAGGTGATGTCCAGCTAGGTTCACTTTCGTTTGAGGGTTTCCATAATACAAAATCTTCAGCATTCTTCTTATTACTGGAGACTTCTACTCTTGATCCAGATATTAAATCATCTATTTTTTTGTTAGATAATTTTCCATAGCCTTTAAATTTTCTAACTTCAAAATAAACGTGGTTCTTGTTTACATATGCAAAACCTTTTTCAATTAAATTTTTTATCATCTGAATCATCTCATTAATGTTTTCAGTCGCTTTAGGTTGAAAACTAGGTTTTTCACAATTAAGATAATTACAATCCTCTTGAAAATTTTTATTTATTTTCGTAGTTAAATCTTTGATTGTAATTTTTTTATCTTTCGCAGATTGGATTATTTTATCATCTATATCTGTAATATTTCTTATATATGTAACTTTATCATTACCATATTTGCACTTTAAGACTTTGAAAAGTAAATCAAAAATAACCAGTGGTCTTGCATTGCCTATATGTGGATCATCATAAACTGTGGGACCGCAAACATACATTTTGATATTATTTTCATCAATTGGTAGGAATTTTTCTTTTTTACTACCATAGCTATTTGTTAAAAAAATATCTTTATTCATTTATCTAGGAATATACTTAAATTTTAGATTTGTGAATCTAATTGATTAGCTAGGGATTTTGCAAACTGGAATTGGCTGCATTTTATGCAAATTTGCGTTTCTTATTTGGATATATTTTTCTCTATTTTTGGAATTTACATTTTCCATAGCTTCTTCTAATTCTTTATAGCTTAAACCAAGCTGACCTTCATCGGTTCTGCCATCATCCCATAGTCCATCTGTTGGAGGAGCATCGATTATTTCTTGTAAAATTTTTAACTCTTTTCCTAATTCCCATACTTCTGTTTTATTACAATCTGCAATTGGCGATATATCTACTCCACCATCACCATACTTTGTGTAGAAACCTACACCAAAATCCTCAACCTTGTTCCCCGTACCAACAACTATTCCATTATTAGCCGCTGCAACCTGATAGAGTGTAGTCATTCTCAATCTGGCTCTTGAATTAGCCATACCATGTAAACTATTAAAATTTTTTAAAGTATTTTCAAATGAGGAAAAAAGACTATCTAATTCAACTGTTATACCCTCTACATTTTCAAAGTTTTGTTTAAGCCATTCTTGATGTTTTAGGCTTAAATCATGTTGGGCGCTTTTTTGTTTTATAGGCATTGATAAAACAATAGTTTTTAGACCAGTCATCGCACTTAAAGTACTTGAGACCGAGGAATCTACTCCACCAGAAATTCCTATTACTAGAGATTCCGCTTTTTTTGGCATTGAATTTACATAATCAAATATCCAATCTTTAATAAATCTGACTTTTTCTCTTGGAGACATAAATAAAATATAATAATTTTTTTATAAAATTAAACGATTAAGATGCCGCTCTAATACCATTTTTGGCATACAAGGTATTCTTTTTTATCTCATCTGAAATTAAAAAGGCTAGTTCCAATGCTTGATTAGCATTTAATCTTGGGTCACATTGAGTGTGATATCTACTTGATAGATCTGTATCTGAAATTTTTTGTGCTCCACCAGTACATTCTGTTACATTTTGTCCTGTCATTTCTATATGAAGACCTCCTGCATAAGATCCTTCACTCTGGTGAACTGCAAATACATTTTTAACTTCATTTAAAACATTGTTAAATGGTCTTGTCTTAAATCCTGTTGTTGATTTAATTGTATTTCCATGCATTGGGTCACACGACCAAATAACATTAAGACCTTCTTTTTTTATACCTCTAATAAGTTTTGGAAGATATTTTTCTACTTGATCGTGACCGAATCTAGATATTAGAGTAATTTTTCCTTTTTCGTTTTTTGGATTTATCATCTCACAAATTTTCGCTATCTCCTCTGGTTTTGAGGTTGGTCCACATTTAATACCAATTGGATTTTCAATTCCTCTACAAAATTCTACGTGACCACCATCAATTTGTCTTGTTCTATCACCTATCCAGACAAAATGTGCAGAAGTATCATGATACTCACCAGTTGTTGAGTCAACTCTGGTCATCATTTCTTCAAAAGGCAAATGTAAAGCTTCGTGAGATGTCCAGAAATTAACTGTATAAAGCCTTCTATTAAAGTCAGATGTTATTCCACAGGCTTCCATAAATGCTAAAGCATCAGCAATTTTATCTTCTAATTCTTTAAATTTTTTAGCTTGAGCAGCTGATTTTATATATCCTAAATTCCATAAATGAACTTTTTTTAAATCAGCAAATCCACCATTTGAAAATGCTCTTATCAAATTTAATGTAGAGGCTGATTGAGAATATGCTCTAAATAATCTTTTTGGGTCCGGTGTTCTAGCGGACTCAGTAAATTCTATTCCATTGATATTATCTCCTAGATAACTTGGCAACTCTTTATCTCCTTGCTTTTCTGTAGGAGCGCTTCTTGGTTTAGAAAATTGACCAGCAATTCTTCCTAGTTTTACAACAGGTAAAGATGCTGAGTAAGTTAAAACTAATGACATTTGAAGCATTAGTTTAAAATAATCTCTAATATTATCAGGGTTAAACTCTGCAAAACTTTCAGCACAATCACCACCTTGAAGTAAGAAAGCTTTTCCATCAACAACGTTTGCAAGTTGATCCTTTAAATGTCTTGTTTCACCTGCAAAAACCAATGGAGGAAAATTTTTTAGTTTACCTAAGACTAAATTCAATTCATCCTGATCCTTGTATTCAGGAATGTGTTTTACTGGATAGTTTCTCCAACTGTTAATTTTCCATTTTTTCATTACAACCTGGAATATATACTGATTTTTTAAAAAATTTAAAGAATTAGCTAAGAATTTTAAAACTCGCTATACCAAGCATTTCTCTAAAAAATAAGTTAAATAGTGTAAAATTAGAACTGACATTAAAATGCTGATATTTATTTATCAACGAATTCTGCGATTTATATTTAAAATCTACAGCATGAGGAATAAATGATAATCCTAATTTATTTGAAATAATCATGGCTCTTTTCATGTGATAAGCTGAAGTAATTAATAAAGTTTCATTAGATCTGAAATTAAGTTTTTTTATTTCTTGGAAGCTTTCTATGGTATTTCTTGGATTGGATATAAATTTAATTCTATTAATATCAAAATTTAAATTTTTATAAAATTTTTTAGCTCTTTCATATTCGTAACTGGTGTTCTTATTTATGATATTTGAGTCGCCACCAACATAAAATATTTTTGAACCCTTTAATTCAGTTGCTAGTTTTATGGATGAAATAATTCTTTTATCTGAACCTGATAGAACAATAATATTTTTTATGTTTTGAAACTCTTGATTATTATTATAATTTTTTTCAAGATAAAAAATACCTAGTTTCCCAATTGGTAAAAAAGCAATTATTGCAAGACTAGAAAAAATAATTGTAAAGATTTTTAAAAAAATTTTTTTATTTGATTTTAAATAAAGAAAAAAAATAATTAATAAAAATACGAATAAAAAATTTATTGGATTTATTATAGGAGATATTGCTTTTGAAAATAAAAAATACAAATTATTCAACTGTAACAGATTTTGCTAAATTTCTTGGTTTATCAATGTCATAGCCCTTTTCTAGTGCCGAATAAAAAGCAAGCTTTTGTAAAGGTATTGTAATTAAAAAAGGTATTAATTCATCATCTAATTGATCAACTTCAATTTTTTCCCAGATATTTTCTGAAATTATTTCATCTTTATTTTTATTTGTTATTAATAAAACTTTTGCTCCTCTTGCAATAACTTCTTGCATATTGGAAATTGTTTTTTTGTAATGTTCATCTCTTGGAGCTAAAACGACAACCGGCATACCTTCCTCTATTAATGCTAATGGTCCATGTTTCATTTCGCCAGCCGGATATCCCTCAGCGTGTACATACGCTAATTCTTTAAGCTTCAATGCACCTTCTAAGGCAATAGGAAAAGAAAAACCTCTTCCCAAAAACATAGAACCTTTAGCTTCAGCAAAAACTTTACCTATATTTAAGATTTTTTGATCTTGTTTTAGTGTTTTTTTGGCTGATGTAGATAAACATAATAAATTTTTTATCTTGGATTGATATTCTTTTCTATCAATACATTTTTGATCAAAGGAAATTTTTGTAGATAAAATATATAATACCAACATTTGACCAATAAACGCTTTAGTCGATGCTACTCCAATTTCTTGTCCACAATAAATAGGTAATACTAAATCAGCATCTCTTGCAATCGAGCTCTCTATAACATTTACTACTGCGCAAGTTTTCACTTTATTTTTTTTACATAAATCTAAAGCTGCATAAGTATCAGCTGTTTCACCTGATTGTGAAACAAAAATGTATATACAATCTTTTTTAAATTTAATTTTTCGATATCTAAATTCAGAAGCTATATCAACACTCACTTCTAAATTAGTATTTTGTTCCATCCAATATTTTGCAATTAAGCAAGAGTGGAAGGCAGTTCCACATCCAATTAGCATAGCAGACTTAAAAGAACTAATTTTCCAAGGAAAATTATAGATATTAATTTGATTGTTAAGTTTATCTACATATTCATTTATACAAGCATTAATTGTTGTTGGCTGTTCATCAATTTCTTTTTCCATAAAATATTTATAATCACCTTTATCATAATTAACCTCATCTTTAGATAAATTCATTACTTTCTTATTAATTTTTGAACCATCGCTATTAAAAAATTCTATTTGATCTTTTTTTACAAAACAAAACTCTCCATCATCCAGGTATGAAATTTTATTTGTCATAGATTTTAAAGCATAAGAATCTGAGCCAAGATAATTTTCATTTGGACCATAACCAACTGCTAAGGGGGATCCTCTTCTTGCGCCTACAATCAAGTTATTTTGTTTCTTAAAAATTATACCAAGAGCAAAACTACCGTGAAGTTTTTTGAGAACTTTAATTATGGCGTCTTTTAGTGAATTTTTTTTCAAATAATCTGTAACTAAATGAGCTATTACCTCAGTATCTGTTTGTGATTTGAAAGTATAGCCTTTTTTTTCTAAGAGCTTTTTTAATATTGTTGAATTTTCAATAATACCATTATGCACAACTGAAACCTCATCTGATGAATGAGGATGAGCATTCACCTTACTTGGTTTGCCATGTGTTGCCCATCTTACATGCCCAATACCTATATCGCCTTTGAGATTAAATTTAGATATATCTTGTTCTAATACATCTACCCTTCCTTCGCATTTAACTTCATTGATATTTCCATTTACCAAAGTTGCAATTCCTGCAGAATCATATCCCCTGTACTCTAATTTTTTCAATGAGTTTATTATTCTACTTGAAACTTCTTTTGAACTTATTATTCCGACTATTCCACACATTTATTTTTTTCTTTTATAGTTTTTAATCTCGGTTTGTTTTGACCTTGTAAGTGCTAAAGAGTTTTTTGAAACATTTTTAGTTATAACTGATCCAGCGCCAATTACACTTTTTTTTTCAAGTTTTACTGGTGCAACAAGAGATGAATTTGATCCAACAAAAACACTATCATCAATTATCGTTTTACTTTTTTTAACGCCATCGTAATTACATGTAATTGTTCCTGCACCAATATTAACTTCTTTGCCTAGTTTGGTATCACCAATATAAGATAGATGATTTAATTTTGATTTTTTTCCAATTAAACTTTTTTTTACCTCAACAAAGTTTCCAATTTTTGACCCAGATTTAAGTATTGTACCTGGTCTTAATCTTGCGTATGGACCAACACTTACATTATTTTCTATTGTAACACCTTCTAAGTGAGAAAAAGATAAAATTCTAACATTGTTACCTAAAGAAACATTTTTTGAAATTACAACATATGGATCAATAGTTACATTTTTACCAATTTTTGTATTTTTTGAAAAGAATACAGTATCTGGAGCCATCATTTTAACTCCATTTTTTAGAAATTTATTTCTTAGTTTTAACTGCTCCTCTTTAATTTTTTTTTGTTTCATTTGATATTTTTATATATTTGGGTATTAAATAAATTAATTCACAATATATTTCTTAATAATACTTTATCTATGACCCAAAAATTTACAATTCTCTTTGATTTAGATGGGACGTTAATTGACACTGCTCCTGATTTAATACGCGCTCATAATCACGTAATGAAAAAATTTGGTTATCCAACAAAAACCTTAGGTGAGTTAAAAAATGCTGTCGGAAAAGGTGCAAAAGCTATGATGGCCAAGGCTAATGGTCAGTGGAAATGGTTTGACGAAAAGATTCAAAATGAAATGACAGATGAATTTTTATCTTTTTATGGAAAGAATATCTATCTAGAAAGCAAATTGATAAAAGGGGTAAAAGAATTCTTAAATTGGTGTAAAAAAGAAAATATTTCTATGGCAGTATGTACTAATAAAACTGAACATCTTGCTGTTGATCTTTTGAAAAAAATTGGGATTTATGATTATTTTGAATATGTTGCGGGATACAATACTTTTGAATATTGCAAACCAGATCCTAGACACTTAACTAAAACTATTGAAATTTTAAATGGTGAAATAAAAAAATCAATTATGATTGGAGATAGTGAAACAGATGCAAATGCAGCTAAAGCAGCAGAAATACCAATAATTTTACTTAAATATGGATATACAGAAAAAAAATCTAATGAAATTTATCATAATCACTTAGTAAAAAACTTTGTAGGAATTGAAAAAATTATAGCTGAATATATTTAATATTGATAAATTTAATTTAACTATTAAAACAAAATTACAAACTAGGAATTATTTTGTTGTTAAACACTGTAAAAGTATACCCGTCAAAAATAAACCTTCCAAAGAAGAGACAACTCGCGTGGAAAATAGCAGAGATAGCAAGCGACAATGCAAAATTAGATAAAGATTCAGTAGATATGGTGATCAATAGAATAATTGATAATGCGTCTGTAGCAATAGCCTCATTAAATAGAAAACCAGTTGTATCAGCAAGAGAAATGGCCAAAGGTCATCTTAGAAAATCAGGGTCAACAATTTTTGGGATTAATTCTAAATTAACGTTTGATGCTGAATGGGCTGCATGGGCAAATGGGACAGCTGTAAGAGAATTGGATTTTCATGATACCTTTTTAGCAGCGGATTACAGTCACCCTGGTGACAATATTCCTCCAATCTTAGCAGTTGGAGAAAAACTTAAAAAAAGTGGATTAGATCTTTTAAGAGGAATTATCACAGCATATGAAGTTCAAGTAAACCTGGTTAAAGGAATTTGTCTGCATAAACATAAAATTGATCACATTGCACATTTAGGACCAAGTGTTGCTGCTGGAATAGGGTCAATGTTAAAACTTAATACAGAAACCATTTATCAAGCAGTACAACAGGCTGTTCATGTAAGTATTTCAACTCGTCAATCTAGAAAAGGTGAAATTTCAAGCTGGAAAGCATATGCTCCGGCCCATGCGGGTAAATTAGCTATTGAAGCAGTGGATAGAGCTATGAGAGGTGAAGGAGCACCTAGTCCTATTTATGAGGGAGAGGACAGTGTTATCGCAAGAATATTAGACGGAAAAAAAGTAAAATATTATGTTCCATTACCAAAGAAAAATCAGCCAAAAAAAGCTATTCTAGAAACGTACACAAAAGAATATTCAGCTGAATACCAGGCTCAGGCATTAATAGACATAGGTAAAAAATTAAATAAAAAAATTTCAGATTTAAGAAATATTAAAAAAATAGATATTTATACAAGTCATCACACGCATTATGTAATTGGTACTGGTGCCAATGATCCACAAAAAATGGACCCGAATGCATCCAGAGAAACCTTAGATCATTCGATTATGTATATATTTGCTGTAGCTTTAGAAGATGCTGATTGGCATCATGTTAAATCTTATACAAAGTCAAGAGCTAACAAAAAAAGTACTTTAAAAATATGGAAATCTATAAAAACTCATGAAGATAAAAAATGGACTCAAAAATATCATCATCCAGATCCAAAAAAGAAATCATTTGGAGCAAAAGTTGTTATAACTTTAAATAATGGTAAAAAAATATCTGAGGAGTTAGAAAGAGCAGATGCACATCCATATGGAGCAAGACCTTTTCAAAGAAAAGATTATATTAAGAAATTTTTAACTTTAACTGGTAAAATATTATCTAAAAAAGAAAGTGATAGATTTATAAAAAATGTTCAAAATCTTAAAAAATTAAAAAAAGGAAGTCTTAATAAATTAAATATCGAGGTAAGTAGAAAATATTTAAAGAAAAATAATAAAAAGGGTATTTTTTAAATGCATTTTGTTGAAAAAGATTTAACACAAAAAAGAATTGATCTAGATACCAAACTTAAATCCAATAAAATTCTAAGAGTACCTGGTGCGTACAATCCTTTAACAGCTAAATTGATAGAAGAAATTGGTTATGACGCAGTCTATGTGTCTGGTGGTGTAATGGCTAACGATTTAGGCTTTCCAGATATAGGTTTAACAACCCTTCAAGATGTTAGTACCAGATCTTATTTAATTTCTAGAGTAACAAATCTTCCAACAATTGTTGATATAGATACTGGATTTAAATCCTGCAAAGAAACAATTGAAACTTTTGAAGAATTTGGAGTTGCCGCTGTTCATTTAGAGGATCAAATAGAACAAAAAAGATGTGGTCATTTAGATAATAAAGAACTTATCTCTAAAGAAAAGATGATTGATAAAATAAAAGAGTGCGTAAGCGCTAGAAAAGATAAAAATTTTAAAATCATTGCTAGATCGGATGCAAAAAATGTTGAAGGGATAGTTAGCATGATTGATAGATGTAAAGCATATGTTGATGCGGGCGCTGAAGTAATTTTTCCAGAAGCTTTAAAAGATGAAAAAGAGTTTGAATTAGTAAGAAAATCGCTTGATTGTTATCTTTTAGCCAATATGACAGAATTTGGAAAATCAAAATTACTAAATTATAAACAACTTGAAAACTTGGGATACAATATTGTTATTTATCCAGTTTCAACTCAAAGATTAGCAATGAAAAATGTTGAGGACGGTTTACGTGCCATTTTTGCTGATGGACATCAAAATAATATTATTGATAAAATGCAGACGCGGAAAAGATTGTATGATTTAGTTGAATACGAAAAATATAATGCTTTAGATGAAAAGATTTATAATTTTAATACAGATGGACACGAATAATGAGTGATGAAATCAAAAAAGGATTACTTGGGATAGTTGTTGACGAAACAGAAGTTTCTAAAGTAATGCCAGAGATAAATTCTTTGACTTATAGAGGATATGCTGCTCAAGATTTATGTGCAAAATGTAAATTTGAAGAAGTCGCTTACCTTATACTAAATGGTGAACTACCAACCAAAAAACAATTAAAAAAATTTGAAAAAGAAGAAAGAAAAGAGAGAAAACTATCTAAAACATTGTTAGATGATATCAAGAAATTTCCAAGAAAAGCTCATCCTATGGATGTAGCAAGAACAGCAGTGAGCATTATGGGCCTTGAAGATAAAGAGACTAAGGACAATTCTCCTAAAGCCAATATGAGAAAAGTTATGAGAATTTTTGCAAAAATGCCAGTTGCACTTGCTGCATTTTATAGAGCAAGAAAAGGAAAAAAAATTATACCACCAAAAAGTAAACTCTCATTTTCTGAAAACTTTTTTCACATGTGTTTTGGGAAAGTTCCAAATAAAGATATAGTAAAAGCTTTTGATGTATCTCTTATTCTGTATGCAGAGCATAGTTTTAATGTTTCAACTTTTACTGCAAGAACAATTACTAGCAGTTTATCAGATATTCACGGTGCAATAACTGGTGCAATAGCAAGTTTAAAAGGACCTCTTCATGGAGGTGCTAACGAAGAAGTTATGCACATGATGAATAAAATTAAAAAACCTGAGAACGCACTAAAATGGATAAATAAAGCATTAGACAATAAAGATGTTGTTATGGGTTTTGGTCACAGAGTTTATAAAAGTGGAGACTCGAGAGTTCCGACAATGAGAGAATATTTTGGAAAGGTTGCAAAAATAAAAAAAGATAAAAAGTTTGAAAAAATTTATGACATTATAGAAAAGGTAATGATTGATAGAAAGAATATTCATCCAAACGTAGACTACCCTACTGGTCCAACTTATCATTTGATGGGATTTGATACTGATTTCTTCACACCAATATTTGTAATTTCAAGAATTACTGGTTGGTCAGCACATATAATTGAACAACACGCTGCCAATAAATTAATAAGACCTCTTGCGAGTTACAAAGGAAATAAACACAGAAGAGTTCTTCAATTAAATCAAAGATAATTACTCTATCGAGTTTTCTTCTCTCATGAGGATTGGTCTGCCATCATGAGCAGTGTTAAGAGGTATAATTTTTCCTTTATATTTTGCGCATAATGTAGGTGCGTTTCTAATCTCATTGCCTAAATTAACCTCCAAATCAACAATAACTAATTTGGCATCATCTAATTCTTTTAAGATTTTCATTTTTAATTTTAAAGTATTTTAACTAAATGCCTCTGTCCAAGATCCTCTTGTAGACGCTTTAGAATATTCGGTCGCTCTACCCTCAAAGAAGTTCATATGTTCTACCGCATTCAACATGGTATCAAGCCAAGTTAATGGATTTTTTTGAACATCATAAATAGGTTCTAAACCTAGCTGATCTAATCTTCTATTCGCAATAAACCTTATATATTCTTTAACTTCTTTTGCTGTTAAACCTTCCATAGGTCCCATTTCAAAAGCTAAATCAATAAAAGAATCTTCATGCTCAACAATAGTTCTACATGCTTCATAGAGTTCTTTTTTAAGTTTTGGTGTCCATATTTCAGGATTTTCTTTAATAAACTCTTTAAAAACTCTAATCATTGAATTACAGTGAAGTGTTTCATCTCTTACTGACCAAGTAACAATTTGGCCCATGCCCTTCATCTTATTATGTCTTGGAAAGTTAAGTAAGATTGCAAAGCTTGCAAATAATTGAAGACCCTCTGTGAATGCACTAAATACTGCAACTGTTTTTGCAATATCTTCTTTTGAGTTTACATTGAAACCTTGCATATAATCATATTTATCTTTCATTTCTTTATACTTCATGAAAGCTGAATATTCTGACTCTGGCATTCCAATAGTATCTAAAAGATGTGAGTAAGCTGCAACATGAACGGTCTCCATAGATGCAAATGCAGTCATCATCATTAGTACTTCAGTTGGTTTAAATACAGTCGTGTAGTGTCTTAGGTAACAGTTGTTAACTTCAACATCAGCTTGAGTAAAAAATCTAAAAATTTGAGTTAATAAATTTTTTTCTGGTTGTGATAAGTTTTTTTGCCAATCTCTTACATCATCTCCTAATGGAACTTCTTCGGGCAACCAATGAATTCTCTGTTGCGTTAACCAAGCATCATAACACCATGGATATCTAAAAGGTTTGTAAACAGGGTTTTCAACTAGTAAACCCATCTTTTTTGGTTGAACTATTTCTTTATTTATTTTTTCTGCTACTGACACGATAAACACTCCTCATAATCTTGTTGGTTATTATTTTCTTCTTTTGATTTATAAACGTTTGCTGCAATGTCAGTTGAATTTGCATCATTAACATTTTCAGCACGTTGTATTGATTTAGACCTACAGTAATAAAGACTCTTCAAACCTTTCTTCCAGGCTTGGAAGTGGATTTGATGTAAGTCCCGTTTGTGTACGTCTGCAGGTAAAAATAGGTTAATAGATTGAGCTTGAGAAATATGAGGTGTTCTGTCTGCACTCAAATCAATAAGCCATCTTTGGTCTAACTCAAAAGCTGTTTTAAAAACGTCTTTTTCATCTTGAGTTAAAAAATCTAAATGTGAGACTGATCCTTGGTTGGTTGTGATACTTGACCAAACTTCATCTGTGTCTTTTCCATGTTTTTCTAATAGTTTTCTTAAATATTTGTTACGTACATTGAAAGATCCTGAAAGCGTTTTATGCGTGAAACTATTTGCAGCAATCGGCTCAACACCAGGTGAAGTTCCACCACATATAATAGATATAGATGCTGTGGGTGCTATTGCAGTTTTGTTAGAGAACCTCTCCATAATTCCATAATCTGCAGCATCTGGACATGGTCCTCTTTCTTCAGCTAAATCTTTAGATGCTTTATCCACATTTTTATGAATGTGTTCAAAGATCTTTTTGTTCCAAGCTTTGCTCATTACAGATTCGATTGGGATCATTTTCTTTTGATAATAAGAATGAAGTCCCATTACACCCAATCCCACACTTCGCTCTCTCATAGCTGAGTATGTAGCATCACTAAATTGTTCAGGTGCATTTTCTATAAAGTCCGTCATAACATTATCTAAAAATCTCATAACATCTTGAATAAAGTTTTCATCGTCTTTCCATTCATCATACTTCTCTACATTTAAAGATGATAAACAACATACAGCAGTTCTGTCTCTTCCATCTTTATCAATTCCTGTTGGAAGTGTAATCTCACTACAAAGGTTTGAAGTTTTAACATTAAGACCAGCAAGTTTATGGTGTTGAGGAATTTGTCTGTTAACAGTATCGATGAAAACAATGTATGGTTCTCCTGTTTCAATTCTTGCTGTTAATAATCTTATCCATAAATTTCTAGCAGAAACTGTTGCTTGAACCGCTCCATCTTTTGGACTTTTTAGACCCCATTGTTCATCTAGTTCAACAGCTCTCATAAATGCATCTGAAACTAAAACACCGTGGTGTAGATTTAATGATTTTCTGTTTGGATCTCCTCCTGTTGGTCTTCTCATTTCAATAAATTCCTCAATTTCAGGGTGGTCTATTGGGATATAACAAGCTGCAGAACCTCTTCTTAGTGAGCCTTGGCTGATTGCCATTGTTAATGAGTCCATTACTTTAATAAATGGAATTATACCTGATGTCTTGCCAACTCTTCCAATTTTTTCACCTATTGATCTAAGATTACCCCAGTAACTTCCTATGCCACCTCCTCTTGCAGCTAGCCAAACGTTCTCACTCCACAGATCAAGAATACCGTTAAGGCTGTCACTAGCTTCATTTAAAAAGCAAGATATTGGTAGTCCTCTAGTTGTTCCTCCGTTTGATAAAACTGGTGTTGCTGGCATAAACCACAAATTGCTGATGTAGTTATATAGCCTTTGAGCATGTAAATTGTCATCTGCATAATGACTCGCAACTCTTGCAAATAAATCTTGAAAAGACTCGTTTGCACCTAAATATCTATCTTTAAGAGTGGCTTTGCCGAAATCTGTTAAGTTATCATCTTTGCTTCTATCAATTTTGATTGTTATGCCTTTTGAATTTTGAAATAATTCTGTTTCGCTATTTAGAGAAAATAAATCTAATCTTTTATCTTTAGGTTCTTGATTCACATTTGGTGTATAATCGGAGACAGCTTTCCTAATAGCTTGTGATAAAATCTTGTTCATTTAGCCCCTTTTTTGTACTATACTTAATTAATTAAAACAACTAGATGTTGTATGATGGTTTGGTAATTACACTATATAACCAACAAATCAATAGAACATTTATAGAACTTACAAAAAAGATTATCAATAGAAAAATAAAAAAAATATAAAAATATCAACATGGAAAATTCAATAAAAATTGATCCTTTTGGCTTTAGAGAGTACGACGCTCGATGGTTGTATCCTGATGACATCAATTTAGAGGGTGTGACAAATTTGGGAAAAGGTTTGGGAACTCAAATAGTTAATCACACAAACAGAAAAAATCCAAGAATCATAGTTGGTCATGATTACAGATCTTATAGTGAGGAAATAAAAACAGCACTTAAAAAAGGTCTCCTATCAACTGGTTGTTATGTTGAAGACATAGGGTTGTCTTTGTCACCCATGGTTTATTTTGCACAATTTAATTTAGAAAGTGATGCAGTAGCAATGGTAACAGCAAGTCATAATGAAAACGGATGGACTGGTGTAAAAATGGGAATTCAAAAAGGATTAACTCATGCTCCAGAGGAAATGAAAGAACTAAAAGAAATAACATTAAATAACAAATTTATTGAAGGAGTTGGTAGTGAGAAAGAAATAAACAATTTTCAAAGTATTTATAAAGGTGATCTAATAAATAAAAATAAAATTAATAAAAAAATCAAAGCCGTTGTTGCTTGTGGAAACGGAACAGCAGGAATATTTGCACCTGATATATTAAGAGGTATCGGTTGTGAAGTTATAGAGTTAGATTGTAACTTAGATTATACATTTCCTAAATATAATCCAAATCCAGAGGATTTAGAAATGCTACATGCCATAAGCAAATGTGTTTTAGAAAATAATGCTGATATAGGTTTTGGTTTTGATGGTGATGGTGATCGTGTTGGAGTTATTGATGATAAAGGAAATGAAATATTCTCAGATAAAATCGGTTTATTAATTGCTAGAAATTTATCTAATAATCACAAAAATTCAAAATTTATAGTGGATGTAAAATCAACTGGTTTATATTCAACTGATGAAGTTTTAAAAAAAAACTCCTGTGAAACGTTGTATTGGAAAACAGGTCATTCTCATATTAAAAGGAAAGTAAACCAAGAAAAGGCCCTTGCAGGTTTTGAAAAGAGTGGTCATTTCTTTTTTAATCAACCTTTAGGTTACGGATACGACGATGGAATAAATTCAGCAATACAAGTTTGTCATTTACTAGATAACAACAATAAAAAAATGAATGAGATAATCAATGAACTACCTAACACTTATCAATCTCCAACAATGGCTCCATTTTGTAAAGATGATGAAAAATATCAAGTTGTTGATGATTTAATTAAACAGATAGAAGGGTTAAAAATAAATAATATTAAAATCGATAATCAAGAAATTGAAAATATTCTTACAGTAAATGGAATAAGATTTACTTTTAATGATGGTTCATGGGGTTTAATAAGAGCTTCGTCAAATAAACCCTCATTAGTAGTGGTAACTGAGAGTCCTACCTCAAATGAAAGAAAGAAAAAAATCTTCGATTTTATTGATGATCTACTTCAAAAAACTGGCAAAATTGGTGAATACGATCAAAAGATTTAATTAAAGATCTAGAAACCTAATTAAAAATAAAGTTCCAATAACATATAAAAATACCCCAAACATCCTCTGAGTTTTATTTTTATCAGTAGTATGAACCATGTTAGCGCCAATACTGGCCATAAAAGATGTAATTGGAATAAATATAAGAAAAGCAGGAATATTTACAAAGCCAAGACTTAAAGGAAGATTTGCATTCAATAAAAAACCAGAAGTTAAAAAACCAATAGAACCAATAGAAGCTATAACAAATCCTATTGCAGCTGAACTTCCTATTGCCCTGCTAATTGGATATCCAAAATACCTTAAAATTGGTACATTCATCATTGCACCTGTTATCCCCATGGGTGCAGATATAAAGCCAGATAAAAAACCAAAAGTTGCTTTTGGAAAAAACTTAAATTTTTTATTTTTTTTCAATTCCTGTTTAACTAACAATAAATATCCACCAAAAAAATAGACAACAACAGCAAAAAACAAAACTAAAGACTTTGTATTTAATAATGCTGCCATATAAGTGCCTAGCAAAACTCCAAATATTACAAATAGACCATAAGTTTTTAAAATATTTATATCTACGGCTTTATGTTTTTTGTGAGTCATTACTGAAACAAAAGATGTAAAGATAGTTATAGAAAAAGCTGTACCGACTGATAGGTGCATTAAATATGATTTATCAATATCTGCAGTCTCGAAAATAAAAAAAAGTACTGGTACTGAAATTAATCCACCGCCAATACCAAAATAACCTGCAAAAAAACCAACAGGGAATGCAGTTAGTATCATTAACAAAATTAGCAAGTAGTACTGATTAGAAAGAATTGTATTAATCAATTTGACCTGCCGAATGTAATTTTGGAGAAAGTTTAACTTTATCCATAATATGATCAATTTTTTTTACATCCGCATCTCTTACACACATATTTTCACTTAAATATCTTTTCCAATGACTTGAACCGGTTTTGCCATGAAATAAACCGAGAGTATGTCTCATCACCTGATTTACTCTAGTACCTTTTTTAACTTCAACTTTAACATAATTAATTAATTCTTCTACAATTTCTTCTCTATTCTTAATATCATGATTGTCAAATATTTCATTTTCAATTTCTGCCAAAAGATATGGAGAATGATAAACTGACCTGCCAATCATAACTCCATCAACTTTATCTAAATGATTTTTAACCTGATCTGTTGATGTAATTCCTCCGTTAATTATTATTTCTAAATCTTTAAAATCTTTTTTTAGTCTATAAACATAGTCATACTTCAAAGGAGGTATATTAAGATTTTGTTTTGGTGTAAATTTTCCTAACATTGCTTTTCTTGCATGAATAATAAAAGTCCTAACACCGGTTGCTTTAAGTGTATTTATAAAATTATAAAAATTTTCATAATCTTCAACATCATCGTAACCAATTCTTGTCTTAACAGTTACGGGTAACGATGTAGAATTTATCATTTCTGATAAACAATCTGCCACAAGATTTGGTTCTTTAATTAAACAGGCCCCAAATTTATTTTTTTGGACTTTTTTACTAGGACATCCTAAGTTTAAATTAATTTCATCATAACCAAATTCTTCACCAATTTTTGCAGAATTTGCTAATAATTTTGGTGTAGATCCACCTAATTGAAGAGCTACAGGTTTTTCACGAATATCAAAAGATAGTAATTTTTGTTTATCCCCTCTATCAATTGCTTCTGAAACTACCATTTCTGTATAGAGAAGAACATTTTTACTTATTAATCTTAAAAAAAATCTCTCATGTCTATCAGTGCAATCCATCATTGGAGCCACCGATACTATTCTGTTAATTTTAGACATATTTTTTTAATTTATTAGATATATTTACTTTCTTTTCGTTTACATATTCTTGGTGATTCTTTTCAATTTTAGCTAACTCATATCGATAATTTACCATCACACCAAAAGACCTTTTAAAGCCAATTTCAGAAACATTTGCGTTGATTGCTATATCATCTATATCAGCTCCATTTTTTAGGTGAAATCTGCATACATCATTAATTGGAAATCCAAAATCATTTTTTTGTTTTGCTAAATAATTTAAAGCTAATTTACTTATCAAAGCTTTGTTATCAGCAATTCTTTTGTCACCTATTTTTAAATCAGAAGACTTTAAAAAGTCTAAACTTTTTTTATTTGCCTCACCAAGTATTTCAGCTGCTTCAGTAATTTCCATATTTTTAAACCAATCTGCAAAGCCAACCATTGGAGATAATGTTCCAAAATATTTTACATCTGGCAGTTCTTCTTGAAGTTCATATACAACTCTTTTTATTAGGAAGTTTCCCAGTGTTACTCTAGAGAGTCCTTCTTGACAGTTGCTGATTGAATAAAATGTTGCAGTATCATAGTTTTTGATTTTTTCATCTGAGGGCCTTGTTAATTCTTGTATCGACTGACTAAGTCCTTTAGTCAAAGCTATTTCAACAAAAATAATTGGCTCATCCTCTAAAGCGGGATGAAAATATGCAAAAAATCTTCTATCTTTCCCAAGTCTTCTTTTTAACTCGTTCATATCTTTCATAGAATGAACTTTTTCGTATTTTAATAATTTTTCTAGAATTGCTGCTTTGGTATCCCAAGTAATTTTTCTTAGTTTTAAAAAACCTGGATTGAACCAATTTTTAAATATATCTATCAAATCATAATCTAAACTTTTTAATTCTGGATTTTCTTTCAATAATCTAAGAAGGTCTTCTCTAAGTGATACAATTTCTGAGGTTCCGTTTGGAGCCATGTTTAATCTTACAAACAGCTCTTTTCTAATCCCAGAGGCTACTCTTGATAAGTTCAAGATTGAGTAATCATCTTGATCATTACTGTATTTCTTAATCGCTTCATCTATTTTTAATGGATCGGGTTTATATTTTTGGTTAACTTGAATTAAAAACTTATTTTTTTCATCTATAGATAAGTTTTGATATCTAAATAATATATCTCTTGCCAAAGTAATCCCAAATGCTGCACCTTTAGTAGACAATAAGTCATCGCAAAGATCTAATAAATCTCTTTTCTTTGTAATGCTTTTGAACGATTTTTTTTCTAAAATCTTTTGTCCAGCATCAGCAATAGTTTCAAAAATTCTTTTTATATTTAGCATTGTGTTTTTTATATATTAAAAACCTAAACTTTTACCCATTATTTTATCTGGTAACCAAGTCACTATTTCAGGAAAAATACACAAAATTAATATAGCTAGAGCCATGATTATCATAAATGGTATAGACCCCTTTAATATTTCTGACAGACTTACGTCTGGTGTAATGCCTTTGATTATATAAAGGTTTAATCCAACAGGTGGGGTAATAAGACCAATTTCCATATTTATGGTAAATACAATTGCAAACCAATAAGGGTCAAAGCCCAAAGTAGTTATAACTGGAAGCAATATTGCTGAAGTCATCACAATTACTGCTACTGGTGGTAAAAAGAAACCTGCAATTAAAAGAAAAATATTAATTAAAATAAATACAACCCATTTATTTGAACTTAATTCTACCATGCTTTGTGCTAATGATTGAGTTACGTAAAGCTGTGATAATGTGAATGCGAATAGATAAGATGCGGCGATGATAAACATTATCATCACACTTTCTTTCATAGATACTTTGACAATGTTCCAGATTTTTTTTGGTTGATAAATTTTGTAAACAACGGCGATTAATACAAAAACTAAAAAAGCTCCAACACCAGATGCTTCTGAAGGTGTGGCTACTCCACCATACAAAACATAAAGAACACCAGCTATGATTGCTAAGAAAGGTAAAATTCTTGGTAAGACTTCAATTTTCTCTTTAAAAGTTGGAGGTGTTCTGTTCTTTAAAGCTTTTGCTGAGTCTTTATCAATAAAATAACTATGTATGAGAGCCCATATAGCAAACATTCCTGCTAACATAAATCCAGGTATCAAACCACTTAAGAATAATCTTCCAATTGATGTTCCTGTAGCAATTCCATATACAATCAAAACAATACTGGGAGGAATTAAAACCCCTAGCGTACCACCAGCCGCTATTGTCCCCGTTGCAATTTGATCTGAATACCCTCTTTTTCTCATCTCAGGTATTCCCATAGTTCCGATTGCTGCACATGTTGCAGGACTTGATCCACTTAAGGCTGCAAATATTGAACAAGCACCAATATTAGAAATTACTAATCCACCTGGTACTCTCCAAAGCCATCTATCTAATCCTGTATAAAGATCTTTTCCTGCTGGTGAGTTGGCAACTGCCATTCCCATTAAAATAAACATAGGAATTGAAAGCAAAACAAACGAGTTTAGTCCTGCATAAAAAGTTTCTGCAAAAACATCTAACATTTGAAAACCTTCAAATGCAACCAACAATGTTATAGAGACAAAGCTCAAACCAAATGCAATTGGTATTCCAGAAAATAAAACTACTAAAGTGAAAACCGCAACGATGATTGCTATTATTAATGGATCCATTAGTAACTATCCTCTTCGTCTATAAGTTTAATTATTTCAGCAATATATTGAAGGATCATTAAGGCTGCCCCTATCAACATTGATGAATAAGGTATCCATAAGGGAGGATCCCAAACAGTTCCTGTTGAATAGTTTTTTGTAAATGCTTCCTCCACCATTAAATACCCAAAATAAAATAAGATTAAAAAAAATAATAGACTAATTAGTGATGTAAAAATTTTGAGTCTCAGAATATTTTTCTTTGATAAAAAATCATAAATCCATTCCATGCTCACATGAGCCTTTTCGCTTAAAACATAAGCACTTCCTATAAATGTTGAAGCAACTAAGAGCATCGTCACTAGCTCTGTTTGCCAAGTGATTGCTCTTTGAAAGAAATATCTTTCAAAAACTAACTCTACAATAACCAAGATTGACAGAAGTAGAGCTAAGACAGCAAAACCACCACATGCTTGTGAACTATAATTACAGAATTTTAAATATTTTTGTTTCATGATAAAAAACCCCTATTTAATATTTTAAATAGGGGTTCTTTAATATATTTTTTTATTTAACTGCTAAAGCCATTTCCATTAGCTTATCGCCACCTGGAACTTTTTCAGCAAATGCTTTGTGTGAAGATTGTTTAGCAATCTCTACCCAAGCCGCATGGTCGTTTGCATCCATATATACTAGCTTTACTCCTGCTGCTTTATAAGCGTCTTCAAATTTTTTATCTAAATTTTCAACTTGCGCAGTCATATATTTTTCAGCAACTTTACCAGCCTTCATTAAAGCATCTTGTTGTTTTGAATTTAATTTATCAAAGCTCATTTTTGACATCAAAATTGGCTCATACATAAACCACAATCCAAATTTTCCTGGAGGTGTTGCGCATGTTACTTGCTCATAAATTTTGTAACTAACAAAACTTCCTGAACTAGTATTTGCACCCGTTAATACTCCAGTTTGCAATCCAGTATAAATTTCGGATGAAGGCATACTTTGAATACCCGCACCAGCTGCCTCTAACATTTGGTTAAAAGCTTTACCGGCTGCTCTCATTACTTGTCCTTTAGCATCTGATGGATTTTTAATACATTTTGACTTAGATGCAAAACCGCCACCAAGCCAAGCATCAGATAGAACAACAACACCAGCATCATTTATAATTCTCTTAATTTCAGTCATCATTGGACCTTTATTAAATCTTAATGCATGGTTGTGGTTCTTAACAGTTCCTGGCATTAAAGTTGCATCAAATTCTGGATGGAATTTTGATGCGTACGCTAATGGAAATGCTGAAATATCCAACTGACCAGTTGTCATTGGTTTCCATTGTTCTTTTGGTTTATATAATGATTTTGCTGGATAAATTCTAATATCTAAATCTACTCCTGCTTTTTTAACTTCATCTGCAATTATTTGAACCATTTCATGTCTTGGATCATAAGAACCATCAGCTCTAGGTGTTCCAGGCCATTGGTGACTTGCTTTTAGTGTTACAGCATATGCTGATCCAATTAATGAAAAAGCTAAAAATAATGTTGTGAAATAAAAACTTATTTTTTTTAACATGTTTTCCCCTCTTTATATTAATTTAATAAGTATATTAAATTGAACTTATGAGTAAGAGTCAATATAAGGAAATGTCGTATATTTTATTATGGATGGACCACTAAAAAATTTATTAGTTGTTGATTTAACAAGGGTTTTAGTAGGACCTTATTGCACTATGATACTCTCAGATTTAGGTGCGAGAGTTATAAAAATTGAAGCACCTGAAACAGGTGATGACTCTCGAAAATTTGGACCTTTTGTTAAAGATTATTCTGCATACTTTATGTCTTTAAATAGAGGAAAAGAAAGTATCGCTTTAAATTTAAAGAATGAAGAGGATAAAAAAATTTTTGACAAAATTTTATCTAAGGCAGATATTTTAGTAGAAAACTTTAAACCTGGAACATTAGAAAAGTGGGGTTTTGGCTGGAAAGATGTAAGTAAAAAATATCCTAAATTAATTTATGCATCGGCATCAGGGTTTGGTCAAACTGGACCTTTAAAAGAATTACCTGCTTATGACATGGTCGTTCAAGGCATGGGGGGTTTGATGAGTGTAACTGGTCATCCTAATTCTGAGCCAACAAGAGTTGGAACTTCTATTGGTGATATCACAGCAGGTCTGTTTACAGCAATTGGAATTAATGCAGCTTTATACGATAGACAAAAAACTGGAAAAGGAGCTTTTATAGATGTGTCTATGTTAGATTGCCAAATAGCAATTTTAGAAAATGCAATTGCAAGATATCTTTCCAAAAATGAAATTCCAGGACCAATGGGTTCCAGACATCCATCTATTGCGCCCTTTGAAGCTTTTAAAACTAAAGATAGTTATATAATTATTGCTGCAGGAAATGATAAACTTTTTACAAAACTTTGTGATGTATTAAAAATCCCTGAAACTGCAAATGATGAAAGATTTAATTCTAATTCATTAAGATGTGAAAACATGGATCAATTAAAAGAAATTTTTGAAAAACAATTACATTCGAAATCTACAAATGAATGGGTAAAAGAAATGGAAGCATTAAAAATTCCATGTGGACCAATTTTTAACATAAAACAAGCTGTAGAAAATCCTCAAATTAAAGAGAGAAATATGATTGTAAAATCATATCATAAAATTATTGGTGAATTTAAATCTGCTGGAAACCCAATTAAAATGTCTACCTATAAAGATGAAAATACAAGAGGTGATATTCCTGATTTAGATGAGCACAGGGAAAAAATAATTAAGGAATTTAGTTAATTTATTCTTGATTTTCTGTTTCGTCAGATACAGTCTCTTCTTGATCTTTCATTTCGTCTAATGAAACATCAGCCTCTTCATCTTGTACTTCTTCAACAGTTTCAGATGAAGGTTGTTCAGCTGTATTTTGTAACTCGGCTAAATCATCTTTGGAAACTTGAATTTTTTCTGGAATTTTTCTAGCTCTCTTAGATGGAAGAATTGGTACACCACTTTTTGAAATTTCACCTTTGTAAAGATTTTCAAAATCATCGCCAATATCATCTTCGTCCTCTGAAGTATCATCAATTTGCTCGACATGTTTTCTTAACTTATAAACTGCAGCATCTGTTAAATCAGGAACTTTGATTGTTTCTTCAGCTATTTCTCTTAATGCTATGACAGTATTTTTATCATTATCTCTATCTAAAGTAGGTTCCAAACCTGAATTAAGTTGCGTTGCTCTCTCCTTTGCAACTAATACTAATTCGTAAGGACTATCAACTTTATCTATACAATCTTCAACAGTAACTCTTGCCATGGTCGGTTAGATACACCTCGATCATAAAAAAATCAAGCAGTATTAGAGATAAACTGGATTTAATTTTTTTCTTATAGTGAAAAGTAAGGCTATAGAGCATGCTATAGCAATTGCTGCAATAAATGCGATTTTTTCAATTGAAAATCCAGCATCTATAAAAAAGCCAAATAATGCTGTACCAAAAGCAGTTGCGAATACCATTAAAGCAGTAGTCAAAGCTTTAATAGATCCAATATATTTTACCCCGTAAATTTCTGCCCACGTTGATGATCCTAATAAGTTTGCTAGACCGTTTGATATTCCTACCAATCCAAGAAATAAAAAAGCAGTCTGTGGAGCATCAAAATATATGATTACTAAAGTTCCTAAGAATAATGGAATATTCATATAGATTAGTAATTTTCTACTTGTAAACTTATCAATCAAATAACCAGCAACAATTAAAGTAATTACAGAAAAAATTGAGTAAGACATAAAAGATTGCGCAATTGTATATTCACCCCACCCTTTTGAATTAGTGACGAATGATTGATATACAAATACTCCTGTAGCTATCCAAGGCATTGCCAACATATTTAAGGAGACAATGTAAAATCTATAATCTCCAAGAACCTCTATTCTTTTCCAGTTTTTAATATTTTCTTCTTTCAAAATTTTGTTTTGACCACCCTCTCTAGTATCTAATTTGACATCTTTAACTAAAATATAAGATGCCAAGGGCAAGCAAATTAAAACAATTAAAGAAAAGATTACCCATAAATTCTGCCAAACAATTAGTGTTAAAAGATAAACGATTAATACAGGCATTATGAACTCTGCAGAGGATAAACCAAACCAAATAATGCTTAATGCTTTGCCTCTAGATTTTGTAAAATATCTTGAAATAGTAGTTGAAGCTGTATGAGACATTAATCCTTGTCCAGAAAACCTCATTAAAAAAATTGCAACAAATAGAAAAGCTACTGAAGATGTTTTGGAAAAGAAAAAAGAAGAAAATGATAAAAGTATAGTAACAAAAATTGCAAATTTAAGCACGTTTACATCATCAATTTTTTTTCCAATCCATATTAGAAGTAAACTACTAAATAGAGTAGCTGATGCATAAATCGTGCCAAATTGTCCATGTGTAATAGAAAGTGTTTCTCTGATGCTTGAATTAAATAAACCTATAAAAAAACTCTGTCCAAAACATGAAAAAAATGTAAAAATAAATCCGAAAATAATTACTTTTAAACTTAAACTTTTAAACATATAAATAATTTATGACTTGTAATGTTGCTTTCATAGGTCTCGGGGTAATGGGTTATCCGATGGCTGGTTATATATCAAAAGCTGGGCACAATGTAACTGTTTTTAATAGAACAACTGCTAAAGCTGAAAAATGGATTACTGAATATAAAGGTAAAATGGCTTCAACACCAAAAGAAGCTGCGGAAGGTGCTGATTTTATTTTTACTTGTGTGGGTAACGATGAGGATTTGAAACAAGTTACTTTAGGTGAAAACGGATTATTTCATAGCGCTAAAAAGGGTTCAATCTACGTAGATAATTCAACTGTATCAGCAGAAGTATCGAGAGAACTTTATAATAAAGCGAAAGAAAAAGGATTTGCATTTTTAGATGCACCAATTTCTGGAGGTCAATCAGGTGCTGAAGGCGGAATTCTTACAGTTATGGTTGGTGGTGATGAAGAAGTTTTCAAAAAAGCAGAACCAGTAATTGATTGCTATAGTAAAAAAGTAAAATTAATTGGTCCATCAGGAAGTGGTCAACTTACAAAAATGATGAACCAAATGTGTATTGCAGGCGTTGTACAAGGTCTATCAGAAGCTATTAATTTTGGAATAAATGCAGGTTTAGATATTGATAAAGTGATGGAAACAATTTCAAAAGGCGCAGCTCAATCTTGGCAAATGGAAAATAGATATAAAACTATGGTTGAAGATAAATTTGATTACGGTTTTGCAGTAGATTGGATGAGAAAAGATTTAAAAATTGTAATTGAAGAAGCGAAACGAAATGGTTCACCGGTCCCAATTACTGAAATAGTTGATGAATATTATGCTGATGTTCAAAAAATGGGTGGTAACCGTTGGGATAGCTCTAGTCTGATTGCTAGACTTAAAAAAAAGAAATAAACCAATGTCAAATACCGTCCCATACTATGAGGACTTTTCCGAAATAAAGAAAAAAATATGGTCAATGCTTGATGATGCAGTGACTAATAGATCATCTCCTTTTAGAATTCCAGTTTTTGTTTGCGGTGATCAATCAGACTTTGATGGAAGGATAGTAGTTCTTAGAAAATCTGACCAATCAAATAATCTTCTTCAGTTTCATAGCGATATACGATCTAACAAAATTCCAAAATTAAAAAAAAATAGCAGTGCAGTATTAATATTCTATGACAAAGAAGAAAAGATTCAACTTAGAGTTAAAGTGAATTGTGTTGTTAATCATGATAATGAAATTACAGAACTATCATGGTCAAAAACAGCCCATGTAAGTAGAAAATGCTATTTAGTAAATAATGGTCCTGGCACTGAAATTGATGAGCCTAGTTCTGGTTTAAGTGAGGAAATTGAAAAATCTGGTTTTACAATGGAACAAAGTGAAGAAGGCTATAAAAACTTTACTGTAATTCAATGCAATATTGAGAGTATAGAATGGTTATATCTTGCAGCAAAAGGTCATAGAAGAGCAAGATTTGATATCTCAAATAATAAACAAAACTGGCTTGTCCCATAAAATGCTAAGTGGATTTATTATTGCTGTAGCACTTGTTTTAGGTGGATTGGCTGTTATGAGGTTTGGAATATTTCAAATCAGAAAATTTAAAAAAGGTGAAACCAAAGTTACTAAAAAAATTAGTGAGCAAATAGCTTTTATAATATTTTTTCTAATTATTTTAGGATTAATTATTTACTCAGTTAATGACCTTCTTTTCTGAAGATCAGTTAAGGATTAACTAAAAATATCTTGAATTTTTAAGTTCTTACTCGGTAATATTTTTTTTACGACTCTTTTATATTTACTTAATCTTTCATAAAATTCTCCAGCACTCATTTTAAAAGTCTGCTCAAATGCTTTTTCCCATTTTCTGTGCTTTGCTCTCTCAATCCAAAAATCTTTAAAAACTAATTGAAAAGCTTGTTGTTCAGAAATATTATTTTTCTTCAGTTCATTTACTAATACTAGCACCATGAAGGCAGAACCTGTATAATTGCCATCCATTCCTCTTTTATTTGATGTTTTGTGTTTTTCGTAAAGGCTAGGTTCTTTTAAAACCTTTTTACTCCACATTTCTTTTCTTTGAAGATCATTTTTTAAACTGTCTTTTCCATAATATTGTTTCACATACATTTCTTCAAAAACTTTTGCTCCTCCTTCGGTTAACCATTTTGGTGAGTCTCTATCTGATAGTTTATTTTCTGAAAGTGATATTTGATAAACATGAAAATATTCATGAGCAATCACAGAATAACGGTGTATATATTTTTTTGCTAATTCTTTACTTGGTATTTCTATCTGCATCCATCTAGTTGAACCATCACCACAAATACATGAACCTTTCATATTATTCTTAACTTCTGGAAAAGGATTTTTTGTACTTTTCCAAGCATAGATATCCATTCCTGGACTTTTGAGATAATCATTCATATTATCTTGAATAGGTAGAACTTCTTGTAAAACATCCATTATATTCTTGAATTCAGTTACCCATTTTTTGGGTAAATTTTCATGAATATTGTATCTAAACTCAAATTTTTCATTAGCTACTGCAGTATTCAGAGATATTAATAAAGCGATAAAAATTATAAATACTCTTCTCATTTAGATATTTTTTTGTCAATTAATTCTATCATGGCTTTTTCTGGAGCAAAAGTATAATCATTATCATCCATTAATTTTCCATTTTTCATATTATATAATTTCCAATTAAATTTAATATTGCTATTTTGTTTTTTTCCTAATTTTAAAATTGTTAATTCAATTTTTCTAGGTTTCCCTCCAGAAGACCCTTCAAAAGATCTGGTTTCTCCCTCTTTCCAAATTCCCAGGGGGAATTTACATCCATTTTCAATTATTCTTCCTCCACGTCTACTGTCCCAAATTCTTCCTATACATTGTCCATTGTTAGTTATAGTAAATAGCTGAGTTTTGAGGCCACTTTGCCCTTTTCTTGTTCTTTTATAAACTTTTATTTTTTCTCCAGTTTCTGGATGGTGCCAATCTTCAGGACCTATAATTTCCTTTTTTTTCTTTTCGCCAAATATTAAATTAGCATTTGTAAATTTAATTTCTGTATCATTTCTAATCTTTCCACCTGTGAAAAGCTCTAAAGGTATAAATCTTTCAAAAGCTTGGGAGAATTGTGGAAATAAAGCTATTAAAATTATCAGCAATATTTTCATCTCTAGAAATTATTGAAATTTTTATATAAATTATATGTGCACCAAGTTCTTTTCTTTTTAATTTTTTTTAGTTTTTTATGAGAATATCTATCTCTCCATTCATAATTAATATCAGGAGAAATACCTCGACCAACCTCTGCAGCCATTGCACATTTTAAGTAAACAGGGTTAAATGGTGTGCTAGAAGTTGGTTCTAAAAAAACAGAATCTTTAAAATCAGGACAAGTAGGATCTTTAAGATTATACAATGATGAGCCCAAATTATACTTGTCTCCCCCGTCAGGCCCTCCAATTATTGTCCCAAACTTGTGTGATTTTTTAGCTCCTTTTGTGCATGGCCAAGCAAATCCATTTACATGCATTAATTCATGTAAGGTAATTAAAATTCTTTTATTTTTGTTTGTGTTATATTTACTTTTTAAAAAAATATATCCATGGTGAACAGCTCCTTGTCCCCCATCTCTATGTCCTACATCAACCCATGAAAAGTACAATTTATTAGGATTGTTAAAACCTAATTTTGTCAAATATGCATCAGGGTATTCCATATTATAATTTCCTTTATATTGTTTATCCAATCTAACAAAAGAAATATCCAATTTGCCATCTTCCCTTAAGTCATACCTAAACTTCTGATTACCCTTTGTCATTTCGAGCATTTTTTCATTGGCCTCCAATAATTCCTTCTCCATTTTTCCATTGATATCCCATTCTCTATCCTCGCTATCTTTGTTTAATATATAAATAAAATGAACTTGAGGTTCATCAGTTACATCTGGTTGATCTTTAAAATATCTTCCAGGTTTTTCGTCTAAGGCAAAAGAGAAGGATGAATATAAAAATATTATAAAAAATATAATTATTTTTTTCATTTTTTTAAAATATAGATTTTGAATATTTTTTCCAGTTTTCTTGGTATCTAATAGCATTTTGTTTTACTGCTTCAATTTCATCATCAGTTAACTGACGAATAATTTTTCCAGGCGAACCCATTACTAACGAGTTATCAGGAATTTCCTTATTCTCTGTAATTAATGATTTTGCACCAATAATACAATTCTTTCCTATTTTGGCTTTATTAAGTACAACAGCCCCTATTCCAATTAAAGAGTTGTCATCAATTGTACAACCATGGAGCATTACTAAATGACCTATGGTTACATTCTTTCCAATTTTTAATGGATAACCTGGATCTGTATGTAAAACACTTCCATCTTGTACATTTGAACCTTCTCCAATATGTATATTTTCGATATCACCTCTAAGAGTTGCATTAAACCAGACACTTGAGTTTTTTTCTAATGTTACATCTCCAATTATAACAGCGTTAGGCGCTACCCAATTTTCGCCAAGGTTTTTTGGTTTTTTATCTTTTAAATCATAAAACATAAATTATATAGTCTTTTATCATGGCATTAACTAAAACACCAATATGTGACTTCGGTAAAAAAGCTAACAACTTTGAACTTAAATCTATAGAAAATAAAATAATTTCACTAAATGACGCTAAAGGTGAAAATGGAACTTTAATTATGTTTATCTGTAATCACTGTCCTTATGTTCTAGCTGTAATTAAAAATGTTGTAGAAGACTGTAAAGAATTAGAAAATGATGGAATTAAATCCATAGCAATAATGTCAAATGATCCAAAAAGATATGAAGAAGACTCATTTGATAATATGGTTAAATTTTCAAAAAATCATAATTTTAATTTTCCATATGTAATTGATGAAACTCAAGATGTGGCAAAAAATTATGGTGCTGTCTGCACACCAGATTTTTTTGGTTACAATAAAAATCTTGAACTTCAATATAGAGGAAGAATAAGAGAGTTAAAAAATTTGAAACCAATAGAAAGTGGAGATAGTGAACTTAAAAATGCAATGAAAATGATTGCAAAATCAAACAATGGTCCAAAAGAACAATTTCCAAGTATGGGCTGCAGTATCAAGTGGTTTTAATAAATAATGTATTTATTAATTACTAGAACTTTTCCACCAGAGTTAGGGGGTATGCAAAATCTCATGTGGGGATTGGCAAGATCTCTTGCAAAACTTAATTTAATAAAAGTATTTGCAGATTATCACGAAAATCATGAAGAATTTGATAGTTCTGTTTCATTTTCTATTGAAAGAGTAAGTGGAATGAAGCTAATAAGAAAATATCGAAAATCTTATTTAATAAACGATTATCTTGAAAATAATAAATATGTAGAATGTTTGATTGCTGATCATTGGAAAAGTTTAGAACTAATTAAAACAAATAAAAAAAAAATTTGTTTAATTCATTCTAAAGAAATAAATCACCCTAGAGGGTCTGGATTAAATAAAAAAGTTTTATCAGTTTTAAACAACGTGGATCATGTTGTTGCTAATTCAAATTATACAAAAAACTTAGCAATAGACTTAGGCATAGATGAAAAAAAAATAGTTGTTATAAATCCTGGAATTGATCCAGTAATTGAAGTTCCAAAAAAATATTTAGATGAAGCTGAAGAAATATTAAAGGGTAAGAAAAATAGACTAATTACAGTTTCAAGATTTGATAAAAGAAAAAATCATGAAAAAGTAATTATGGCTGTTAGAAACCTAAAAGAAATTTATCCAGATATAATTTATACATGCATCGGGTATGGAGATGAGGAAGAAAAATTAAAAAAATTAGTTATAGAACTTAATCTTAATAATCAGGTAACTTTTTTACAAGATATTCCATCAGATTTGAAAAATGCTCTTTTAGCTAAGTCAAATATTTTCGTAATGCCATCTATAATTTATAAAAAATCAGTTGAAGGTTTTGGTATAGCCTATGTTGAAGCTGCCCAATATGGTATTCCGTCTATTGGAGGTAAAGATGGAGGAGCTTCAGATGCAATAATTCATGAAAAAACTGGTTTAATATGCGATGGTAACAAACTAGAAGATATTTACGCAAGTATAGATACTCTTTTTAAAGAAAATAAATATCTAGAGTATGGCAAAGAAGCAAAAATTAATTCTACAAACTTTCTATGGGATAAGATAATTGAAAAATATAAGAGAATCTTATAAAATAGAAATATGATTGCGAAGTTTAATAACATTTTTTACTTACTTATCTTTCTTGCACATTTTATAGGAATAGCTGCATATTGTTTTCAAACAATTGCTGGAACCAAAAAATTTATGGATAAGTTTGGTATAGATCATAGTGCAGCTGTAATGGTTAGATTTGTTGGAGCACTAATGCTTGGTTGGGTAATAATGGCTATTTATATAATGTTTGTAAGACCAAATGGAGTTGAAGGTACTTGGGCATTTTTTAATTTAATATTTATTATACATGCATGTGTTTTAGGAACAAATTTCTACTCGCTTAAAATTGATAAAACTGGTCTTAATGAAAAAGTTACAAATGAAGGCATTATAGCACCCACAGTCTTTTTAATTATGATGGCTATACTTTGTTACGGTTTATCAGATAAAATTTATATTACTTAAATAAAATTTAAAACTTGTTTCGCAGCTCTTTCACCACTTAGATCTGCTCCATGACATGTTGCAAAAACCCCTGTAGTTGCTTCACCAGCAAAGAATAATTTGTTTGCAACTGGTATTTTTAATTTTTTTCTTAAATGAGACTTTCCAGGTATGGCGCTTGAATATGATCCAAGTGTAAATGGGTTTTTTCCCCATGCTGTTACATGTGCTTTTATGAAATATTTATCAATTTTAGACCCAAATGCTGATCGAAGCCTATTTAATACAAAATCAATAGAAGCATCTTTACCTTCAGCCTCTAAATGCTGAGCAAATTTTCCTCCTACATCAAAATATGAAATATTAGTTCCTGAAATTTTAAGCGTTGCACACGAACCAGCAGGAGATCCATTTATTGTATTTTCAATTCTGTTTACAAAATATGTATCATTTTTCACTTTGTATTCTTTATAAAAATCATCTTTTAGCTGAAATGTAATGTGATTGTAAGTTCCTAGTCTTATGCCATCAAATGCTTCATATTTTCCTAGGGGTAGTGCAGGACTAAATTTTATTTTTCCAGAGTTTAATACTGCTACTGAAACAGTTACTACACATGTTTTTGCACTTATTGTTCCTTGATTTGTCTCTATTTGCACACCTTTACCGCCCCATTTAATTTCATTTACCACAGTTTTTAATTTAACCGGTACATCTCTTCTATAATAGGCAAGTAAAGTTCCATATCCCTCTTTTACATATCCATCTCCCTCGCCTTGATGTGTCCCATTAGTATGACCATCGTTTAAAGTATAATCATCAAAGTCCACAGCTGGCTGACACGGACCAAGCAATTGATGGACAGAATGAAACCATTTATTCTTTTTCCATTTTTCTGGAATTTGGCTCATAAAAGGCTCATCTTTTGATGGAATATCATTTTTTTTCCATTGTTTCTTTTCAACTTTTGAATACAGTGAACCAAGCTTAAAGCCCTTAATTTTCTTTTCTCCATCATAAATCATCAAAGGCTCTTTAGCTTTGTAGATATTAAATTTATCTTTATGTTTTTTGCCAAATTCTGCTATTTGGTTTTTACTGTATTGATGTAACCAGTGAGCACCCATATCATATGGAACGCCAAAAATAGAATTATCAGTGTGGCATCTTCCCCCTTTTCTACTCATTGCTTCAATACATAGTACAGATTTGCCCGATGCCATTAAATTTGAAGTTGCAGCTAATCCAGATGCTCCAGCACCAATTACTACAACATCGTAATTATTTTGTGCAAGGGATATTTTAGGTAGGCTTAATAATGCTAATGACGATAAAGATGTTTTTAGAAATTTTCTTCTGTTTATCATTTTCTTATTATAGATTTATAAAAATGCCAGGCAACTATTAAAATTGTCGTTAAAAGAATACACAATGTAAGTGTTCTGTCCCATAGAAACTCCCATGATCCGTTACTTAATAGCAAAGATCGTCTTAAATTTTCCTCCATAAGACCTCCTAGAACAAAAGCGAGTATTAAAGGTGGCATAGGAAAATCATATAATCTTAGAAATGTTGCGACAACTGCAATTCCAATCATTAAATAAATATCGAAGTTATTGAAGGACATTACATAAATTCCTGTAACTGAGAAAAATAATATTAAAGGTATTAAATAATTTTTAGGGACAGCTAGAATTCTTGCAATATATGGAATTAAAGGAAGATTTAAAATCAATAATATAACCATACCTATATACATTGACATTATTATTGACCAAAAAATTTCTGGATTTGTCATATATAATCTTGGTCCAGGCTGAACTCCAAAACCTAATAGTGCACCTAACATAACCGCTGTAGTTCCACTTCCTGGTATACCTAGTGTCAACATGGGTACAAATGAACCAGAACAAGCTGCATTATTTGCAGTTTCAGGAGCTGACAAACCATTTACACTTCCTTTACCAAATTTTTCTTTTTCTTCGTCGTTAACTACATTTCTTTCCATTCCATAAGCTAAGAAAGATGCAATTGTTGCTCCAGCACCTGGTAATACGCCAATTAAAAATCCAATTATTGATGATCTAGGGATGGTTTTGTACATTTTTGATCTTTCTTCTTTGTTGATTTTAATCGAACCAAGTTCTGTTAATGAAACTTGTTTTGCGGCGCTTGTAGGATCATTTCTTTTTAATATTATCGTAAGCGCCTCACTCATTGCAAAGGTTGCCATTACAACAAGAACAAAACTTATTCCATCTGTTAAGTTCATGTTGTCAAATGTAAATCTTGTAATATCTGATAAGCTATCTTGACCAACTGAAGCCAACATTAAACCTAATACTACCATCATCATTGCTTTTAAAAATTGACCTTTAGAAGAAAAAGCAGCAATAGCAGTTAAACCTAAAATCATTAAAGCGAAATAATCTGGCGATCTGAATGACAAACTTACTTTAGATAAACTTGGAGCCATAAATAACAAATAAATTGCTGACAAAGTTCCACCAGCAAATGAACTCCAGGCGGCTATGGCTAAAGCTTTCCCTGCCTTTCCTTGTTGTGCCATTGGATAGCCATCAAATGATGTTGCAACCGTTCCAGGAACGCCAGGAGCGTTTAACAATATTGATGATGTAGAGCCTCCGAATACTGCACCATAATAAACACCAGCCATTAAAATTAAGCCAGTTGCTGGGTCAAAACCATAAGTAATTGGTATCATTAAAGCAATGGCAGTCATTGGACCCAGTCCAGGCAACATTCCAATAATAGTTCCAAAAAAACAACCTACCATTACCATTAAAATATTTTGGAGTGTAAGAGCTGTGGTTAATCCAATTAAAATTCCTTCGATCATCCCATAACTCCGATTGATTGTAAAAATGGATCTCTTAAATAAATATCAAGAATACCATGAAGAAGGTACATAAAAGCTGCCACGAAGGGAAAAGATAATAAAAACATTAAGACCCACCTTCTCTCACCTAAAAAATAATAAGATGAAAATAAAAATAAAGATGTTGTTAAAAAGTATCCAACTTTTAAAATTGTAGCCCCATAAATAATTGCAATTACTATAAGTATCCCTGTTTTTTTATACTCTAGATTTTTATGGTCTACTTTTATGGTGTTAGGCTCAGGTAGAATAAGCTTTAACCCAGAAAAAAATAATCCTGCATAGCCTAAATAAATTGGAAATGTTCTAGCATTAAATGGTGCATTTTCATCAAATGCAAAAACTTGAATTTGGTATGCAGTATATAAATAGAATGCTGAGAAAATAAAAAAGAGCAGTGATATAATTTTTGTGGTGTTTATATTCACTGCTCTTTTTTTAAATAATCTTAAAGATTAAATTACTCCTAGTTTTTTCATAAGAGCTGTCATTTCTTCAGTTTGTTTTTCTAAGAAAGAAACAAACTTTCCTTCTGGGTTATAAATATTTACCCATGCATTTCTTGCTCTTACAGTTTCCCACTCAGGAGTTTTTTGTACGTCACCTAACATTTTAGCAATTTTTGATTTATCAGAATTGCTCATTCCTGGAGGTCCAAAAAAACCTCTCCAGTTCACGAATTGAACATCATATCCTTGTTCTTTTAATGTTGGCGCATCTGGAGCATCAGATACTCTTGATGGAGCAGTAATACCAATAATTCTTACTTGGTCTCTTGCACCCATCAATTCACCTAAGCCTGTTGATATAATTTGAGTTTCCCCAGATAAAAGTCCAGCTAATGCTTTTCCTCCAGCATCATATGGTATGTATGCAACTGCATTCGGGTCAGCTCCTGCAGCTTGAAATGCTAAAGCGCCAATTAAATGGTCCATGCTTCCTCTTACAGAACCACCAGCCATCTTAACTGAATTAGGATCTTTATTGTAAGCATCAACTACATCTTTAAAGTTTTTAAAAGGTGAACTTTTTGCTACTGCAATAGCCCCATAATCACCAATAACTCCAGCAATTGGCACAACATCTTTATAAGATAAAGTACCATTACCTTTTACATAACCTTTGTGTCTTGTGATTGATCTTAAGACCAATGGTGTTGATTGAACTAGAATTGTATTAGCTGGCTTTGTGTTAATCATATAAGCTAAAGCTTTTCCACCTCCACCACCTGACATATTTTCAAATGATGCACTTTTTAACATTCCAGCTTTTGTTAAAGCTTCTCCTGTTCCTCTAGCAGTTCCATCCCAACCACCTCCAGCACCACCACCGATTACAAAGTGCAATTTATCCATTGCTACTGAGCTTGAAGTTGTTGCTGAAATTAAAAGCAAAGTTGAGAATAAAACTGTAATTAAAGATTTAATTAGTTTCATTATTTCCTCTCTTATTATAATTATAATACCCGATATTAAACATAGATTTATATTTAGTGTCAATAATGATTACGTAAATGTTAAATACTTTATCATTTCAAAATTTTTTTAAAGATTTGGGTGCCAGCTATAAAGCTCTCGCTATTGGTATTATTGGTGGTTATATTGGAACTATAATTGGACTACCTTTGCCATGGTTATTAGGTTCTCTTGGTTTGAATCTTTGTGTGGCTTTTACAAAATTTGACATAAAGTTTCCCACAAAATTATTAAATCCTATTTTTTTAATGGTTGGAATAATTCTTGGCGGGACACTAAATGTATCTTTATTATACAAAATACATTTGTGGGTATTTTCATCTGTAGCAATGTTGGTATGTACAATTGTAAGTACAATATTGGCTGGTTTATATTTTGTTAAAGTTTGTAAATTTGATAAATTTATTGCTACTTTAGCAGCTCTGCCAGGTGCATTTGTTCCAATTGCAGCAGCACTCCTAGAATATGGTAAAAAAGATAATCATAAGCAAGTATTAATACCACAAGCAACAAGAGTAATTTTTATCGTTAGTTTTGTGCCAATTTTATTTATAAGTAATTTAGGTTTTTCAGAAATCGAAGGATATAATTACGATAACATCTACAATCTTAGATATTATTTTGAAATAATATTTTTAATTTTTATTTGCTATTTATTTTCGCTATTTTTAAAGAAACTTAAAATTCCGTCTCCTATTCTTGTGGGTGCAATGGCTTTGTCGGGATTATTTTATACTTTTGAAATTGTAAATGCTAGATTTCCTGATTTTATAATAAATATTGCTTTTATTTTTTTAGGAACAGCGCTTGGAAGTAGATTGAATGGTTTAAAATTGAAAGAATTATTTTTTTATATATTTCATGGGGTTATGGTGAGTTCTATTCTTGTAATTGTTGCAATGGTAACGGCTTATTTTTTACAATTTCTTGGCTTTGATTTCATTCCTACATTTTTAAGTTTTGCTCCAGGAGGCATACATGAGATGGTAGTAATAAGTGTAGCTTATAATATTGATCCAATTTTTGTGAGCTATCACCATTTTTTGAGAATATTAATAATTGTAGCTTTTCTTCCAATTATACTTAAAAAATTTAGTGATAATTTTTAAAGTATTTAAATAAAGTCTATAATGAGTTTAGTGCTACTTAAAAGAATTAATGCATAAAGGATATTATAAAATAAATTTTCTTCTATAATTTTTAATAATTTATATCCAATAAATATCCCAATTATAGCTAAGGGAAAAAGAGAAATAGATTGATACAGAGTATCAAAATTCATCATAGATAAATAAATGTACAAGGGTAATTTTATCAGATTAACACAGCTAAAAAAAATAATTCTTGTTCCAACGTAAACTTCTTTTTTCAATCTTAATGGTAATAAATAAAGACTCGTAGGAGTTCCACCTGCATGTACACAAAAACTTGAAAATCCTGCTATTGCTGAGCATATAGCACCTTTTAAAAAATTTTGCTTTGCTGGGGTTGTTTTTTCTTTTTTAAATAAAAAATAATGTCCTGCAAATAAAAAACCCATTATTCCAACAATAAATTTTAATAAATTTTCAGAAAAAAAACTAAAAGTAAGTGAACCAATTATAATTCCAACAGCTGCAAAGGGCACTATTAACTTTAGGATATTTAGATTAAATTCCTTTCTAAATCGATAAACAGCTATCATGTCTGAGAAAATTAAAATTGGTAAAATTATAGCAAGTGCTTGTTGTAATGGCATCACAACAGTCATTAAAGGAACAGATATCAACGATATTGAACCTCCTAAACCAGATTTTGCAATCCCATATAAAACAATAGCAGGAACAACACTTATAAAAAAAAGCGAATTTATTTCCATTAATTTAAAGATTGTAAAAAATATTCAAAAACTTTTTCTGGTGAAAGTTTATTAAGATCTGTTACTTGGATTGCTTTAAAATTTTCTCTTTCTATACTTACTTTGTATGCTGTTGTATGTGATCCAAATAATGCTACTCCTTTAACACCAAGGTGTGAAGAAATATGTGCTGGTCCTGTATCATTTGATATAACAAAACTACTTCCTTTTATTAAAGATGCAAGTTCCTGTATATTTAATGAATTTTTTTGGTTTAAAATTGTAATTGCATTAATCTCTTTTGTCATATCAATCTCTTTTGGACCTGGAGCAACAACAATTTGATATTCATCTTCAAATTTTTTTTTTATTAACTCTATGAGTTCGTTGTAATAAGGCCATTTTTTAATTGTTAAATGTGGTGAACAGAAAGGGAATAAAACTATATATTTATTTAAATAAAATTTTTTTTTTATATTATCTATATTTGAGCAAGCCCACTTAAAATCAGGAAACATAGTTTTGATAGTTTTTACACCTGAAGCTTCTAATTGATGTTTAAATCTATCTAGAACAGGATTTTTATCAAATTCAACTTTAGACTTATCATTTGGTAATGTAGTTTCAGAAGATGACCAAACAAGATTGCCGGCATTAGGAAATAATATTTTTTTATAGAAACTTGAACGAGAAGAATTTTGTAAATCAAAAACTTTTATAAATTTGTATTTTTTCAATTTTCTCATAAGATTGAATAAATAAATCAAATTAAATCTTGATAATCTCTTATCTAAAATTGTGCCCTCTAGATGAGGGTTTTGCTTAAAAAGATCAATGTAAGGCTTTGATGTTAATAAATAGATTTTATCATCTTTATGAAAATCAGAAATATCTTGAATTGCACCACTTGCCTGAGCTATATCACCTAAAGAACCATGTTTAATTATGAGAATATTAGACATATTTTAAACAACTTAACACACTATAAAAAATTATGAATAAAATACTAGTCGAAGTATCAGTTGGTGAACTTTTAGATAAAATCTCTATTCTGGAAATAAAAAAAGAAAAAATTAAGGATCTTGAGAAACTAAAATTTATAAACGATGAATATAGTTTACTTAAAGATCAATTTAATCAAAATGTTGAATCAGATGAAAAATTACTTGAATTATTCAATTCATTAAAAGAAATTAATTCAAAACTCTGGGTTATTGAAGATGATAAAAGATTATGTGAAAAAAATTCTGATTTTGGTGAAAAATTTATAAAACTTTCAAGAGACGTACATTTTTTAAATGATGACAGAGCAAAACTTAAACTGGAAATGAATAATCATACAGGTTCTAAAATCAAAGAAATTAAAGAATATACAAGCTATTAATCAATAAGTGAGCGATAAATCGTCAATCAGATACATATTAACTCTATCTATACCGATATTTTTTGCCAACCTTGCAATTCCCCTGGTTGGAATTGTTGATACAGCATTAATGGGAAATATGAGTGATCAAAGTTATCTGACTGCAACGAGTATAGCATCTAGTTTTTTTTCATTAGTATTTTGGAGTTTTGGTTTTTTAAGAATGGGTACTGTGGGACTAGTAAGTCAATCATTTGGAAGAAATGATTATAAAAGCATCTTAAATATAGTTTTTAGAAATCTACTATTTGTAATTTCAATATCAATTTTATTGATACTATTCCAAAAACAATTATTAAATTTATGTCTAATATTTTTTGATTTATCAATTGATACAAAAAATAAATTTAATGAATATTTTAATATAAGAATTTACTCATCTCTTTTTGAATTAACAATTTATATTGTAGTAGGATTATTTATTGGATTACAAAAGACAAAAATTTCAAGCCTTGCAATTGGTTTATTATCTATTCTAAATATCTTATTTAGCACTATTTTAGTATTAAAATTCAATTTAAATATTAAAGGTGTCGCTTATGGGACTTTACTTGCCACAGGAATAACATCATTTTTATTTTTATTTTATATTTTCTATTATTTAAGAAAATACGTCCCTTTTAACTTTAATTTAGAGGAAATTATAAATACCTCAAAATTAAAAAATTTATTAGAGATAAATTTAAATATATTTTTAAGAACTATATTACTAACTTTTTCTTTTTTTTGGTTTACTTATCTTGGTGGAAGAATTGGTGAAGAATTTATTGCAGCTAATACAATTTTAATAAATCTTATATTTTTGTCTGCATTTATCTTAGATGCTTATGCCTTTTCAACAGAAGGTATAGTTGGATATTCTATTGGTAGAAAAAATAAACTTCTTTTTATTAAAATTGTTAAAAATTCATTTATTTTGAGTTCTTTAACTGGGATATTGATTTCTTTATTTTACTTATTTTTCAAAAATTCATTTATAGATTTTATGACCGACATAGAGAATATAAGAGATATTAGTTACCAGTATTCTTTTTGGGTAGTGTTATTACCTTTTGTTTCATCATTTTGTTACCAATTAGATGGAATATTTATCGGAGCTTCTCAAACCCAAGAGTTGAGAAATGCCATGTTTGTCTCTGTTATTATTCACTTAATAAGTTCATTTATGCTTGTTGAAGGTTTTGGTAATCAAGGTCTATGGATTTCTTTGACTATATTTTTGATTTTACGAGCACTCACATTAACTTTTTATTTTAATAGAATTTACTTTAAAATTTAAATTAATTATTTAATGCTTGGAATAATTTTTCTTAAATCCATAGCTATTTTTGGTTTTATATTTGAATATATAATTCCTTTTCCAAATTTCTTGAGAGCCATTATTTTGCCATCGGGTGAAATAATTACCGTATGTCCAAAAGTTTCTCTTTTAATCGTATTTTTTCCAGTTTGATTAGGAGCGAAAATATAGCAAAAGTTTTCAATAGCTCTAGCTTTTAACAAAGCTAACCAATGTCTTTGGCCAGTTGTTTTGGTAAATGCCGACGGAACAGTTATAAAACTTAAATTTCTTTTTGATAAGTTTCTGTAAAGTTCTGGAAATCTTAAATCATAACAAATTGAAAGACCTATTTTTCCCCAAGGCAACGTAGCTGATACTAATTTTTTACCTGCCTTAAAGACTTTACTTTCTTTGTGTTGTTCTTTTTTTGAAACTTTAACATCAAACATATTTATTTTATCGTAATAAGTATTTATTTTTCCATTTGGTCCAATAAGAATAGATCTATTTCTTAATTTGTTTTTTTCTTTAATACACATTGAGCCAAGGAGTATCCATTTTTTCTTTGATTTAGCTGTTAGTTTTACTTTTTTTATTATTGGATCATTCTTCATTTCATATGAATATTTAAATAAATTTTTTTTATCAGCTGACATTAATGAGGAAGTTTCTGGTGTAATTATTAGGTCTGCTTGGTTCTTTATCGCTTGATTTACATATTTTATAATATCTTTAAAATTTTTAGTATAATCTTCCCCACTAGATAATTGAATACAAGCTACTTTCATGTTTGAAATCCGTATTTTTTTTCTAGATACTTTACAATATTGTGAATTATAAAAGTTAAAAATAAATATATTATTCCTGCAGTAATAAAAGCTTCGAATGGCTTAAAAGTTAAAACGTTTACTTTTCTAGCTTCCCCCATTAAATCCATAATTGTTATTACACTTGCCAAAGATGTACCTTTTAGCATTAAAATTATCTCATTTCCATAAGCAGGTAGTGATTGTTTTATTGCTATTGGAATTTGTATCTTATAAAAAGTAATTTTCTTTGAGACACCTAAACTTTGTGCAGCCTCTATATAACCCTCTTTTATTGTTTGGAAAGCCGATCTTAAAATTTCAGATGTGTATGCTCCAGTATTTAGTGAAAATGCAATAATTGCACACCAATAAGGTTCTCTAATAACCACCCATAAAAATGAATTTCTTAGAAATTCAATATTAGCTAAACCATAATAGATTAAATATAATTGAACAAGCAATGGTGTGCCTCTGAAAAAATAAGAATATCCGTAGGCAAACTTATTAATTAGAGGATTATTGTTAATTCTTAAAATTGCAAAAAATAGACCAATTAACAGTCCAAAAAACATAGAGGATATTAAAAGTTTTAGAGTTATAACTGTCCCGTTTAACAGGCTGGGAAAAATACTGATCATTAAATTTATATCCATTAGTAACCTTTGTTAAACCTAGCTTCTAATTTATTTATTATTTTCATGCTTAAAAATGTGAGAACTAAATATAGAACTGCAGCAACAGAATAAAAAAATAATGGATCTCTTGTAGATCCTGCTGCGATATAGGACTGTCTCATAATTTCTACCAATCCAGTTACAGATATTAAAGATGTATCTTTTAATGTTATTTGCCAAACGTTACTTAGGTTCGGAATAGATAGTCTCAACATCTGGGGTAAAATAACTTTATAAAATTGAATACTTTTCTTTATTCCTAAAACCTGAGACGCTTCGAATTGACCTTTATCAATTGACAATATTGCTCCTCTAAAAACTTCTGTTGAATATGCTCCTGATATAATCCCTATGGCAAGAGCACCAGTTATAAATGCATTAATCTCAATATAACCATCATATCCAAAAATTGAGGCAACATACATTACAGCTCCTGTGCCACCAAAAAATAATAAATAAATTACTAATAGTTCTGGAACACCTCTAATAATTGTAGTGTAACAATTTCCAATTACATTAAGTGTTTTATTTTTAGATAATTTTAAAGGAGTAAATATTAATGCAAACACAAATCCAATTGCCATTGCAGCAATTGATACAGCGATTGTCATTAGGGTTGCGAAAAATAGTTCGTCTCCCCAACCAGTGTCTCCAAATGATAGAAGTTCCATATAGATTGGCGACTATATATTATAGTCGCCACATCTAAAATTAATTACATAGAAGCGTCAAAACCAAACCATTTAATAGCAATTCTACTAATATGGCCGTCTTTTCTTGCTTTATCTATAGCTTTATTAAAGGCTTTTAAAAGTTTAGTGTCATCTTTTCTAATACCTACTCCAACACCATTACCAAATGCACCACCTGAAAAAGTTGGTCCCACAAGTACAACAGCTTCACCAGACTTTTCAGCATAATCGGTAAATGCAACCGCAGCAGCTAATGCTACATCACATCTTCCGTTAGATAAATCAAGGTTAACCTCATCTTGTGTCTTGTAAGTTTTTAAATTTACTTTTCCTACATCTCCAGACTCAAGAAAGTTTTGGTGAATTGTACCAATTTGAGTACAAACTGTTTTTCCCGATAAAGCAGATGTTAATGTTTTCATTGCTTTATTAACAGCTGATCCGCCAAGGTTTAAGTTTACAGCATCAGGAGTGTCTATTCCTTCAAGGTCTGAACCTTTCATAACTGCTAAAGATGCAACTTCATCTGCATATCCTTGTGAAAAATTAATTGTTTTCATTCTTTCCTCAGTGATTGACATTCCGGCCATGATTGCATCAAATTTTTTAGATGTTAATGCCGGTATCATTCCGTCCCAATCTTGTTCAACTATTTCACATTGTTGACCGATATATCTGCATAACTGCCAAGCTAGTTCTACTTCAAAACCAATTAATTTCCCTGAAGCATCTTTTGAATTCCAGGGAGGATAAGCGCCCTCCGTTCCAATTCTTATTTTATCAGCATTTGAACTGCTGATTAAAAATAAAGAAATTATAATCGAAAAAAAAGTTTTTTTTAATATATTCATTATTTCCTCCGTTAAAATTTAATTATTTCATAAATTGATAGAATAAAAAAGAAAATTCTAATGATTTATAGATGATGAAAAGTTCCAAGAGCAGTCAAAACTAGGTATGTAAACTCTCGACAATTTTGTATTACCAAAATTTTTATTAAATACATTAAGCCAATTATTTACTTGGTCAGGTTTTTTATCCTGACTGCCTACTTGAGTTGTTATTACACCTTTTGGTTTTAATATTCTTTCTAAGGCATTCATATTTTTAGCAGCTAAATCGATGCAGTACTGATCATCATTTAAATCAACAAATATTTGATCATAAGTATTATCGTTAATTGTTTTAATACTTTCAAAAGCATCCCCCCACACACAATTTACTGAATTTTTTTCTGTAGCTTTGTTTCCAATTTTTGCTAAGTGTTTGTCGCAAACATTTACAACCTCTGGATCTAATTCAAACCAATCAATAAAACCAAAATTTTTTGAAATACACTCTCTTGCAACACCTCCGTCACCTCCACCAATTATTGCGGCTTTTTCTTTATTTGAATTTAGATAAAGTCCAGAGTTAACAAATGTTGAGCTATATAAGTGCTCATCACTCTCAGCCACCTGAATTTCGTTATCTATGAATAGTGCTTTACCAAACTGTTCTAATTCTAAAATTTCTATTTGCTGCCCAACCTCAGATTTAAATTTTTCTAAAACTTTTTTAACTATGTACGACTTCTTCAGACCCGGCGAGCTATAATTGTCATGATAATGGTCTATAGTATCCCTATTAAATTTTTTAATAATTATATTTGTATGATCAATTTCCTCTTTAATAACATCCAAAGCTACTGAAGGGGATACTTTTGCACATGTAAAAAAATCAAAACTTATTATGCCTTTTTCAGGAAATGTATGAAAGCTTATATGGCTTTCTGCAAGTAAAGCTACAAGAGTAAATCCTTGTGGTTCAAACTTATATTTTGTTATTTCTAATACTGTTACTTTTGCAATTTTTGCAATTTTATAGACTAATTTTTCATAAAAAGTTGGATCGTATTCTTTCTTTGTTCCTAAAATATCAAGTGTAATATGTTCTCCAACTTTTGTTGTCATTCTAATTTTTTTTATATGTTTTGCTCTTATTTAAAACTTTTTTCATTTCATTTAAACTTAAAAGTTTAGGTCGTCCCAATAAGAGAGCTTTGATGTAATGTTTGGCAAGATTGTCTACTTCCTCTGCTAATTCAAATGCTTCTGCAAGACTAGATCCAAATGTAATCTGTCCATGATTAGCGATTAAACATGCAAATCTGTTTTTTAAAGCTTTAAGAATATTTTTTGATAATTCTCTCGTTCCATAAGTTGCATATTTTGCACATTTAATATCTGATCCGCCGGCTAAGGCCACCATGTAATGAAATGAAGGTATTTTTTTATTATGTGTTGATAGAGCTGTAGCATTTGTAGAATGAGAATGAACTATCGCTTTAGCATTTGTCTTTGAAATATATATATCTTGATGGAATCTCCATTCAGAAGAAGGTTTTTGTTTATTATTAAACTCACCTTTTAGATTTACAAAAACAATATCTTTTACTTTTAAAGATGAATATTTTTGACCTGAAGGTGTTATTAGAAATCCATTTTTATATCTTATTGAAATATTACCTGATCTTAATGCTGATAATTTTTTATCATTAAGCATTTTAGCAAATTTAATAATTTCTTTTTTTTGTAGTTTCATTTTATTTATATATAATAATTCTAAATTTTGATTAGAATCAATATATGGCTTTTTTTCAACCAGATAAATTACCGAGTTTGATGGTTGCTCCAAATGGAGCTAGAAAAGTAAAGAAAGATCACCCTGAGGTACCTTTAACAATAAAAGAGACTGTTGAAGTAGCTAAAAACTGCTTTGAAGCAGGTGCTAAAGCAATCCATTTACATGTAAGAAATGATAAAGGAGAACATGTGCTTGATGCCGGCTTGTACAAAGAAGCTTTAAAAGAGTTAGAATTTCAAGTTCCAAACATGCACATACAAGTTACAACTGAAGCAATAGGAAAATATTCCCCAGATGATATGAGGAAACTTGCTTATGACGTTACCCCACCTGGAACTTCTATTGGCACATCTGAATTAATACCCTCCAGAAAACCCACAATCGAAGATATTAAATTGTATAGATATTTGACTGAAGCTGGAACAAAAATTCAACATATTTTGTATAACCCAGATGATATAGATTTATTAATTGATCTTTTGAAGAAATCAGAAATTCCTGTAGATGGAGTATGGTGTTTATTTGTAATTGGTCATTATAGTGGCAAAATCAGTTATCCAAAAAAAATTCCTGAGTTCATTGAAAAAATGAGAGCAAATAGTGTTAATTTTGACTGGTCTATATGTGCATTTGGAAAAGAAGAAATGAGTTGTCTAGAAAAGGCAGTTAGTCTGGGTGGCAAGATAAGAGTAGGATTTGAAAACTCTTTATTTATGCCGGATGGAGAAATTGCACCTGATAATCATTCAAAGATAAAAGCAGTAAATAAGCTTTTTAATTTATCTTAAAATATTTGAATATTTTTTTAAAATCGAATTAAATTCTTGATTTGAATTAGCAGAACCCAAAATAAATCTATCTGGTCTTACTAAAATAGCTTTTGAATTAATATTTTTTAAATAGGCTGATATACTTTTTAAGTTTTTCACTTTTAGTAAAGAACAATTTTTTATATTTTTTGCTCTTATTTCAGATGACAATATTATAATTCCTTTTTTTGAAAAATAATCATCCAAATTTTTATTTTTTTTTAATTTAAATTGAGGAAAAACTTTTCCTCTATTTTTATCTTTCACATGTCCTATACCGTCTCCTAATTTTGGTTTAATTGATTGCATACTTTTAATGCCTTTATCGTTAGAACTTATATTTTTAGTTATTTGTATTGATTCTACTGCATTTACAAACTCTCCCATTCTCATAGTTGTTTCAATATATTCTTTAACATTAAGCGACCTTTCAGATTGATATGAATTTAAAAGAGCCTCATTATGTTTAACCCTTAAGCATAATGAAATTTTCCATGCTAGATTTGATGCATCTCTTATTCCAGCACACATTCCTTGTCCCATAAATGGAGGCATTAAATGAGCCGCATCTCCAGCAATAAATATTCTACCTTTACGCCATTTTCTCGCCATTCCTGATTTAAAGGTATAAACAGTCTTCCTTTCAAGTATAGCTTCACTTTTCTTAATCCAGGGTTTTAAAAAATTCCAAATATAATTTTCAGATAAAACTTTTTTATCGCTAAGATTTTTTTTAATTGCAAATTCCCATCTTCTTCTTTTGCCGACATTTCTACAGTAAGTTGCGGGTTGTTTAGGATTTGAATACTGAATTGTCCTATCCGGTAAATTTTTTTTATTCTTTTTTAAAATTAGATCTACAACTGCCCATTTCTGTGTAAAACCTAAGTTATTCATCTTTGTTTTCATTTGTCTTCTGGTAACTGAATTAGCTCCATCACATCCAACTAAATATTTTGACTTTATATGAAAAATTTTTTTGCTTTTGGAATTTATATATTTGATATTTACATTATTTTTAGAATTTTTAATTTTTAATACATTAGCATTTTGCTCTATTAATACTTTTTTATAACTTTTTAATCTTTTTCTGAGCTGTTTTTCCAAATCTGGTTGATGGAATCTATAACTTGGGTACCAACCATTATCTGTAATTTTTTTTGGTCTAGGCCAATCTAATATTACTTTTTGATTCGAATTAACAAATTTTGTACCTTTGTTTATAATAGTATATTTCAAAAAATTTTTTGTTATCCCTATAGTTTGAAATACCCTCATTATTTCGTCATCAAAATGAACAGCTCTGGGTAATGGGTAAAAACTTTCTTCTTTATCAAGTATTAAAATTGAAAAACCATGCATAGCAAAAAGATTTGCTAATGTTCCCCCTGTAGGACCTAGTCCTACAATTACTATATCAAATTCTCTCATTGATATTTTTATTTATTTTTTTTATTTAAGTTAGAATATAACCAAGGACAATCGATTAACAATGGCGCTTGTTTTCCTTTAGATGCAGTCTCAAGTCTTTTATTTCTAAATTTCATTCTTTCTTCATCTGGCAAATAAAGTCTTTCATGCCCCCAAAAACTAGGTCCCTCAAATGTTTCTATAGGTTGCCAAGTTGCTGGATCAATAATTCGCCCTCCCCAGCCATTTTCAATAAAAAAACCAGATGGGGTTATTGAATAAAAAGATGTCATGTAATCATTTGTATGTCTTCCCATTGTGTAAGCGATTGCATTATCTTTATACTGTAATAAGTCATAACCTTGGCCAACATCATCAAGATTATTATATTCAACCATAAAATGGTGAAAGCCTGTTCTTCCAGAACCAAACAACGCTAAACTATGGTGCCTTCCATTAACATGAAAAAAACATAATGATATAGGTGTATGGCTATAATCACTAATTTTAAAGCCCATTATATCTCTATAAAAAGGTATTAAATCGTCAATTTTCTTTACATGAACAACAGCGTGGCCCATTCCTAAAGCTCCTGTCTTAAATCCAGAAATAGGTCTTCCAGGCTTAAAAGAATCAGTATCTAACATTGGTTTATAAACAAGTTCTATACGGTTCCCTTGTGGATCATCAAAATAAATTAAATCTTCAACAAAACGTTTATCTGCTAAAGAAGATTTACCTTGTTGAACAACTGTTTTATTTTTTTCAAGTTTTGATGCAAAAATTTGAAGATCTTCTTTAGTTTCAACTTCCCACCCTAAAAAACCAAGGTCATCACCATTTTCACCTGTGATAGTTAATCTTTGTTTTTGATCATCCATACGAAAAGATAAAATATCTTTTCCACGATCTATCTTTTGCATGCCTAAGTACTTTTGTGAATAAATAGACCAATCCTCAAATTTATCAGAATTAACTCCAATATAACTAAGTGCTTTAACTGCCATTTTACTAATATACTAGATTTTGGAAGAGCCCGCTATGAAATTAGCGGGCTCGGAATTAAACCATTAACCGTCTATTTTAGAAATTACTTCTCTTGCTCTTTTTAAAACAGCATCTCCATCAAGGCCTTTGCCTTTCATTTCTGCTAACCAGTCTGCTTCGATTGGAGCTAATATTTTTTTGTATTCAGCTAAAACTGAATCTGATGCAATAGTGATCTCATGACCTGGTGTGTTTTCAACCTGTACCTTCATTTTAGCATTCTGAGTATCAATCAGATTAGAAGCCCAGTCTCCGAACCACTGACCTGAATGTTTATCAATGCATCCTTTTGCTGCTGAAGAAAGGCCATTATACTTTCCTTCATTCATTATTAATCCAAATGTTGCATTAGTAATGTTAACCTCTGTATGATATTTTGTTACATCGAATAATCTAAATGAACCAATAGCTGTATAAGGAAAAGGAGTTCCATCTATAACACCTTTGTTTAATGCTTCAGAAGTTCCCGGCGCGGGTACTTTTACCCCTGTTGCTCCTAAAGTTTTAAGTATAGTTCCAGCTATTTTGCTTGGTACTCTCATTTTTTTACCTTTGAAATCTGCAGGTTTAACTACTTTTGTATCCTTCATATGGATTTGATATCCAGGGTTGGAATGTAAACCTATAAGTTTAATTCCAGCCATTTCTTTATCAAGGTAACCTTCCTCATAAAGAGTGTTCAAAGCTCTAGATCCTGCTTTTGAAGTTTTTGTTAAAAATGGTAATTCAACAACAGAACTTAGTGGGAATTGACCACCAATGTATCCTAATACTGTCCAAGAGATATCTGCTACACCTGATGTTACAATATCATATTGTTTAGGAGGACTTCCTAAAACTCCACCTGCATACATTTTTACATTTAAAGCACCATTTGAGCATTTATTTACCTTATCTGCCCAAGCAGCTAAAATCTTGCTTGCTATGAATGCTTTTGGTGGTTCAAAAGTTGCCAACTTTAATTCAGTAGCAGAAGCTGAACTAATAATGCCTAAGGAAAAGATTCCTAAAACAATTCCAATTAATTTTTTTTTCATATTAATTTCCCTCTGTTAAAAATAATTTAGGAAAGTCTATAGTGAAATCTAGATGATTTCATCCTTAATTGTGTTAGATAAAATACCAATTTCAGTAATTTCTATCTCAACTTTATCACCAGGTTTCATAAATATTGGAGGGTTTCTTTTAAAACCTACTCCTCCTGGGGTTCCAGTTACAAGAACATCTCCTGCTCTCCAAGCCATAGCTTTAGAAACATAAGAAATTAAGATGGGTATATCAAATATGAGTTGACTTAATTTTGCATTCTGCATGACCTTACCATTTAATCTAGTTTCAATAGTTAGATTTTTATAATCTTTTATATCTTCTGCTAGGACCATGTGTGGACCAAAGCTTCCTGTCTTTTCAAAATTTTTTCCCATTCCAAATTGTCTTGTATGTCTTTGCCATTCTCTAACAGTACTTTCGTTATAACAAGAATATCCAACTATGTGATTTAGTGCATCATCTGGTTTTATGTGTTTTCCACCCTCACCCATAATTACCGCCATCTCACCCTCAAAGTCTAAACTTTGTGAGACAACTGGTCTTTGAATAGATTGCAAGTGTGCTGTCTGACTTTCTGGAAATCTATGAAATATAACAGGATTTTCCTCTACTGTCCTATTAGTTTCTTTTACGTGTTCACTATAATTTAAACCAACACATATAATTTTTCCTGGATTTGGTATTAATGGTAAATATTCAACATCTGAAACATTTAAATCTCCTGGATTATTTTTTGCATAAATTTTTGCTTCATGGATTCCTTTGTTTGAAATTAAATCTTTTAACGTGTTTGAATTAGAAATTTTTCCAGTCAAATCTGTTATTTTATTATTGTTGATAATGCCGAATTTTTTTTGTCCGTTATGCGCAAAGGAAATAAATTTCATAAGTAATACTTTCTATTTTTGGTACAGTTTATATGGTAATGTTTAAAGAATTTGAAGCAACATTTTTATGATTTCTAAAGTCAGTAGAGTTTTTGATTATTCAGCTATGGCCTCGGGTATTGTATTATTTTTATTAGCTGTATTAACTTTTTGTGATGTTTTTGGAAGACGTTTTTTAAACTCTCCAGTTACAGGCACAATTGAGCTAGTTGAGATAGGCATGGCTTTAGTTGCGTTTCTTGCTATGCCAAGAGCTTTTTTCTTGAATGCCAATGTATCAGCAGACTTTATTAATAATTTAAATTTAGGGATATTTAAAACTTATTTAGTGATTTTAAAGTTTATTTTAATGATCTCAATAATGTCATTAATGGCATACTCGACAACTTTAACTTCTTACAAATTTATGAATAATCAAAGAGTAACTATTGATCTAGAACTTTATTTTTATCCATTTTATTTCATATGCTCTATTGGGATGTGGTTAAGTGTACTTGCTATTCTAGTTTGGTTTGTAAAAACTCTTTTAATAAACAATTTAGATAAACAAGCTTGATGGGTATTGAGGCTGTAATTAACGGTGGCTTAGCTTTCGCTGCGGTCTTAATTTTAATGGTGTTAAACGTTCCAATAGGTATTGCAATGTTAGTAGTTGGCTTTACAGGTTTTGCAATTATATCAGGTTTTGATCCAGCGATATTTGTACTAGGAACCGCCCCATTTGACGCTGTATCTAAATATACATTATCGGTTTTACCACTCTTTGTTTTGATGGGAAATCTTGCAAATAGCTCCAATCTATCAAGAAATCTTTATGATGCAGCTTATGCAGTTGTAGGTCATTATAAAGGTGGACTAGCAATGTCAACTGTAGGTGCCTGTGCTGGTTTTGGAATGATTTGTGGATCATCAATTGCTACAGCTGCTACAATGTCTCAAATGGCCGGTCCAGAAATGAGAAGACATGGATATAGTGATGCGCTAATAAGTGGTTCTATCGCATCAGGTGGAACACTAGGTATTATTATTCCTCCAAGCGTAATATTGGTCATATATGCATATTTAACAGAACAATCTGTTCAGGAACTTTTTTTTGCTGCATTAATTCCTGGGATAATTGCTGTTGTACTTTATATGATTGCAATAAGGGTTTATCTTTTAATTTATCCGTCACAAGGTGGATATGGAATTAAGATGCCATTAAAAGAGAGAATTTCTGCTCTATCAAAAGTTTTTCCTATCTTCTTAATTTTTATAATCATGATGGGTGGACTTTACTTAGGTTTTTTTACAGCAACTGAAAGTGCAGCTGTAGGAGTAATATTAGTATTAATTTTTATATTTTTTAGAGGTCAATTAAAATTAAATCTTTTAAAAGATGCGGTTTGGACAACTATCAAAACGGTTGGATCATTATATTTAATTGTAATAGGAGCAAGTATATTTAATTATCTAATAACTGTTACTCAATTGCCTTTTGCAGTAGTTGATTTTATTAATTATCTTGAGCTTACTCCGCTAGGAGTGATTCTAGTAATTTGTGCAATATATTTAGTTCTTGGAACTGTAATGGACTCTTTAGCAATGTTATTTTTAACTATCCCAGTTTTCTATCCAGTAATAGTTGATGCAGGAATAGATCCTGTGTGGTTTGGAATATTTGCGGTAATTGTTGTTGAATTTGGATTAATTTCACCCCCAGTTGGTATGAATTTATTTGTAATTAAAGGTGTTATGCAGAAAACACCCTTGCAAACTATTTGGTTTGGTACGCTTCCTTTTTTAATGACTGATGTAATTAGACTTGCGTTAATTATAGCTTTTCCAGCTATATGTTTGTATTTGCCTAGTCTGATGACTCCATAGAATTATTAAAATTTCGAAAATAATTAAAATAAATTAATCCAAAAATAGCTCCAACGAGGATCAATATATATTGATAAAACTTCAAAAGCACAAATACTACTGGTAAATCTTTTCCGGGGTTCTGAGCAATAAAATTATCTGTACCGTCTTTGTATAAATCAATCGGTCCAAAAGTTGCGTAGAGACCATAAATAAAAATATAAATGCAAGGTAGCATTGAAATTAATAAAAAAATTTTATTTTTTTTAATTAATTTTATTAAATTTGCAGATACGCCGACTAATACTAAACCAATTAAAGATAATATTAATGGATTCATTACCATACACCTATCATAATTCCATCGTCTTTGGTATAATCTCTATCTCTCAAAACAAATTCATCTGTTGCCGCAACTCTATTTTTTCGACTAGTAATCCTATCGAGAAGAATATCTTTCATTTCATCAACTATTTTTGAATATTTAGGAGACTGTCCAAGGTCATTAAATTCATCAGGATCATTTGTTAAGTCAAATAATTGGGGTGGAAATCCTTTATAGTAAATATACTTCCACTTATTATTTCTAATCATATATGCCCTAGCATCAGATGCACCAATATTTAAAATTTTTCTTGCCTCATTAAATGAATAATCAATTTCACTAAATACACTTTCTTTCCAATTTAATACTTTTTTGCCTCTTATAATTGGGAGTAAAGACTGTCCCTCTAGACGATGTCTGCTTACTTTACTTTCAACTGAGTCTAAGAAAGTTGGGAGCAAATCAATAGCCTCAACAAATCTCTTTTCTCTTACTCCTCTATTATTGTCTGACAAATTACTAGGGTCATAAATAATCATTGGGACCTTAACAATTTGTTCATGGAATAATTCTTTTTCACCTAGCCAATGATCGCCCTGGTAGTCACCATGATCTGAGGTAAAGACTATCATGGTATTTTTCATATAATCTTTATCTTCCAGAAATTTAAATAATCTTCCAAGATTGTCATCAATTTGTTTTATCAATCCCATATATCCTGCAAGAACAGTGTTTCTCACCTCTTCTCTTGAAAAAGTTTTTGAAATATTATTTTCCATAAATGCTTTGTAAACAGGATGATCTATTTCTTTTTCAGTATTACTTCGATGAACTGGATAAAATTGATTTGCTGAATACATATTATGATAAGGTGCAGGAGCAATGTATGGCCAATGAGGTTTAATATAAGATAAATGTAAAAACCAAGGCTTATCTTCACTTTCTTGAATGAATTCCATTGAACGGTTTGTCATAAATGCAGTTTCGGAGTGTTCTTCTTTAACCCTTGAAGGTTTATTTGAATTTCTTAACCTCCAACCACTTAAAATTTTTCCATTTTCATCCTCAGATGAATTTGCCCAACTATCCCATGGATTTTCTCCTTCGTATCCAAGTTTATTTAACCATTCATTGTAAGATAATTTTTTGTTTGAATTTTTAATATGGTTATTTGGGTGAAGTCCATCATCTCTCTCATAAGGCTCAAACCCTGGTTCACTAACTGTCAGACCTATTTCTGTATCTTTAGATATTCCAAGTCTGTTCATTCCATCTAAATCAGGTCTCATATGAGTTTTGCCTACAACACCAGTTCTTATCCCAGATTGTCTTAAATAATCCCCAATAGTTAATTCTCCTATTGGCAAGGGTATTTGATTCCATGTTGAGCCATGACTAAATACTGTTCTTCCAGTGTAATATGATGCTCTTGAAGGCCCACAAACAGGCGCCTGAACATAAGCTGACTCAAACAATATTCCTTTTTTTGCTAAACCATCTATATGAGTTGTTTTTAAGTGTGGATGACCATAACAGGATAGATAGTCAAATCTTAACTGATCAGCCATTATGAATAATATATTTTTAACTTTATTCATTACCTTTTAAAAATTTGCTTTAAACCATTTGTGGATGCTTCGCACACACCCATCTCTGTTATAAAAGCTGTTACATATTTTGCAGGTGTAATATCAAATGCAAGATTCATAGATTTGCTTTTCTCAGGATAAATTAAAACTCTCTTTATGTTATTTTGGTCATCCATTCCCTGAATATGAGATAATTCATCTGGGTTCCTCTCCTCAATAGGGATATTATTAAAATCTTTTGTCTCCCAATCAATCGTGGAGCTTGGCAAGGCTACATAAAAGGGTACATTATTATCATGTGCTGCTAATGCTTTTAAATAAGTGCCAATTTTATTACAAACATCTCCTGTTGATAAAGTTCTATCAGTTCCGACAATGCACATATCAACCTCACCTCTTTGCATTAAAATACCACCTGTATTATCTGTTATAATTGTATTTGGTATTCCTTCTTCATTTAGTTCAAATGAAGTTAAATTTGCACCTTGATTTCTTGGTCTTGTTTCATCAACCCATACATGAACGGGAATTCCTTTTCTGTGAGCATGATAAATTGGTGAGGTTGCTGTTCCCCAATCTATAGTTGCTAACCATCCTGCATTACAATGAGTAAGAATATTTACTGTTTTATTATTTTTATTATAGATTTCCTCTATAATTTTTAATCCATTTAGACCTATATTCTCACAAAATTTTACATCCTCATCACATATTAATTTTGCTTCTTTTAACGCCACTTCTAATAATTCATTAGACTTCACAAATGATAATTTGTTATTCATTCTATGAATTGCCCATTGTAAGTTTATAGCTGTTGGTCTTGAATTAACTAATTCTTCTGAACTTTTTTTAATAAAATCTAAATCTTTATTTTCTTGGATTGCTAATACAATTCCATAAGCAGCAGTACCACCAATAAGAGGTGCTCCCCTTACTTCCATAGTTTTTATTGCTTTTACTGCATCTTTTATTGACTTCAATTCTTTAACAACAAACAGATGTGGAAGTTTGGTTTGATCAATTATTTTAACTACATTATTTTCATACCAAATTGTTCTATATTTATTTCCTTTTACTCTCATTTAATTACTCCAAACCACAGGAAACCAATCTTTTCTCATTTTATCTCCTTGATTTAAATCTATTCCTACAAAAGGCGGAGAAGTTTCCCCTTCTCTATCAATATATCTTACATCGTCTCCAATAAATCTTGCAGAGAAAGCTTTACGACTTTTTTTGTCATTATTTCCTGAAGATGAATGCAAAACTTTAAAATTAAATAATATAGCGTCTCCTACATTCATCTCTACATTAAAAATATTATTTTTATCTATGTTTGGCATGTCCATAAATTTCTTATTATTTTTATACCAAAAAGAATCATTTGACCATTTAGTAGGTCTTACTAGCATTGGCAACCTATGAGATCCTTTTAAAACCTTGAGAGAGTTATCTTTTGATACATCATCTAGCGGTATCCAGAAACTTCCGGTATCCTCACCATCTACACAATAATATGGAAGATCTTGATGCCATGGAGTTTCTTTTTTTGTCCCAGGTTCCTTTAAGAAAATGTGCTCATGGAATACCTGAATTTTATTAGATTGAGTTGATTGAGCGACAATTTCTGCTGCTGGTGAATTAAAAATAAAATCTTTAAATTCTTCAATTCTTTCCCAATTACAATAATCCTCAAAAAATCTTCCTTCTTCTTTTTTTGAAATATTTTCTCTTCCGTATGGACCAGGGTTGTTCAATACTTTTTGAAATCCATTTTTAAGTTTTCCAATCCAAGGTAAAAAAACTTTTTCTATTAAGATTACCCCATCATTTTTATAATTTAAAATTTGTTTATCTGATAATTTTAATGTCACTTATTTAAAATTCTTCCTGCTATTATTTTAAGTTTTTCTATTGTTTTTTGTGTTCTTTTTTCAGGGGTAGTAATTATAGCAACATCTAAACAATTATTTGTTGGATCATCTGGATCAATATGACTTTCAAAATTATCAATGAGATTTTTAATCATGCTTTTTGCCTTAGAAGCATTATCAATTAATACTTTTATTACTTGTTGAACATCTACATTTTCATGATCAGGATGCCAACAATCATAATCCGTCACCATTGAAACAGAGGCATATCTAATCTCTGCTTCTCTTGCTAATTTAGCCTCTGGCATATTAGTCATTCCAATTACATCTGCTTTCCATGATCGGTAAAGATTTGATTCAGCCAAAGTTGAAAATTGAGGACCTTCCATTACTACATAAGTCCCTCCTTTTTGATAATCTATTCCTTCTTTTTTGATTGCATCCTCGCAAGCATTCATTAAACCTTTAGAGGTTGGATGAGCCATTGATACATGGGCTACTATTTCGTCATCAAAAAAAGTTTTATTTCTTTCAAAGGTTCTATCTATAAATTGGTCAATAATGACAAATTTACCAGGAGGCAAATCTTCTTTTAGCGAGCCAACTGCAGAGACGGAGACAACATCTGTGACGCCCAGTTTTTTTAATGAGGCAATATTTGCTCTAAAATTTATATTTGATGGTGAAATAAAATGTCCTCTCCCATGCCTTGGTAAAAAATATACCTCTTTATTATTGTATTTAGTTTTTAAAATCTTGTCTGATGGTTTTCCCCAAGGAGTATTTAAATCTATTAATTCTCTATCTTTAAACTCTTCAACATCATATAGACCGCTTCCACCAATTATTGCTAATTTATTATTTGCCATGTAAAACTAATTATATTGTATTTATAAATAACTATTATGGATTTAAAAGACTATATTCGTTCTATAAAGGATTATCCCAAAAAAGGTATTTTATTTAGGGATATTACTACTTTAATAAAAGATGAGTCTGCTTTTGAGGAAACAATTAATCAAATTGTTGAAAGATCCAAAAAATTTAAGGTAGATAAGATAGCAGCAATTGAGTCACGTGGTTTTGTGTTTGCGTCAGCTGTTTCTTACATATTAAAAAAACCTTTTATAATGTTAAGAAAGAAAAACAAACTCCCTGCTGACGTGCATTCAGTTGATTTTGAGCTTGAATATGGAACGGCAACAATAGAAGTTCATAAAGACTCAATTTCAGAAAATGACTCTGTTCTTATAATAGATGATTTAATAGCAACAGGAGGAACGGCAGAAGCTGCGGCAAAGCTTGTTGAAATATCAAAAGGTAAAGTTGCAGCCTTTATATTTGTCATAAATCTTTTTGATTTAGGTGGTTGTGATAATCTTCTAAAAAAAGGTTATAACGTTGAAAATTTGATGGACTTCCCAGGTCATTAATGAACAAGATGCTATAATGAAAAAATTAATTTCAATAATAATCTTAATCATTTTTTACCAAACAAGTTCACAAGCTGGTCAATACTCTAATGAATTTGCGAATTGCTTAATGCAAAAAACAACTGATAGAGATAAAATTGTTCTAGTAAGATGGGCATTTTCTGCTTTAGCACATCACTCGGCTTTAAGAGATGAATTTAATATTCCAAAAAGTAAATTTACAAAGCATGAAATTGCAGTTGCTGATTATGTACAGTATATTTTAGGCACAGTCTGTTTTAAAGAAACCAAAAATGTTTTAAAATATGAGGGAGATGAAGCATTTCTCAAAGGTTTTGAACTACTTGGAGAAATTGCTTTCTTGTCTTTAACAAACGAAACTGCAGTTGCAGAAGCATTAGAAAATTACGTAATACATATAGATCCTGAATTTATAAAAAGATTTGATTAATGGTAGCGGGAAGTGGGATCGAACCACTGACCTCGGGCTTATGAGTCCCGCGCTCTAACCAACTGAGCTACCCCGCCATTAAATTCCTAAGACTTATAATAGAAATTATATATAACGCAATCAACTATTTAAAAGTTAGGTTTTTTTGACTCCTGTTGGATGTGGAACTCCATCAATTAATAGTTTTGGTTCAACGCTAACATCAATCAATTCAGGTCGTTTATCCAAATAAGATTTAACCCTCTCAAAAGACATTATATCTTCCAGAAATTTTTCTAACCTAGGAAATTTTTTTATTATTGAAGGTTCAAGCATTTTAGATAAATCTAAATGATGGAATGCAACAAAATCACATGCTCTAGGCTCATCAATAATAAAAAATTTTTTATCATTTTCTTTAATAATTTTTTCAAGATCTTCAAATCTTGACATTAAAAATGGCATCATATCTTCTCTTTTTTTTTTAAACTTATCACCCGTTGCAAAGTTTACCGTTGGATTGAGTGGCATAAAAAGTTCTTGTGCACTTTGCATGATTGCGTTTGCTTTTGCATTTAATATTGGGTCAGAAATGCTGATACCAGCCATATTTTCTATAAATGTCATAATTGCCAAGCTTTGACAAATTTTATGTTTTTTATCAACCATCAACATTGGAAGTTGTTTAAAAGGAATATTTGGTTTTACGTCTGACCAATCCTTTTCATAATAATCCCATGACATAACATCATCATAATCAATCTCGGTATAATGAAATAATAAACGGGGAGCCTCTGCTAGTGCTCTCATTTTAAAATATATTAATTCCAATTTATGTTTCATGTAAATTTTTTAAGAAGCTATAAATTTTATTAAGTAATAGAGGATACCAGTAATTATTGTTGCATAAATGAAACCAATCACAAATAACTTTATGATAGTTTTATTATCATCATATTTAGACTTTAGATAAACATAAATAATTGTGTATATTCCAACGATTGCAATACTTAGCAAGATATCTGTTGGGTTCATTGTATCTCCTCAAAAAATAATTTTTTTAATTTATAATTAAATGGATATTCTTTCCCAATTGGTTGAAATTTTGTTTTAATAACAATTAGATTATCTTTTCCAATTTTTATTTTCCATGTAAGTTTTACATCACCATTAAACAATCTTAAAGCTCCTAATTTTGTAAATCTCCACCCATCCTCGGATATAATATTGCCATCCCTATATCTTTTATAGCTCTCACTATCAAAAATATATGTTACTTCTCCATCGGTTCTTTCATCTTTAAGAGTAATTGCATAATTATTTAAAAATTCAGCTGTTTGGTTTTTGTTTAACCCTCTTTTTGACACTGATTTTAAAAAGTCAGTAGTTTTATCAACAGCTTCATCTATTTTAGTCTCACCGTATGAATGATTTGATAATAGAAGTATAAAAAAAAGCAATAATATGCTTTTTGATAATTTATAAATCATGATTTTTCCTAATATATCATTTAGAAATTATTATTCAAACTTATGTAGTTTTATTTTGATTGTCTTAATTAAATCAAAATAATAAGATTAATAAAAAAAAAAGAGAGGGAAAATATGAATAAAATTAAAACTTTATCAAAAAGTTTAGTTAGCTTTTTTTTAGTTATTTCATTTGTAGTTTCTTCAACTGCAGCTTTTGCTGAGATTGTTGGGCGTTTATCTGTTCATTGGAGCCCAAAACATCACAGTGCAAAACATGCTCAAATTTTTGCAGATGAAGTAAATAAAAGAGCAAATGGAAAACTCAAAATTGAGGTTTATCCATCTAAGCAGCTATTTGGAATTAGAGAAGTTATGGGTGCAGTAACTTCTGGAGCTGTTGAATTAGGAGGTATTGTTGGTGTAGTAAGCTTTCCGCCAATAAATAAAAACTTTAATGTTGCATCATTTCCAGGATTATTCGACTCTTGGGAACAACAAAGAAGTTTTTTTCAAAATTCACCTAAAGGAAAAGAAATTTGGGGAGAGTTAACAAAAAAAACTAATTCGACTTTAATAATGTACAATCCAGTTGGACCTGTAATGTCAATTTCAAGTGCCAGAGAATTGACAGGCATCGATGCTATGAAAGGTCTTAAAGCTAGAAGGCTTTTAAAAAGTGAAGAACCTATGTGGGATGCTCTTGGAGCAAATCGTGTATCTTTAAAAACAGGAGAAGTTTATAATGCTTTACAGTCTGGAATGATTGATACTATTAATAGTCCTCCAGGAAGTATTAAAGCATATAGTTGGTGGGAATTTTTAAAATACGCTCAAAAACCATACCAATATTATGCTGATGCATATATTATGGCTAATTCGACGTGGTTTAATAATTTACCTGCGGACTTACAAAAAATAATTATGGATGTAGGAAAAGAAGTAGGAACTCTCTCAACAGATAGAATTATGGATCATGGAGAAACTGTTCTTAAAGAATTCCAAGACAGAGGTGGTGTTGTAACTACTCTTTCAGGAGCTGAGAAAGCAAAATTTGATAAGTTAATGAAAGACAAGGTTATGCCTGCTATGGCAAAAATGATTGATGCTGATGCTTTAAAAGCAGCACAAGAGTACGCAAAAAATAATTAGAATAAGTTATTTGCTTAATCTATTATAATGAAAGCGTTGCGAGCAGTTAATAGTTATTTGGCTTCAGCCTCTTTAGCTCTCGCAATGCTAATTATTTTTATTATGGTTGCTGCATTATTTTTAAGTGCAGCTACAAGATTCATAACTGGTACTGGATTTGCTTGGTTTATAGAGTTACCACCTGTTTTAGTAAGTTGGTTGGTTTTTCCATTACTAGGACCTTTATTAAAAAAAGGACAACACATTAAAGTAGATTTTCTAACTCCCATGTTATCAAAAACAAATAAAGAAATTTTATTTTTAATTGTTAATTCAATTGCACTTATATCAGCTTGTATTTTCATTAAGGCAGGTCTTGATGCAACAATAATGTATTTCAATTTAGGTCAAGTAATGGAGATCGAAATAAGCATTCCTATATGGTGGATGTTTTTAGCTTTCCCTGTTGGTTTCATTATATTAGCTCTAACCTCGTTAGAATTACTATTTGATAACATTATAAATTTAATAAAAAATTAATGTTTGCATTAGCATCCATATTATCTTTGTTAGCTCTTATAATTTCTGTTCCAATTTTTTTAGTATTTGGTTTAGGTAGCTCTATAGCTGCTATTGGTGGACTTAATCTCCCTTGGTCTGTTTTAATTCAAGTATCTTTTGGGGCTCTAACAAAACATGTACTTATAGCTGTGCCATTATTTATTTTTAGTGGGATGGCTATGCTCAAAGGTGGAGCAGCACTTAGACTTGTAAGATTTGCAACGACTTTAGTTGGACATTGGCCTGGAGGTCTAGGTGTGGCAATGGTTATTGCGATGGGATTCTTTGCAGCATTTTGTGGATCTATATTAGCTGCAATTACTGCTGTTGGAACTATCATGATGCCCAAAATGATTGAGCAAGGTTACCCTACTCCATTTGTGGTCGTGCTTGCTGCGTCTGCTGCACTTCTTGAAGCTCTAATACCTCCGTCAAATGCAGCTATTTTGTTTAGTGCACTTACATACGTTCCTGTCTCAAAAACATTTGCTGCAGGAGTTATACCGGGAATTATTCTTCTAATTTTAATGGTTCTTTTAGTTTTATTTAAGTGCAGACATATAAGAGCAGACAAAAAAGCTACATTCAAAGAAAGATTAAGTTCTTTCATTGCAGCTCTTCCAGCATTGATAACCCCAGTTATAATATTGGGTGGAATATATGCAGGTTTTTTAACTCCATCAGAGTCTGCAGCTATTGCAGGAGTTTATGCAGTTGCAATAGGATTTTTAATTTATAGAGAATTAACTTTTTCATCTTTATTAAGTTGTTTAAAAGATACTGCAATAATTACTGCTGTTATATTTTCAATAATTGCAACAGCTACTTTTTTAAGTGTTGTGCTTACCTACACACAAGCACCTCAGAAAATTATAACTTACTTCACAGATATGGGTGTGAGTGTAAATTTATTTTGGATAATGTTAGGAACAATATGTTTAATTTTAGGAACATTTATAGAAATAGTTCCAGTATTTTATTTAACTGTCCCAATATTTGCAGCATTAACATTATCTTTTGATCAAAGTTTGCTCCACTTATATGTTGTTTTTGTAGCTTTTGCTGGAATTGGAATGATAACTCCACCTGTTTGCGTAGGCATATATACAGCTGCTGGGGTAATAAAAGAAAATCCAGCTAATGCATTTAAAGAAGTTCCATTATTTACAATAGTTGGAATAATTTATGGAATATTGATGATATTATTTCCTGTATTTTCTACTTGGCTACCAAGCCTTCTTTAAAACAGTTTTTCTAAATATTTAATTATTTCTTTTCTTTTTGGATCTTTATCTGCAAAACACTTGGTAAGAGTTATTCCATGCCATCCACCAGTTTTTAATTTTTTTTTACAATTAGTGTCGCTTACATCAACAAATCTAACATTTTTTGAATCAGATAAAAATTTAGATGTTTTAGGATTTTCATATTTATCTTTTTCATGACTAAAAACTAAAACATTTTCCAATTTATCTACTTTAATCATTGATATTTTATAATTTCTCCAATTTATCCAACCTTTGTGTGGTTTTTTTGTACCAGCAAATTTTCCAGATCTTGCAGGATGGAATGCTATTACACCATCAATTTCTGATGGAAAATTTGATTTTAAAACTAGTGAGTCCCACCCACCAGCTGAATGACCTGAAAGAACAATATTATTAAAACCTCTCTGTTTAAACTCATCAATTTTTAATTTTATAACTTTTTCTTGTATTGGTCCCTCCCATTTCTGAATTAATAATATGCCATTTTCGTCCTTAAGATCTAGAACACTATTGACATCTTGATTGTTTTTATCATAAGTGTCCCAAAATAAGTCTCCGTCTTTTTGTGAGAATCCTCTTGCACCCTTGCATAGTTGATAAGTTTTGATTGTGAAATCTTTAATTTTTACACCATCTAACTGATAAACTATTGGTGGTATCTGCCACCAAGATTTATTACATTTTTGTAATTTTTTTTCTGAACCTCCGCTGCCATGACTATAAATTAATATTATTGTTTTATCTTTATCAATGTTATGATCTAAGTCGTAACGATTGCCTTCATTACCAACAAAAAAATTATATTTTGAGAGTTTTTTTAAATCTTTCTCTAATCTTGTATCTGAGAGAGAATAACTGTTCAAAAGCATGCTAAATACGATTGAATAAATAAAAATTCTCATATTTTATATTTAATCTAAATCTGAAAAATTTAATTTAAATTTATTTGATGCCTTTAGTTGATTTTCAAGATAGCTATGTTTTTGTGCCATTTTTTTTGTCCATAACTTAAAAAATTTTTTTTTAATTGGATAATTATCAATATTATCCCTGTGATACTCGCTAGTATTTTCACCTTGAAACAATGTTTTTGGAGCACCAATAAATTCTGGATCTACAGTATAATTTACAAAAATTGCTTTATCATTTTTGTTTGAATAGTAAATACTATTATAATTCAAACTTATCTTTGGAAGATAAATAGATTTATCTTTTAAATACCTTTTTAATCTTGCTTGATATTTGTCCTCTGGATCATCTGGAAAATTCAATTCTTTAAAAGGGTCTCTGTGCCTAGTTAGGAAACAATTTGAGCTAGCACCAATAATTAAAAATTTTGCATAAAAATATTCTGGTCTCAATAGACAACTATCGTATTTACCATTTTTTAATTCTGCTTGAAAAAGTGCTCCCAGAATTTGTCGTAATTTTCCTCCACTTTCTACATAACAAATTTCGTAATGGCCGACGGCAACTTTATTAACTATATTTAAAAATGATGCACATGAACCATGAAAATGGTGAATAACCCATGGAGATTTATCATAATATATCCAGTCACCTACTGGAAGACTAAAATCAATATGTTTCCATGTTATTTGATCTGAATAAATATCTTGTATTCTTAGTTTTGTATTTTTTGAAAATGAATTATTAAAAATAAAAAAAATAAATAAAATCAAATAAAAAAAAAATTTCATTTATTTTGCTTAATTTCAAGCTCGCATACCTTTCTTGCTTCTTGAGGACTTAAGTCTTTTTTAATTTTACTTTTTGCAAGAACACAGGCAGAAATAGATTTTTTAATGCTAAACTCTTCATATTTTCCTACGCTTAAGTATAAAAAAATTAAAGCAGCACCAAAAAATAACCAAATTTTATAATTTTTGTACATTAAAGAGTTTGTTGATCTGGTAGTGATATGTTTAAATGATAGTTTGGCTCTTCTTTTTGTTTCATAAGAGCAGGTATTATTTCTTTATAAGTTTCAAATAATCCATTTTTAATTTCTGGTAATTGATCTTGTAAATGGAAATGCAATTTTTCTAAGTTATATGCTGGAACAGTTGGAAACATGTGATGTACACAATGATACTCCATTTTCCAATATAGAAAACTTAAAATTGGATTTAATTTCATATCCCTGGCTGATAATCTATGATCCTTTACATCCCTTGCCAAGCCAGCATGTTGAGTAAATGCAACAAATTTATGTAAACCTTTTCCATAATAGTGTGGTAATAAAAGATATAATGCCGGTAACCAAGATGAAATATATCCAGACCATGTAATTATAGATATCCAAATTATAACGTAAATTCTTGAAATCAAAATTGCTCTTGGTCTTGCGTTCTCTGGTATACTATCAATCATAACTTTGGTTTTAATTCCTAAAGCATGTTTGATAACTTCATAGGCTATACTTTTTTTAAAAAATAATAGTTCGCCAAATGGAATTATGTTCATTAATAATTTTTTTGGTGTGTCTTTTAAATTATTGTCATACTCAATTTCATGATCATATGGATTTTTTGTCGAATATGTATTCCCATGATGAACAAAGTGTGTGTATCTCCATCTTGTTGGCTCAAAATAAGCCATAAAGCATGCAATATAGTAAAAAAATTCATTTAAAAATTTAGTTTGAAAAGCCGTCTTATGTCCTGTTTCATGCCAAATTGGATTACAAAAGCAAAAAATGTTTCCATAAATATAAAACCAAAATACTGACCACCATGTTCCCCAAGTATAGTATGCTAGTAATCCAGTCATTAATAAAAAGCTAAAATAAACACTAACGTGAACTAAACCTTTAAGATCAGATTTTTTTGTGAGTTCTTTTAAAACTTCTTTGTCAATTTTTGGTCTAAACCATTTATCTAATTTTACATCCATAAGTATTAGTCAATAATATATAAGTTTATTTACCTATGGAATATATTTATTATTAACCAGCTAGTGATTTTTGAGGTTTCATATCAGATTTTTCGATGCCAGCTACTTTAACAGGTTTTTTCATTGCATCTCTTCTAAAAGGCTCTCCTAATTCTTGATTTAAAATTACTTCAATAAATGTTGTAATCCCTTGCTTTTGATCTTCACAAGATTGTTTAATAGCTTTTGTAGTTTCTTCCATCGTTTTTACCGTTATTCCTTTTAAGCCGCAAGCATTTGCAACTTTTGCGTAGCTTAATTCTGGATCTAATTCAGTACCTACAAAATTATCATCAAACCACAATATTGAATTTCTTTTTTCTGCTCCCCATTGATAATTTCTAAATATTACCATCGTAATCGCTGGCCATTCTTCTCTCGCACAGGAGCTCATCTCATTCATACTAATTCCAAAAGCTCCATCTCCAGCAAAACCTATTACTGGGGTATCTGGACATCCAATTTTAGCTCCTAAAATTGATGGAAATCCGTAACCACATGGTCCAAATAAACCTGGTGCTAAATACTTTCTTGGTTTTTCAAATGTTGGATAAGCATTACCGATTGCACAATTATTTCCTATATCGCTTGAAATAATCACATCTTCAGGCATTCCTGCTTGAATAGCTCTCCAAGCTTGCCTTGGTGACATTCTGTCTGCGTCTCTTTCTCTTGCTTCTTTATTCCAAACCGTTCCTGGATCATCATCTTCATGATCTAAACTTGTTAAGGTTTGTAACCATGCAGATTTTGTTTGGTGAATTAAATTTTTTCTATCCTCTCTACCATTGTCTCCAGCGGTAGGTGATAATTTTTCTAAAATTTGTTGTGATACCATTTTTGCATCTCCACAAATTCCAACTGTTACTTTCTTTGTTAAACCAATTCTATCTGGGTTCATATCTACTTGAATTATTTTTGCATTTTTTGGCCAGTAATCAATTCCATACCCTGGCAACGTAGAGAAAGGATTTAATCTTGTTCCTAATGCAAGAACAACATCTGCTTTTGAGATCAATTCCATACCAGCCTTCGAACCATTATATCCTAACGGTCCAACTGCTAGTGGATGACTACCAGGAAAACTATCATTATGTTGATATCCATTACAAACTGGTGCATCTAGTTTTTCTGCTAATTTTTTACAATCCTCTATAGCGTCACCTATAACAACTCCTGCTCCTGATAAAATTACTGGAAATTTTGCATCAGACAATAATTTTGCTGCTTTATCTATTGCCTCTTTTCCTCCACCCTGTCTTTCAAATCTTACAATAGGAGGTAATTCTATATCAATAACTTGTGTCCAATAATCTCTTGGCACATTTATTTGTGCTGGAGCTGATCCTCTAAAAGCTTTTTCAATTACCCTGTTTAATACCTCTGCCATTCTTGATGGATCTCTGACTTCTTCTTGATAACAAACCATATCTTTAAACAGATTCATTTGCTCAACTTCCTGAAAACCACCTTGACCCATTGTTTTATTTGCAGCTTGTGGGGTGACTAGAAGTAATGGTGTATGATTCCAATAAGCAGTTTTAATTGGAGTAACCAATCCTGTTATACCTGGCCCATTTTGAGCAATTACCATTGACATTTTGCCAGTGGCTCTTGTGTACCCGTCTGCGATTAAACCACCATTAGTCTCATGCGCTACATCCCAAAAAGTAATTCCTGCTTTAGGAAACAAATCAGATATAGCCATAAAAGCTGAACCTATAATTCCAAACGAGTGTTCAATTCCGTGCATTTGAAGAACTTTTATAAATGCTTCTTCTGTAGTCATTTTGGTCATAGTGCAGCCTTTCTTAATTCTTTTTTTATTTGTTAAAGTGATCGATTAATATATAAGATTGTTCAAATTTCAAATAAAGAAATCGTCACAATGTCTAATACAGATATAATAATTCACGATGAAAAAGACAATGTAGGTGTTGTAGTTATTGAAAAAATAACTCCAAATCAAGACTGTAACTGCTGGATAATGGAAAACGACAAATCTGTCTCAATTCAATCGAAAGATGAAATACCTTTAGGGCATAAAATTGCGATGGTTGACTTAAATGAAGGGGATACGATTTTAAAATATGGACATGATATTGGTAAAGTAGTTAAAAATATTAAAAAAGGTGAGCATGTTCATGTTCATAATGTAAAAACGAAAAAGTGGTAATTTATGGAAATTCCAAAAAGTTTTTTAGGATATAAAAGAGAAAACGGAAGAGCTGGAACACGAAATCATGTTATAATTCTTCCAGTCGATGATATTTCAAATGCTTGTGCTGAAGCTGTAGCAAATAATATTAAAGGTACTATAGCTTTACCTCACTCTTATGGGCGATTACAATTTGGTGCTGATCTAGAACTACACTTTAGAACAATGATCGGAACAGGAAAAAATCCGAATGTAGCAGCAGTGATAGTCATAGGGATTGAGCCTAAGTGGACAAAAAGAATTGTTGATGCGATTGCAACTACAGGAAAACCAGTTGAAGGTTTTAGTATAGAAGGTGTGGGTGATATTGATACAATTGCAAAAGTATCAAAAAAAGCACAAGAATTTTCAATGTGGGCATCTGAGAAACAAAGAGAGGAATGTCCAATGAGCGATTTATGGATTTCAGTTAAATGTGGTGAATCTGATACGACATCTGGATTAGCTTCTAATCCAACGGTTGGAAACCTTATGGATAAATTAGAGCCGCTAGGTGTTCATTTATGTTTTGGAGAAACTTCTGAACTAACAGGTGCTGAAACAGTTTGTGAGAAAAGAGGAAAAACACCTGAAGCACAAGCAAAATTCAAAAAAACCTGGAACGATTACAATGATTTTATTCTTAAAGAGGCAACTGATGACCTTTCCGAAAGTCAACCTACAGCGGGAAATATAGCTGGAGGATTGACCACTATTGAGGAAAAAGCTTTTGGAAACTTTCAAAAGATTGGTGGATGTAAATTTATAGATGTTTTAGAACCTGCAGAAGAGCCTACAAAAGGAGCTGGTTTATATTTTATGGATACTTCATCAGCGGCAGCTGAATGTGTTACTTTACAAGCCGCAGGTGGTTTTAATATCCATCTATTTCCAACTGGGCAGGGAAATATCATCGGAAATCCAATTGAACCTGTAATCAAATTGACTGCAAATCCACTCACAGCCAAAACTATGAGTGAGCATATTGATGTTGATGTATCAAAAATTCTCTCTAGAGAGATGAATTTAAGTCAAGCAGGAGACGAGTTAATTAAATCAACTTTAAGAGTTGCAAATGGAAGATTAACTTGTGCTGAAGCTTTAGGTCATAAAGAATTTGTTATGACTAAACTGTATAGAAGCGCCTAGTTACTTTTTTAGTTTAGCTAATCTTGCATCATTCCAATTAGAGTAAACTCTTCTAATCATTGCAGCACCAACTCCTAGTACTATTGCTAACAATACTGATGTTAGTCCATAGAATATTGGCATATCTTCAGAAAAGTTTAATATAAATTGACTTAAGGTTCCTAAATTATCACTTGTATTTTGTAAAGTATTCATAGCATTTTCATCTTTAATAAAAGTATCATAAGCAATTGCAATACCTACTAAAAGTAAAAGAATAGCTAAAATGGTTTTGAATTCTGAGCTGTCAATTTTTTCACCTATTTTTTGTCCAAACTGTACTCCAATTATTGATCCCAAAATTAAAACAAAAACTAAAATCAAGTCTATAGTTCCATAGTTTAATGCATGAAGGATTGTTACAATTGCACTAACAAAGATAGTTACAAATAAAGATGTGCCTGGTATTAACCTTGTAGGCATGCCAATTATATAAATCATAGCTGGAACAAGTATAAATGCTCCTCCAATTCCCATAATTGCTGCTATGAAGCCAACAATTAAACCAATTATAATTGGTGTGAACGCACTTTCATAAAGTTGAGATTTTTTAAAACGCATTCTCATAGGCAATCCATGTATCCAATAGTGTTTATGTAATTTTTTTCTTTCAGTAATTTTTTTTCTTGCTTTGTCAATTTCTGAAACACCTTGAATTAACATAAAAGTTCCTAAAATTGCGAGGATATACATATACGCAAGAGAAATAACTACGTTTATTTTTCCAATATCTTTAAAATATGAGAAAGTTATAATACCTAATACTGTTCCAACTATACCACCAATTACAATCATAAATCCCATTTTATAATCAAGCGTACCTTTTAGATAATGCGTTGTAGAACCTGAAACAGAGGTTCCAAGAATGTTGCTTGCTTCATTTGGAACCGCATAAATTGGTGGTACACCCATAAAAATTAAAAATGGTGTCATTAAAAACCCTCCGCCTACTCCAAATAATCCAGATAAGATTCCTACAACTAAACTTAAACCAAAAATATATAAAATGTTAATTTCAACTTGTGCAATTGGAAGAAAATACTCCATAAGCAGTAACTATTCTTCTAATAGTTCAAAGTCAATAAATATGAATGTTTTATATAAAATTTTGAGCCGTGCTCAAAATTATAATGCCCCAAGCAAAGAATATAAACAGATATAAAAATGATTTGATTATTTTACTTAATTGATTTTCAAAGAATAAAGGTAATTTTTTTAAATTTTGATTTATTATTTGAAACATACTCGCGAAATACCACAAGTTGTATAAAATGCAAAGAATATTTTAGTTATTTAAAAGATTGTTGCTCCAAAGACTTTAACCTCATCTCCTTCATCTCCAAGGACGAGCCTACCTAAAAAGTCTCCTGGTACTTCAGTGCTAGTTTGTTTGTAAAGTATGGTAATATAAAGACCTCTTCTTAAGCACCCTATAGCTTTACATCCTTCTGCTAAACTTGAAATAAGTTTGTTGCTTGCCCATTGCTTGCCTAACTCAACTTCATTGGCTCCATACATCATTTGTGATGACAGATCTCTTGTAAATCCTCCATAATCTTTAATGTTTGATGATTTAACTAGGTTTGCCCAAATAGGTTCAGCAATTTTAATAATTTCCTCATCAGATTTATCTAATAAAGCCATTTATGATCTATTGAGTTTAAGAAGCTTCTTTTTTCTCTTTTTCATCAACTATGTGATAAACAGGTGCCTTTTCCATGGTAAACTTGCCCGTTTTAGGGTCTCTTCTAGATAGAGTGAGACAATGCCAATTTTCATCATCTAGTTTCATATAATCCCCTCTATAATAATAACCTGGCCAACGAGTTTCTTGTCTGAATAAAGTATGTTCTGTTACACATTGAGATGTAATTGTTCTATGTTTTAACTCCCAAGCTCTCATAAGTTGGTGATAATCTTCAGCTCCCACATTTTCTAAATCTTCTTCAAGCCATGCTAGTAGCTCAAGTCCTTTTTTAAGAGTATTTTCGTTCGTCATGTAATTATAACTAATTCCACCCACATACTCATCCATAATTTTTTGTAATCTTTGTAAGCCCTGTATTGGTGAAATATAACTCGGAGATACAGTTCCTCCAGTTATTTCATTTCTTCCAACAGTATAATTTTCTAATGGTTTATAAATAACTTCCTTGAAATCATTACACTGTTTATCACTTACTTTAATATCGTTTGCCTTTTGATCTTCTATGTATTTTACAGCTGCTTTTGCAGCTAATCTTCCCTCAGTAAAAGATCCAGATGAGAATTTATGGGCGCTTCCACCTACAGTATCTCCAGCACCAAATAAACCTTGAATTGTTGTCATTCTGTTATATCCCCAAAAATATTCAGGTGGAGATAAATCCTCTGGGCCACTTACCCACGCTCCAGAGCATGTCGCGTGAGAACCCATAACATAAGGTTCTGATGTTGTTAATTCAGGATTAGTATATTTTGGATCAATATTTTGAGAAGCCCATACTACTGCTTGTCCGACAGTCATACCTAAGAAGTTTTCCCAACCAACTGTTTCTAGGTGTGGATCTTGGAATGCTTCTTTTGTAACCATATGAATCGGTCCACCACCGGCCATAGTTTCTTGAATGAAAGCATGATTACGTAAACATGTAGGAGTAGGATGATGATCAATATACTCTCCAACTAATTCTTTTGTTTTTTCGTACCATTTTTTCTCATAATTTTCGCCGTTAGCATTTTGTGTGTACGTTTTTAAATGCAAGAAGTACGCACCAACTGGACCATAACCATCTTTAAACCTGCAGAGCACAATTCTATTCTCCATTTGGGTCATTTTAGCTCCAGCAGCAATAGGTAATGCATATGCTGATCCATTACTCCAAGGAGCATACCAAGTTCTTCCCATTCCTTCACCAACGGCTCTAGGTTTGAAAATATGTGAGGCTCCTCCAGCAGCGACAATAACTGTTTTTGATTTAAAGACGTGATAGTCACCGGTTCGCATATTAAATCCGACAGCACCACCAACTCTGTTTTCATTGTTTTCATCCATTAAAAGATGAGTGATCATTATTCTATTATAAATTTTATCTGCTGATTTTTTTGCTGCTTCTGCAACAATTGGTTTGTAACTTTCACCATGAATCATTATTTGCCATTTACCTTCTCTTTGGTATCGACCTGTCTCCTTATTTTTCATCATTGGAAGACCCCATTCGTCGAACATATGAACAGTTGAATCTACATGACGAGCCATGTCATAACCTAGATCTTCTCTTACCAATCCCATTAAATCATTTCTGGCATATCTTACATGGTCCTCAGGTTGGTTTTCACCCCATTGCATTCCCATGTAGCAGTTGATTGCATATAAACCTTGAGCAACTGCACCGCTTCTATCAATATTTGCTTTTTCAACACAAACTATTTTTAAATCTCTTCCCCAATGTCTAGCCTCGAAAGTTGCACCTGTTCCAGCCATTCCTCCACCAACAACTAAAATATCACAATTTTCTACTATAGTTTTTCTAGCCATTAATAATAAACTCCTTTTTTAAAAGCACTCTTATCTACCCTTGGTAATTCTTTATTTGTATTTAATCCCTCTGGTTCTGAGTATAATATTTGAGAATTAATTTCTCCTTGATTAGGCTTATCACCTTCAGCTAATTTTGGAATATATTTTCCCCATGGTTTAGTCGTTATTGGTGATACAAAATTCTTTTCAGTTCCATTTCTAAATTTTATTCTCCAAGAAATAGTTCCTTTTTCCTCTTCTCTTCTAACTCTTACGCTATGACCCATTGGAGCAAAATCTGCATAACCTCTTACGTCTATTGCATGGTTAGGACATGCTTTAACACATGAGTAACATTCCCAACAAAAGTTTGGTTCAATATTTTTCGCTCTTCTTATCGTTTCATCGATATGCATAATATCTGATGGACAAATATCTACACAGTGACCACAGCCATCGCATCTAGTCATATACACAAAAGTTGACATAATTTATATTTTCTCCTTTAAGTTCTGTATCATATTAATAATGTTTTGGCTCTTCTCTTTTTATACCTAGGCCAAATTGCTCTGGGGCGTCAGCTTCAGGTGGAAGATTATCTCTAGATCCATCAGCTTCAGCTAAGTTTTTTTGTAAAGCGGCACCAGGTTTGTAAAACATATGAGCAAATTTAGACCAATATACACCACCAAATAAAACTAAATTAGCAATTATAAATAATCCTAAAAATACAAAATCATCCCATCTGCCTTGTAAGTTTAAAGATTGAAGATATGACCAAATTAATCCAAATAATGATGATGCAATCAATGCAAGTACAAATAAGTCTGCTTGGATTATTCTGTACCATGGTTGAGCTTCGGAGTAGACATCAACTCTTAAAAAAAACCAAAACCAACCTCCACCTAGAACTGTTAAAGCCGCACCAACATGCCAAATGATTGGCCAAAAAGCAGGTGTTACTGCATTAGGAGAAGTATAAAAAAATATCATTACAACTGATCCAACCCAAAACAGAATTGTTCCATACATTCCCATTACATGTGCCAATCTTCTTTTACCTGCTCCTAGCTCAGAAGTAGTTGCTATATCGCTTGCAATAGTTTTTGATATTACTGATATTCTTTCAGAAGTTGTTAATTCTTTTTTAGCTGACAATTTTGCTTTTTTTGCATTTTGGAAAAAGTATTTAACATTTTTTTTATGGATAATATCCATAACAGTCCCCACTAGTATTAAAATACCCATAAGAATAACGAACGATTGCATTAAAATAGCCGGTACACTCTGGGATAAAATAAAAAATGGGTTTGTTGAAATCATTATGATGTTCCTTCCGCAAATGGATTCTTAGTATACTTATTATAATAGATCAACTACCATAAAGTGACATTTTAGCACTGGTATATTGTTAAAAATTTATTTTTTACGCTGATAATGCTGTTTTGAAGGTATAACTCCCCTCACGCCACCTTGCGGGTTATCCACATCGTTTTTTCTTCTAGGAATTAAATGTATATGACAATGCATTATTGATTGCCCTGCTTCTTTGCCTGAATTTGTGCCAATATTAAAACCATCTACAGTCGGATCAAGCTCTTGGATTTTATTTCTCATTTTTTTAATTAGCTTATTGCAGGATAAAATTTCTTCCTCAGACATATCAAAATAGTTTTCAACATGTCTCTTTGGAATAATTAGCGCATGATGTTTTGAAACTGGATAAGAATCAAAAGTAGAAAAGGCTAAATTATTTTCAAAGATGTACTCACTTGATGGAACATTACAAAAAAGACATGGATTATTTGGATCTCTCATAGGTTATATTTATATATATTTTTGCTGAACTCACTTTTGAAGATTTTAAAAATTTTATTAAATGTTTCTTTACTTTTTCTTTTCCAATTATAACTTTCAATAAAATTAACAGATACAACACCTTTTCCTGATCCAACTAATATAATTTCTTCGAACTGCTCAATATCCTTTAGGTAAATATCCTTTTTGATAATGCGAAATTTTTTTTCATAAAACTTAATATTCGTTCCTTTATAATAATTTGATTTTGGCGAATAAATCTTTTGTTTATGAACAAACAAAAGATTTGAGGTTCCAGTTTCAAGAATTTTATTATTCACGCATAGAGCGATATCCTGTTTTGATGTATTCATTTTTGACAAAAATTTTAATATTTTTTTATATTTCAGATTTTTATACTCAGGTTTTACTCTCTCATAATTTACTAATTTTAAACTAAATTTACTTTTTGGTATTACTCTCTCCCTAATAGAAACAGATATAATTTTTTTATTCAAAGCAACTCTGAGTAAATGATTGTAAGAAATTTTTCTATTAACATTTTTTTTAATTAAATTTAAAATAATATTTTTAATATTATCCTCACTTATTTTATAAGCTTTTAAAGATTTGATTAAATTTTGAATATGTGATTTAAAAAAAAGAATTTTAGGTGGCCTGCTGTATATCCACATTGTAGTAAAGACACCATTTTTATTCCAAAGATCATTAAATTTAATCTCTTTAAGTGTGCTACGCTGATAGGATTTTTTTAATAAGTAGTTTACCATTTTTTGTTAAAAAAGACTCTGGGTGAAATTGAAATCCATATATATTATCTTTAATGTTTTCAAAACCCATTGCAATACCAGTGTTTGAGCATCTGATTGTTATTTCAAAATTTTTGGCAGAAAATGGCTCTTTTAATTTTAATGAGTGATATCTGCCAACTTTAAATTTTGAGTTTTTTTGAAAAATTGACTTGTTATTTGTTACTTTTACCTCCGATTGGTATCCGTGGAAAATATTTTTTTGTTGAATAATTTTTGCTTTTTCACAAAATAAAATTTGTTGATATCCTAGACATATTCCTATTATTTTTTTTCTTCCCTTAAATTTTTTATAAAGCTTTGAGGTATTTGGATAATCTTTGGGGGATCCTGGACCTGGTGATAGAACTATTGTGTCAGATTTTTCAAGTAAGTTGTTGTTTAATTCAAAATAATTTGTGCAAATAACTTTATCAAATTGGGAAAATTGATGAACAACATTCCATGTAAAAGAGTCTTGATGATCAATTATATATATCATTTGAATAATTCCAATAATGATTTCGCTTTTATAAAATTCTCATTAAACTCTTTTTTTGCTGCACTATCTAAAACTACTCCTGATGCTGCAGAAATTTCTGATTGTTTTTTGAAGTTTAAAATAGATCTTATAATTATATTAAATCTCATATCCTCATTGAATTTAATAAAACCAAAACTTCCAGTAAAAATATTTCTATCTTCTTTTTCCTGAGAATTTAATAATTGTAATGTCTTAATTTTTGGACATCCAATGACAGATCCACCAGGCATCATAGAAGTTATTATTTCTTTTACAGAAATATTTTTTTTTATCCTGCCCGCAATACTTGTTACATAATGATAAAGATGCTTATATTCTTCAACATATTTCTCCTTTTTAATCTTCACGGTTCCAGGTTTGCAAATTCTTGATAAATCATTTCTTTCAAGATCAACAATCATATTGTGTTCTTTCGTTTCTTTATTATTGTTTCTAAAATATTTTAAAGCCTTTAATTTATTATAAAATTTATTCTTTTTTAGCGTTCCAGCTATTGGTTTAGTTAAGATTGAGTTACCTTTTCTATCAATCAATGTTTCCGGAGAACAACTAACTATTGAATAATCTTTATCTCTAATCATAAATGACTCTGGAGATGAATTAATTTTCATAAGTTTCCAAAAGAAATTAACAGGATTTATCTCAGATTTATTTTTATATTTAGTGCATATTTTGATTTGATAAGTTTGTCCTTCACGTATTTTCTTTGAAAAAATATCAAATATTTTTTTATACTTTTTGTAGCTAATATTTAACTTAAAGGGGCTCGAAATATTAGTTTTCTGGAACTGATAATTAAAATTATGTTTTTTTTTTGTTGAATATATTTTAATTTTATCTCTAATTTTTATAATCGTTTCTGGTTTATAAAACACACCTTTATAAAATTTTATATTTTTTTGATTTTTAATTTTTATTTTAAGTAAATTACAAAGTATTTCATAACCAAAAAAGCCAATAAAAATATCTGTTTCTTTCTTATATTTTTTTGTTGAAAATGAATTTAAGAAATTTTCTATATTCCTGTTGTTAATTATTATTTTTTTTGAAAAATCAGTAAATAAATCGTAGCCACCATCAACTTTGTATATTATCAACGGCTTATTAGACTGATAAAGATTTTCTAAAAATGGATTAAATTTTAGTTTATGCTGTTTGAACTCTTTCAATTGATTTCTCTTTAATTGGTAAGTGTATCAAACCTGCAAAGATTGATAATGCGATAGAAACGTACCATGCGTAGTCAAAATTTCCATGCATTTCATAAAAAACTCCTCCTAAATATGCCCCAAGAAAAGACCCAATCTGGTGACTTACAAAAACTATTCCATAAAGAAGACCAATATGTTTTGTTCCAAATATATGACCTACTAAACCATTTGTTGGTGGCACAGTTGAAAGCCATAGAAGTCCAAAAGTAACTCCAAATACAACTGAGTTAAATATACTTGGTGGCAAATATAAAAAATATATTAGCGAAACACCTCTTAACAAATATATCGCACTTAGTACTTTCTTTTTACTAAACTTAGTTGCAAGATAACCACTTCCCATAGTTCCTATCATATTGAACACACCTACTAATGCTAAAATCATAGCTGCTGTCCAGTCAGGCATACCTCTATCCATCATGTATGTTGGTATATGTGTAGCAACTAAAGCTATATGCCAACCACAAACAAAAAATCCTAAGGTTAAAAATATAAAGCTTTTATTATTAAATGCTTCTATTAAGGCTTCCTTAGCTGTTTGGTTATTATTGTCGTTATTTCCAACTGGAGTTTTAGGTGTACTAATAAATAAAGCTGTTATTAGACCTATTCCTAAAAGAAAACAAAAATATAAAATCGTTATTTCCCATCCAATTTCAATTAATGAATATCTTACAAGTAAAGGTGACACAAAAAAACCAAATGATCCTGCACAAGTTACAATGCCAGTAGCAATTGTTCTATTAGATGATGGAAAATGCTTTGCAACTACTGAAACTGGAATGCTTATAGCAGTTCCACCTAATCCAATTCCAATTAGAAGTCCTATGGTCAAAGTAAAAAGATAACCTGTATTTAGCCCTGAATAAAATAGGAAAAGTCCTGCTAAGTAAAATAAAAATCCTATGAATATTGCGGTTGCTCCTCCGTACCTATCAGTTATGAAACCAAATATTGGACTAAAAACTCCCCACATCAATAATTGTAATCCAATAACAAAACCAAAATGAGAAATTGAAATATTTAGATCAGCATTAAAATCAAAAAAAAATAATCCGAATGTCTGTCTTATACCAAGAGATACAATAACAACTAACGAAGCTGCTATTAGTGTGATTAATGCTTTTTTTGTAGTAAAAAATTTTTCAGAACTCATTTAATGAATTTAAGCGATTTTCGCAAATCTTCAATTAAATCTTTTGGATCCTCTAGACCTATATGTAATCTTACAATTTTTTCGTCTTCTTTTATGTCTGAATGAATTCTATTTCCTCTCTCAGCTTTACTTTGATGAAGTGCTAAACTTTCAAAACCTCCCCAACTATATCCATAACCAAATAATTTGAGAGAGTTAACAAATTTGATTACAGATTTTCTATCCTTAGTTTTTATTTTTAGACCCATTAAACCAGATGCTCCTGAATAATATTTTTTCCATAACTTATAATTTAGAGATCCTTTTTTATAAGGATATAGGAGTTTAACTTGTTTATTTTTTGATAAAAATTCTGCAACCTTTCTAGCATTTTCTTGATGTTTATCTAATCTAACATCTAATGTTCTTAATCCTCGAGTTATCAAGTAAGCATCATCAGGACCTAATCTTAAACCAATAATTTTTTGTGCTTTCTCAACATGTTTAAAAACTTTTCTATTCACTGCTAAGCTTCCGCCCATTACATCCGAGTGTCCTGAGTAATATTTGGTTGCTGAAACTATAGACATATCAAATCCTAGTTTCATCGGTTTAAAAAAATATGGTGTTGCCCAAGTATTATCAATTGCAGTAAATACTTTCCTTTTTTTAGCAATAGATATTATTTTTGATAGATCTTGAAATTCAAATGAATTACTACCAGGGTTTTCTACGAAAATTAATTTTGTTTTTTTGTTAATTATTTTATTGAGAGATTTTAAATCATGAGGATTATAAAAAGTTGTTTTAATATTAAATTCTTTTAAAAAGTCTTGAGTTAAAACTCTTGTTGGATTGTAAACAGGGTCAGCAACGACTATTTCATCTCCGGGTCTTACAACACTAAAAATTGCTAAAAAAACAGATCCAAAACCAGTTGGTGTTAAAAAAACATGATAAGAGTCCTCAAGCTTGGTTAAAATTTTTTGTAAAATATGCGTTGTTGATGTTCCTTGTCTCCCATAATCAAAATGGCCACCTCTTGGATCTTTCTTATATTTAGACTGAGTTCGTCTTATGTCATTCATTGATTTGAATATTATGGTAGATGCGCGTACTACTGGCGGATTAACTGAATGATTATGGAAATCTTTGGCAGTATGTTTTAAAAAAGTCTTAAACGATTTGCTCATAAAAAAATTGCTATGTTCATTGGACAATGCTATATCCACCAAATAAGTCAATAAAATAGTAAAACTAAGGAGATTATGGGATACCCAAAAAAACACAGAGGCCGTAGAAAAATGGGCTCTAAAAAGAGAAGAGCTAGAAAAAAAAATAAAAAGAAATAAAATTTTTAATCTTTAATCCAACCACCACCTAATACTTTATGACCAAATTGGTCTTTCTTGTAGAATACACAAGCTTGGCCTGGTGAAATTCCATATTCAGGACTAAAAAGATTAACTTTTGCATCATTATTGTTCTGAAAATCTACATTTGCCTCTAAAAGTTTACCAGTGGATCTTACTTTTACTAAAATTTTTTGATTAAATTCTTGATTGTCTGCCAAAAGATTTAAATTTTTTAAATTAATTTCTTTCTTTGCTAATTTTTCTTTAGGTCCTATAAATATTTCATTTTTTTCCGCATCAATTTTAATTACATAAAATGGTTCTTCGTTGGAAACTTTGATTCCTTTTCTTTGACCAATAGTGAAATTGACTATTCCATCATGTACGCCAACAACTTTTCCATCTAAATTTTTAATATTTCCTTTTTTATAGGACTCTGGTTTAAATTTTTTTATTACTGATGCATAGTCTCCATTAGGAACAAAGCATATATCTTGACTATCTGGTTTGTCTGCAACATTTAAATTTAATTCTTTGGCAATTTCTCTTGTTTTATCTTTAAATAACCCTCCCAATGGAAATCTGATATAGTTCAACTGTTCTCTTGTAGTATTGAATAAAAAATAGCTCTGATCTCTATTCTCATCTATTGCTCTATACATGTTTGTTTTATTATTTTGTGTCAAACTCTTAACATAGTGACCTGTTATTAAAGCATCTGCATTTAACTCTTTTGAAAAATCAAACAAATCTTTAAATTTGACTGTTTGATTACATTGCACACAAGGTATTGGTGTTTCCCCCTTTAAATAACTTTCAACAAAATTATCAACAACGCCTTGTTTAAATTTGCTTTGATAATATAATATCTTATGTTCTATATCTAATCTATGTGCCACTCTCTTAGCATCCATTATATCCTGACCTGAGCAGCATTGTTTTGAAGCAGCAACTTCTTTACCGTCATCATATAATTTCAAAGTTATACCAATTACTTTATAACCTTCTTTTTTCATCAATCCTGCAACTGTTGAGGAGTCCACACCTCCAGACATTGCAACAACAACAGTTGTTTCTGATGGTTTTTTATTAAATCCTAAAGAGTTAGTTTCTAAATTCATTTGATGGTATTTATACTTATTTCTATTATAAGTTAAATTAAATGATTTTAGATTTTGAACCAGGTGACAAAGTTATTAACCCTGCCAATAAAAGTTGGGGTATTGGTCAAGTTCAGTCAATAATTAAAGACAAAGTAACTGTAAACTTTGAAAATGTTGGTAAAAAAGTAATAAATGCAAATAATATTGAGCTAGAAAGAATTGATAATAATGGATGAAACTAAATTAAAAGGTATTATTGAAAATTTAATAGATACCTTCTTAATGGCAGGAGATCTTTCTATTAAACTAAGAAATCAAGGTTTAAAAAAAGAAATTAAATCTGATAATACGCCAGTTAGTAATGGTGATATTGAGGTAAATAAGGTTCTTACAAAAAAAATATTAGAATTAACCCCTAAAATTCCAATTGTCTCTGAAGAAACTTCACACAACAAATCTAAAAATGATCTAAAAGACTTTTGGCTTATCGATCCTATTGATGGAACATATGACTATATTAACAACAAAGAGGAATTTACTTTAAATGCTGGGTTGATATTAAATGGGAAAGCTGTTGCAGGATTAATCAATGCGCCAGCAAAAAAAAGAATGTTTTATTCTTATGGAAAAGATAAATCATTTGAATTATCAAATAATAAAAAAACTAAATTAAATTGTAAAAAATTAACATCATTAAATTCAGTAAAAGTTGTTTCATACTCAAATATATTAAAACCTGAAATTGAGATAATTCATAAAAAAATTGGCGTAACAGAATATGTTAAAATGAAGAGCTCTCTCAAATTTTGCGTGATTGCAACAGGAGAGTTTGATGGTTACGTTGCTGAACCTAGGGCATGTGAGTGGGATATTGCTGCGGGACATGCTATATTAGAAAACGCAGGTGGTATAATTAGAGATTTTGATGGTAATGAAATTAGTTATGGCAAAAAAGATTTTAAAAATCCAAGTTTAATTATCAAAAGAAGCGATAAATTAAAATGAGCGAGCAATTAAGAATAATTTTAATAATTATTATATCAGTTTCAATATTTGGCTTAATAGTTTTTGTAATGGTCAAAAATTATATAAAAAATAAAATTCAATATTATTTAGAAGAAAAAAATAAAAAAACTAAAGAAGATTTATAATCTTTAAATATTCATCTTTATCTAAATCCATTACTCTTCTTGAAACTTCAAAATCAAAACCTGATCGTGCAAGTACTCCGATGTCTTTTTTATAAAATAAAGGTCTATTGTCCTCCTGTCTTGATGGTCCAATTCTTTTTTTTTTACAAATTTTTATAGCTGAAAAAAAATCTTGGTCTTCATTTTTGTCTTTGATTTGCTCGATAGTATTTTTTATGTATTTTTCACCTACACCTTTGTTGATTAAATAATTTCTTATCTTATTTATTGAAGATCCTCTTTGTATTAAACTTTTTGCTTTAGACTCTGAATAAAATTTGTCATTAATAAATTTTGATTTTTCAAGATCTTCAAGAACAATATCAATTAAATTTGATACATCATTTTTTTTTATGTTTGGAGTTCTTGAAGTAAGATATTTTTTTAACAAATAAGTTCTCAATTGTTGTTTTGATGGAGCAAATTTTTCAACATAATTAAGTGCAAAATTAGTCATCTCCTCAACAGTAACTTCTAATGACTTTTTTTTATTTTTTATAGGAATCATTTACTTATTTAATATAATATAAAAATAATATGATTGAACAAATAGCAGCTTTTTTTACCATTGAGATGATCTATTTATGGTTAAATATAGGTGTAATACCTTTTTGGCTGATTTTAATTATTTTTCCACAATCGAAAATTTGTGGTTTGCTAGTAACCTCGGTTGTTCCTTTTGTAATATTATCTGCTGTGTATTGTTATTTGGGTTACTACTTTTTTATTTCTGGATACGATTTTGATTATAACTTTACCTTGTATCTTGGCTTATACGATTTAAGGAACCTCTTTGAGGCAGAGGCTTTTTTAATAATGTTTTGGACACACTTTCTGGCTGTAAATTTATTTTGCGGTGCCTGGATTATGAAAGATAGTCAAAAATTGTTCATATCAAAATATTTGGTTTTTATTCCATTAATTATAACTTACTTTATTGGTCCAATTGGTTTGGTAATTTATTGGATTATCAGAATGTTTTACGCTAAGAGAATAAATTTATTAGATTAACTTCAGGATTATTTTACAATTTTAAATCCAGAATTTTGCATTGAGCCAAATCCACCATCTATATGAGAAATGTTAGTAAAACCCATGCTTTGTAAAGTTTTGGTAGCTAAAGCTGATCTGAGACCTCCTGCACAGAATAAAACTATTTCTTTATTCATATCGATTTTTCCTTCCTTAAAATATTGACTATCTGGATCCATCCAAAATTCCAACATTCCTCTTGGTATGTGAGAAGAGTTTTCTACTCTACCTAATCTTTCTAATTCTCTTACATCTCTTATATCAATAAGATTACAGGTATTATTATTAACTTTTTCTAGAGCTTCACTGGGTGATATGGTTTTTATTTCTTTTAGCGCTTCTGCGACTAATGTTGATGCTGATTTTATTGTCATAAATGTTTATTACACTAAATAAAACATATTACTATAAAAAATAAAGGTCACAATATGAAAGCTCCAAACTTTAAATTATCATCTACATCTGGAAAAACAGTTGAATTAAATAAAGTAAAATCAAAATATATTATCATCTATTTTTATCCAAAAGACAACACAAGTGGATGTACTATAGAAACAAATGATTTTAATAAACTTCTAAGTAAATTTGAAAAACTTGGATGCACAATTTATGGAATTTCAAAAGACAGTATTGAAAGCCACAATAAGTGGAGCAAAAAACTAAAGTTAAAATTTGAATTGCTAGCTGATGAAGATAAAATTTCTTTAAAAGCTTACAAAGCTTGGGCTAAAAAGAAATTTATGGGTAAAGAGTTTATGGGAACAATTAGAAGTACATTTGTTATTGAAAAAAATAAGATTATAAAAGAGTGGAAGAACGTTAAAGCGGCAGGCCATGCTCAAGAAGTATTAGATTTTATCAAAAGTGTGTAAAAAAAGGCCCCTTTTCAGGGGCCTTTAGTTAACTATAGAGAGAGAGATAGTTATTCTTTAGTCTCTTATTGCGTATGCAATTACACCAGACTCTGAAACGTCAGTTCCAAGTTTTTCTGCTTCTTTACTCAATCTTATACCCATTGTACCTTTCATAATTCCCCAAACTATTAGTGAAACTATAAATACAAACGCATTGATTGATATTACTCCAAGAAGCTGCGCACCGAATGATGCATCACCATTTGTAAGTGGAACAGCTAATGTTCCCCATACTCCAGCGAATAAGTGAGCTGGAATTGCTCCAACTACATCATCAATTTTAAGTGAGAATAATAATTTAGTTCCGAACACAACTATTAGTCCACCAATTGCACCTATAAGAATTGCTGCTAGCGGTGAAGGCATTAATGGTTCAGCTGTAATTGCTACTAGACCACCAATTGCTCCGTTAAGCATTTGTATAACGTCAGTTTTACCTGCCATTAATCTAGTTACTGCTCCAGCTGCTAATACACCACCACAGGCTGCTAAATTTGTATTAATGAAAATATTTGATACAGCAACTGCATCATCAAATGTTCCCATTGCTAATTGTGATCCACCATTAAATCCGAACCAACCTAGCCATAAAATAAATACTCCAACTGTTACCAATGGTACAGATGACGCTGCAAACGGCTTCATAGGTTTAGCTGCTCCAGATTTATCAAATCTACCTGTTCTAGCTCCTAATAGAATTGCTCCAGCTAATGCTGCTGCACCTCCAGTTGAGTGAACGAGAGTAGAGCCAGCAAAGTCTGAGAAACCAGCAGCTGCTAACCAGCCACCTCCCCACTGCCAACCCATAACGATTGGATAAATGATACCTGAAAGAATAGCTGCAAATAAAAAGAACGGCCATAATTTAATTCTTTCAGCTAATGTTCCAGATACAATTGAAACTGTTGTTGCGCAGAATACCATTTGGAAGTACCAATCAGATCCATCTGCATATCCAGTATCTACTGAACTTGCATCAGACCATGGAGTAAAGCTTCCAATGTATCCACCCTCTGGAATTCCGTATGCTAAATTATATCCAACCATCCAGAACATAATTCCAGCTATTGAAAATAATCCAATATTTTTGGCACATATTACTGATACACTTTTTGATGTTACCATTCCTGATTCAAGCATGGCGAATCCAGCTGCCATAAACATTACTAGAAAACCACAGACCAAGAAAAGAAATGTATTGAATATGAAACCTACTTCAGCTGAAACTGTAGTTTCAGCATAACCGGCACTAGTCATATTTAGTAAAAAAAATAAACTCACTAATGGACCAACCAGTTTTTTTAAAAGTTTAACCATTTCACCTCCGTTTAATTAAAGGTGTTCTTATAAATTTAATAAATTTAAAAACTAATGATAGTTAGGAAAAATAGGTATGCAGTAAGTGCATGTAGTAACAGCCTTTTTCAAGTTTTTAAGCTTAAAAAAGGCTGTTAAAAAAAGTTTATTTGTTGAAAACTTCTTTAAGTGCTTTTGCAGGTAAAAATTTTACCTTTTGAGAAGCTGCGATTTGGATTTGTTCTCCAGTTCTTGGATTACGGCCAATTCGGGCTTTTCTTTTAGCCACTTTATATGTACCAAAACCAGCAATTTTCACATTATCGTCGCCTTTTAAAGCATCCAAAATAGTGTTGGTAATTGTATCAAAAGTACGCTCAGCATCAGCTTTACTTTGATTTAACGACCCAGCTAGTTTCGCTATAAGTTGTTTTTTGTTCATTTTAGCTCCGGTTTTAAAGGTTATAATTATATACTTAACAAAATCATTGATAATTCAAGCTTTTTTTTTGTGTCTAAAATATTTTTTGGCACAACATATAGTTGTAAAAAAACGTTGATTTATATAGTTTTTTTAACTGTCAAAAATGCCTTTAAAATAAGCCTAAATCTTTAAGGTCGTTGAAAGTCGCAAAAAACATCAAAGTTAATAATAAAAACATTCCGATTCGAAAAAAACCTTCTTGAGTTTTTTGGCTTAACGGCTTTCCTAATACTTTTTCGAAAGCGTAAAACATTAAGTGACCACCATCTAAAAGTGGGATGGGAAATAGATTTATTAAACCTAGACTAATTGAAATATAAGCCATCATGCTAATAAATGGGAGTATTCCAAACTCTGCAACTTGACCTGAAATTTTAGCTATTCTAATAGGTCCTCCTAATTGAGAACTGTCTCCAGAGCCAGTAATCATTGAGCCCATATATTTAAGAGAAGAAGTGGTAACAAAGTAAACTTCTTTAAAAGACTCAATTAATGCCCTCGCTGGTCCTAATTTTTTATGATTTATTTCATTGTTATAAGGACTAAGTTTTATGCCAATAATTCTTTTGTTAATTTTGTTTCCTAGATTATCAACTCCGGCAACAATTTTTGGTTTTACTTTTAATAATAATTCTTGATCATATCTAGAAACTTTAAAATCAACTATTTCAGATGTTGACATTAAAATTAGTTTAGAAACGTCAAGAATACTCTCTACTTTGTTATTATCTATCTCAAGTATTATGTCATTTTTTTTCATCCCAGCAATTTCTGCAGGGCTGTCTTTTTGAACCTCATCGATAATTGCTGGGGTAAAGTCTTTTCCAGCAAACATATATATAAATAAAAAAATAAATATTGCTAAAACAAAGTTTGCAATTGGACCACCTGCAACAATCAATGATCTTTGATACAACGGTTTTGTGACAAAAAGCTTTTCTTGATCTTCTTTATTGTATTTTTTTAAAAGTTCTTCTTGATCAGCCTGGGAAAAAACATTTCGATCTCCAAAAAATTTAACATAACCGCCAAGGGGTATCCAGCAAATTTTCCATCTTGTTCCAGATTTGTCATTCCAACCAAATAATTCTTTTCCAAAACCTATAGAAAAGTCAGTTACTCCAACACCATATTTCTTTGCAAAATAGTAATGTCCATATTCATGAATAAAAACAACTACAATGATCAATACAATAAATGGCAAAATAAAACTCATAACTTTTATAATATATTTATATAAACAGGATGTAAATGATGGTTTATTTTTGTCTCCAAGTTAAAATAGGTAAAAATGTTGCAACAATAAATGAGCAGAAAAGCAAGGATTGAGAGACAAATATAGGTAAAAAGTCTAGAGGCAATATTATTCCTACCAGAATTGATTTTGAAAAGTCAGGACTTGGGAATAAAAGAATTCCTCCAATTAATCCAACAATAATAGCTACATATGCATTTTTTTCAGTAAATTTTTTGGAGTAAAAACTATAAAATACACTTAGTACAGCCGCACAACAAAATAAATCAGCTAATAAAAATAAATATAAAATACTTATTCCTTTTGATGCAACGAAAAAAGAAATTAAAGAGATTAATATTATTATTTGCTTAGATAATTTTAAATAATCACCTTTAAATTTGATAACTTTATTTACATCAACAATTATTAAACTAGAAATAGCATTTACCAAAGTATCTATGCTGCTTACTGTTAATGAAATAGCTAAAATTATTATAATAATTGATAGAAAAAGAGCATTTTCTTTAAGTAGCAAAGAAAAAAATGCTAGATCAGGAATAAGATTTGAATTTTGAGAAGTTGCAATTAACCCTGTAAACCCCATCAAAAATACAATTGGTATAATGATTAAAAATGAAAAAATTAGACTACTTTTTAAAACTTTATTGTCTTTAGCTGCATAAACTCTTTGCCAATTACCTTGATGAAAAAGATTAGTTGCTGCAACAGCTATAAAAAAAGTTAGACCTGCAGTAAAATTTGGCAAATAGTTAAAGCTTAATAAATTAGGTTTATTTTGTTTGATAAATTCAAAGCTAAACTCATTAGAGTTTAAAGATATCAAATACGAAAATGATATTATTAAAAGTAAACCAAACACTATAAACTGAATATTATCTGTAAATATTGAAGCTCTTAATCCACCATACAAAGTATATAAAAGAGAACTAATTATCACTATAGATGCTGTTATCCACAGATCTGCTCCAGATATATAATTGATTAATATAGAAACAGCTGTCACCTCTGCTATTAAAAAAATGGACATATAAAAAATGGATAAAAATAAAATAAGTTTAAATAATTGTGAACCAAATCTATGTCTTACAACTTCAATTAAAGATTTGCTTCTTGGGTATTTATCTCTAAATTTTTTTCCTAAGTATATAAGGGTGAAAAGAGGAAATGCTGTTCCTAAAGAATATCCGATAACTGCCCCTATACCTCCCCATGTAGCAGCAGATGCAGGACCAAATAGTATCCATGCACCCAAAGCAGATGCGACCAAACTTGCAGTTAAAGAAAAAGTACCAACTGATCTACTTGCAACTAAATAATTATTAATTCCTTGATACTTTTTAGAGTAAAGGATTCCAATTATTACAAAAATAATGCTAATTGCTAAAGTTAATATTATCGCCGAGGATTGACTAATGATATTTATTTGTTCCATTATTCCCTTTCTGAATTACCGGACAGGTTCGTTGGGTTTTTCTCAGCCTACACTGGCACCCCATGTGTCAATATAAAGTATTTTTTTTATTTTAAAAATAGATATTTTCTAGAATAGTTATGTTTAAAAGAATTTTAATACTTACAATTTGTATATTTGCATTTAATGCGAATGCAATGGAAAAGAAAACAACATTTGACCAAGAATTGTTTAATAAAGCTCAATCAGAGGGGAAAGTTATAGTGATTAGTTCTTGGATAGAATATTGTTCATCATGTGCAAAACAAATGAAAATATTGCAAACTGCTAAAAAAGAAGGTGAATTATCAGATATTAAATTTGATAATATTGAGTATTTTTCATTTGATGTAACGAACAGAGATATTGCTGACGCTTTTAATGTGCTTTATCAGACTACTTTGTTAATTTTCAAGGATGGCAAAGAAGTCTACAGAAGCATCGGCGAAACTACAGAAGATTTAATTTATGAGGCATTAAAAGCTTCAATTTAAAAAAATAATCAAAATTATCAAATATTATTCGTTTCTGACAAGTGGATAAACTTTTGGACTTAAGTATTTAAAGTTTGTCAATATTATAAGAGCAAGTGTTGTTAAACCTACACCAATTATAACATATAAAAATATATCTAATTCGAATAACCAATTGAGTTGAAATATATTTTCAATAATAAACTTTGATGCTATTGCAGAAAAAATAGTAGAAAATAATATTATAGACAAAAAAGATATTATGAATTCAATAATTGAAGAAATAATAATTTCTTTCTTTGAAAAGCCTAAAATTTTGAAAATAAGATTTTGAAATATTTTAATTTTTCCTTGAACAATAATTGCACTTGAAATTACAACTAAGCCAATAATAACAGTGACAGCTGAAATTATACTTACTGCAATAAATACTTTATTAAGAACATCAGTCACTTTTGACAAATAATCTGAAATTTTTATTATTGATACACTTGGGAATTGATCTAAAAAATTTACTTCATTGAAATTTTCAGCTTTTTTAAATTTTATTGTAGAAAGGTACTCATGTGGAATATTTTTTGCGAATTGTGGATTGAGTAACATTGCAAAGTTAATACTTAAATCTTGATAATTCACCAATCTTAAATTAACTACTTCACCTTCAATTTCTCTTCCATAAATTCTTAGTGTAAACTTGTCACCAATGTTAACTCCAAAGTCTTTTGCGACTTTGCTATCTAATGAAATTTGTAATTTGTTAGGTTGTGAAGTGTCCCACCAACTACCCTCTAAAATTGGATTATCTTTTGGAATTGTGTCGACCCAAGAAACTCGTCTATCGTTCATAATTACCCAATAGCTGTCATTAGAATTTGATATATAGGTGTTTGGGTCTATTCCATTAATTTTAACAATTCCAGCTGACACCATAGGAACGATTTCTATTACAGCATCTTCATCTGTTTCATTAATGACTTTTTGAAATAAATCTTTCTGATTATTTTGAATACCTAAAAAGAAATAATCAGGAGCAATATCTGGAATTGATTTTGCTATTTCTCTTTTAAAATTAGAGCCCACAAATGCTAAAGTAAGCAACAATGTCATTCCTAGTCCAAGAGACATAACAGTTATTGGAGTAATACTTTTTGATTGTGTAATATTTTTAACCGCTATTTTTGATGAAATTCCAAGATTAGTTAGATTGTTCCTAAGTAATAATATTATTAAACGGGAAACATAAAAAAACATAGCTAGGCATACAAAAAAAGACGCAAAATAAATCAAGCTGTAATATGGAAGAGAGGACCTATATGCAAATAAAATAATTAAAATAGCTAGTAGAAATAAACTTAATATTATTGATTTTTTTGAATACTTAAACTGCAAACTTTGAAAAACATTTCTAAACAAACTAGAGGCTTTAATTTGGTCAATAGAATTAACAGTTGGGATTGAAAATATAATTATTACCAATAATCCGACTAAAAAAACTATTGATAAATTTGTTAATGAAAAAGAGGCCTCAATATTTAATCCAAATCCATCTGATATATATTTATCTACAATTGGCACCAATAAAAAACTTAACCCATAGGCAATCAGTGAAATAAAAAATAAAATTATAAATAATTGTAAATAATAAATAGTCTTAATATTCACAGAATTAATTCCTATTGCTTTTTGAACTGCAATTGATGAATTCTTTTGATTAATAAATGAAAGAAGAGTATTTGCAATTCCTATTCCAGCAATAAGCATAGCACTTATTGATACCAATGATAAAAATTGTGAAAAATTATCGATAATTCTTTTAATGCCTCCAGCAGAGTTTTCTGGATATCGTATTTTTACTTTACTGTCATTTTTAAAAATATTAACAATTTTATTTATTTTATTATCTTTATTTTCGTTACTATCAAATCGGATTTTGTATTCGTAATTTAAGAAGCTTCCTAAAGTATTTAATTCCAAATTATCTAATGTTTTTTTTCCTGTTAGGGCAAAATCACCAAAAACAAATGCTCCACCAATATCTGGTAGAACTTTCACGGTACCAATAACTTTGAATTCTTTATTTTGAACTTTTACGATATCATTAATTTTGAGTTCTAAGTTCTTAAATATATTTTCGTTTACAATTATAGTGTTATCAATTTTGTTCAAATTTTCTAATGACCCAATTGGTTCATAAATTACTTCTCCATACAAAGGGTAATTTTGATCAACTGCTTTTATTCTTGTAAATGATGTTTTATTATTTTTATTTTTTGTTGTTGAAATCATTGTGCTGAATTCAACCATTTGTGATACTGTAGAAAAACTTTCGATCTGATTGATTAAACTTCTATCACCTTCTTTATTATTATAATCAATTTCTAAATCTCCTCCTAAAAGAACTTTTGAATTTTCGTTAAGTTCATTTTCTAAACTGTCCTCGATAGTTAAGATAGCACTAAGTATAAAAAGGCTTATTAATAAAGTAATTATGATGCTTAATATTTTTGAGTAACTTCTAGTTAAATCACGAAATGCATATCTAGAGTAAAGACTTAAATCATTTATTTTCACTTATTACTCCATCTTTAATAGTGATTTTCCTTTTTGTTAAATTGGCCAAATTATTGTCGTGTGTAACCATTATTAAACTGGCGTTTTCATCTTCAATATAATTAAAAAGTAAATTAGAAATTTTGTGTGTATTTTCACTATCTAGGTTGCCAGTTGGTTCATCTGCTAAAATAATCTCTGGTTTCATTGCAACAGATCTTGCAATGGCAACTCTCTGTTGTTCTCCTCCTGAAAGTTGACTTGGAAAATTATTAAATCTATTGCTTAAACCAAACCTATCTAAAATTTCTTTTGCCTTCGCTTTTGGATTATCAAATTTATTTATTTCTAAAGATAGGCTTACATTCTCAAGAGCAGTGTAATTTGGTATTAAATAAAAGGATTGAAATACTATTCCAATATTTTTTCTTCTAATTTCAGAAATTTCATCCTCATTCATTTTAGACAACTCTGAATCTCTAAAAAAAATATTTCCTGACGATACTTTTTCAAGTCCTCCAATTAACATGATTAAACTTGTTTTGCCTGAACCACTTTCTCCAACTACTGAAATGGTTTCTTTATAATCTACATCGAAACTAATATTTTTTAAAATATTTATAGACTTATTGTCTATGGTATAATTTAAATTAACATTAGATAATTTTAAAAGTTTACTCATGATAAAAAAATTAATAATTAAAATAATTATTTTATTAATACCAGCATTTGTAGCCAAAGCCGATTACAAAGTTGTCTTATTTGGTGATAGCCTTATGGCAGGTTATGGGTTGGATAAAAAATATCATTTATCAAATGTGCTCGAGAAAAATTTAAATAAAAAAGGCTTAAAAGTAAATGTCATCAATGCAAGTGTCTCAGGAGATACATCTGCCGGAGGTTTAAATAGAATAGATTGGACAATTAGTGAAAAGAATATTGATATAATTTTATTAGGCCTTGGCGCAAATGATATGTTGCGAGGAATTATTCCAAATGAAACTGAAAAAAACTTGGAAGAAATTATAATAAAAATATTAAATAAAAAAATTCAAATAGTTATTGCTGGAATGATAGCACCTGATAGTCATGGAGATGATTATAAAAATGAATTTGATAAAATTTTTAAAAGACTATCCATCAAATATGAATTAGATTTTATACCTTTTTTGCTAGATGGAGTTGCTCTAAATCCCGATTTAAATTTAGATGATGGTATGCATCCTAATGAAAAAGGTGTCATTGTAATAAGTAAAAATATAGAGAAAAAATTACTAAATATACTTAATTAATTTAATGCTTCTTTAGCAGTTAAATAATCATAGCCAAAAACATCTGCAACTGCTTTATAGGTAACTTGTCCTTTATGAACATTTAGTCCAGCTAAAAAATTGTGATCGTCTTTTAGTGCTTTATGATACCCATCATTCGCAAGTTTTGTTAAGAAGGGTAAAGTTGCTTTATTTAATGCTAAAGTTGAAGTTCTAGGTACTCCACCTGGCATGTTCGCTACACAATAATGTACAATATCATCAACAATGTAAGTTGGTTCTGCGTGTGTTGTAGGTTTACTTGTTTCAACACATCCTCCTTGATCAATTGCGACATCAACTATTACGGACCCACGTTTCATATTTTTTATCATTTTTTTAGTAACTAATTTAGGAGCTTCCGCACCTGGAATTAAAACTCCTCCAACTAAAAGATCACATTGGGAAATTAATTTTTCCAAGTCTGTCTTATCACTTAATTGAGGAATAATTTTATCGCCAAACATTTCAGTCAATTGTTTTAATCTTGCCTCTGATTTATCAACAACATGCACTTTTGCTCTCATTCCAGTTGCAATGATTGCAGCATTTTCACCAACTACACCTCCACCAAGTATAACAACCTCTGCTGGATCGCCTCCAGGAGCGCCACCTAATAATATCCCTCTACCCTTTTGATTTTTTTCTAAACAATGTGCACCTGCTTGTACTGACATTCTACCAGCAACGGCACTCATTGGTGCTAATAAAGGAAGTCTTCCATTATTATCTGTAACAGTTTCATAAGCTATACAAACTGCTTTTGAATCTACCAATCCTTTAGTTAATTCTTTTGCTGCTGCTAAATGTAGGTAGGTAAAAACTATTTGATTTTCCTTAATCATTTTTACTTCATTTGAAAGGGGTTCTTTAACTTTCACAATTACATCCGCATCATTAAATATATCCTCTGCTTGATTAACTATTTTTGCTCCAGCAGACTTGTATTGATCATTTTCAAAACCTGCTTCATATCCTCCATTATTTTCAACTAAGACTTCATGACCATTGGCAGTTAATGTTTTAACGCTTTCAGGAGTTAGGCCGATTCTATTTTCTTGAGGTTTAATTTCCTTTGGAACACCTATTTTCATATAAGTGAGTTAATTTTTTTTACTTTTAGAGTAATTCGTAATTCCTGTTCTAAGTTTATCGATTATTTCATCAATATGTTTCTTTTCACAAATGAACATAGGAGCAATGATTAAACAGTCCCCAGTTGCTTTAAAATTGACACCTGCTTCATAACAATGTTTAAAACAAGTAAATCCTGCTGCTCCAGGTTTTTTATCCATTTTAATATCAATTCCACCCATCATTCCATATCCTCTTATATTATCTACTACATCAATATCTTTTAAAGACATTAAACCTTCTTGGAAATAAGGAGCTAAGTTTTTAGCTCTATTAAATATATCTTCTTTCTCAAAAATATCCTGAACTGCTAATCCTGCTGCAACAGAAACAGGTATCCCAGAATAAGTATAACCATGAAATAGTTCAATTGAACCTTTTGGTGATCCATCCATTACTGTATCATAAATTTCTTCTTTGCAAGCAACTGCTCCCAAAGGACTAATTCCATTTGTTGTGGCCTTAGCCATAGTAATTATGTCAGGTGTTACTCCGTATTCTTGAGATGCGAATGGAGAACCTGTTCTTCCCCACCCTGTAATTACTTCATCAAAAATTAAAAGAATGCCATGTTTATCACATATCTCTCTTAATCTTTGTAAGTATCCTTTTGGAGGAACAAGTGTTCCAGTTGACCCTGCAATCGGTTCAACGATACATGCGGCAATGTTTTCAGATCCAAAGTTAGTACAAATTCTCTCAAGATCTTCAGCTATTTCAGCTCCAGTTTCTGGTTGACCAGAAACAAATTTATGTTCAGGTAAATGTGTGTGTCTCATGTGAACAACTCCTGGCATTAAAACGCTTGCAAAAGTTTTTACATTATTAATCATTCCGCCAACTGAGGTAGCTCCAATATTCATACCATGGTAAGCTCTTTCTCTTCCCACAAATCTAAATCTTTGCCCTTCACCTCTAGCCTTATGATAAGCAACTGAAATTTTAATTGCCGTTTCAACAGCAGTTGAACCACAAATAGTATAAAAAATTCTATTTAAATTTCCCGGTGTATGTTTTGAAATTCTTGTAGCAAGTTCAAATGAACCTCCGAAGCCCTGTTGAAAGGGTTGAGCGTAATCAACTGTTCTTAATTGTTTTGTTATAGCCTCAATTATTTCCTCTCTACCATGGCCTAATGGGTTACAAAATAAACCCGAACTTGCATCTATTTGAGTTTGTCCTTGATGATTTTTTAAATAAACTCCTTTTGCCTCTACAATTAATCTTGGATTTGCTTTAAAGTCTCTATTTGAAGAGAATGGCATCCAATGTTCATTTAATGAATTTGGTATTTGTGGTTTTTCAGAACTCATAAATATTTTAAATTTGTTAATTATACTCTCTCATAGACTAATTTAAAAAAATAGAAAATAATTAATGCGCACATTTAATATGTAATAAGGTGATATGAGATACAACCTACAATTGAACCCATTTTAGACATCTTTATTTACCTGTAATTATGATGACTACAAAATTCATTTACTTATATTCAAAATTGAACTTAAATGACGCTAATTAAATTTAATTAAGGAGATAAAATGAAGAAAATAATTAGTTTTATTTTAGGAAGTTTATTTGCTCTCAATCTATCAATTTCAGCTGCTAATGCTGCTGCAAATGAAGTTAGGGTTGCATACTTTCTAGAATGGCCTAGTCCAAATCTAGAGGACATGCAAAAAAAGAATTTTGCTAAAGCTCTTGGAGTTCCAGTAAAATGGACAAACTTCACAAATGGTGGAGCAATGACAGATGCAATGCTAGCAGGAGACATTGATATATCTTATTCACAAGGTCTAGTGCCTTTTATTAATGCTGTAAAATCTAATGCACCTATCAAGTTAGTTGATATTGCTATGGAATACGGAATGGGCGGAACTACTTGTGTTACATCTAACGCTTCTGGAATTACAAAGGCTAATGCAACTGAATTAGAAGGTAAAAAAGTTGCAGTTCCATTAGGAACAATGGCTGAATATGTATTTGATGAAAGTATGAAAGTAGTTGGAGCTGACAGAAGTAAAATGGATATAATTCAAATGGATCCTGAAGAAGGAGCTGCTGCATTAGTAAGTGGTGATGTTGTAATGGCATGTTTATTTGGTGGTAACTCTATTAAAGCAGCAGTCGCTGTAGGTTCAAGACTACTAACAGTAGATGAAGCAAGAGCAGCTGGAATTCTAGGAATAGATATTACTTCAGTAACTGATAAATTTATGAAGGAAAATCCTGGAATGTTAAGAACTTTTATAGAAGTAACTCATGAAGCAAATGACAGATACAGAGCAGGTAAGAGTGATATGAATGCTATGTCTAAAGCTTCTGAAATGAAAGTTGCAGATATGAAAGAAACTTTAAGTGGATTTAAATTCTTAACTCCAGAAGAAACTAAACAATCTATGGAAAGTGGAAACCTTGATGCATTCTTAAAAGGAATGGGAACTCCAGGTGGAAATGTAGATACAAGTTTCTTACCTTTATAATTTAAAGAGTAAAAATATTTAATAGGCGCTAACCAAAATTAGCGCCTATTTTTTTTAATAAAATTTTTATATAAAGTTATCTTATGAGTGATTTAGTTTCTCAAGATCTAAATATGATCTTTAAAACACCTAAGGGAGAAACTGTTCATGCATTAAAAGATGTAAGTTTCACTCTTAAAAAAGGTGAACTACTTACAGTCCTAGGACCTTCAGGATGTGGGAAAACTACACTTTTAAATATAGCAGCAGGATTTTTAAGACCGACGTCTGGCTCTATTGTTCTTGGTGGAAATGAAATTAACGGTCCTGGTGTAGAAAGAGGAATGGTATTTCAACAAGGGGCTTTATTTGAATGGTTAACGGTTGCTGAAAATGTTGATTTCGGTCTTAGGATGAAAAAAGAAGATCCAATTAAAACAGCCAAAAAAGTTGATGAATGGTTAGAAATTGTTGGATTAAAAGGTTTTGGCAATACTCCTACATATCAATTATCAGGGGGCATGCAGCAGAGAGTTGCACTTGCAAGATGTCTTATAAACGATCCAGATTTAATATTAATGGATGAACCATTGGGTGCTCTTGATGCTTTAACAAGAGAAAAAATGCAATCTTTAGTTCTTAAAATTTGGAAAGAAACAGGAAAAACAATTATTTTAATTACTCACTCAGTAGAGGAGGCATTGCTGCTTGGTGAAAGACTATATGTAATGGCTCCAAGACCAGGAAGGATACATAAAGAGTATAATCTTCCTTTTGCAGAAATGGGTTTAAAAGAGAATTTAAGAGAAATTAAAAAGAATAAAGAATTTTCATCTAAGCGTGAAGAAATATTATCCATGATTTGGAACATGGAAGAAGAAATAATGGGAAAAGAAAATTAAATGTTAACTCAAATAGTAACAATACTAATTTTTGTATCTATTATTGGATGCATACTTTATGGCAGAAGACTTATTCAAACTGAAAAAGTTGATGCGGTATTTGGTAATCCAGAAAGAGCAAAAGGAGGAACACATTGGGTTATTGTTGGTAGTGCTGCAATATTATTAGTTTGGCTTTATTATTCATGGGATATTGCAAAAGGTTTTTATCCAAAATCTGCAAATGAATTATGTCAAGTTGCAAAAATTAATGAATCATTATTAGGATTAAAATATCAATTTCCTATCGAAGAAAGAGAATTTAAAAGTACATCAATTATTAAAATCGAGAACAAAAATCTAAAAAAAATTACATCTGAAATACAGAATTCTAAAGATTTAAATAGTCAGCAGAAAACAATTTTAGTTGGATTTATAAACAAGACTAAACAATTAATTCCTCTTTTAACAAATGAAGATTTAATTGAAATGAATACAAAAATAAAAATTGATGAGATGACTAAAGAAATAAGACTTTTAAGTTCTAATTTTAAAAAAAAAGATTATCCATTTGAAACTAATGATCAAAAAAATGATAGACTTAAAGCAATTTCAGAACAGGGTGAATGGGGTATAATTACAGTAAGATCTGGAACAGGATCAATAGAAAATACTATAGAAGTCCCATTTGTTGCTGAAACAGCGAAAGGATTGAAATTTCAAGCAGCAGCCGAAGAACTTAAAATCATAAATGATAAATTTTTTAAATTGAGAAATCACAATCCACAATTCAAAAATTCTATAAAACAATTAAAAGATGAGGTCAAAGCTTATAGGAAAAATCTAAATGACTCTGAAGAAATTGCCTCTGATTATGCAAAAAATATTGTCAAAATTGCAAGAAGAATAGAGTTTGCAAGTATTTATCCACCGAATGCTCTAAATGAAATGCAAAATGCAATTATTGAATTTGATAACCTCCAGGAAAGTGAGCAAGCTGGTCTAAGATTAATTGATATTCTTTTATTTCCAGCTGGAACAATTGTAGCTAGTGGACCAAGTTGCTCAGAACAAGGATCAGGAAGATGGCTTCCTAAACCTTCAGATACATTTAATAAATTTATATTAATGTCTAAACCAAGCGTAGGCTACAAAAATATACCTCTTCTTTGGATAGAAATGATAGATGTAAGCTCAATTATTGGATTTATTTTACCAGATTGGATTGCTGATATTTTACCTGGAGAATATCCTGTTCACACAAGCGAAGGTATTGTTAAAGAAAACTTTAAAGGAAAAGTATTAAAAATTGTAACAGGTGATTTTAAATTATTTAAGATACCTGTTCCTTATGGTCATATCTGGGACTCTTTCTTAAGAGTATTTTTAGGATTAGTGTTTGGAATAATTATTGGAGTGCCATTGGGTTTATTCATGGGATTAAATAGATTTGCCAAAGGTTTCTTTGATCCTCTAATCGAACTGTATAGACCTGTACCACCATTAGCGTGGGCACCTTTAATCATTTCTGTTCTTGGAATTGATAATACAGGTAAAGTATTTTTATTATTTATGGTTTCATTATCAATTATGATTATATCAGCTAGAGCTGGAGCATCTGGAACACAACTTTCTAAAATTCATGCTGCACATTCACTTGGGGCATCAAAAAGACAAATACTTAGACATGTTATATTTCCAAATTCTTTACCTGAAATTCTTACCGGAATAAGAGTCGCTGTAGGAATGTGTTGGGGAACTTTAGTTGCAGCAGAATTTTTAGCTGGAACAACGGGTATTGGTTTTGTTGAAAATGTTGCGAAAAAATATTTTCAATATGAAGTAATATGGATAACAATATTTATAATGGGTATGCTTGGTCTATTGTTTGATGTAACTTTAAGAAAAATAATAGATAAAACAATCCCTTGGAGAGGCAAAGGCTAAAAATAAATCTTTTTGAACTAAACTTTTTTGAAAAAACCAATAGCTGCACCAATGGTCGTCAAAAACCCAGCTAATGGTAGGATAGCAACAGCATATTTTTTGGGCATATAATTTGGTTTGAACTCAATACCTTGCATACTAATTTCAAAATACCACATTTCCCAGTACTTACCTCGCATACCCTCTACAAGTTCAATACCATAAATAATTAAGACTACACCAATTATCATAATCATAATTTTCCAGAACTGGCGGATGTATAAAGAAACTCTCTCTGGTAATTTTTCATAAATTAAATTTAAAGCCACATGTTCATTGTCTCTTGCTGTTAAAGAAAGTGCTATAAACATTAACCAAATATTACTTAACACAGTTAGCAAATCCCCCCAAACTGGAGGGTTGTTAAAAACATATCGCATTGTTACATTATAAAGAGTGAAAGCAACCATAGCAGCTAACAAGAGTGAGCACATAGCTTCCAACATCCGATGGATAAAACGATCTATGCTGTTCAAAAATTTTAACATTTCATTAATTACTCAATAGGTTTGGAAGAAACATAGTTAATTCTGGTACAATAAGAATAAAAAATAAAAGTAAAAACAATCCAATCAGATAAGGAATTAACGCTATAGCAACCTTTTCAAGACGGACTTGTGCTATTGTTGCAGATGTAAAGTAGGCAACACCAACTGGTGGCGTTACTGATCCTATTAAGAACCCAACTATTACAACCATAGCTGCTTGCACCTCTGGAAAGCCGGCTTGAGACATAACATTCACTAATACTGGACCAACAATTATAATGTTAACAGCTGAGTCCATTACGGTTCCAAGAAGAAAGATGAATAATATCAAAGCCAAAATAAACAATATAGGAGAGTCTGCTAATCCTAAAAGCCAAGTTTCGAGGTCACCAATTGCTCCAAGAGAAGTAAGTAACCAACTAAAGGGTCCTGAGGCAGCTATGATAATAAAAACCATTGCTGAATTACGGAATGCCCGACGAAAAGCACCAGTACAATCTTTCCACTTGATAGTTCGATAAACAAATACACCTGTAAATAACGCAACCAAAGCAGTGATGGCTCCTGCCTCAACAACCGATGCTACACCTCCCATTACTGAACCTACCAATACTAAAGGTATTAAAAGGGCGAATGAAGATCGGTATAATTCTTTACCAGCTCGACGCACCGAGAAAGGTTCATCGCTTCGCTCAAAGTTATGTTTAACTGCGAAGTAATGATTTATTACCATTATCACAACACCAATCAAGATCCCTGGAACAATTCCGGCTGCAAATAAAGATGCAATCGAGATTTCAGTTGCGTTAGCAAGTACAATCATCATGATACTAGGCGGAATGATCCCTCCTATTGTAGAACTTACTCCTGTAACCGCAGCTGAAAATGCAGCAGGGTAACCAGCTTTTTTCATTGCTGGCAAAACTAATGCTCCTACTGTAGCTGTATCTGCTACGACAGAACCATTCATGCCAGCAAAAAACATACTCACAAGTACATTTACTTGAGCCAACCCCCCTCGTATACGCCCAATTAACGCTCTACTTAAAGCAACTAAACGGTCAGTAATAGTTGCACTTGTCATTAATTCACCCGTCAACATAAAGAATGCAATTGCGGTCAATGGAACTGAATCTATAGCGGTAAACATTTGACTAGGAATTAAAACAAGAGGAACTGCATCTGTGAGAAGAATATAAACAAATGGTATCAGTATTAAAATAAAACCAATAGGAGCTCCTAATAAAATTAGAAAAAGGAGTACTACGAGTAAAATAATACTTTCCATAGATATTTATAAGTTATGATTTTTTTTAGGTAAAGACCATCTAATTCTAAAACAGAACTAAATGGTCTTCACATTGTTTTCTTTGAAGATTTATAGAGCTCCAGCTGCTTCTAACTGAGCTACAAATCCATCCATACCTTGTTCTAAAAGTACTCTTTTAGCTACTTCTGGTTCAAAAGTACCCTTAGCGTCTAACCAAGCACCGATTGCACCTGCTCTCCACTTAGTCATTTCCGCTTCTGTTGGCACATACCACTCTTTAGCAGATGCTTTAATTGCATCTTCACCATTTTTAATCCAAGCGTTATCCAACTCGTTTACTTTTTCTCCATACGCATCTGCTGCTTCGTGTAACCATTTTCTTTGTTGGTCAGACAATGCATTGTACTGTTTAGCATCCATTGCTAAAATATTTCCAGACCACATTCCTCCGATCTCAGTGAAATATTTTGCAACTTCATGAAGTTTTGCAACGTGCTGCCATGGACTTGCAACATACTGACCTTCAACTACACCTGATTGAAGACCTTGATATAATTGACTCCAGTCATAAGGTGTTGGTGTTGCGCCCCAATTTTTAACTAGCATGAACTCAACTGGACTTTTAGTAGTTCTCCATTTAAGTCCTTTCATATCATCTGGTTCATGAACAGGTTTAGTTGCATTTCCAAGCTGTCTAAATCCACCACTTGAATATACAGAAAGGCAAATATGACCAGCATTTTCAAGAGCAAGTTTACACTGTCTTTCAGCTAACCATTCATCTGAGATTCTTTTCGCATCTTCAAGTGATTTGAATATAAATGGTAAATCGAAAATTGCTAACTCTGGTCCAAAATTACCATAGTTTGCAGTAGAACTAGTCCATAAAGCAATAAGTCCTTGGTTGGCTTGTTCACCACATTTTTGCTCTGCACACAAGCTTCTTTGATAATGAGGTTCAATTTTCATTTTACCTCCAGATGCTTTCTCCATTGCTGGTATTAACGCCTGGTCTATTGCGTCACCAATTGGCATACCCAATCTACCAGTAGTACCAAGCTTTAGAGTTATCTCTGCATAAGCAGCTTGGGCAAAAAATGCAATTGCAAAACCTGTGAGCAATGTCTTACAAATTTTTTTAATAAACATATAATTTATCTCCTATAATTTAATTGAATTATTGATATTTAAATTCAAATCGAGAGCGAAGTAAAACAAAAAAAGAAAATTTTATTATCAAAATGGGTTGCAATCAAAAGTTGTATTAATTATTATTGGTTAATCTATTTATTTTAGTCTAAAGGTGCCTTAGATTTAAAATTAAGAAAAAAAATAAAATTAAATTTATAGAAAGAAATTTATGAGCTCAGGTAATAAATATAAATCAATAGCCAATAAACTCAAATTTGAAGGAAGAGCATTCATTAATGGAAAATATGTAAACGCAATCGATGGAAAGAAGTTCGAAACTATCAATCCTGCAACGGGTAAAAAACTTTGCGCTGTTGCAAAATGTAACCATAAAGATGTTGATTTAGCAGTTAAAGTTTCAAGAAAAGCTTTCAATAGTGGAGTTTGGTCTAAGAGTTCACCTGAACATAGAAAAGAAGTTTTGTTAAAATTTGCTGAATTACTTAGAAAACATGGTGATGAAAATTCAGTTTTAGAATGTATAGATACTGGTAAACTTATCGCAGACTGCATTAATGAAGTTGCAAATGACGCACCAATGCATTTTCAATGGTATGGAGAATTAATTGATAAAGTATTTGGGAAAGTTGGTCCAACTGAACCATCCATTACAAGTTTAATTGTTAAAGAGCCAATAGGAGTTGTTGCTGGAATTGTTCCTTGGAACTTTCCTTTAATGATGGCTGTATGGAAGATGGCGCCAGCTCTTGCAGCAGGTTGCTCGGTTATAATTAAGCCAGCAGAAGATACACCACTTACAGCAATTAGAGTTGCTCAAATTGGAAAAGAAGCTGGAATACCAGATGGTGTTTTAAATGTACTTCCAGGTTATGGTGATGTTGGAGAGGCATTAGGTAGACACAAAGATGTTGATGCAGTTTCTTTTACAGGATCTACTGAAGTAGGTGGCTATTTCTTAAAATACTCAAGTGAAAGTAATTTAAAACCTGTTGCATTAGAGATGGGAGGAAAAAGTCCATTTATAGTTTTAGAAGATGCTAAAATTACAGATGATTTAATTGATAATGCAATGAATTCTGCATTTTGGAACGGTGGACAAAACTGTTCAGCAAATATGAGACAGATAATACATAAAAAAGTTAAAGACGAATTTTTAGATAAAGTTATAAAAAAAGTTAAAAAACTTAAAGTAGGAGATCCGTTAGATTTAAAATCAAATATGGGGTCTATGATTTCAAAAGGACATTTACAAACTGTTGATGGATATATCCAAAAAGGTATAGATGAAGGAGCAAAACTTTTATCTGGAGGAGTTTCAAGTAAAATACAAAAAGGTTTTTATGCAAAGCCGACCTTATTTGATGGATTAAAAGAAAATATGACCATTGCTCAAGAGGAAATATTTGGACCAGTGCTTGGTGTTTTGACAGTTAAAAATGACGAGGAAGCTTTGAAAATTGCCAGTAATTCGAAATATGGATTGCATGCTAGTGTATTTACGCAGGATATTAATAGAGCGTTTCATTTAGCTAAAAGTCTGCCCTGTGGAACTGTATCAGTAAATACTTTTTCAGAGGGAGATATTAAAACTCCATTTGGAGGCTATAAGCAATCAGGTTCATTAAGTAGAGATCAAGGTACTGAGGCTCTAAATTCGTTTCTTCAAACAAAGACAATTTGGATAAGTCATAATTAATTGATGATCAAACAATACAAAATAAGTGTGCCTAAAAGCACACTTAATGAAATCTATAAAAAAGTAAGAAACTTTCCTTGGAGTGTTGCTCAAAATATGAATGGTTGGGAGTATGGAACCAACTTAAGTTATCTAAAGAGTATATCTAAATACTGGATTACAAAGTATAATTGGAAAAAATTTGAAAACAAGATCAATTCACTTAAAAATTACAGAACAAAAGTTGAAGATATAAACTTACATTTTATTTTTGAAAAAAGTAAAAATCCTAATTCTAAACCATTGTTACTTTTACATGGATGGCCAGGAAGCATAACTGAATTTTTAGATATCATTCCAAGACTAGCTCACCCAGAAAAATACGGAGGAAAAATTGAAGATGGATTTGATGTAATTGTTCCGTCTTTACCAGGATTTGGATTTTCATCTCAAATCAAAAAAGCCTTAGGTCCAAGAAAAATTGGAAAAATATTAAATAAATTTATGGTTAAAAACTTAGGCTATAAAAATTATTTTGTACAAGGTGGTGATTGGGGAGCAACTATTGCCGGATGGATTGGTCTTGATAGCTCAAATAATTGTAAAGGAATACATATTAATTGCTTACCGCTTAGACATCCAAAAGGACCAAAAAATAGTAAAGAAAAAAAATGGGAGAAAAAATTTAACTTTGATCAAATTATGCAAGAGGGATATAGAACTCAACAAGCTACAAAGCCTCAAACCTTGTCTTATGCAATGATAGATAGTCCTGTAGGTACAGCAGCATGGATTTTGGAAAAATTTCATGGTTGGTCTGATCTTAAAATGGGTAAAATAGAAAAGACATTCTCAAAAGACGAACTTTTATCAAATATAATGATTTATATAATAACAAAGAGTTTTAACACTGCTAGCTGGATATATTTTGGTAGAAGAAAAGAAGGTGGAAGATCTTTTCCAAAAAATTTTAAAAAAATAAATGTACCAACAGCAATAGCAATTTTTCCAAAAGAAATGCTTGAGTGGCCTCCTAAATCATACGTGAATAGAATTTTTAATATAAAAAGATGGAAGAAGTTTCCCAACGGTGGTCATTTTGCAGCTTTGGAGGAACCAGATTATTTAGTGAGTGATATACTTTCATTTTTTAATAAAGATTTAAAAAACGTAAAATGGAAAAAAATAAATTAAAAAAAATCATTGTTGAAATATTCACGAAATATAAACTCTCGAGAAGTCATTCAAAAATATGTGCAGACGCAATAATTAATGCTGAATTAGTCGGGGCTCCTACACATGGTTTATCAAGACTAAAAATGTACTGTGACCGTATAAATCATAATTTAATTAACCCTAAACCTAAAATAAAAATTAAAAATATTTCTCAATCCGTAGCTCACATAAATGGTGATGATAGCATTGGTTTTGTTGCTGCTGATATAGCAATAAAAAAAGCGATAAAAAATGCCAAGAAAACTGGAATAGGATTAGTGGCTGTTAAAAATAGCGGTCATTATGGAATGTCTGGATATTACGCAGAACAAGCAGTAAAGAAAAATATGATGGCTTTAGTTTTTACTAATGCACCACCCGCAATAGCTCCGCATGGAGCTATAAAATCTTTATTTGGTACAAATCCTATTTGCTTTGGATCGCCAACAGGATCAAAAGCACCATTCATATTAGATACATCTGTTTCAATGATCAATAGAGGAAAAATAAGAGTTGCATCAAGAACAAATTCAAAAATACCTGAAGGTGTTGCTTTAGATAGATTTGGTAACCCTACCACTAATGCCATGAAAGCTCTTGAGGGCGTTCAACTTCCTATTGCAGGATTTAGAGGTTCTGGCCTTGCATGGATGGTTGATATTTTAAGTGGAGTTTATACTGGAGGTAATCACGGTGGAAAAGTAAAAGATCCATTCGACGATTTTTCTGGGCCACAAAATATTGGTCATTTATTTATAGTAATGAAAGCAAACTTATTTCAATCAAATTTTAAAAAAAGAATTAAAGAAAATATTAAAAGAATAAAGAAGCTTCCTAAACTAAAAGGACTAAAAGAAATATTATACCCTGGAGAAAATAAATTAAGAAGATTTAAAAAAAATTCTAAATCTGAAATTCAAATTCCAGCAAATATAAAAGAAGATATTCGAACTCTTTTAAAATAGTAAAAATTTTTAGCCAGCTCGCCCTAAATAATTTACCATTATAACTCCTGTCACAATCAGACAAATTCCAATAAAACCATAAATATTAGGAACTTGATTGTATTTTAACATGCCAAAGATTACTACTCCTGCTACTGTTAAACCACTATAAGTAGAGTAACTAAAAGCAACAGGTATTACAGACATTGCTTTTGCCAAAGAAAACATCGTTACAGTCATTAACAGTAAGCAAGCAATTGTAGGGGTTAGTTTTGTAAATCCTTCAGAAATTTTTGCAAAACTATTTGCTGCTATTCCTGTGGTTATTCCTAAAGCTAATATTAGATATCCAGTAAATGGTTTCATTACTTTATTATTTACTAATTATTATTTATTACAACAGTTGATATGCCTTTAAGTACTTGAATTTAATTTAAGTTATGAACATAAAAAGACTTAATTAGATACAAAGTATCCAATAGTGCCTAGGACTATGAATAACGTTAAAATGAAAATTCTATTCTTTAAAGTTTCTTTTTTTTCTTTTTGAATAATTCTGAGTTTGAGAGCACTGATATTTACTTTTTGAGGGGTATCAATATTTACGTCACCTGTTAATTGAGAAGAAATTTCAATATCAGATGCTCTACTATCTTTATTATAACTCATATGGTTTTATTTAAACACATGTTTAATTTGTAAAAATTAATTCTGTGTCCAAAATGGGTTGTGCACAATTAATTTTATGTCCATTTTGGGTTTGAAATAATAGAATGGATATCTGTAAAAATGACTAAAATCCTAAATAATCTAATAAAAAAAAATATTCAAAAATTAATCACAGGAAATTTTGAAAAACTTGCCCCAACATACTACAGATTAATATCTGAATGGATGAATTCTTCATATGAAGTTTTTAACGATATAGATAAGTACAGGATAATTCTTTATCTAATAAACAAAGATTTTGAGCACTACATAAAAATTAAAAAAATAGAGAGCTATGATAATTTTTTTATGTTTGATAAATCTTTGGAATTAGATCGAATTAATATAATTGAGATATCAAAAAGTTTAAATATTCCAAAAGAAAGTACTAGAAGAAAAATTCTCGACCTTGAAAAACTAAACGTTCTTCAAAAAATTGGAAAAAAAATCTATATAGATAGGTCGGCTTATAGATTGGTACAACCTAAAAATACTCTTAAAAATTTGAGCGCATTATTATCAAAAATTTCTGAAATATTGAAAATAGAAAATTTAATAGACAAATCTTTAAATGTCGACGAAGTATCAGAGCATTTAAAGGATAACTTTTCATATTGTTGGTACTATTTTTATATATTTATTTTTACTTTAACCTTAAGATGGAAAAAGCAATTAGGAGATCTTGAAATTTATTCAGTAGGTATGGTTATAACATGTCACTCAATAGTAAATAAATCTTATGAGGGTGTTGGTTTAAATTTTTCAGAATGGGAGAAAGATATGGTCAATGTTGAAGAAGGTGGGGTAAATACTATGTCAATTTCTGAGATAACTCATATTCCAAGACCTACAGTTGTAAGAAAATTGAATTATTTGTTAAAAAATAAATATATTAGCGTTAATAAAAAAAAACAATTCACTATAAATATGAAGGATCAAGCATTAAGCGATACTATTAAAATTCAAGAACAAAATATCTCTTCTTTGTCGGATTTAGTTTGTAAAATATTTTGAAAAAGTAAAAATTAATTAGCTCTTCGAAGTATAAAAATTAAAGCGAAACCAGTTAAGTACATTATAAGAGCATATGCTGCTGTTGGTATCATATAAGCAATATCATTAAACATTTGTGTTGCTACAAACACTGCCAAAGTTCCATTTTGTAAACCACATTCTATAGCAATACATTTTCTTTGCTTCATTCCGGTTGCAAAGAATTTGGCTATATAATAAGCAAGTATCATCATCACAACATTCAATACTAATACTGCAAAGCCTGCTTGTTTTAAGTAATTAAAGATATTTTCTCTTTCTTCAATCCAAATTGCAGCAAATACAATAACGAACAAAGCTGTTGTTATTTTATTAACAATCGAAAGATTTGAGGAAATTAAATTATCTGCAAATTTTCTAATAATCATGCCTAAAATTACTGGCACAGTAACAACCAATGCCATCTTTAGTGTAATTGCTGTCATAGTAATATCTGCTGAGATATTAGTAACACCAAGTAAATCAGCTGATTTTAAAACAATAAATGGAACTGAAATTATGCTAATTAAACTAATTATTGCAGTTAATGAAATGGACAAGGCCACATCTCCATTTGCAAATTTGGTCATAACATTTGTAGTAACGCCCCCTGGTGCAGCAGCAATAATCATAATGCCTAATGCGATCTCAACAGGCAAGTTTAATATTAATATTAAAATATACGCAACTATCGGCAAAAGTAACAGTTGGCAGAAAAATCCAATTACAAAGTCTTTGGGATTATTTATTACTCTTAAAAAGTCTCGTCCAGTTAGACCTAACCCTAGACCTAACATTATAAGTGCTAAAGCGATTGGAGCAATTTTAGTAACTATTTCCACTTTTTATCCTTATACTATATTTCTATATTAGTTTTTTAATCATTTTAGTATATATAAATTTAATGCTTTCAGATAAATCAACAGTTTGTCCACTTAATTTATTAGATATTGCTCATCAAAAGAGAGGAATTAAAGCTGCAATTGTGAATGCTGGAAAGGAACTACCTATGCTCTCCGTTATGGATGCCGTTAAAGAAAAATTAATAGTTCCTGTTTTGATAGGTGATCAGGGAGAAATTAAAAAAATAGCTGAAGAATTAAAATTTGATATTTCTGATTATGAAATTGTTCATGAACCAATTGAGAATAATACTGCTAAAGTTGCTGCTAAACTAGCAGGCGATGGTGATGTAAAGATTATAGTCAAAGGTCATATACATACTGATGTGTTAATGAAAGAAGTTTTATTAAGAAAATATAACTTAATAGGAAAAACTAGATTAAGTCATATTTGGCATATGACACTAGATAAAGAAGATGGCCCACTAATAATAACTGATGGCGCATTAAATGTTAATCCTAATGTCAAAACAAAAATGCATATTTTAAAAAATGTTATAGATTTTTGTCACAGAATAAAAATTGCAAGACCTAAAGTTTCTATTTTGTCAGCCACAGAGGAAGTTTTAGATAGTATGCAAAGTTCTGTTGATGCTAAGGAAATTTGTAGATTGGCTAGCAAAGAAAATTTTAACGCAGATATATTTGGCCCCTTAGCTTTTGATAATAGTGTTTCTAAAAAATCAGCAACTATAAAAGGAATTAAAAATGAAGTTGCAGGAGATGCAGATGTTTTATTAGTTCCAAATGTAGAGGCTGGAAATGCTTTAGTAAAGATGATGATATATTTTATGGGAGCTTGTGCAGCTGGCGTAGTTGTTGGTGGTAAAGTCCCTGTTGTAATAACAAGTAGATCAGATGATGCGACAGCAAGACTAGCCTCAATTGCTGCAGCTGTGGTAGCTTTAGATTAAATGAATATTGAAAAAAAATAATAATTAAATTAGGATTTAAATATGGCAATAACTTACTTAAAAAAATCACCAAAAACTTCATCAACTGACGATACAAAGACCAGAGAGATTGTTGAAAATATTCTTAAAGATATTGAAAAAACTAAGGAAGAAGGATGTATCGAACTATCAAAAAAATTTGATAAATATGAAGGTGAAGTAATTGTTACGAGAGAAAAAATTGAAGAAATTAAAAAAAATTTAGATCCTAAGACTAAAGATGATATTCAATTTTCTCATGAAAGAGTAAGAAAATTTGCTGAAGCACAATTGAAAAACTATGGTCAGGATTTTGAAGTAGAGTTATCAGATGGCTTATATGCTGGGCAAAAATTAATTCCAGTTAATACTGCAGGTTGTTATGTTCCTGCTGGAAGATATGCACACATAGCATCAGCTGTGATGAGTGTAACAACAGCAAAGGTAGCTGGTGTAAAAAATATTATTGTTTGTAGTTCTCCAAAACCAGGTGTGGGTGTTCATCCTGCGATAGTCTATACTGCAGATTTATGTGGCGCAGATGTAATAATGAATTTAGGTGGTGTGCAAGCTATTGCCGCAATGACTTATGGTCTTTTTGGAAACGCACCTGCGGATATGCTTGTAGGCCCAGGTAATCAATTTGTTGCAGAGTCAAAAAGAATTCTGTTTGGAAAAGTTGGGATTGATTTATTTGCAGGTCCTACAGAAATCGCTGTGATAGCTGACGACACAGCTGATCCAGAATTAGTTGCTTTTGATTTAGTTGGACAAGCAGAGCATGGATACAATTCTCCAGCTTGGTTATTTACGACTAGTAAAAAACTTGCTGAATATGTCATGCAAAGAGTGCCAGAGCTTATTGCAGATCTGCCAGATTTACCAAGAGAAAACTCGGGCGCTGCTTGGAGAGACTATGGTGAAGTTATTCTGTGCGATACGGATGAAGAAATGGCTAAAATAAGTGATGAATATGCCCCTGAACATTTAGAAATTCAAACTAAAAATCTTCAATGGTTTCATGACAGATTAAAAAATTATGGATCATTATTTATTGGAGAAGAGACCACAGTTGCTTATGGTGATAAATGTTCTGGTACAAACCACATTTTGCCGACTAAAGGAGCAGGAAAATATACTGGTGGTTTGTTTGTTGGAAAATTTATTAAAACATTAAGTTTTCAAAGAATGACTAAAGAGTCTACAAAAGAAGTGGGTGCAGCATGCGCGAGAATTTCAAGATATGAAGGCATGGAAGCTCATGCGAGAACCGGGGATGTGAGACTAAGAAAGTACGGATTTCAAAATTAGTTTTATTAAACTCTTGAAAATAATAAAAGTGTTACTCCTAATACAAAAATTATAATACCTATTATTTCAGACGCTTTTACTTTTTCCTTGAAGAAATATCTTGAAGAAAAATAACTAAATAATAATTCAATTTGTCCAACCGCTCTGACAAATGATGCTTGAATTAATGTGAATGCATAAAACCATGATAAAGATGCAAAAAAACCACCTAAGCCAATTAGCATGCAATCATATTTATCATTATAAAGTTTTCTAAATTCTCTTTTTTCAAATATTAAGAGATAAATAGTTAAGATTATTGTAGGTATTAAAAGGCCAAATAGTAGTGTTGATATTACTTTTTCAAAATTTGACTCAAAATTTTTCAAAGATAGCGCTGCAGATCTAAAATAAACAATACTCAAAGCTAAGAATAAACCTGAAATTAATCCAATTAATGTAGTTTTAGAAAAAATATTTTGGAAAAAAAATTTTACATTTTTTATTGATAAAATAATTACTCCCAAAGTTGAAATTATAATTCCACTAATTCCTATTAAATTTAATTTTTCATTGAGTATTAAATATTCAAAAAAAGCAACTTGTACAACTTCTGTCTTACTAAGTGACGTACCTACTACAAAATTTGAAAATTTAAAAAGGTAGAGTAAAACAAATGTAAAAATAACTTGAAAAATTGATGCTAATGTAACATTGATTAAAAAACCTGGTTGAACAAGTATATCTTTAATAGTTGCGAATTCTCTAAAATAAACAAAAAATAACAGTAAGGCTAAAGGTAGAGCAAATGAAAATCTTACATATGTTGAAGCAATTGTAGAAACATCTTTGTTAATTTTTTTCTGAAATGATGATCTTAAATTTTGAAAAAAAGCAGCGATGATTGTGACTATAATCCAATTCATTTTGAGTTAATTATGTAAATACTTATCAAGGAAGTTTAAATTCTACTTCCGTTTTCATCAAATATAAAAATATCTTTAGTATCAAATCTAAGCTCATTTTGAAAATCAATTTGACTAGAAATTTTTGCACTAAGCTCTAAATTATCATTACTCATATAAACTATCTTTTCATTTCCTAAATTTTCTACTAATTCAATTTTAGGTTTGAACTTAAATTTAGACTCATTTGATACATTAAAATGTTCTGGTCTTATTCCAATAAAATATTTACTTTTATCAAACTTAATTTTTTCAAAGGTAATTTCGTTCCCTAAAAAGTTAATTTTATTATCTGAAATAATATTTTCATTATTTAATGGTAAAATATTCATTTTTGGTGTCCCAATAAATTGAGCAACAAAAATATTTGATGGATTATTGTAAATTTCATCAGGTGTTCCGACTTGCTCTATATTTCCAAGATTTAATATTACAATTCTATCTGCTAAAGTCATTGCTTCTACTTGATCATGGGTAACATAAATCATATTGGTTTTGATTTGGTTATGAAGCTTTGAAATTTCTACTCTCATCTCAGCTCTTAAAGCTGCATCCAAATTAGATAATGGCTCATCAAATAAAAATATTTTAGGATTTCGGGTAATTGCACGTCCAATGGCAACTCTTTGCCTCTGACCTCCAGATAATTGCTTGGGTTTTCTTTCAAGTAATTCCTCTATTTTTAAAATTTTTGCTGCTTGCATAACTTTTGTTTCAATTTCTTCCTTAGATTTCTTTTCAATCTTCAGTCCAAATGACATGTTCTCATAAACATTCATGTGTGGATAAAGAGCATAAGATTGAAATACCATTGCAGTTTGTCTTTTTGAGGGATGAAGATCATTAATTTTTTGATCATTTATAAATATTTCGCCCTCATCAATTTTTTCTAAACCTGCTATCATTCTTAATAAAGTTGACTTTCCACAACCAGATGGACCAACTAATACAAGAAATTCGTCATCTTTTCCCATCAGGTTAAAATCAGTTATAATCTTGTTTGATCCAAAAGATTTATGAACACCTGTGAATTTTATATTTGCCATTTCAACTTTTAACTTTTTCTAAAATATCTATGCCTATTTGTTTTAAAATATGAAGTATATCAATTGGTACCCAATTTTCACGGATTTTTCCTTCATCATGGTGATAAAAATCCATAACTCTCATTGTTAGTTTTTGATTATTTGCAGTAAAACCTAACCAATCATTTGAACCATAATAAGCCTCTAAACTGTGCCAACCAGCACATAAAGAAAATTTACCATCCCCTATTTCACAATAATGACCAAGTTTGAAATAATCTCTTTCAGTAAATGATTTTCTAAATGGCAACTGATGCATATCAATAAAACCCTCTAAAGATCTTGAGGTGCCTATTCCACATGGTCCATACCATATCATTTTGTCATGCCAATATTCTCTTTGAGGATGATTTATTAATCTTTTTTTTAATTCTTCATCAGATAGGTTCTCTGTTTCAGGTTTAAAATTAAGACTTCTATTCATTGAAAGAGCTTGTCTCAAACTTGAATTTGAAATTTCAATATCTTTTTCAAAAAAATTTACACTATCAGTATTTATTGGGGGTAACCAGGCTCCTTCAGATCCTCTCGATGGATTGATTGGAAAAATACCACATTGTCTTAAGAAATCTATAACGTCAATTAATATATGGCTTTCTACTATTTTGTCTTCATTAAGTTCATGTATTTCACAACATCTGAGATTAATCATTTTAAAATTTGGTTTAATCCCTAACCATGACTTTTTAAAGTATCCAGATAACGTTGAGTATGACCCTACTAAAATTTTATCCCTAAAAGCTCCCCCTACTACAATGTTTTCTCTTCTTTCTAAATCTGGGAAGGCTTCTAATAATGGTGTCCAAAGCTTCTCTTTTAAATTTTTTATTCCAACAAACTCATTTAAAGGATGAAAACAATTGACCTTTACATCATTTATAAATGCCTTATCTAAACTTTTATCTATTTCTTTTAATCCAAAATTTACAATTTGATTTAAATAGCTTCTAATTAAATTTTTATTTCGAAAATTTTGCTCTGGTGAAAGAACAATATCTTTAACGTTTGTTTTGGTTTTAAGTCCTGTATCAAATTGCTCTATTTGCATATATTTATTTATTGGAAATATTCGTGTATCACAATATTATAATTAAAAAAATATGAATATTAGACTTGCTAAATTTGAGGACTTAACTCCTAGTACTTTACCCTTTGTTGAAGGTAAATTGAAAGGTCATAAAGAGAGAAAAAATTATTCTATTTTAGGACCGGGTGTTGCTGAAGATGCAAATCAATCAATAAAAATATCAGAACCACATGGATTTAACTTGGGTGCTGTTTCTGCAAAACCCTTAAATGGTTCTGGACTTCATAGCCATTTGACTGCTGAAGTATTCATAATTTATTCAGGTAAATGGAGGTTTTATTGGGGTTCTAAAGGTGAAGATGAGACAATATTAAATCCGGGCGATATTATATCTATGCCAACAAATATGTTTAGAGCATTTGAAAATGTAGGAGATGAGGAGGGTTTTATGTTTGTTATTCTTGGTGGAGATGATCCTGGAATTGTAACATGGATACCTGAGGTTCTAAAAAAAGCTAAACAAACTGGTATGGCGCTATTAGATGATAATTCTTTGATTGATTTAAACAGTCAAGATATTCCAAATGGTAGAAAATTACTTGAACCTATATCAAAGGATGAGATTACAAAATTTGATAATTATAAACTAGAACAATTACAAAAAAATATATGCGAGACTAACAAGAGACTTGAAAATGAAAGCAATATTGGAAAAAATGTTAAAATTTCACATATTTTAGGTAACAATTTTCAAAACAAAACAATAACTCCAATTATAAAACAAGATACTGGATTTAGCTTATGCACTTTTAAATCTACAATAGGAAGAGTTGAAAATCTAAAATTTGATAAACCTACAATTTTTTTTTCACAAAAAGGGAAATGGAACATTGAAACAGACAATTCTTCCATTGAATTAGATTATAAAGATACATTTTCAGTTCCAGTTGGATCTAACATTAATATTAAAATAAACGAAAAAAATGAGTCACTTCTTAATTGTGTATCACAAATATAATGAAAGGTTTTGATAAGAAATACAAAGACTTTCCTGACTATATATTAAAAATAACTGAGCAAATTTGGGAAGGTAAAGATGTTGAGTCTATCAGTAAATTTTATACAAAAGATATACCAGTAAGATCACCATTTGGAGTTACTTATGGCAATAAACCAGTTATAGACGCAACATATGCAACTTTAAAAGAATTTCCTAACAGACAATTGTTAGGTGAGGATGTTATTTGGAATGGTAATGACGAAATTGGATATCACTCTTCCCATAGAATATTAAGTAAAGGAACACACCTAGGTGATGGTTTTTATGGAAAGCCCAGTGGAAAAGATATTTACTATAGAGTAATTGCTGATTGTGCATGTAAAGAAAATCAAGTTTATGACGAGTGGATTGTTAGAGATCAAGGAGCGATGGTAAGACAGATTGGTTACTCTCCAAAAGAATTTGCAAAGAAAATAATTGAAAGTGAAGGGGGAATTTCAACTGCATCCAGGTTATTCGATTTTGAAACTGATAAAAGTTCAAATTATGAAGCTGAGAGATATAAAAAAGGATCAAAAGCTGAAAAATATTCAGAGATACTTAAAAATATTTTTAATTATAATTATAAATTTGAAGGATATGATAGAGCTGCTAATATTTTTTGGCCTGGAAATAAAATTGGTCATGGAAGAGAGAGTATTAAAGAAAAATGGAATTCTCTAAAAGCAATATTTTCAAACATAAAATTTACTATAGAACATGTAGGTTTTTTAGAGGAAGCAGGTCAAAATCCAAGAATATCAGTTAGATGGTTTTTAGAAGGTGCTCACAGTAACGACAGTATAGATTATGATAAAGCTTCAAATAAAAAAATATTTATAATGGGAATTAATCATGCAGAATTTTACTCCAACTCTATTATAAGGGAGTGGGTATTGTTTGATGAAGTTGCTATATGGAAACAAATTTTATTAAATCATGGTTAAAATAAAAACCACACATGTCGGAAGCCTACCCAGATCAAATGAACTATCAACTCTTTTAGCCTCGAAAGATAATAAAGAAGAAATAAGCATAAAAAAATTTGACGAAGTTGTAAGAAATAATGTTTTAGAAGTTGTAAAAAAACAGATTGATACAGGAATTGATATAATAAGTGATGGAGAAATGTCAAAAATTAGTTATGCAACATATATTAAAGATAGAGTTGAAGGTTTTTCAGGAGAAAGTGAAAGAAAAGCTCCAAAAGACTTGGATGATTTTCCATCTTTTAAAAAAAAACTTGTACAATCTGGTGGAACCCCGACATATAAAAGACCATGTTGCACAAGTGAATTAAAATTAAAAGATAATGTTTCAATTAATAAAGATATTATTAATTTTAAAGATGCATTAAATAAAAATTCTCATAGAGACGGTTTTATGAATTCTCCATCACCAGGAGTTATTTGTAATTTTCTACCTAATAAATTTTACAAAAATGATGATGAATATTTAGAAAAGCTTTCAGATATTATGAAATTCGAATATGAAAAAATTATTGATAGTGGTCTTTATCTTCAGATCGATTGCCCTGACCTCGCTCTATCAAGGCATATGATTTATAAGGACATTTCAGAGGAAAATTTTTTAAAAAGAGCAAATAAGCATGTTGAGGTTTTAAATAAGTCATTAGAAAATATTGATCCATCTAAAGTCAGAATGCATATTTGTTGGGGAAATTATGAGGGACCTCACATTCACGATATTGAGTTAAATAAAATTATTGAGATAGCTTTTAAAGCCAACATAAATATGTATTTGATAGAGTCTGCTAACCCTAGGCATGCTCATGAGTGGGAAGTATTTGAAAATATAAAACTACCAAAAGATAAAATTATTATTCCAGGAGTAATAGAGTCCACGAGCAATTTTATTGAACATCCAGATGTTGTAAAACATAGAATTTTAGCCTTTTCTAAAGTAATAGATCCTAGCCAATTAATGGCCGGCACTGATTGTGGATTTAGTACATTTGCGGGATTTGGGAATGTTGATGAGAATATAGTTTATAAAAAACTTGAGTCACTTGTGATCGGATCAGGACTTGCGTCAAAAGTGATTTAAAAATGTCTTTTATTAGATAATTCTTAAAGATATAGTTTTATTAGAATAATTATAAACAACCAAAAAAGAGAGAAAATATGAGAAAAATACTATTAACCTTATTGTTCGTGCTTTTTGGAACAACGGCATATGCTGATGGGCATTGCAGTAAACCAAGTGGTTCAATAAATATTTTAGCAAATGATTTTCCAGCATTAAGAACATTTGTAGAAACAGCTAAAGGATGTAAAGGAAGTGCAGATTTTAAAGTTACTCACTCATCAGAACACAACAAAATTGCTGTTCCAGCTTTAACTGCAAACCCTTCTGAATTTTCAGCAAGAATTGCAGCTAATAGTTCAATTGTTCCTCTAATGAATCAAGATTTAATTAGACCTATGGATGATCTAGTTAAAAAGTATGGAAAAGGAATACAAGACTCCCAATTAATTACAATTGATGGAAAAGTAATGGCTGTTGCTTTTATGGCAAACACTCAACATTTGTATTACAGAGAAGATGTTTTAAAAGAACTAGGTATACCTGTACCTAAAACTTACGAAGAAGTTGTTGCTGCATCTGAAAAAATAAGAGCATCAGGTAAAATGCAACATCCGTATGCAGCTGCGTATAAAGCTGGTTGGAATTTAGCTGAAGAATTTGTAAATATGTTCATTGGACATGGTGGTGAATTCTTTAAAGCTGGAACTGCTGAGCCAAACATCAATAATGCAAAAGGTGTGGCTACATTAAATATGCTTAAAAAGTTAGCAAGCTTAAGTAATCCTGATTATCTTACTCATGATAGTGAAGCAATTAAAGTTGAGTGGGAATCTGGTAAAGTTGCTCTTATGACATTATGGGCATCAAGATCTGGAACTTTATTAGATGACGAAGGTGATGCAAAAATTACTGCAGCAACTAAATTAACTGGACCAGCAACTGTTGGTGGAGGAAATATTCCAGCAGCTACATTATGGTGGGATGGATTTACTTTAGCAAAAAATAGATCTGACAGTGATGCAGAAGCAACTTTTATAGCTCTAGCTCATGCTGCTTCAAATAAAAAAATGGTAGCAGATGCTGCTGATCAAGCTGTTTGGTTAGTTGAAGGTTTTGTACCAGGACCAAAATCTATTGGTGTGATTGAAGCGGTAAAAATGGGAGCAAAACCTTACCCGATGTTACCACAAATGGGTTTAATGCACGGTGCATTAGGAAGCGAAATTGTTGAGTTCTTACAAGGTAAAGAGTCTGCAGAACAAGCATTGAAAGATGTTGAAGCTGCTTACATCAGTAAAGCTAAAGAACAAGGCTTTCTATAAAAATAAATATTTAAGTGGGGATTTAATCCCCACTTAATTTTAAATGCCAAATAAAACTTTTTTCTGGTTTTTCTTGCCAACTGGTTTGGCAATGATTTTGTTTATTGGTCTGCCAATTATATCTACTGGTATCCAATCTTTTTATGCCCAGCATGATCAAGTAGTAAAAGAAGTTAAAAAATGTGATCCTTTTGGATGTACAGTTTCAATAGTTGTTGATCAGGAAGCAACTTCTATATTGAGAGATGAAAAACCTTTGGGCAAATTTAACGGGTTTGGTACTTATATTGATAGAAATCACTTAGCTATTGAGCAAATTTCAGATTTTTGGAAAGAAACTGACTCCTTTGGAGAATTTATCAATCAAGTTACAAATTTACCTTTTTATAAAGCCCTTTTATTTACTTTAACATATTGTTTATTTGTAACTCCCAATGTTTTATTACTAGGATTTATTATAGCATTAAGTTTAAATGCAATATCTAGAAAAATAAGAGGCCCATTAATATTTGGTACAATATTACCAATGATTGTTACTCCATTAGTTGGATCTCTTGTTTTATTTTGGATGATTGATGCAGAAGGTATTATTGGTGCAAACTTGCAATTAATGATGGAAGATCCTTATCTATCATTAAAATCATCTAGAACGCTTACATGGATAACGATAATTATCTATGGAATTTGGCATCATTCTCCTTTTGCTTTTGTAGTTTTCTATGCTGCATTACAAACTGTACCTCAAGAACCTGTTGAGGCAGCAATTATTGATGGAGCGTCAAGATACCAAAGAATTAGACATATTGTGCTACCACATATATATCCAGTTGTTACTTTTGTAGCTTTAATATCATTAATGGATAATTTTAGAGTCTTTGAACCAATAATTGGTTTTAGCGCTGAAGGAAGTGCTCAATCTTTATCTTGGTTAATCTATGATAATTTAGTCAACGAAGAAGTAATCTTGTTTGGTTCTGCAGCAGCAACTTCTATGATGACTATTATTGGTATAGCCATATTGTTGGCACCAGTATTAATTAGAACTTGGAAAGAATTTAGGACGGCAAGATAATGGAATATGGTTTAGACAAAAGATCGAATGCACTTAAAACATTTAACACAACTTTTATAATTATTTGGTTATTAATTGCATGCTTTCCATTTATTTGGACTTTCTGGGGATCATTTAAAGTAAGAGCAGATTTTTTTTCTAGAGCTGATTGGTGGTATGCGATCTCAGCATTTAATACGTTATTAGAAACAGGTGGCCAATTTACTTCAAAAGCATATTCTGAAGCTTGGACTGAGGGTGAATTTTGGAAAGCATCAAGAAATACGATAATAGTAACAGTATTTGTTGTCTCTATATCACTTTTCTTAGGAACCTTAGGTGCTTATGCTTTATCTAGATCTACTGAAAGATATGCCTTTTGGATATTAATCGCAGCATTAATTTTTAGAGCAATGCCACACATAACACTTGTCTCTGGATATCTTTTTCCGTTTTTTGAATTACAAATTTGGGGGATTTTACCAACCACAATTGTGGTTTTAGTTGCAATAAATCAACCATTTACTTTATGGTTACTTTATTCTTTTTTTAAAACCGTTCCTAAAGAATTAGATGAAAGTGCATTAATTGATGGGTGCTCATATTTTCAAGCATTTAGGTATATAATTATGCCCGTGATGTGGCCTGGAGTGATTACAGCAGGTTTGTTTAGTCTTATGTTGGCATATAATGACTTCACAGTCACCGCATTATTACTAAATCAAGAAAACCACACAATGGTTCCAAAAATTCAAAGTTATCTTGGTACAAATCAGCATGAAGGTAATTTAATGTGGGCTGTTTCAGCCGTTGTATCAGCAACCGCACCATTGTTTATGTTAGTCATGTTTTTTCAAAGACAAGTAATAAGTGGCTTAACTACTGGTGCAATTAAAGGGTAATGGCAATTAAAGCCATATTATTTGGTTCTATTGGCACAATAGTTGAAACATCAAATATTCAAAGAAATTGCTTTAATTTAGCTTTTAAAATTTCAGGATTAAAATGGCATTGGAGTAAAAAATTATATCAATCAATGTTAAAAAAATCTGGTGGGGAAAAAAGGGTAAAAAAATTTAGTCTAGAAAAAAAAACTTTAGTTAATGCAAAAAAAATTAGAAATTTAAAAACTTTAATTTTTAATAATTACTTAAAAAAGAATAAATTGAAGCCACGCGCTGGAGTAATTAATGTAATCAAATATTGTAAAAAAAATAAAATTAAAATTGGCTTTGCAACCTCTACTACAAAAAATAATATTGATGCAGTATTTATATCTTTAAATAAATATTTAAAAAAAAGTGATTTTGATTACATAGGACACAACAAAATTATAAAAAACTTTAATAATAAAACTGATATTTACTTACATTGTTTAAAAAAATTAAAACTTTCAAATAAAGATTGTTTAGCAATTGAAGATACTGAGATTAGTTTAAAATATGCAAAAAAAGCTAAATTAAGATGTATTGCCTTCCCAGGCGATTATCACCGCTCTGGGAAGTACAAGGATTCATTTATAAAAGTTAAACGTCTTAACTCAAAAATATTTGCTGATTTATAGTTGGTCTATCAAACCTGGTGCTAATTTCTTAGACTTTGATGAAAATCTCAACTTCTTAATAGCATCTAGGTTAGATTTGTCGTCGCCAACAACCACAAAACCAATCATTCCCATATTTTTGTGTGGTGTACACCAGTAAGCATAAATTCCTGGGACCTCGAACTTATATTCAACATCCTTATTAAACTTTGATTTAAACTTACCAACTCCTTCTGGTACACCCTTTTTTATGAATTCAACGTTATGTCCTTTATCTGTTGCCTTCCAAAGAACTGTATCACCAGGGTTAACTCTTACTATTTTAGGCTCAAAAACATTTGATTCTTTATCAAGCCTATTAAGCATTTCCACTGTTACATCCGCACCTAAAGCTATATTCGTAAAAAATATACTGATTAATATTATAAATGAACTTGTTAATTTATTATATTTAGTCATGACGGTGATATATTCTTTTAAAGTCGATAAACAATAACTATATGGTGCAACAAGTTGACACGTCTTTAATTAGTTTTATTTAACAATCTATCAGCTCTCAGAGTAGTGAAAATTATTATTATTAAAAATGGGATACATAATATGTTCATTATTTTCCAACTTGTAAAACTAAGAACAATTCCTGCTGTTAAACTTGCGGTAGCTTGAATTGAAAAGACAATAAAATCATTAAATCCTTGTGCTCTAAATCTTTCTTCTTCTTTATAATTTAAAACTAGTAAGCTTGTTCCAGATATAAATAAAAAATTCCACCCAAGGCCTAAAAAAACCAATGAAAAAAGATAGTTGATCACTGTTTGATCAAAATGACTGAGCATAATTGTAAATATAAAAAATAAAACACCAAAATACATAATTTTGCTATGCCCAAATTTTTTAATTAAATTTCCAGTAATCAACGCGGGCAAAAACATGCTTATGATATGAAATTGAATTACAAAACTAGTACTATTCAAAGTCATATCATCATGAATATGCATACTGATAGGGGTTGCTGTCATTAAGAAAGACATTACAGCATAAGCAAAAGATGATGAGACTAATGCCTGTAAAAATCTTGGTTGAGATATCAATTCTAAAATAGTTCTCCCTTTTAAATTTTTCTTATTATTGATTATTTTGTTTTCTTTATAAAAAATTAAAAAAATAATAGATGATAAAGTTAATAAAGATAAACAAAGATAAGAGCCAACATACAATCCATCAGAAATAATATTTTTTCCAAAATTTGCTAAATTTGGACCTAACAAAGCTGATAAGATACCAGCAAAAAGCAATAAGGAAATAGCTTTTGGTGCCTGTTTTTTATCTACACTTTCTGCTGCAGCAAAACGATACTGATGAGCAAAAGCCATTCCAAATCCAAGACAAAAACAAGAAAATGAATACAGAATGAAATTTTGTTTTAATACAGAATATGCTGCTAATAGTGCAAATAATGAAGTTGTTATAGATGAAAATATAAAACCTTTTTTTCTTCCTGTAATACTCATAATTTTAGAGGCGGCTATAATAAAAATAGCTGTTCCCACAATTGATAATGACATAGGTAATGTTGAAAGAGATTTAATTGGACTAATACTAGTTCCAATAATTCCACTTAAAAAAACTGTTACAGGTGCAACAGAGAAAGCAAATGCATTACTTGCAAATAGTAACCATACATTTTTATTCATTTAATTAAAAATTCTTTCACTGCTTGATTAAATTTCTCTGGTTCCTCCAAATGTAAATTATGGCAACACCCTTCAAATATTTTTAAATGACTTTCTTGTATGAATTTTTTTAATAAAGAGATCTGCTCATAATTATATGATTTGTCTCTATCTCCCCATATAATAAGGGTTTTACTTTTAATATTTTTCAAATTTTCAAGTCCATTCCAATCTCTCATTGCTATTAATGCATTTTTAGCAGTCTCTTTTGATGTATTCTTAACAGCATTTTCGCACAAAAAATAATTTTTTGAATTTTTGCCTTCTACAAACCAGTTAGGTGGTATTCTTTCTACATGATTTTTAATTCCTTCAACTTGAAGTCTTTCAATAGATTTATCTATTGGTTCAAACCTTCCAGGAATATCGCCAATAGGACCTGTAGCAAAACAGATTAATTTATTAATTCTATCTCCACTTATTCTTGCGATTTCTTGCACTATCATGCCACCCATTGAGTGTCCCAATAAATTAAATTTATCTATTTTTTTGTTATCAAGTAATTTTAAAATATTTTTTGCCATTAAGTTTATGGAATTTAAAGATTTAACATCATGACTTTCTCCAAATCCTGGTAATGCTGGAGCAATAACTCTGAAGTATTTACTTAAATATTCTTTTTGAAATTTCCACATCTCTGAAGATCCTAGATACCCATGAACTAAAACTAATGGAAAGCCGTCACCAAAATCGTCTACATAAATTTCTTGCATAAATTTAGATAAAATATAGTTGTATAAATTAGTTTTTAATACAAAATTCAAAAAAATTTATGATTGGTATTCTTGGAGGAATGGGAACGCAAGCAGGTCTGGATTTCTGTAATAAGCTTGCAAAACTTAATAGAGGTAAACTTGATCAAAAATATCCTTTATTTGTTTTGTATAATAAATCAAACATACCAAGACGTCCTGAAAATATAAGAAAATATTCTAACGTTTTAAAGTCTCTTGTTGAAGGTTGTAAAATGCTGGAAAAGAGTGGCTGCAAATTTATTGTGATGCCTTGTAACACTGCACATTATTGGCACGACGATCTTCAAAAAAAAATTAATATACCAATCTTAAGTATGCCCAAAGAAGTTTATGTGAATATACAAAAAACATCCAAAAAAAATACTAGAATAGGAATTCTTTCGACTGAAGCTACTTTAAGTACTAAGATTTATCATAAATATTTCGAAAAAAGTTTTGATTTGCTGAGCCCTAGCAAAATTTTGCAAAAAAGTTCAGTTAATAAGTCTATAAAATTTGTAAAAATGGGTAAAATTCGAGAAGCCGAAAAAGCAATTAGACCCGCTGTAAATTATCTTATGAAAATTAAATGTAAGAAAATTATTTTAGGATGTACAGAGTTACCTATTGCAATTTTTGCTTATAAATCTTTTAAAAAAATCAAACAATCTAAAATTTTTGTTGATCCAAATCTTCTCATCGCCAACGTCTCAATGAAAAAATATAAAAAATTAAAAAAACAATAACCCAGTTTCAGTATTCATTAACTAAAACTGAGATTATTGTATCTTTTTTAACCCTTTATTTTGAAGGGTCAGGTACTTTTCTTAAATATGGTTTAACAGTTTCCCAACCATCTGGATAAATTTTCTTAGCCTCTTCATCTTTAACTGCTGGAAGAATAACTACATCTTCACCTTTTTTCCAATTAGCTGGTGTTGCAACTTTATGTTTTGCAGTCAGCTGCATAGAGTCTATGGCTCTTAAAATTTCATGGAAATTTCTTCCTGTTGCCATAGGATAAGTTAAATATAGACCAATTCTTTTATCTGGTCTTACAACAAAAATAGTTCTTACCGTCTCATTATCAACTGCAGTACGACCCATTGATGTTGTTCCTGCATCAGCTTCTAACATATTAAAAAGTTTTGCAACTTTTAAATCTTCGTCAGCGATTATAGGATAATCAGGCATTGTTCCAGATACATCTTTAATATCATTTAACCATTTTTTATGATCCTCTACCCCATCAACACTTAGTCCAATAACTTTTACATTTCTTGCATCAAACTCAGCTTTCATTTGTCCTAATGAACCTAATTCTGTTGTACAAACTGGTGTAAAATCTTTTGGGTGAGAAAATAAAACACCCCAACTATCTCCAAGCCACTCATGAAAAGAGATATCTCCTTCAGTAGTTTTGCATTGAAAGTCAGGACACATACTGTTTATTTTTAACATTCTTTACTCTCCTTTAATTAATTAGAACTATTATAAATTATTGATGAGGTTTATCAACGATATTTAACTTTGAAAAAACAACTTATAAGACGTGTATCTTAAGCAAATTATAAGTGTTAGATTTTTTAATATGAACAACTCTAATCACTCAAATATTTTGATTATCGGTGGCGGATGCGCTGGTATATCAGTTGCTACAAGACTTAAAAGTTTAAAGTCTGACTTATCAATATCAATTATAGAACCTTCAGAAAAATCTTTATATCAAGCAGCATGGACGTTAGTTGGTGCAGGTGCTTATGATGTAAATAGCACCATAAAACCAATGTCATCTGTAATGCCTAATTATGTTAATTGGATAAAAGAATATGCAGAAAGCTTTTCTCCTGAATCTAATTCAGTCAAAACTTCAGGTGGTGAATATTCATATGACTACTTAGTAGTTTGTCCTGGTTTAAAAATTAACTTTGATGGAGTGGCTGGTTTAAAAGAAACTTTAGGAAAAAATAATGTTTGTACAAACTATAGTTCAGATATGGCTGTTTATACTTGGGAATGTTTAAAGAATTTACAGGGAGGAAATTTATTATTTACTGAACCTCCAATGCCAATTAAGTGTGCAGGAGCACCTCAAAAAATTGCTTACTTAGCTGCTGATCACTTAAAGAAAAAAGGAGCTCTTAAAGATAGTAATTTAGAATTTTTATGTGCAAAGCCAGTTATTTTTGGTGTACCTCATTTTCAAGGTCCACTAAATGAAATATGCGACTCATATGGTATTAAAAGAAGCTTCCAACATAATTTAATTTCAGTAAATGGCGATGCCAAAGAGGCTGTATTCAAACAATCAGATAAAGACGGAAATTCTAAAGAAGTTACAAAGAAATTTGATTTTATTCATGTAACGCCTCCTCAAACTTCTCCAGACTTTATTAAGAATAGTCCATTAGCTGATGCTGGTGGATGGGTCGATGTAGATCATAAAGAAGGAACATTAAGACATACTAAATATGAAAATATTTACAGTTTAGGTGATGTAATGAATGCACCTAATGCAAAAACAGGTGCAGCAGTTAGAAAACAAACTCCAATAGTGGCTCACAATATTATTAAAGATATCAATAAGTCATCTGAAGCATATAGACTTTATGATGGATATGGAGCCTGCCCTCTTACAGTTGCATACGGTAAAGTTATGTTAGCAGAATTTTGTTATGGTGGAAAAGTGACTCCAAGTTTACCCTTTGATCCAACAAAACCTAGTTCTCTATATTGGCAAATGAAATCAAAGCTTTTTCCTTGGTTGCAATGGAATGTAATGTTTAAAGGAAAAGAATGGAGTAAGCCTAATCATAAAGCTATTGAAAATTAGTATCAATTTTATAAAATTTTAATTATTTTGTAATTATGATTTTCGAACAACTATTTGATACTAAATCCTCAACTTACACCTATATAATTTCTAGTGGAAAAGGACGTGAAGCATTAATAATAGATCCTGTAATTGAACATACTGATGAATACATAAAAATTTTAGAAAATTTAGAATTAAAACTTGTTAAAGTAATTGATACTCATATTCACGCAGATCATGTAACTGGCTTAAATGAACTTAATCAACGAACAAATTGTATTCGCATAATGGGTGAAAACTCTAAATCTGAGGTAATTGATATAAAATTAAAAGATGAAGAAAATATAAATATTGAGAGTATAGAGCTTAAAGCTATATATACTCCAGGTCATACTGATTGTTCATATAGTTACTTAATGAATGATAGAGTTTTTACAGGAGATACACTTCTAATTAATGGGACAGGTAGAACAGATTTTCAAAATGGTAGTGCTCATCAGGCTTATGATTCATTGTTTGGTAAACTTTTAAAACTGCCAGAAGAAACACTTGTTTATCCTGCTCATGATTATAATGGAAAAAAAAATTCAACAATTGGTAGTGAGAAGAACAATAACCCTCGATTACAAGTCAGCTCAAAAGAGGAATATGCTGAAATAATGGATAATCTTAATCTTGCTAACCCAAAAATGATGGATATTGCAGTCCCTGCAAATCTAAAGGGATTAACACTTAAAGAACTCTAAAATCAGGGTTATTATTAGTATTGTTTTTAAAAAATATACAATTATATAACTCTTATGGTATGCAATAATACACACTGTAAATGTAAGAACTGTTCTTGTGACAGATGCGTTTGTAAAAATTGTGATTGCAAACCATCATCAGAAAACTGCTGTTGTAACAAGTAGTTAAATTTTAATAACTAATCTTAAACAAACATGAATGATTTTTTAGAGTCGATAATTAAAAGAGATCCTGCTGCAAGATCAAAGTTAAGTTTAATACTAACTTATCCTGGTGTTAAAGCTGTATTTTTTCATAGAATTGCAAATTTTTTTTCAATTGCAAAATTTCATCTTGTTGCAAGAATAATTTCTCAGTTCTCAAGATTTTTAACAGGTATAGAAATCCATCCAAATGCTAAAATTGGAAAAAATCTTTTTATAGATCATGGCATGGGAGTAGTTATTGGAGAAACATCTGATATTGGAGATAACGTTACCATTTATCACATGGCAACATTAGGCGGAATTGCTCCAAGTATAAATTCAGACAATCAAAGAAATGTTAAGAGACATCCAACATTAAAAGAAAATGTAGTTGTAGGATCAGGTGCACAAATACTTGGACCAGTTGTAGTTGGAAAAAATGCAAAAATTGGAGCTAACGCTGTTGTTACAAAAGATGTTCCAGAAAATGCAGTAATGGTTGGGATTCCTGCAAAAAATGTTGGAACTGCATCTGAAGAATTTAAACCCTATGGTGTTGCACCAGGGGGTGATACAAAGCTTGATATATGAAAATTTTACAAAATAATTTTGTCCAAGCAATAGGAAATACTCCTTTATTTAAATTAAAAGCCGCATCAGAAATTACTGGTTGTAATATTTATGGAAAAGCAGAGTACCTTAATCCAGGTGGCTCTGTAAAAGATAGAGCAGCTTTAGCTTTGATAAGAGATGCTGAAGAAAAAAAACTAATTTCAAAAGGTGGAACAATTGTTGAAGGAACAGCTGGTAATACTGGAATTGGATTATGTCTATTAGGAAATTCTATTGGTTATAAAACTATTATCGTGATGAACGATAATCAAACACAAGAAAAAAAAGATTTATTAAGAAATATTGGAGCTGATTTAAGATTGGTTCCACCAAAACCTTATAAAGATGAAAATAACTTTGTTAAATATGCAGGAAGATTGGCTGATGAATTGAAAAGTAGTAACAATCACGGTGTAGTTTGGGCTAATCAATTTGACAATACAGCCAATTCTAAAGGTCATTATGAAACAACTGGACCAGAAATATGGGAACAGACTGATGGCAAAATAGATGGTTTTGTATGTTCATCTGGCACTGGTGGTACAATTGCAGGTGTAAGTAGTTTTTTAAAAGAAAAGAATAAAGATATTAAAATATATTTATCAGATCCAACAGGTTCCTCTCTTTATAGTTACATTGAAAATGGTGAATTAAAGAGTGAAGGTGGTTCAATAACTGAAGGTATTGGATCTAGTAGAGTTACTGCAAATTTTGCAAAAGCAAAAATTGATGGAGCATTTTCAATAAGTGATCATGAGTCTTTGCCTGTTTTATTTGATTTAATTGAGAAAGAAGGTTTAAGTTTAGGTACAAGTTGTGGAGTAAACATTGCTGGAGCAATAAGGTTGGGTAAACTTTTAGGTCCAGGTAAAACAATTGTTACGATTCTTTGTGATAAATCTGATAAATACAACTCTAAGATGTTTAATAAATCTTTTTTAAAAGAAAAAGGTCTTCCCTATCCTCACTGGATATAATCACGCATAGCAGTACTGTAATAAATTCATTACATTTCTATATTATAATAAACTCTAATATGTCAATTAATTTAAAGGAGAAACTATGGACGTAAAAGAACAAACTAAAAAAGCATATGAACTTTTTGGTTCTGGAGATATGGAAACATTTTTTAACGATATGATCGATGATGAAATCGTTTGGACTTTTCCAGGTAAAGAAGGTGTACATCCACTTTCTGGAGTTCACAAAGGAAAACAAGCTATGATGGCTGCAATGTCTAAAATCCCAGCTACTTGGCCAAATTTCCATTTAAAAGTTTTAGATATGATAAGTGAAGGAAATAAAGTTTTTGCAAGAGTTCATGCAACTGCGGATAACATGGATACTATGTTTGGTCACTATTTTGAAGTAAGTGATGAGGGAAAAACTAAAGTTATGATGACTTTTGATGATACGCTTAGCATGTTCAATGCAATGAAGAAGTAAGGAACAATATGTCAATTTTAGAAAAACTTAATAAAGCAATCATGGAAAAAGATGGTGCAGCAGCTGGTGAGCTGGTGCACGATGACTACAAAATGTTTTCCCATCTTAAAGGAGAATATGTGCATATGGGTAAGGCAGGTATGGTTGAAGCCGTAAGTAAAGGTATGATGAGTCCTGCAAAATACAGGATCCTTTTTGAAAATGATGAAATTGGTTTTGATCATTCATATGTTACTTATCAAGATGGAAATACAGAAGCTTTGATGTGCTGTTGGAAGTTTAAAGACGGTAAAATCATTGAATTAGAAACTGGAGCAACAAAAATACCAAAATAACTATAAACTTACAAAGGAGTTAATATGGCCAGCATTGAGTTTAAAGCTTTTGATAAAGTATATGAATTTGCTGGGGTTTGGGGGGAATAAAATGGTAAAAATGGTTGGTAACTTTGAAGTAAAAGACTGGGCTCACTGGAAAAAAATGTTTGATGAACATTCTGGCCCAAGAGAAGCGGCAGGTATCAAAACGATTTATGTTGGTAATGAATTAGAAAATCCAAATAAGGTACATATTGTTATGGAAACACCAGCAGCAGACACTATGCAAAAATTTATGCAGAGCCCAGAGAATGCTAAAGTAATTGCGGAATCTGGACATAAACAAGAGACAACAGTAATGAGTGTTTGCTCAGATTAGATAAATAAAAAAAAGGATGTAAATAAATGAAAAAAATTTTTTTAATTTTAATATTAAGTCTGTTCACAACAAACTCTTTTGCCGATGGTCATGCAAATGCAAACGGTTTTTCAATAACTCTTAAAGTGCCTATGGCTGATGCAGCAAAAGTTGAGGAAATGCTTATGAAACATGCAAAATGGATGAAAGAAACACATCCATTAACAGGTGAAAAAAAACTAAACTCATATTCAATCATGAAAGGTCCTGAGTGGAAAAATGCTGGTGACCCATCACAAGGGACAACTGGTAATATTTTCTATGTATTAAATGAATTTTATGAAAATCCTGCTGGATTTGCAAATCATCAACAACTTGGTTCACAATGGTCTGAAATACAAGAATTTCAGACGATGTTATTCACATATCAAGTTGGATATGCTTTTCCTGGAACAACCATTGAAACAATTGAATAATCATTTAATTGAATTAAAATATCATACAAAAAAAGGAGAAAAATATGGAAAAAGAAGTGTTAGTAATCGTAGATTTGAAAGAAGGAAAGCTTGAAAAATTTATGGGATGGATGCAATCAGATGAAGGTATGAGTGTGAGAAAATCTGCAGCTCATCCAGAAAAAACTATAGGAGCAGTAAAGCCAGATAAAAGTGGCGTAATGTTTAAGGTATTTGTTCATAATATGGAAAAAATGAAAGAACTAATATCTGGTACACATCCAGTTGGAAAAGAAATTTACGATGAATGTGTTATCAAAATGACTGCTTGGGATTTAACGAAAGTTGAAATGTAATATGGCAAGATTTTATTTGATTGGCAAAATAAGTGCAGAATTAATGAAAAGAATGCAAAATGATCCTTCTGCGGATAGATATGCATCGACTAAGAAAGTTACCGAGGCTGCTGGTTTAAAATTGATCAGCTATGAATGGGTAAGAGGTAGATTTGATGTTATCTCATGTGTAGAAGGAGATTATGAACAAGCACTAGCCTTGAAGATTGCTTTTAAAAATTCAGGACTAATGGATGATTTGATGGTACATGAAGTTATTGACTACAATAAAGCTTTTCAAAATGCTGCAGATGCCACAAAGTCTGTTATTAAACCAGGAGAATAATTATGAGTGGTTATGCGATCTTTAACCTTAATGTTAACAATCCTGAAAATTATAAGGAATACATAGACAAAGTTAAACCCACTGCAGAAAAATTTGGTGGGGAGTATCTTGTAAGAGGTGGTAGCAGCGAGACTATTGAAGGGTCATGGCAGCATCCAAGGACAGTTGTGATAAAATTTCCAAGTTACGAGAAAGCGAAAGAATGGTATAATTCTGAAGAATATAAACCAATAAAACAAATTCGATTAGATAACGCAGATACTAATGGAATAATAGTTGAAGGAGTATAAAGGAGATAAAATGTCAATATTAGAAAAATACAGTGCTGCATTAAAAAATAAAGATGAAGCAGCTATGAATGAGCTTTTGCATGATGACTTTAAATTCACAATGCATAAATCAGGAAATACTTTAGGTAAAGCTGAAGTGATCAAATGGGCGATGAGTGGTGATATTAATCAAAGAGATACACGAGTTGTATATGAAAATGATGAAGTTGGTGTACACCACGCATTTGTAACATTTGATGACGGAAATACAGAAGCAGTAATGGCAGTCTATAAATATGATAATGGAAAAATCATGAGTTTAGAGACTGGCGCAACACCAATGCCTAAATAATGAAAAAACTAATACTTTTATTTATTTTTATCGCCTTTAATTCAAATGCAGCTTCAATGAAGATGATTGGGTCTAAGGGTGATCCAAATGATGTTACAAGAGTAATAGAAGTAAAGATGTATGACAATTATTATGAGCCAAGTTCAATTCAAGTTAAAAAAGGTGAAACAGTAAAAATAATTGTTAAAAATCTAGGTGAACTGGTGCATGAATATAATATTGGAACTAAAAAGATGCATATAGATCACCAACCCGAAATGGCAAGATTAATTGAACACGATATTCTTTTAGGCGACCGAATTGATCATAAAAAGATGAAAGAAATGTCTAAAAAAGATCATTCATTGGGCCACAAACACGCAAATAGTGTAATGTTAGAACCAAATAAATCAGGAGAAATTATTTGGAAGTTTTCAAAAGATATTTCTTTAGAAATGGCATGTAACATTCCTGGTCACTACGAAAGTGGAATGGTCGGTCCTATAACAATTAAATAAATTAGAAAAGTTTGTAGATATTAATTAAGGATATATTATTCTTTAATTATGAGTAATTTTACTGCTTATATAATTTTAATTATTGCAGTTGCCCTTGGTACAGCATCAAATGGTTTTGCCAAAGCTGCAAATGGTTTTACAATATTTTTACCAAGTGTCTTTACAGCAATAACAATAGTTGCTTGCATGTATACGCTTTCTTTAGTTATGAAAAATATTCCTGTTGGCGTAACTTATGCTTCATTTGCAGGCTTATGTATAATAGCTACTTCAGTTGTTGGTATTTATAAATTTAACCAAATTCCGGACTTTTTTACAATTATAGGTCTAATATTAATTATATCTGGAGTTTTAATTGTTAATTTAGTTGGAAAATCAAATTAACTATTAAAGTTCATCTGGCAGATTATGCTTACCATCATCTTTTAAATCAATAATATATTCTTTAACTACAAAATCTAAATCTAGATCTGAGTATAAATGTGGAAACATGTTGCCATCCGTCGATTGCTCCCAAACTAGATTTTTTAATTTTAGAGCATCAACTTTAAGAATTATTAAATTAGTTTGATTAATATAAAACTTATTTAGTGTTTGCTTGACCTGATCTTTATCTGAAAAATGGATATAACCATCTTTTAAATCTAATGCAGTGCCTTTAAAAACATTATTTTGTTTTGCCTCACTCCACTCAGATTTTGTACATATCTTGTAAACAAAATCAAAATTCATTTTATTTTAAAAAGTCGTCTACTTCTACTTGATAACCTTCAACTAAACGATTTGTTTCGTTAGCCATTCCTACAATTGCGATCATTTCGTTAATCATTCCATCTGTCGCACCTTTTTTTCTGGCAGCTAGAGAATGAGATTTAATACAATATTCACAATTGTTAGTAATTGAAACTGCAACATAAATAAGTTCCTTTACAGCAGGGTCTAATTCACCTTTTCCCATTACTTGTTGTAATGATCTCCAAGTTCTTTCTAATGTATCTGGACTATTAGCCATTGTTTTCCAAAAATTCGGAATTTCAGTTATTTGTCTTGCTTCTTTTATTTCTTCAAAAATTTCTTTTACTTTTCCAGTAGCTTCGTTTTCAGAAATTTTTTTAAATATTGTCATGGTTTTCTCCTTTTAGTTATAAATTGACTCAATTTTTGGCATTAATTTTAGTAGTTCTTTAGTATAATTATGTTTAGGATTTTTAAACAACTCTTCTGTTTCTGACACTTCACATAATTTCCCATCTTTAAGCACAGCTATTTTATCACACATTTGTCTTACAACTGGTAAATCATGGCTTATAAATAAAATTGTGAGATTTAACTGTTCTTGAAGATCTTTTAGTAAGTTTAATATTTGAGCTTGAATACTCACGTCTAATGCTGATGTAGGTTCATCGCACACAAGAAGTCTTGGTTGGGTTGCTAGTGCCCTTGCTATTGATATTCTTTGTCTTTGACCCCCTGAAAATTCATGGGGATATCTGATTGCAGACTGTTGAGTTAATTCAACAGACTCTAATAAATCATGAATATAACTATCTAAATCACTAGATTTTATATCTGGATTATGAAGTTTAATAGGTTCTGCAATAATTTCATTTACTTTTAGTCTTCCATTTAATGAAGAAAATGGATCCTGAAATATCATTTGAATTTGTCTTCTAAATTTTAATAAATCTTTATTTTTTTTGATCTTAGTAACATTTACATTGTCAAAAAATATATCCCCAGAACTTGGTTTAAATAAATTCACTACCATTTTTGCTATAGTAGTTTTACCACTACCACTCTCACCAACTAGACCAAATGATTTACCTTCCTTAATATCAAAAGAAACATCATCTACTGCCATCACTGAATTTTTTGTATTTTCTGTGAAAAAACTATCATCGAAAGATTTACTCAAATTTTGGATTTTAACTAAGTTTTGATCTACAATACTTTTTTTAGACCATCTGTTTAATATTTTAATATTATTATTTTGAATATTTAAATTCTCTTTTTCAATAATTGTAAACCTTGATATTTTTTTATTTGTTGGTGGTACAGAGCTAACTAAGCTTTTTGTGTATTTTTCCTTAGGCTCAACCAATATCTGTTTGGTTAAACCTATTTCAATTAAGTCTCCATTTTTCATTACAGCCACTCTATCTGTAGTTTCAGCGATAACACCCATATCGTGAGTAATAAGTATTACAGCTAAATTTCTCTCTTTTGTTAATCTTTTAATTAATTCTAGAATTTGAGACTGAATAGAAACGTCTAGTGCTGTTGTTGGTTCGTCTGCAATTAATAATTCGGGCTCACAACATAAAGCAAGAGAAATAACAACTCTTTGTCTCATACCACCAGAAAATTGATGAGGGTAATTGTTAAATCTTTTCTCTGCTTCTTTTATACCCACCTCTTTTAATAAATTGATTGCTCTATTTTTTGCCTCATCTGTATTAATATTTAAATGAGTCTGTATTGTTTCTATAAGCTGTTCACCAATTGTTAAAATTGGATTTAAGGAAGTTTGAGGATCTTGAAATATCAATCCTATTTTTTTTCCTCTGTATTGGACGATAGTTTCTTGATTTTCACTTATATTTGTGTCGCCCATAAATATTGATCCATTTGAAATTTTACCTGGTTCATCAATCAAATTTACTATAGCGTTAGCAACAGTGCTTTTACCCGACCCGGACTCCCCAACTAATCCAACTATTTCACCTTTATTAATATCTATATTTATATTTTTAGCTGCATTAACTGTTTCTTTCCTCATTTTGTAATCAATGCTTAAGTTATTTATTTTTAAAAAGGTCATTTTTTAAGCTTTGGATTAAGTGTGTCTCTCATCCAATCTCCTAATAAATTAATTGAGAATGCAAGGATAACTAAAAATATTGCTGGAAAAAAAGTTATCCACCACTCACCTGAAAATAAAAAGTCATTTCCTAATCTAATTAATGTACCTAATGATGGTGTTGTTGGAGGAACTCCTACTCCTAAAAAACTTAATGTTGACTCGGCTATTATTGCAAGTGCTAGACCAATAGTTCCTATAACTAGAACAGGTCTCATAATATTTGGTAAAATATGTTTAAACATTATCAGTAAATTTGAAACTCCTATAATGGATGAAGCTGAAACATAATCTTTATTTTTTTCTACTAAGGTTGCTGCACGAGAAACTCTTGCAAATTGTGGCCACTCTGAAATTCCTATAGCAAAAATTAAAACATAAATTGCCATCTCATCGTGCATTTCTCTTGAAATGATACCCCTTGCAATTCCATCTACTAATAGAGCCATCAATATACTAGGAACAGTTAACTGAACATCGGTTAATCTCATAACTATCATTTCATATTTTCCACCAAAGTATCCTGCAGTTAGACCTAGTGAGACACCTAGAATTAGACTGAAAATAATTGCTGAAAATCCAACTATTAATGAAATTCGTGAACCATAAAGTATAGTAGAGAGCATATCTCTTCCTTGTCCATCTGTACCTAAAATAAACTTTGCCATACCTTCATCTGTCCATGATGGAGGTGTGAATGCTTCCATTAATGATAGTGATGCTGGATCAAATGGATTATGTGGGGTAACAAATTCAACAAAAAAAGAGCAGAAGAAAATTATTAATAGTATTATCGAAGATACAATTGCAGTTGGAGATTTTATAAAACTAAAGTAAATATCACTATCCTTGAATTTTTCCCAAGAATTTAATGTTCTATTATCCACTAGTAACATCTCCTTTAACTCTTATTCTAGGATCAATAAAATAATATAAAATATCTACTATAAAATTTATCATCACAAAAACAAAAGCTATAAAAACCAAATAAGCTGACATTATTGGAATATCTACAAATTGGACTGCTTGAATAAAAAGAAAACCCATACCAGGCCATTGAAATACTGTTTCAGTGATAATTGAAAAAGCTACCAAAGTTCCAATATTTATTCCAGCAATAGTAATTACGGGAATTAATCCATTTTTTAATGCATGTTTATAATTTATACTTTTTTCACTTATTCCCCTTGCTCTTGCAAACTTTATATAATCAGTTTGTAAGATTTCCATCATCTCTGCTCTTACCAATCTAATTATATAGGTCATTTGAAAAAGGCTTAATGTTACAGATGGGAGTATGATTGCTTTCAATCCTGAAATAGTTAAAAGTCCTGTAGACCAAAAACCAAGATCTATCACCTCTCCTCTTCCAAAAGATGGAAGCACACCTAATATTACTGCAAAAAGATAAATAAACAGTATTCCAATTACAAACGTTGGCAGAGATACCCCTAGAAGAGATACTGCTAAAATAAAGTCACTTAAAAAACCTTTTCTGTTAATACCTGTATAAACTCCTAATAAAGTACCCGAAACTAATGCAATTAGCGCAGAAATTAAAACTAGCTCAATAGTTGCTGGAAGTCTTTCAATTATTAATTCTGAAACTGGTCTTCTAAGTTGGTATGATATTCCAAACTCTCCCTTAGAAGCGTTAACTACGAATCTTGAAAATTGAATATGTATAGGGTCGGTTAATCCAAGTGTTTCTCTTAATTCAGCTCTTTCTTCATCTGAAGTTTCTTCACCAACCATGTTGTTAATTGGATCTCCCACAAAATTAAATAAAGAAAAAGAAACAAATGATACGACAAGCATCACTATTACAGACTGAATCAGACGTTTGAAAAAATAATTAATCAATTTAAGAAATTTTTATAATTACAAGCCCTTTATTAAATTAAAGGGCTTGTAAAGAAAGTTATTTATTTAAAACTTGCAAAACGGAATAATGGTTCATTATTCGGTCTAATTGGAACATCTACATTTTTTTTAGTTGCCCAAGAAATTACTTGGTGATGTAGAGGAAGATACGAGATATCGTCTTTTACAATTTTCCAAGCATTTGCAATAGCAGCATTTCTTTTATCCAAGTCAACTTCGCCTTCCATAACTCTAATTGCAGCGTCAACTTCACTGTTACTAAAGTTTACTTTATTCCAGCTAGCACCAGACTCGTATAAGTAATGGAATACGTAGTGACTATCCAAAGTTGGAACTCCCCAACCTAACATATAGAAATCACCTTTATCTTCTTTTAATTCCTTAAAGTGCTTACTTTTTGTTTGAGCAAATAAATTAACATTGACGCCGATTTTGCCTAACATACCCACAACAGCTGTACAAATTGCTTCGTCGTTGACATATCTATCGTTAGGGCATCTTAACTCAACATCAAAACCTTTAGGATATCCTGCGTCAGCTAACAATTTTTTCGCAGCATCAACATCGTAAGGTAATCTTTTATCTAACTCTTTTGTATATCCATTTACACCAGGAAAAGTTATAATTCCTGCAGGTTCACTAAGACCTCTCATTACTTTTTTCTTTATCGCCTCAATATCTATTGCTTGATAAAGAGCTTGTCTTACCTCTTTTTTCTTAAATGGATTGTCTCCAGTATTTCCAGATCTTAGTTTATCTGCTGCTTGGTCCATACCTAAAAAGATTGTACGCATTTGAGCAGTGCTAACTACTTCATGATCTGAAGAATTTCCAATTCTAGCCAAGTCTTGAACTGGTGCATCAGTAACTAAATCAACTTCGCCAGACAATAATGCTGCAACTCTTGTAGCTGAGTTTTTAATTGGTAATAAGTGTATTTCAGTAACACTATTATCTTTCATCGAACCCCACCAATTACTATTTCTCTCAAATACTGTCTTAGTATTTGGCTCTCTTAAAGTAATTTTGAATGGTCCAGTTCCCATTGCATTAGTCGCTGAGAATGTTTCTTCTCCACCATCCCAGTTTTGTGACACTGTAGCTCCAAAATCAATAGACCATTTTTTAGACATTATAAATATATTTGATAACTGGTTTAAAAGAATTGGATTTGGTTTGCTGGTACTAATCTGCACAGTATAATTATCAATTTCTTTAACATCTGAAATTGTACTAATGTACTCTTTAAAATCTGATGTAGGTTGTTTTGCTCTTAATATACTAAATACAACATCTTTCGCTGTCATATTGCTACCATCAGAAAATTTTACGTCTTTTCTTAAATTAAATATCCATGTATTTGGATCTGTTGTTTTCCAATCGGTGGCAAGTTGAGGTTCAATACTCATATCTAAACCTCTTGTTACAAGCGCCTCATAAACTTGTCTTGAAACTTGAGTGGTAGGACCTTCATTTTGCGCGTGAGGATCCAAAGTTAAACTATCACCTTGCATAGACCATTTAATTGTTTTCGCGTATGAATTTGTTGATACTAAAACAAATAAAATTGCAAAGAAAATTTTAATAAAATTTTTAAATTTCATTTTTCCTCCTAATTATTACAAATAAAATTAAACCTGATTAATGGGACAACTACAAGTGCAAAATAATTGCTTTAGTTGTTAAGAATGATCTCATTTTTGAACTTGGTATACAAAATTTCTGAATAATTATTCATTTTTTGCATATTTTTTTTCGCTTCAAGATCAAATTTTTCGAGCGCTCCTTTACCTAATTGCTTTTCCAAAGCCATTTTATACTCTGGCACACACCCCCAATCATTTACAGTTGTATCCTTTATTTCAATATGAAATTGGATACCATAAGCATGATTTTTGTACCTAAATATTTGGTATTTCGTTTCATCCGATGATGCAATATGTGTAACATCCTTATTATTTTCTAAATTTTGAACTTCATAAGAATGCCATTGTAATGATGTTAACTTTTCTGGAAATTCCGAAAAAAGAGTATCGTTCTCTTTTTCTTCTGAGAAATTTATATTTAACATTCCTATTTCGGGATTTTTTGTTCTAACAACACTTCCGCCTACTACTTCTCCGAGTAATTGACACCCAAGACAAAAGCCTAAATAAGGTTTTTCTAAATTAACAACAAATTCTTTAATTTTATTTTTTTCTTCAACTAACCATGGATATTCTTGCTCCATCCATGTATCCATTGGGCCTCCCATACAAAACATTGCATCAAATTTATTTAGATCATTAGGTATTTTCTCTCCTTCATCTAGTTCAATCGTGGTTAAGTTTACCCCATCTTTAATCATCAAATCTTTTATATAACCGGGATCTTCAATTTTAATATGTTGAAGAACAATAATTTCCATCTTTAGGCTATTGGTTTTAACAAACTCTGAATTTTAATATGAATATTTTTATTTGATGATGCAAGAATATTACCTGCATATTTTGCATCTCTATTATCAATTGTTGAAACAATTCCACCTGATGCTTTGATAATAGGTATTAAGGGATGAATATCCCAAATTTTATTACTGCATTGAAATACAACATCGAGCTTACCTTCACAAACCTGTGCGTAAGACAAGGCATCAGAACAAGGAAATTGCATTAAATTTAAAAATTTAGTAATTTTTTTTTGTTTATTTAATGAAATAGCTCCATGTAATCCTGCTGCTAATTTCAAATCTTTATATTTTACTTTTTTATTAGCATTAATTTTTTTTCTTTTATTATTTTCAACCACATATGCAACTTTATCAGATTGGTTGTAATAATATTTTTTAAGTATTGGAAAATTAGCCAAACCAAATATTGGATTGCCTTTATAATTTAATGAAATTAAATTACTCCAAGTTGGACTTCCAATGACGAATGATCGTGTTCCATCAATTGGATCAATAACCCATGAAAAATCACTTTTTGATTTTTTATATCCGTATTCCTCACCAATAATTTCATGATCTGGAAACTTTTTATTTATTTTAAATCTAATGAATTTCTCAAATGCTCTATCTGCTGTAGTAACTGGATCATATCCTTGCCCCTTTATTTTATTTTGAACTTTAAATTTCTTACTTAACTTATTGTAATAAAACTTAGACAGATCTTTAGCCAACTGGTTTAAAAATCTAGGAAATTCATTATTATTTGGAATAATTTTTTTTTTCATTAAAAGGAATTACTATTTTATTTATCTTGATTAAAGATAAATTTAAATTATTTTTATAGAATACCTCATGAATATAGAAGTTGAAAAAAATAGAATATTTTTTAACGATGGTAATAATAGACAAGAAATTCACCCTTTCTGGCTTAGAGAAAGAGTTGAAAATAAAGAATTCTTAGACGAAATCACACAACAAAGATTATTCGATCCCAGCAATTTACAGACCAATATTTTAATAGATAAGGTAAAATTGGAAAATGATGAATTAGAAATAAATTTCAATGATGGTGTCAAATCATATCTAAAAGTAAGCAATATTATTAACGAGTATTCCGATCAAAAAATGGTTATGAGCTCCATAGAAAAAGTTAAATGGGACTCTAACTTAAAGAATTTAAAAAACTTCATCTACAATGCTGATATTAGTGAAACTAAGGAAATGTATGACTTGCTTGTTTCTTTTTATCAATACGGATTTGTGATTATTAAAAATGTTCCAACTCAAGATAATTTCATTATAAATTTTGCTAATTCAATTGGAAGCGTAAGAAGGACGAATTTTGGAGAGTTTTTTAATGTAAGATCAATACCTAATCCTAATGATTTAGCATACACATCTTATAATTTGGCTCCTCATACAGATAATCCTTACAGAATACCAGTACCATGTATTCAGCTTCTTCATTGTATTGAAAATGAGGTATCTGGTGGACTGTCAACTCTTGTAGATGGTTATACTGTTACTGAAGATTTAAAAAAAGAATTTAAAGAGTACTATGAAATTCTTACTAAGATAAAAGTTAAATTCAAATTTATTGATAAAGAAGTCATATTAGAAGATTGGTCTGAACTTATTAAGTTAGATGAAAAAAGAGAGTTTAAGCAAGTAAGATTTAGTCCTAGATTAGATTATGTGCCAATATTAAATAAAGAAGATTTAGATTTATATTACAAAGCAAGGAACAAACTTTCAGAATTTTATAATTCAGATAAATATAGAATAGAATTTAAATTAAATCGTGGCGACTTATTAATGATGGATAATTATAGATTACTTCATGGTAGAACTAGTTTCGATTCAAATGAAGGAAACAGATTTCTTCAAGGGTGCTACATTGATTATGATAGTACAGAGGGAAAAATTAGACATCTTAAAAGAAAATTTAAAATCTAACTTATCCAAGATTTTGCATGAATGGAATATATTCTAGAAGGTAATATCCTAAAGCTTGAAGTTGATTTGTAATCATTAATACTCCAGTAATCAAAAGGAGAGAACCACCTGTTTTATTTATAACATTCATTTTTGTTTTTAAATTTTTAGAAAAAATCATAAATTTTTGAATTAAATATCCTGATAAAATAAATGGTAATGCAAGACCTAATGAATAAAATGATAAAAGTAAAATTCCTTTATTTATGCTTTCCTCTGTAGATGCGATTGCCAATATTGATCCAAGAATAGGTCCAATGCAAGGTGTCCAACCAAAACCAAATGCCATACCAACTAAAATTGAGCTAAATACACCTGATTTTTTATCTGCTTGGAACCGTTTCTCATAATTTAAAAACTTTAAATTTATCAAGCCTATAATTTGAAGTGAGAAAATTATTATAATTGTACCAGCTACAATTCTTAGAGTGTTTGAGTTATCTAAGACTAATGATCCTAAAAATGTTGCTGTTGCTCCAAAACTAATAAAAACAATTGAAAATCCAACAGTAAAAAGAACTATTGGAAATAAATTTATACTCTTTTTTTCAAGAAGTTCGTTAAGAGTTGAGCCAGATATATAAGAAATGTATCCTGGAATAAGTGGTAATACACATGGAGATAAAAAACTTATCAAACCTGCGCTAAATGCAAGAAATATTTCAATCATTATCCTGTATTTTTAATCGCTGCAGAAATTCCTGCAATAGATGTCATCATCGCATCATCAAGTAACTTTTTGCTTTTTTTATCTAATTTCTTTTGTTTTTGCTTTTTCATCACGGTTACTTGTAAAACATTGAGTATTTCTGAGTAGATATTTCTAATAATTGCAGGTCCCCGGAAAGCTTTTCTTTGTTTAAGTATTTCTCTGGGAGTAATATCATGATTTAATTTTTTTACTGCATTAAACTGATATCTTAGTTTATCTCCTACTCTAACTAATTTTTGGTCTGCTAAATTTTTTTCATAAATTTTTGAAATTTCAGGATCAACTTTTGATAAGACCATGTCTAGTAAATCCATTGTAGAATTAAAATATGGCCAATTTTTTTCCATATCTGTTAAAGTTTTTTTAAATTTTTTAATTGATGAGTACCTTAAAGCTTCAGCGGTTCCTAACCAGGCAGGCAACATCAGTCTTATTTGTGTCCAAGCGAAAACCCATGGTATGGCTCTTAAACTATTAATGTTATCTACATTCTTTCTTTTGGATGGTCTCGATCCTATCGATAACTTACCGAGAGCCATATGTGGCGTAACAGTTTTAAAATATCTGATGAAGTCAGAGGTTTGATTTATATTTTTTCTATAAGAACTAGTTGAGACATTTGACATGTTTTGAATAAGATTTCTCCATTCTTTTTTTGGATTTGGAGGTGGATTTAGAGTTGCTTCCATGACAGAACCAATATAACTACACAGGTTATACTTTGCTAATGGCTCATATCCATATTTTTGTTGTATTACTTCACCTTGGTCTGTAATTCTTATTTTTCCGTTAACAGAATAAGGTGGCTGTGATCTTAAAGTTGCTTGAATAGGCCCTCCTCCTCTACCAGCAGAACCACCTCTACCATGAAAAAATGTGACGTTAATTTTATATTTTTTTGCTAGTTTAATAATTTCTTCTTGTAATTTATATTGATGCCAACTCGCTGATAATTTACCTGCATCTTTACTAGAGTCTGAATACCCAATCATAATTTCTTGCATATTTAGTATGTATTTCCGGTACCATTTTAATGAGAATAATTTTTCCATTATTTTTTTACCATTTATCAAATCATCTAAAGTCTCAAATAAAGGAACTACTCTTAACTTGCTTTTGATATTAGCCTCTTTTTGCAAATACATTACAGATAAAATATCTGAGGCAGATGAAGTCATTGATATTACGTACGCTCCTAAACACTCTTTTGGTTGACTAGACAAAGCTTTAAAAGTTGACCAAACTTCTTTATTTTCCTTATTTTTAAAAATAAATTTATTAATTGAATTTTTACCTCTAATTTTATCTGATAAATACTTTATTTTTTCTGTCTCACTCCAAGAATTATAATTTTGCCTAGATTTTCTTTTTATAAATTCATTAAGTAATTTTGAATGTCTAGATGACTCTTGTCTTATATCCAGTCTTGCAAGATTAATTCCAAAACATTTTGCTCTTCTCATTAAATCAAGTAAATCACCGCTAGCTATATTTTCGTTCTGATTTTGCTCTAAAGATTCTCTAACAACTCTTAAGGGTTTTAAAATTTCTTCTCTTTCAGAAAGTAATTTCTTCTCATTTAATGGTTTACCATAATTAAGATGTTGTTCTATTTCTCTGTGGGTTGTTCTGAGTTTATCTCTTAATGGTCTTAAATAAACTCTATATGGTTCAAAGGTTTTTCCTGTAGCTTTTAATATTTTATTTGAGCATTTTTCCATAGAATAAGATCTTATTAATTTCGTTAAAGACTTTTCATAAAGTTTAGCGGCTTCCCATCTTGATAAAAGAATAACTCTTTTGGTCACCTCGGAAGTTACAAAAGGATTCCCATCCCTGTCGCCTCCCATCCAGGACCCAAATTCAATTGGATTAAAATTTTTTGGAAGTCCTTTGCCCATATTTTTTTCAAAAATTTGATTTAATCTTCTGTAAACTTTAGGTATTGTATCCCATAAACTATCCTCAATAATTGCTAATCCCCATCTAGCCTCCTCTGGAGGAGTAGGTCTAGATCTTTTAATTTCATCTGTGTTCCAAATAATTGTGATTTCATCGTATAGTTTTTTATCTAAAATTTTTAATTTTGATGGATAGTTATTTAGAAGAATTCTTTGCTCAAGAATTTCTGTTAATGTATGATATTTTTGAATCAAAGTTCTTCGTTTAACTTCTGTAGGATGAGCTGTTAAAACTATTCCAATATTTAAACTTTTTGCAATATTATAAATTTTATTATTTGAAATTTTTTTATTTTTAAAAAAATTTTCGAAAATTTCTTCTATAAATATATTTTGGAATTTTTTATTTGATTTTATATTTTCATATTGATCTAAAGTTCTAGATGCATCTATTGACTCTGCTAAATTATAAAAATTCATGAAATGATTAAATGCTCTTGTTAATTTAAATAAAGACTGTGGACTAAGTTTATTAACTTCTTTTAGAATTTTCTTAAATGGTTCTTTTCTGCTTTTATTTGCAACATTTGCCTTTGACAAAAGTCTAATTTTTTCAACTAAGTTAAAAAAGTTAGAGCCCTCCTGTTTTTTTATTACTTTTCCAAGAATATTACCTAAATGTCTGACGTCATCCCTAAGTGATTTGGTTGGAATTCTTTCGTAATAAAGATCTCGTTTTAACATGATTAAAATTAAATTTTTTTTGATTTATACCTTTCGTATTTGTTTCTATTTTAAATAAACTTCCTGAGAATTTAAATTTTTTAATTTCACTTTTTTTCATACCTTTTAAGGCTGAAGTTACAAATAATTCTGAGTTATTTTTACCACCAAATGCACAGTTTGTTATATTTTTTGCGGGTAATTTTACTTTATGTAGTATTTTTCCAGATTTGCTAAAAATTGAAATACATGCTCCGTGAAAATGACAAACCCAAAGATTTTTATTTTTGTCTAAAGTCATTCCATCAGGTACACCTTGATTCTTTGTAAATTTTTTAAATACAATTTTTTTTGTAATATTTAAATTTTTATTTATTTTAATTTTATAAATAGTTTTTTTCCTACTATCTGTATGATAAAAATTATTGCTATCTATAAATGCTGGACCATTTGTTATGTAATAGGTGGTATCAACTTTTTTTAAATTTAATTTTTTATCAAGGCAATATAACGATCCATTTGTCAAATTTCTTTCAGGATTATCCATAGTGCCAAACCATAATCTACCTGATGGATCTGTCTTACCGTCATTAATACGATTTGTTTTAATATCTTTTTCTATATAAATTGATTTTAAAATTTTTCTTGTTTTTAAGTTTAAAATTCTTAATTCACCCTGAAGACCTAATATAAAAATGTTATTTTTTATATGTGCTAGAAAACCTACCTCTTTATTAATTTTAATTACTTTGCTTTTATTATTTTTTATATTTAAAATATGTATTCTTTTTTTTTTTATATCAGTAAAATAAATCGATTTATGTTCTTTTACCCATAATGTTCCCTCGCCTAATATACATTTAGCGTTCCACAAAACTTCAGGTTTTGAGGTTTTTATTTTAACCATTGTATTCGTATTTTTTAATGAAATCTTTATTTGGATTAATTCCAATCCCTATATTTTCTAATGGAGATGCGAACCCATTTTTATTTTTAACTTGATCTAAAATTGAAAATTTTTCCTCTGCTAAATCAGTTATGAAAATATTTTTTTCTGTTGTATCAAACTCTAACATAGACTTTGTTGGAAATAGTCCACCTGGCATATCGGGTAATGTTGTTAGCAAATGAAGATTAACTGCCACACTTATAGCTGAACCCCATACATGATTTACGATTGGAATAAAATTAGACTGCGCTAACGCTGATACTTTTAAATATTCAGTAATTCCACCTAAACCACAAACCTCAGGTTGAGCTATATCAATACAATTATTTTTTATAAGTTGGTTCCAACCATATTTTGTAAACTCTGCCTCACCTCCAGCAATATTAGTCTTTAATTTTTGTTTAAGTTCTTTGTAACTATCATAATCTTCTGGAGCAACAGGTTCTTCAAACCAGTAAATATTCATTTCATCTAGTCCTTTTCCAACATACAAGGCATCATTTTTATTATAAGCATGATTAGCATCCACCATCAATTTAAATTCAGATCCAATTGTATCTCTTACAGAACTAACTAACTTTAAATCTTCTTTAGGACCCATGCCGATTTTCATTTTCATAGCTTTAAAATTCTTTTCTTTTATCTGATTAGCCTCATTTTTGAACAAATCACAAAGTTCATCGACTGTTTTTTTTTGCAACATCATGCCATATCCATAAACTGGAATTTTATCATTAGTTTTACCTCCTAGTAGTTGATAAAGAGGTAAATTAGATTTTTTTGCCAATATATCCCACAATGCTATATCAATTCCTGACAATGCTTGAATTGGCATTCCCTTTTGACCACTGTCTCTGAGTAAATTGTATACTTTGTGCCAAATATATTCTTTTTTAAGTGGATCATCTCCTTTTATTAAAGGTTGAATAACTTTTTCTACAATATATTTATTTGCAAGAGCTATATTTCCAGGTCCAAAACACTCTCCCCAGCCTGTGATTCCTTCATCAGTCTCTACTTCAACCAAGTGGGCAGTTCTATGTTTGTAATATTGTTGTGAGTATCCTAGTTCTTTGTCTAACTCATATCTAAGTACATGACTTTTGATTGAGGTTATTTTCACAAATTTTAAACAGCAACTACTTTAGAGTTCTGTTCTCCTAAGTTCTCTATTGATAGTTTCATTTGGTCACCTGCTTTCAGAAATACTTGTGGTTTTCTACCCATTCCGACTCCTGGAGGTGTTCCAGTTGTGATTATATCCCCTGGTTGTAATGACATAAATTTACTTACATAAGATACAATGATATCGACGTTAAAGATCATAGTACTTGTATTTCCCGTTTGCATTCTCTCACCATTTACATCCAACATCATTTTTAAATTATTTATGTCTTTAATCTCATCCTTAGTTACTAGGTAAGGTCCAGTGGGGCCATAAGTATCGTGAGATTTACCTTTAACCCATTGTCCCATTTTCTCAATTTGCCATTCTCTTTCACTAACATCGTTTACTAAACAATATCCTAAAATATGATCTTGTGATTGGTCTTCTGAAATATGTTTAGCCTCTTTTCCTATTACAATTCCAAGTTCAACTTCCCAATCTAGTTTTTTTGATCCTGAAACTATTTCCACATCATCATTAGGACCACACATTGAACTAGTAGCCTTCATAAACATAATTGGTTCTTTTGGAATATCAGCACCAACTTCAGCAGCATGGTCTGAATAATTAAGCCCTATTGCAACAAACTTTCCTGGACTTGTAATGCAAGAACCTATTCTTTGATCTGATGAAATTTCAGGAAGTCTTGATGTATCTACACTTTGAATTTTTGAAATTGTTTCAAAATTTAAATTGTGTGGGTTTAAATCACTTACATGTGAGCTAATATCTCTTATTTTTCCATCACCATCTAGTATAGCTGGTTTTTCTTTTCCCTTTTCACCTACTCTTAATAGTTTCATTGTTTCTCCTTTATATTTAAATTGTCATACCACCGTCTACGGAAAATGTATTTCCTGTAGTAAATGTTGACTCATCACTAGCTAAATAAATAGCAAAATCAGCTATTTCTTGCGCAGTTCCTAGTCTTTCCATTGGTTGTCTTGCTATGAAATCCTTTTTTGCCTTAACTGGATCTGGGCTTTGTTTTACTCTATCTTCCCAAGAAGGTGTAAATACGGTTCCAGGTGCAATTGCATTACATCTAATTTTTTGCTTAACAAAATCAGATGCGATTGATTTTGTTAGCCCAATAATAGCTGCTTTACTTGCTCCATAAACAAATCTGTTTGGCAGCCCCTTAATACTTGACGCAACAGAAGCAACATTAATAATGCTACCTCCATTATTATTTATCATCGTTGGCAATGTAGCTTTACACATAAAGTACATAGATTTAATATTAGTATCGAAAGAGAAATCCCAATCTTTCTCCTCGCAATCTAAAATTGTTCCGTGATGGACAAATCCTACGGCATTAAATAATACATCTATATTACTAAATGTATTTATGAATTCTTTTATATCTTCATTTTTTGTTGAGTCTAATTTTTTTACTTTAATTTTTGGGTATTCTTTATTTAGTTCACTTAAAGTATTTTCATTAATGTCTGTAGCAGTGACATTTGCACCTTCGTTATGAAAAGTTATAGCTGTTGCTTTTCCTATCCCTTGTCCAGCTGCAGTAATGATTACTTCTTTTCCGTCAAGTCTTCCCATTATTTATCCTTTCAATTTCTTTATATAGTGAACTATGATCTGTTTCACCATGTCCATTCTCAACTAGTGATTTATACATTTCTTTAACTAAATTTGAAATAGGTAATTGAGTATTATAATTATTTGCACATTCTAAGATATTATTCATATCTTTTAGCTGACTTGAAGTTTTACCTTTCGGACTAAAATCTTTATCTATCATTCTTTTTCCATGTGTTCTAAGAACTTTACTATCAGCCCAACCACCAGATAAAGCCTTAATCATTCTATTTGGGTCAGCTCCAGCCTTTTCACAAAGGGTAACTGCTTCAGCAACAGCACCAATAGCTAATCCAACGATAATTTGGTTTGCTAATTTAGAAACCTGGCCACATCCTACTGGCCCAACAAGAGTTGGGTTTCCCATTGATTTTAAAATATCTTTAACTGACTCAAAAACTATCTGTTCTCCCCCAATCATTATAGCAAGAGATGCTTCTTCAGCTCCAATCGTTCCACCTGAAACTGGAGCATCTAGGTAATTTATTTTTCGAGATTTGAAATTTTTTCCATGATTAACTGCTGTAGTTTGTTTTACAGAACTCATATCAATTACAGTTGAATTAGGTTTTAAATTATTTAAAAATTCGTCACTACCTATAACTTGATTGACCGCATCATCGTTAGTTAACATTGTAATTACCACATGACTTTCTTTAACAAGTTCTCCTATTGAATTTGAAATTTCAGCACCAAAGTCTTTTAGTGGCTCCGCTTTATTTTTGGATCTATTAAATGCTCTAACTTTGTATCCAGCTTTCAATATGTTTTTTGCCATCGGAAAGCCCATAAGGCCAGTACCAATAAAACCTATATTTTGCATTATTTTCTAGGGACAAAATCGTGGAAGTTTTGCGTCATTGCTTCTGGAAAGAACATAACACAAGCCAAAACAATCAATTGAATTACTATAAATGGTGCAAAACCTCTGAAAATATCAGTTAGCGAAATGTGTGGTGGAGCAACTGATTTTAAATAGAATGCTGCAGGACCAAATGGAGGGCTTAAAAATGAAACTTGCATATTTACACAAAATAATATTCCAAACCAAATAGGATCAAAACCAAGAGCTAGTACTATTGGTAAAAAAACTGGCATTGCTAATAGAACTATTCCAACCCAATCCATGAATGCACCCATTATTAAAAACATTATTTGCATCATAAAAATTAGATACATTGGCTTTAAATCGTAGGCTAAAATTGTTTCAGCAACATAAGTAGGTCCTCCAGCAAGAGAATAAGCTCCTGCTAAAACTGTAGCACCAAAAGTAATTGTTAAAATTGTTCCTGACGCTTTAAAAGTTCTTACAAGCGCATCTTTAAACAAAAACCATGTAAGCTCTTTTCTAGCGGCGATAATAATTAGTGTTGCGACCACACCCATACCAGCTGCTTCTGTAATACCAGTCATACCAGAATAGATTGAACCCAGGACAATTATAACGATACCAATTGGTGGTAAAAGACCAGGAAGGTATGACATCTTTTCTTTCAAAGTTAAAGCTGGTTCATCACTTAATGGTGCAAGATGTGGTTGTAATCTTGTTCGAATAAGAATGTAAGTAATTATTAAACCTGAGATCATTAAGCCAGGAACGATTGCCTCTTGGAACAACATTGTAATTGAAGTTTCTGTTGTTAAACCATAAATAATTAAAACAATCGATGGTGGGATCATTGTGCCTAAAGAACCTGATGCACAAATAATACCTATCGACATATCTTGATCATATTTCAATCTTAACATCTGGGGTAGTGCAATCAGCCCCAATAAAACTATCTCTCCTCCAATAATTCCACTCATCGCTGCCATGATTGTTGCCATGATTGCTGTTACTACACCTACTCCACCTCTAGTTTTTCTTAACCAAGCATTTAGCGCATCATATAAGTCTCTTGCAATATTCGAGCGTTCAAGTAAGGAGGCCATGAATATAAATAATGGTACCGATAAGAATGAGTAAGTTACAACAAGAGAATAATATCTTGAAAGCAAAATTCCTAAAGCATGTTCACCTATATATAAAAATACAAGCACTGCTCCCATAAAACCTGAAGCAAAACCCATAGGCACACCTATTGATATCAATGCTAATAGTCCTACTATTAGTATTATCGAAAGTGTCCCTATCTCAAATTCCATTTTATTTTAAATCTTTGGCAGGTTGGTACTGTTTTTCTTTAGGATTTTTCCAGTCAATAATTAAGTTATTTATTGATTGTAGTGCTATAAGAAATATACAAATAAGCGTCAGTGGCTTCATGGTTGCAGGAATTGGTGGATCCCAATAAGTTGCAAATCTCTCCCAATTTATAAATGATCTATATGCATCCTCCATTCCTCCATAAATTACGGCAGCTGCAAAAGTGACAATAATTACAGTACTAATTAGATCAAAAATACGCTGAGTTGGCCTGCTTACATAGTCATATAATAAGACAATTCTGATATGACTTCTAAGTCTTGTGGCATATATTCCACCAACTAAATAACAAACACCAGCTAACCATAAACATAATTCATTAGCCCATAATGTTGGTTTAAATAAAACATACCTCATAAAAATTTCATACATCATTACAATAACAATTATGGGTATTAAATATTTTATAGTGTGGCTTAAAAATAATGAAATTCTATCAATCCAATTTATTGGAAAATCGTCTTTACTTGCAACCTTCTCATTTTGCTCTTGTAATTGCTTGTCTTGTAATTCTTTATCACTCATTTGCAAAAAAAAATTTATAAGAAGGGCCTATTTCAGGCCCCTCTATATTTTGTTATGTGTTTTTTATTATAGGATACCGTTAGCTTTCATATAAGCTTTATGTATCTCTATAAGAGCAGCAGCTTCTGGAGATTTAGTCTTCCATTCTTCCCATGCGCCAAGTGCAGCATTTCTGAACTTAAGTCTATCCTCTCTTGACCAGTCATGAAGAGTAACGCCCATTTCATTCAAAGCTTTTACAGCTTCAGCATTTTTTCTCTCAACTAAGCTAGTAATAGTTCTTCCTGCTATTTCTATTCCTGCTTTCATTGCACCTTGTTCATGAGGTTTTAACTTGTTCCAAACTTTTGTGTTACAAGCTAAGTGATCAGCTGGCATAGAGTGGAAACCTGGATATGTAGCATATTTGTTTTGCTCATAGTGTCCACCAGCATAGTTTGTAGCTAACGATGAATAGTCAGCACCATCGATTAGACCAGTTTGTAAAGCAGTTGGAACTTCACCGAAATCCATAACGATTGGTTTAGCTCCTAATGCTGTAAAGATCATACTTTCCATTCCTGGAGGTGATCTAAATTTAAAGTCTTTTAGTGAAGCAACATCTGGAATTGGTCTGCTAGAAATTAAAGACTCATGTCCTGGTATCCACCAACCAATTAATGTCATTCCATATTTATTATAAAGTGCATCTACAGCTTCTTGAGCTCCCGGGAAATTCAAGAATTCGTATTGTTGATATGGGTTATCATATCCACCCATTACATCTCCTGCAAATTGGAATGCAGCATTTTTACCAGTTTGATAACCAGCACCTGTCATATCACAGTCAATAATTCCGGTTTGTGCAGAGTTAAATACCTCAGCAGACTTACCTGTTACAGATGACGAGTAAAACATTTGTATTTTCAAACTTCCGCCAGAAAACATTTCAACGTTTTTAGCAAATTGAGCTGCAACTTCACCATTTGGTGAGCTTGCTGTGAAGTGAGTTTCTATTTTAAGAGTTTTTGCGTGAGCAGAACCAAATAAAGCAATAGATACTACGGCAATAGCAGCTGTTAGTTTTGTTATTAATTTTAACATTATTTCCTCTCAGTTGTGTTATTACCTAAATTTAAACACAAAGAGAAAAAGATTTCAAATAAAAGAAAGAATTTGTTTATATATAATATATATAATTTTAATGGTACAACCTTTAGTCGAATATTAAACCACTTCTGAAAGCAGTGGTTTATTTGAAAAAAAACACTTTAAATTATTAACTGCTAACATACTCATTGCTAATCTAGTTTCATGTGTCGCACTACCAACATGAGGTAAGACAAAACAATTATCTAATTCTAAATATCTTTTATCAAGATTTGGTTCATTATTAAATACATCAAGTCCAGCACCATAAATTTTTTTGTTTTTCAAAGCCTCTATTAATGCATCGTCATCTACAGTTGATCCTCTTGATGTATTTATAAACACTGAATGTTTTGGAAATAATTTTAAGGTTTCTGGATTGATTATATTTTTTGTTTCCGGAGTAGCAGGAGTATGTAAACTTACATAATCACAATTAGGTAACATAGATTTTAAATCTGAGTAATAAGCAGCATCTTTTTCAAGATCTTTAGATAATTTATTTCTATTGAAGTAAATTATTTTCATATTAAAAGCTCTTGCTCTATCAGCAACAATCTGACCAATTCTTCCCATTCCTATGATGCCTAAAGTTTTTCCTGTGATTTCATTACCAACCATTAATTTAGTAATATCTGGTCTGTGATCTTTCCAGGTATTCGTCTTTACTAAATTGTAAGCTTCTCCAATTCTTCTTGAAGATGCTAAAATTAGTAGAATAGTTATTTCTGCTACAGCATCATTTAATACATTCGGTGTATTCGATACTTTTATGTTTTTTTCCTTAGCTGATTGAGTATTTATATTATCATATCCAACTCCAACATGGCCAATTACTTTTAACCTACCTGTCAAACTTTCAAAGAAATTCTTATCTAATTTGTCAAAACTTGTTGAAATTAATCCATCATAATTATTTACAAGTTTAATTAATTCCTCATACGGATAAGGTTTGTCATTCAAATTTAAAGTAACATCGAATTCTTGTTTTAATATTTCCTCTGCTCCATCAGAGATTTTTCTAGAAACTAGTATTTTTGGTTTCATCTAATGGGAGTTTCTTAAAATACCCTTAGTTTTAGTAATATCTAAATATTGATCTCTTGAAATTATACATGCACCATCTTCGAGTTGGCCAACATTTGATCTAGAAATTTCTTGCCAAGGAGTCTGATTAGTAAGTTTTTTTATTTTTTTCTTTTTTCTTCTTTTTGTAAATTCTAATTTTGTTATTTGAAGGTCTACTCTTCTTTTTTTTAAATCTATTGTCATTTTATCACCAGTCTTAACAATTGCTAAATCTCCACCTACTGCAGATTCTGGTGATACATGAAGTATTGATGGACTTTCTGAGGTACCGCTCTGTCTACCGTCACCAAGGGTTGGTAAAGCATTTATGCCCTTTTTTAATAATCTATCTGGTGGTTGCATGTTCACCACTTCAGCAGACCCTGGGTATCCAACAGGTCCACATCCTCTTATTATTAAGATTGAATTTTCGTCAATCTTTAACTTTTTGCTATTTATTCTTTTATGATAATCTTCAGGACCTTCAAAAACTACAGCTTTACCTTTAAAGACATTTGGATGTTTAGGATTTGACAAATATCTTTCCCTAAATTCTTTGCTAATAACTGAAGTTTTCATGATTGCTGATGAAAAGAAATTACCTTTCATAACTAAAAAACCAGCCTTATCAGTTAAATTATCTTTGAAAGTTTTTATTACATCTCTATCGACATTGATTTTTTTTCTTAAGTTTTGAGCAACTGTTTTACCTGTTACAGTAATTAAGTTTTGGTGAATTTTTTTATGCTTCATTAATTCTTTCATGATTGCAGGTATACCGCCTGCTCTGTAAAAACCCTCCATTAAATGTTCTCCAGCAGGTTGGCAGTTCGCCAATAAAGGAATTTTATGACCTAATTTTTGCCAATTAGATAAATCAAATTTTACACCCATGTGTTTCGCAATTGCAATTAGATGAGTAGTACAATTACTTGATGCACCTATAGCACTAGCAACCACAACTGCATTTTCAAAAGCTTTCTTTGTCATTATTTTAGAGGGTGTAAGATCTTCATGGACCATATTTACAATTCTCGATCCTGTCTCAAAAGAAATTTGTTCTCTTTCTCGATAAGGTGCCGGTATCACAGCACATCCAGGTAAAGACATTCCCAACGCTTCCGCCACTGAATTCATTGATGAAGCAGTTCCCATTGTATTACAATGACCAGGACTTGGTGAAGATGCAGCTGCCATATCCATAAATTCGTCGTAATTAATTTCTCCTTTAGCATGCAATCTTCTTGCCTCCCAAATAATGGTTCCTGCTCCAGCTTTTTTGCCCTTATAATTTCCATCAAGCATTGGGCCACCAGATAAAACAATTGCAGGAATATTTACTGTAGCAGCTGCCATTAAAGCTGCCGGAGTAGTTTTATCACAACCAGTTGTAAGTATTACTCCATCTATTGGATAACCGTAAAGAACTTCGACCAATGATAAGTAAGATAAATTTCGATCCAACATTGCAGTAGGCTTTTTTCCAGTTTCTTGGATTGGGTGAGTAGGAAATTCCATCGGAATACCACCTGCTCTTCTAATTCCATCTTTAATTCTTTTGCTCAAAGATAAAAAATGTCTATTGCATGGTGACAAATCACTACCTGACTGTGCAATACCTATTATTGGATTGCCTGATTGAAGTTCTTCTCTTGTAAGTCCATAATTTAGATATCTTTCTAAATACATGGCTGTCATGCCTGGATCTTTAGGATCATCAAACCATTGTTTGCTTCTTAAATTCTTTTTTTTCATCAAATTATAAATATTTTATTTAAATTAAATTAATTTATAATGTTTTATAAAACTTATATTAAAAAATGAATAGTCTAATTGTTCTAAATAAAAATGACAATGTTGGTGTAAGTCAATTCATTATGCCAGAAAAAACAAAAATTAATGGACAGGGTATTAGCACTATTGATCCAATACCTTTTGGACATAAAGTTTGTTTAAAACCAATAAAAAAAGGTGATCCAATAATCAAATATGACCAAATAATAGGATTTGCCTCTAAAAATATAAGCGCAGGCGAGCATGTTCACACGCATAATTTAGAATTCAAAGAATTTGAAAGAGCCTTTAAAGTAAATAATAAAAAAACAATTGTTGATGAAAATGCAGATACTTTTTTCAACGGAATTTTGAGAGAAAATGGCCAAGTTGCTACAAGAAACTATATAGGAATTGTAAGTACAGTTAATTGTTCAGCAACTGTAACAAAGATGATTGTTGAAAAGATAAAATATTCAAACATTTTAAATGATTACCCTAATATAGATGGAATCGTTCCAATTACGCATTCTACTGGATGTGGTATGAATACAGTTAGTGAAGGAATGCAAATGTTTCAAAGAACAATTGATGGTTTTAAAAATCATCCAAATTTTTCACATGTTTTTGTCATTGGCTTAGGTTGCGAATGCGCACAAGTAAGTTTATTTGATGAGTCTGTCAAAAAACATAATAGGATACATTTTTTAACAATTCAGGATGAAGGTGGCACAAAAAAAATTGTAGAGAAAGTCTTATCTCAAATTAAAAATCTGTTATCAGAAGCTAATAATATTAAAAGAACTCCAGAGTCAGTTAGTCATTTAACTTTAGCTCTTCAATGTGGTGGCTCAGATGGATATTCGGGTATAACTGCAAATCCAGCTTTGGGTGTAGCAGCTGATATGTTGGTAAAAAAAGGGGGAAGTTCTATATTATCAGAAACTCCTGAGATTTATGGTGCAGAACACCTTTTAATCAATAGAGCAAACAGCCAAGAAACTGCAGATAAACTTATGAAAAGATTAGAATGGTGGAAGCATTATACTTCAATAAACAATAGTACAATGGACAACAATCCTGCACCAGGAAATAAAAGAGGTGGCTTAACTACAATTCTAGAAAAATCTCTTGGTGCTGTTGCAAAGGGCGGTAAATCAATTTTAGAAGATGTATTGGAATATGCAGAACCATTAAAAAATAAGGGCTTTAATTTTATGGACTCTCCTGGGTATGATCCAGTTTCTGTGACAGGTCAAGTTGCCTCCGGTGCAAATGTTATATGTTTTACTACAGGTAGAGGTTCTTGCTTTGGATGTAAGCCGGTACCAAGTTTAAAATTGTCAACCAATTCTGCAATGTATGAAAAAATGGAGGAAGATATGGATATTAATTGTGGAACAATAGCTGAAGGAAAAGAAGATATTGAAAAAGTTGGAAGTAAGATATTTGATCTTGTTGTAAATACCGCTTCAGGAAATAAATCAAAAAGTGAAATTAATGGCTACGGTGATGAGGAATTTAATCCTTGGCAAGTTGGCGTTGTAATGTAGCTTTTGATTGATTGATAAAAACCTCACATGTCTAAAAATCCAAAAGCTTCCTTGTTTAAAGTAATTTTTCTATCTGCTTCAGGTTTTTTTTTATTTGTATGCATGGACTCTACAGCAAAATATTTAGGAAGTGTTATGCCTGTTACTCAAGCAGTATGGGGCAGATTTTTTTTCCATTTTATCGCACTTTGTATTTATTTTTTACTTTTTAAGCCAAAACTAAATTTAACAAGAAACTTTAAAATTCAAATTGTTAGATCATTATTAATGGTGACAGCAACATTCTTTATGTTTAACTCATTACAAAGATTTGATTTAGTTGATATATACGTGGTTTTTTTTAGTGCACCATTAATTGTTTCATTATTATCAGCATACTTTTTAAAAGATATTTTATCTTCCAAAGGTATAGTTTTAATGTTGTTAAGTTTTGGATCAATTATTTACGCTTTAGGTCCTAGTATGAAAATATTATCACCTGAGCTAATCTTTCCAATAGTTCCTCCATTATGTTGGGCGCTTTATCAATTCTTCACCAAACTTATTTCTGGGAACAATGAACCTTTTTCTGCAGTTTTTTATACCGCTGTTACTGGTGCTTTAATTTTTACTATTTATATTTCTTTTAATTGGACACCAATTGAGAATAATTTTTATTGGATAGGATTAGTGGCAATGGGTATTTTTGGTTTCATAAGTCACTTTATAATTATTTATGCGATTCAATTATCAAATTTATCTTTTGTAACTAACTTTCAATATTCACAGTTATTATGGTCAACCATAATTAATTTTTTAATTTTTGGTGTACCTGCAGATATAAGCAAAATAATAGGTCTTATAGGTATTATTATTTTTGGAGTTATGTTTATTAGAGTTGAAGGATCAAAAAAGGTTAAAAAAGTTGTTTAATTTTTATTTTTTTTCCTGATTTTGAACTTTTATTTATTGCATCAAAAATAATAAGAGAATTTAGACCATCATTACCTGTAACTTTAGGTTTTTCTTTTTTTACTACGACTTGAGAGAAATGATCAATTTGATTAATTAAAGTTTCATTACTCTTTTGAACATTTATTTTATTATTATGAATTCTATTCCACCAACTTCTTTCTTTTTGATAATACCAAAATTTTAAATTCGGAAATTGAATAGAGCCTTTTGTTCCTCCTATAAAATAAGATGATTGATCAGTAATTGGATAAGCAGGATTTTCACCAGCGGTTAACTCGTAACTCCAAGGAGAAGCAATAGTGTCAGATATATTTAAAGTACATAAAGCACCAGACTTAAAAAATAGATTTACTGAAGCTGTATCTTCAACCTTGTATTTTCTTATACTATTAGATTTAAAAGCCTGAACATGTTTTACTGGGCCAAGTAAATAACAAATCATATCAATATCATGAACTAAATTAATACCCAATGGACCACCACCATCACTTATTCTCCATTTTTCATTAAAATAGTTTTTGTGTTTATAAAGCCAACATAAAATATTTGCAGATACAATTTTGCCAAGTTTTTTACCTTCTATTATTTTTTTAACTTTATTAACGATAGAATTATGTCGTCTATGATATCCTATTAATAAAGATGTTTTGTTTTTATTTGCACTAATTATAATTTTTTTTGCTGATTTTATATTATCCGAAATAGGTTTTTCTAACAAAACAGGTATTTTTGAATTTAAAAATTTTACAGTATCCGTTTCATGTAAAACATTTGGAGTTGCAACTACAACTGCATCAGGCTTATCACTTTCTAATAGTATTTTAGTATTTTTATATAGTGGAACTTTGAATTTTTTCGCTAATTCATTGCCTGTTTTTTTTATTTCTACAATTGAGTGAAGAGAAGCATTTTTAGATCTTTGGATTGCTTTAATATGCTGCAATCCCATTAAACCAATTCCGATAACTGAGATTTTTACTTTCTTTGGCACAAATCTATATCTTAGGTGATACCAGCATCTATAATAAAGTTCTGTTTGGTACATCCTGAGGACACATCAGAAGAGAGATGAACAACTAAACTAGCTACATCAGCTGGTTTTAATTGCCTTTTCAAACATTGTTTATCAAGAATAAACTTTTTATATTTAGGTGTTAACCAATGCTTTATTTGGCGTTCAGTAGCAATTGATCCTGGAGTAACAGAGTTGCACCTAATATTATATTTACCAAATTCTCTTGCAAAAGATCTAGTTAAACCAATAACAGCTGATTTTGCTGTTTCGTAAGCAACCTTGTCACCTTCCCCTAACATCCAAGAAACTGAACTCAAATTTATAATAGCTCCACCTTTTTTTTGAATCATTCCTCTCAAAACAGCTTTAATTGTAAAGAAAAAATGTTTTAAGTTTACATCCATTCTATTGTTCCAATATTTTTCATCTACCTGTTTAGTTGAATGCCTATCATCATTGGCTGCATTATTTATTAAAATATCAATAGGTCCTTTTGATTTTATTATTTTTTTAATTATATTTTCTAATTTTTTAATTTTTAAAAGATTACATTCAATAAAGTGTGGAGCTTTAATCTTTTTTTTTTTTAAATTTGAAATTAATTTTTTGGATTCTTTTATATTTATATCCACAAAATAAACTTCGCATTCTTGCTCACAAAAATGCTCCACTATAGAAGCACCTATTCCAGACCCTCCTCCTGTAATAAAAACTCTTTTATTTTTAAGATCAAAATATTTTACTTTCATTTAAATCCTTTCCTCAGTTTTAGCATCAAATAATGAAATTTGTGTTAAATCAAAATATAATTTCGTGTTTTTTGATAATTCAATTTTTATTGTAGAAGGAAATTTAGCTAAAACTTCTTGATTTTCATAATCAAATGTCATTATTTGCTCATGACCAATATACTCACTTAAGTCAGCTCTTAGATTAATTTCAAAATCTCCCTCATTAGATTTTTTAGAGAATATATGCTCTGGTCTAATACCAAAATAAACTTCTTTGTTTTCTAAATTAGATTTTTCTTTAAATTCATATCCATTTATTGGGATTTCAAAATTTGAGCCATTTGCAACAAATGAAATTTGATTTGAACTTTGTTTTAGATTGCCTTTAATCAAATTCATTGATGGTGAACCAATAAAATCTGCGACAAATGTATTGCTAGGCTTGTTGTAAATATTTTCTGGCGTATCATTTTGTTGGATTACACCATGATTCATTATTGCAATATTGGTACCTAAACTCATAGCCTCAGTTTGGTCATGAGTAACATAAACTACAGTTGTTTTAAGCTGTTGATGAAGTTTTTTAATCTCTCTTCTCATTTCAACTCTTAATTTTGCATCCAAATTAGATAATGGTTCATCAAATAAAAATATTCTAGGCTCCCTTACTAATGCTCTTCCAATAGCAACACGTTGTCTTTGACCTCCTGAAAGTTGCGAAGGTTTCCTTTCTAGTAAAGCATCTACTTGCAAAAATTTTGAAACTTTTTGTAACTGTTCCTCTATTTTTTCTTTTGATACTTTAGCTTGTTTAAGGCCAAATATCATATTTTCTCTGACATTCATGGATGGGTACAAAGCATAAGACTGAAATACCATTGCAATATTTCGGTCTTTTGGTTCTACTTTGCTTACATTGTAATCATCTATATAAACATTTCCCTCATTTATTGTTTCTAAACCAGCTATAATATTTAATAACGTTGACTTTCCACAGCCCGAAGGACCTAAAAGTACTAAGAAATTTCCTTCGTCTATTTCTAAATTAATTTTTCTTAAAACTTCTGTTGTTCCAAAATTTTTTGATAATTCATCAATTTTTAACGTTTTCATCTTTATCCTTTCACTGCTCCTGAAGTTAATCCTCTAATAAAATATTTACCTGCTAATACGTAAACAATAAGTGTAGGAACACCTGCAATTATTGCTGAAGCCATATCTACATTATATTCCTTAACACTTGTACTTGATAAAACCATATTATTTAATGCAACTTGAATTGGTGCGGCCTCTCCAAATGAAAAAGTTGATCCGAATAAAAAGTCATTCCATATTTGAGTAAATTGCCAAATAACTGTTACTACTATAATTGGCGCTGATATAGGAAGCAAAATTTTGAAAAATATTTTAAAAAAACCAGCTCCATCTATTCTTGCAGCTTTTACTAATTCTGTTGGAACAGAAATATAATAATTTCTAAAAAATAAAGTTGTAAATGGAATTCCGTAAACTGTGTGGACTAACACAAGTCCAATTACTGAGTTAGATATTCCTAAAACTCCAAGAGTTCTAGCCATTGGTAATAAGATTGCTTGGAATGGAATGAAGCATCCAAATAATAAAAAAAGAAATACCCATTGATCTCCTTTAAATCTCCATTTTGTTAAAACATATCCTGTCATTGCTCCAATAAATGTTGAAAAAAATACAGCTGGAACAACCATCTTAATTGAATTCCAAAAGTATGGTTTTAAAAATGTATCACCAGCTCCATATCCTCTACCTCCCCAAGCAACAGCCCAAGAGTCAAAGTTTAATCCACTTGGCCAAGTTAATAATGTACCTTGGCGAATTTCCTCCATTGTTTTTAATGAAGTTACGATCATTACGTATAATGGAAATATAAAATACAAAGCAAAAAGTATTAGCACTAAGTATAAAAACCATCTTAAGAACATGTTTGTATATTTAGATCTCTGCTCAAGTTGTTTATAAGAAGTATGAATATTATCTTGCATTTTCTCTCCTCAACTCAGAATATAAATATGGTATTATTACCGCTGCTACTGCCATAAACATCATCATTGCACTTGCAGCTGATAAACCAACTTGACTTTTATGAAAAGCAGTTTGAGTCATATATAATGCAGGCATAGTTGTGGATATTCCTGGACCACCTTGTGTTAACGCAACTATTAGATCATAACTTTTAATTGATATATGAACTAAAATTACAAAACTTGTAAAAAATACTGGTCTCATCATTGGAAGTAATATTTTCCAATAAACTGTGAACAGATTTGCTCCATCTATTTTAGCTGCTTTAACAATTTCATCTTCAACCGATCTCAATCCAGCTAAAAATAATGCCATTACAAAACCAGCAGATTGCCAGACACCCGCAATTACGATGGTATAAATGGCCATTTCCCGATTAACCAACCAATCAAATGTAAAGTTTTCAAATCCCCAATCAATAAACATTTTTTGGATACCAAGAGTTGGATTTAAAATCCATTTCCATGCAGTACCTGTTACAATGAAAGATAAAGCCATAGGGTATAGGTAAATTGTTCTTAAAACACCTTCTGCTCTAATTTTTTGATCCAAAAATATTGCAAGAATAATTCCAATAACCACACAGAAGATTAAAAATAATGCAGTAAAAATAAGTAAATTATCTACAGCTATCAGCCACTTTCTTGACCCCCAAAGTTTAACATACTGACCAACACCCCATAATTCATATTTGGGCAAAATTTTTGAATTTGTAAAAGATATATATAAAGTCCAAAGCACAAAACCATATACAAACCAACCAATTAATCCAACAGCAGGCGCCATTACAATTTTTGGTAAGTTTTTTTCCAGCCACTTGAACATTATAAATATTTTTTAATTTTGATTAAAAAAAAAGGCCACCTAAAAATTAGGTGGCCTCAATTTTTATTTTTTACATATTATCTAATACAGAATCAGCTAAAGCATTTGCAGCATCAACAGATGACATATCAGAATTAAAGTGTTCTGTTATAACATCTTGAAGAGCAGCTTTCATAGTATTACCTTGAGCCATTCCATGAGCAAAACTTGGTACTAAACCACCGCTTGCACCTGCAGTTTTAATGTCGGAATTTGAAGTTTTTGCACACTTATCAAACTCATCCATAGAAACATCTAATCTTGCTGGAATTGATCCTTTGTATAAGTTGAAAACTTTTTGGAAGTTTTTACCCATCATTAACTTAGCTAATAATTTTTGACCTTCTTGTTTTTCTGGATCACTAGTTTTGTAGAATATGAAACTATCTACATTGTATAAGTAACCATTATTTGAAGGTGTTGGAGCACAATAGTAATCTACACCTGGAACTTTGCCAGCAGCTGTAAATTCACCTTTTGCCCAATCTCCCATAATTTGAAAACCTGCTTTACCTTCGATAACCATTCCAGTCGCAACGTTCCAATCTCTTCCTGGGCTACCCTCATCTGTGAATCCTTGAAGTTTTCTCATTTGATCAAAAACTTTAACAGTTGTTTCACTTCTTAAACAAGTTTCTTTAAGATCAACATAGCAGTTTTTATAATAGTTGTTTCCACCGATACCCATAGCAACTGCTTCGAATACTGTTGCATCTTGCCAAGCTTGACCGCCATGTGCAAATGGAATTACACCAGCTGCTTGTAGTTTTTCTGCAGCTGCATTTAATTCATCCCATGATGTTGGAACTGAAATTCCATTAGCATCAAATACTGCTTTGTTTGCCCACATCCAGTCAATTCTATGAATGTTTACTGGAGCTGCACAATATGGACCGCTATTATTTTGACATTTGTGAACTGCAGCAATCATTGGATCTAATAAACTATCCCAGCCTTCTGACTGTGCAATTGGATCAATATTATAAGGAGCAACTACACCTTCTTGATCGTATTCTTGAATTGTTGGTCCTTTAATTTGAGAAGCTGATGGAGGATCTCCTGCAACTATTCTAGCTTTTAATGCAACGTTAGCAGCGTCTCCACCGCCACCTGTTACTGGCATATCTAGCCATTCACCACCATTTGCAGCGAAATCGTCTTTTAATACTTTAAGAGCTGCAGCTTCACCACCTGATGTCCACCAGTGCAGAACTTCAATTTTTGGTCCTGCAAAAGAAGAAGTAGACGTGAATGCAAGTGCTATTAAAGCAATTAACATTTTTTTCATATATTTCCCTCTTATTTGTTAAATTAAGTTAACTTAAAAAAAATCAAGTATAGATTGTTTTAGGGTTAGTCTACAATAAAAAAAAATTACAACCTAGAATTGATTCCTAAAAATTTAATAAAATTTATAAGCATTGATATTTAAAGGAATTTTATTATAAATTTTTTTAAATTCTAAATTGTATTTTAATAAATAGATTTCCTACCCAACCTTGCGGCACCTCTTACACCACTAGCATCTCCATATTTTGGTTTAAGAAAAACACCTTCATATTCTCTTCCAGTTACAAATTTTCTTACAATAGTTTCAACTTCACTTAAAAAATCAATTTCGTTTGATACACCTCCACCAAAAACAAAACAATCTGGATCAAGAATATTTATTATATTTGCTAAAGACATTGCTAAATTTACTTTAAAATTATCTATTAAATTTTCTGCATCTAAATCATGTTTTCTATATAGCTCAAAGATCTCATTAGTTTTTAAATTTTTTTTATATTGCTTATTAAATTTTTTAGCTAAACTTAAGCCTGAAATAAAACTCTCAATTTCTCCTTCTCTTAAGTTAGTAGATTGAAAATTTTCTTTTTTTGCTATTAAATGAGTAATTTGATTGTGACCCCACTCTCCTGCTACACCATTTGGGCCGGTTACAATTTTTTTGTCAATTACTAAACCACCGCCAGCACCAGAACCAAGTATAATGCCATATACTATTTTATAATGTTTTCCAGATCCATCAATAGCTTCTGATAAAGCAAAGGAGTTTGCATCATTTTCACAAAATACTTCCTTACCTAGTATTTTTCTTAGATCTTTTTGAAATGGTTTTTTTTCTAACCAGAGACAATTTGGTGCATTTTTAACTAATCCTGTTTGAGGAGAATGAATTCCAGGATGACAAACACCTATAGGTAATTCTCTTTTTAATTCTTTTTCTAATTTATCACTTATCTCTTTTATTGTCTTAATTATCTTTTTGTAATCTTTGGGACAAACAGTTCTTTCACGATTACTTTCGTTACCATTTTCATCAAGAACCACACTCTCAATTTTTGTTGCTCCAACGTCTATACCTATCTGCATAAATTAATAAGTTGCTCTGCCACCACTTAAATCAAATACTGCAGCTGTTGAAAAAGAGTTTTCCTCACTTGATAACCAAGTAACTAAAGATGCCAATTCATTTACTTTTGCAAATTTATTTCTAGGAATTTTGGATAACATGTAATTGATATGCTCTTCAGTCATTTGATCAAAAATTCGCGTTTTTGCAGCTGCTGGTGTTACGCAATTTACTGCAATATTTTTTAGCGCTAATTCTTTTCCTAATGATTTAGTTAATCCAATTACTCCTGCTTTTGATGTGCTGTAAGCACTTGCATTCGGATTACCTTCTTTTCCAGCAATTGAGGCAATATTTACAATTCTTCCATAATTATTCTTTATCATGTATGGGGTTACCGCTTTACAGCAATAAAACACTGCATTTAAATTTAAATCTATTACCTTTTTCCATTCTTCAAGTGGGTAATCAACTACTGTAGTATTTTTTCCTGCAACTCCAGCATTGTTGATAAAAATATCGATTTTTTTGTGTGTTTTTTCAATTTCAGTTAAATTTTTTTCGATACTTTCATAATTTCCAACATCAACAATCTGATATGAGACTTTATCAGAATTAATTTTGCTAATTGCCGTTTTAATCGCTTCTTCATCTATATCCCAAATTACTACACTTGCTCCAGATTCTATAAACCTTTCAGTTATAGCCAATCCAAAACCTTGAGCTCCTCCAGTTACTATTGCAACTCTATTTTTTAAGTCGAAATTAATCATTTATTTTTTTTTGTTTTTTTGATCTTAATAAAGGAAAAGCTAATGCAATTAAAGATAAAATAAAAAATGTTAAAGCAATTGGTCTTGTTAAGAACATTAGCCAATTTCCATCAAATATAACTAAAGATTGTCTTAAAGTTCCCTCCACTAATTCTCCTAAAATTAATCCTATAATTACAGGTACAACCGAAAAACCAAATCTTCTCATAAAAAATCCAAGCACACCAAAAAATAACATAATCCAAACATCAATTATTGATTGACTTAAAGAATAAGTTCCACAAACAGATACAGCAAATATCATAGGCCATAAAATTTTGTTAGGAACAAGAGTTATCCTAGCAAATAATTTTGCACCAAAAAATCCAAATATAAAAAATAAAACATTTGCTATTAACATGGCCCCAAAAATTCCATATAAAAAGTCTGGCTGTTCTCTAAATAAATCTGGACCAGGCCTAACACCATGAATAATTAAACCAGTTAATATTACTGCGGTTGTAGCACTTCCAGGAATTCCAAGAGCTAAAGTTGGAACCATTGCACCTCCAGTAGCAGCATTGTTAGCAGCTTCTGCTCCAGCAATTCCCTCTATTGATCCTTTGCCAAATTCCTCTGGTTCTTTAGAAAATCTTTTTGCTTCTGAATAACCAATTAAAGATGCAACTGTTCCTCCCTCAGCTGGTAAAACACCAATAAAAGATCCTATACCGCTCGATCTTAGAATTGTTTTCCATGTTTTTTTATAATCATCTAGAGATGGAAGCTTTACAGCTTTTAGTGCAACTCTTTTAAAAACTTGATCAAGAAGTGTAGACTGGGTTAACATTTCGCTTATAGCAAATAAGCCTACCACTACAGGTATAAATCCAATTCCAACCGAAAGCTCATTAATTCCATAAGTAAATCTGTCAATTGAAGTCATAAAATCTTTTCCAATAGTAGAAATTAAAATTCCAAATGCCCCAGCGATTAAATTTTTAATTGGACTACCTTCGCCAATTGATGCGAGCATTGTTAAACCAAAAATAGCTAATGCAAAATATTCTGGTTGACCAAATTCATAGGCAAGTTTAGCTAATACAGGTGCAAAAAATACCAAAACTATTACACTAAAAATTCCACCCACTGTACTTGAAACTGTTGCCATACCTAAAGCTCTTCCTGCTTCTCCCTTTTGAGCTAAAGGATAACCATCTAGACAAGTGGCGGCGGCTGCTGGAGTTCCAGGTGTATTAATTAAAACCGCAGTGATTGCACCACCGTATGTTCCAGCACAATAAATTGATGTTAATAGTACTATTGCTGAAAGAGGGTCTAAAGTCATAGTAAATGGTAAAATTAATGCTCCACCAGTTGTAGGGCCTAATCCTGGTAGAACACCTAGTATTAGTCCAAATAAAGTTCCAAAAAGTAAAACGATTAACAGCTTGGAACTAAACAAGGGTGCCATCATTAATAAAAGATTGTCCATACTAGTAGTAATAAAGGTTTGTAATTATTCCTGGAGGAAATCTAAGACCCAGTATCATTTCAAAAAATATAAAAACAACTAGTGGAAATATAATTCCAACCAGCAGTAAATAAAAAACTCTCCTTTCACCCCAATTATAAGAAACAAATATAGAAAGTACTGAAATAGCTAAGAAAAAATCTAATGTTTTAGAAATTACTACAAATAAAATAAAACTTAAGATTGTTAAAAAAAATGGTTTTGGAAGTTTTTTTTCTTTTTTCCAGGGATTTTTGAATGACAGGTAATAAATAATTGTTGTTAAAAACATTATCAATACTAACAATCCTTTTGGAAAAGTAGCAGGCTGAATACCTCTGTTTAAAATTGGTGGGACCTTATCAAAGGTAAAAGTAGAAATTAATAATATTGTAGAAAAAAAAATTATTACAAAAAATACTTTAAATTCATCTTTAAAAAAAAAGGGCAAACTTTTGTTTGCCCTTTTTTTATTTTGTACATTATTCATAAAAAAAAATGTACTTTCTTATGACTAATTAATGTAACCCAAAGCTTTAAGTTGAGCAGTCATTTCTGCAAGCATCACTTCCATTTGCTTACCCCACTCATCAGCTCCAACAACACTAGTTGAATCAAGTCCGATGTCAGTTAAAAAGCTTTGAAAATATTTATGCTCCATAGCTTTTATCATAGCATCTTCCAATTGTTTTTTTCTGTCAGCTGGAACTCCTTTTCTTGTTACAAATCCTCTAACAGTTGATAACACAACTGGTATTCCAAGCTCTGTAGCAGTAGGAACATTACTTAATTTTTCCATTCTATTACTTGCAAGAACAACTGAAACACATAATGTTCCATCTTCAATTTCAGTAACTGCTTCACCTAAGTTTAAAACACCTACATCAATATCTCCTTTGATAAGGTTAGTTTTAATTGGACCAACACCTTTATAAGGAACAATTGTAGGGTCTGTTAATTTTCCTTTTTTTGTAAAAGCAATCGCACTTACATCATCAATACCACCAACATGAGTAGTACCATATTTTAATGATTTTGATTTTTGAGCACTAATAAATTTTTTAGCATCTTTAATATCATTTTTACAATTTACGACAAATAACTGAGGATCATCAGTTCCTCTAGCAAGTGGTTGCATATCACTTAGTTTAACTTTTGTTTTTCCTAATGCCATAGAAACAGCATGTCCTGTAGTCCAAGTTAAAGTATGTTGACCGTCTGCTGGTAAAGTCATCATGTAATCCATAGATGCAGCTCCACCACCACCTTTTTTGTTAACTAATTGCATATCTTGTTTTAGATACCTTCTAGTTCTTAACAACATCATTCTAGTAGTTACGTCAGTACCACCACCAAAACCAGCGTGTGTAATAGCTTGAATTGGGTGACCATCTGCTTTTGCAGAAGTAATCATAAGTGGAAGTGCAACAATAAAAAATTCAGTTACCAAAAATGCGGCAGCTAAAAATAATTTAAAACTTTTTTTCATTATTTCCCTCTTTTTTAGTTAATTTATATTTAAATATATAAACATAATCTGATACATAGCGTAAAGTAAAAAATGGCTCAAAATAAAATTAACATAGCAGTTCTTCTAGGGGATCCTTCTGGTATAGGCCCCGAATTGGTCTCAAAACTATTATCTGAGGAAATTACAAACAAGGCTAATATAATTATCATAGGTGAAAAAAATATTTTAGAAAGTGGAAATAAAATTTCAGGTATAACTCATAATTTAAATTTTGTTGAAAATTTTGATAGTATTGATTTTGCAAAAGATAATAAATTTTTTCTAGATATCTCTGAAGGTAAAAATTATAATTATAAACTATCTGAGTGCTCTAAAGAGGCAGGAGAAAGTGTTTTAGCTTCTTTGAATTTAGCTTTAGATCTTGCTAAGGAAAATAAAATTCATGCAATAAACTTTGGACCATTTAACAAAACAAGCCTTAAACTTGGAGGAAATAAATATTCTGATGAATTACATTTAATGGCTGAAAAGTTAGAGGTTAAAAATTTTTTTTGTGAGTTTAATGTTATTGATAATTTTTGGACTGCAAGGGTATCATCGCATATTCCAATAAAAGAAGTACCAGAACATGTAAAAAAGGAAAAAATTATTAAGCCAATTAAGCTTATAAATGAAGCTATGAAATTAAATGGTATTAAAAATCCAAGAGTAGCAGTTCAAGCATTAAATCCTCATGCTGAATTTGGAACAGAAGAAAAAGAAGAAATTATACCTGCAATAGAGGAGGCAAAAAAACTAGGTATTGATGCTGATGGACCTTTGCCATGTGATACTTCTTTTATTACTGCTTATAAAAATGGAAATCATGATTGTATTGTTGGTATGTATCATGATGCTTTGCAATCAGGTTTAAAAGCATTTGGATTTGATAGAGGAGTAACTGTACAAGGAGGTTTGCCAGTCCCTATAACCACTCCTGCCCATGGTACAGCTTTTGATATTGCTGGTAAAAATAAAGCAAATTTAGAACCAACTTTGAATTCATTTAAAATTGCACTTACAATGGCTGAAAATAAAAATAGATTATGAAATTAAAAAATTTAAAAAAAAATGACAAAGATTAAAAGCATAAGAACAAAAGTTTATCAATGGAATGGTAAAACTGTTCCACCACAAAATAATTTTTGTACAAATGCTTCTGACCTTTTATTTGAAAAATCTGATGCAATGGGATCTTTTAGATTTCATGAATGGTTGATATGTGAAGTTGAAACAGACGATGGAATTATTGGAATTGGAAATGCAGCGCTTGCACCACAATTAGTAAAAAAAACCATTGATACTTATTTAACTCCTTTAGTTATTGGTGAGGACCCTTTTGATTATGCTTATATTTGGGAAAAAATGTACAGAAGAACTCATGCATGGGGAAGAAGAGGATTAGGAATGGTCGCTATTTCAGCAATTGATATTGCTCTGTGGGATATAATGGGAAAAATTACAAATAAACCAGTTTTCAAATTATTAGGTGGAAGAACTAAAGAAAAAATTCCAGTTTATGCCTCAAAACTTTATAGCCAACCAATAAAAGAACTACAAAAAGAAGCTGAAAGTTACGTTAATCAAGGTTTTAAAATGTTTAAAATGAGATTTGGATGGGGACCAAAAGACGGACCTGATGGAATGAAGAAAAATTTGGAACTAGCAGAGGCTGTTAGAGAAGTGATTGGCTATGACACAGACCTTATGATGGAGTGTTATATGGGATGGAATTTAGACTACTCTAAAAGAATGATTCCTAAATTAGTAAAGTTTAATCCTAGATGGCTAGAGGAACCTGTTATAGCAGACGATATTCATGGTTATGCTGAACTAAATAATATGAATGCTATTCCAATATCTGGTGGAGAACATGAATTCAACTTATTTGGATTTAAACAATTGTTAGATTTAAAAGCAGTCAGTTATATTCAATATGATAATAATAGAGTTGGTGGTTTTACTATTGCGAGTAAAATAAATGCGTTAGCGGAAGCTTATCAAGTACCAGTTATTCCACATGCTGGGCAAATGCATAATTATCATTTAACAATGTCTAACTTTAATTGTCCTATATCCGAATTTTTTCCTGTGCACGATGTAGAAATTGGTAATGAGCTATTTTACTATATTTTTGAAGGTGACCCAGCTCCTGAAAACGGATTTATTAACTTGGACGACAATAAACCTGGCCTAGGTTTAACTATTACTGATAAATTTAAATCAGATTTCAAAATAATCGAATAACTAGTAAGTTTCTACTTCATTAATACTAGGCATTGAATTTGCTGCGCCTGCTTTTGTTGTAGAAATTGCAGCTACTTTATTTGAAAATTCTAAAGCATCTTTGATTTTTAAATTATTGGATAAAGCATAAGCAAATGCTCCATTAAAAGCATCACCTGCTCCCGTTGTATCTATAACTTTATCCTTTAAACTATAAACTTCTATAAAAAAACTTTCATCAGAATTTGCAAAGTAAAGACCTTTTGGGCCTAATGTTATGACTATATTTTTTACTCCTTTTGTTAAAAAAGTTTTTGCAGCTACTTCAATTTCTGTTTTACTTTCAACCTTTTTACCTAAATAAAAACTTGCTTCAGTTTCATTAGGAGTAAAATAATCAATACATTTAAAATCACTTTCTTTAATATCTGAGGCAGGAGCTGGATTAAAAATAGTAATAGATCCTGTCTCTTTTGCTCTATTTAGTGCATAACTAGTTACTTCATTAGGTGTTTCAAGTTGTGTTAAAAAAATTTCTGATTTTTTAATAAAATCAATATTGTTATCAATATCTTCATTAGATATCGACCCAGCTGCTCCTGGTACAATATTGATTGCATTATCCCCTGTTTTTTCATTTATCATTATGCCCGCAACGCCAGTTGACTGATTTGGGTCTTGGATTATTGAACCTGTATTAATTCCAGCTTCTTCGTAAAGCTTGAGAGCCATCTTGGCATTTTGATCATTTCCTATTTTGGTAATAAAATTCACATTTCCACCAAGTCTCGCAGCAGCAATCGCTTGATTAGATCCTTTGCCGCCCGGTCCAATTATATGATTTTTACCTAAAACTGTTTCTCCTTTAACAGGAATTTTTTCAGCAAAGAAACATAGGTCAGCTACGAATACTCCAAAAATACATATAGAGTTCATTATTTATCAAGAACCCAAACGCTACCATCTGGTTTAATTACTCCTTTTGTTAGTATAAAACATCCATAAGGCCTTGTTTCAGAAGTAGATACGATTAATTGAGATTTTTTTGCTACTTTATAAAATTCTTGCCTCTCAATTGAACCAACTTTCCAATTTTCTCCAGAGGTCTCTTTCACAGCTTTTATAAAATCTTTGTGACAATCTGTTAAGTCATCTGGTTTATTATCAACTTGCATTCTTTCTGCGGCAGAGTCTATAAAACTATCTAATGGAAAAACTGAAAGAATAGCTTTTGCAGCTTCATAGATATTAACGCCATCTAATCTAATTACTTTATTATTTATAGAATGTGAATAAGCAGGAAAATTTGCATCTGTTAAAACTAATTTATCACCATGACCCATTGCTCTTAATTGATACAAAAGTTCAGGGTTTAAAATTGGATTAATATTAATTAGCATTACACTATTATATTACATAAAAAAAAAGGGTGAAATAAAATTCCACCCTTTTAATTTTGATTATTCTAAAGATTATTTAAAATCGTTAGCGTTTTCTGTTGTAACTAATTGTGTACCAGTATCAATATTAGGATCGATACTTCCACCGTTAGCTAACTCAAGAGCATACTTAACTCCATATGCACCCATATTGTATGAGAACTGAGCTATTGTTGCAGTCATCTCTCCTTTTAAGATACTTGTAGCAGCATCAGGAGTAGCATCAAAACCAACAACGATTACATCATTCATATCAGCATCCTTAAGAGCTTGCATTGCACCTAAACCCATATTATCGTTAGAAGCAAATATTGCTTTGATATTAGGATTTTTTAAAATGATTGACTCGGTGACCGATCTACCTTTTGCAGTATCCCACTCAGCTGTTTGAGTAGCAACAAGATTTAAACCACAATTTTTAAATCCTTTAATTGCGCCATCTCTTCTTAATAATGCAGTTGATTGAGATTCAATCCCTGTAAGAATTGCAACATCTGATCCTTTTGGAGTTTTGTCACAAATAAATTTTGCAGCTAATTCTGCACCATTCATATTATTTGTTCCAATAAAAGTAACACCTTCGTTAATTCCTTTTGTATCAACAAATACAACTGGAACTCCACTTTTAATAGCATCATCTACTATTGGAGCAAAAGCGTTTGGATCTCCTGGAGCAAGAGCTAGTGCATCAACACCTTTTGCAAGTTGATCTTCCACTTGGTTAATTTGTGCTTGAACATCTCCCTCTTGTGGTGGAGCAATCAAAATTAGTTTTACACCTAATTTTGCAGCTTCCTCTTCTGCACCTTTAGTTACAGAAGCCCAAAATGGGTTTCCTGAACCAGGTCCTTTTATACTAAATAAAATTTTCTTCTCAGCACTAACACTTGTTGTAATGCTTAAAAGAAGAAAAACAGATGCTGTGAAAGCACCTATTAATTTAAACAATTTACTCATTAATATCCCCTTTAATAATTATTAAACTTCAATTTAATAAAATTTTTTAAAAAAATTCAACTGTTACAATGGTAACTATTTTTTGTTTCAACTATGGCGTGTTTTTTATTTTCTTGTCCCAAAATCTCTTCTTAATACATCAACATAAACAGCTAGTACTATAATTGATCCAATTAATACTTGTTGCCAAAATGAACTCACATCCATCAAATTAAGACCATTTCTTAAAATTCCCATTATCATCACTCCTGCAAAAACGCCTAAAACGGTACCTCTTCCTCCAAAAAAACTAGCACCTCCGATAATACATGCTGCAATAGCATCCAATTCAGACTGTAATCCTGCATTTGGATAACCTGAGTCTGTTCGACCAGCTAAAATTAAAGCTCCAATACCAGATAAGAAACCACAAAGCGAATAAACTATTACAAGGATTTTATTTACATTAATACCTGAAGCTCTTGCAGCATTTGGATTGCCACCAATTGCATATATCCATTTACCCGTCCGAGTTTTGTTCATGAATATCCAAAATATTATATAGACAATTGCAATAAGAACTAAACTAACAGGAAGGTATTGCGACTTTTCTAAACCAAGCCAAGTTAAATCAATTCTTCCATGCCCAAGGTATCTCACTTCATCTGTGAAGCCGCTTATTGGAGTTCCACCAGAAATTAAATTACCCGTTCCTCTAAATATATATAATGTACCTAATGTCATTATAAACGGATGGGGCATCCTTAGTAAGGTAATCCCTAAACCATTAAATAACCCACATAAAAATCCAGCTATAAGAGGTGTGATAACAACAATATACCATGGAGCACCAGCCTTAGCGACAATTGCAAGTATCATCAGTGACAACATCATTATAGATCCGACTGAAAGATCTATACCAGCGGTTACAATCACCATAAATACTCCTAAAGCTAGCATTGATTGCCAAGATATTTGTTTGAAAACATTTGTTACATTTCTCCATGATAAAAAAACATCAGGTTGAAGAAAATGCATAACAACTATCATTATCACTAATAATAATAATATTCCGTATTTCTCAAAGTAAGGAATGAGTTTTAGATATAAAGAGTCTTTATCTTGATCTTTTGAGTCCATGATTATTTTTTACCCATTATCCATCCAATAACTTCATCTCTTGAAGTGTTTGATAATTCAGATTCTGCAAAATTTGTTCCTTGAAACAAAGCCATGACACGATCACAAACTGCAAAAATATCATCCATTCTATGACTGATCACAATTACACCTACCCCAGTCTTTTTCAGACCATTTATTAAATCCAAAACTTTACCAACTTCTTTAATAGCTAATGCTGCTGTTGGTTCGTCCATGATCACTACTTTTGCGTTAAATGCCGTTGATCTTGCAATTGCAACTGCTTGTCTTTGTCCACCTGAAAGTTCCTCAACTTTTTGATCAGCACTCTTTACATTTATTTTAAGTTTACCAAGATGTGCTTCTGTAAGTTCTTTTATTTTTTTATAATCAAGAAACTTTAATAATCCCAAATTAGTCGTTGGTTCACGGCCTAAAAAAATATTTTCGCCTATTGGAAGATTGCCTGCTAAAGCTAAATCTTGATAAACCATTTCTAAACCTAAGTTTTGAGAGTCCCTAGGGCTTTCTAAAACTTTTTCTTTTCCTTCAAAATGTAAGGAGCCTGCACTTGGTTTATATAGGCCAGATAAAACCTTCATTAATGTTGTTTTTCCAGCTCCATTGTCTCCTACAACTCCTAAGCATTCACCTGCATGAATTTTAAGGTTTACATTTTCAAGAGCAGTAATTGTACCAAAGTATTTTGTAACATTTTTAGCTTCTAATAATAATTGATTGGCAGATGACATAATCTAAGAAAATATAAAAAAATCAGTTAATTGCAACAGGTTTTGAGGCTAAGAGTTTTACAGTTTTTCTTTGAGCTCTTTTACAGAATTTAGGTGGCATATTTTTTAAAATAAGCTTCATATCTTTCAAAACTATTTCACCCATATTATAAAAAGCTTCCTTTAAAGCACCAGCTCTATGAGCAGAAAATAGTGTATTTTTTAACTTTCTTACTGGATCATTTTTTTTTACTGGTTCATCTGGAAAGACATCAGTTGCGACATAAATATCTCCCTTTTTAATTCTCTTAACCAGATCTTTAAAATTAACTATTGCTGCTCTACTCATTAAAATAAAAACAGTTCCAGATTTCATTTTATTTAATAATTTTTTATCAATTAAATGTTTATTCTTTTTGGTGATTGTGGCTAATACATAAATTACTTCACAACTACTAAACATGTTATTCAAATTAATTGGATTAAATCCAATTTTTTTTATTTTATCTTTAGGTATCCATGGATCATATACATTTATATTTTTTGAGAATGGCAATAGTAAAGGGTATAAAGATTTTGCTAAGTCCCCAAACCCTAGTAAACCAATTTTTTTATTTGTCAGAAGTGAAGCTTTTAAATTACTTTCTAAACCATATTTCTCTTTAGATTTAATAAAATCAAAGTGTGCATTGTGAATATTTCTTAAAAGAGACAATGTCATACCTAAAGCAATTTCAGCTACTGGCTTTGAAAATACTGGCGAAGTTGCAATAACATGAATATTTTTTTTGAAACAATAATCATAATCTAAATTATCCATAAAATTACTTTCCACATTTATAATACATTTTAATTTTGATGCTTTAGACAACAAATATTTATCTAAATTCGGTTGACCCATAATAAATGTTGCCTTGCCAATATTATTTTCATAAAAATTTTTTTTATTTTTTTTTGGAGCAACTATTATTTTATATTTGGTTTTAAGTTCTTTTAATTTTGTCTTAGTAAAAATTAAATCCAAAGTTCTTGGATAAGGGTCAGAAATTATAATCGGTTTAATCATATCTTTGCTCTATCTAATTATTTTTCTTATATCAATATTTGTAAATTTTTTTGGCTTAACACACTCAGTTTTTATTGATTGATTAACACCAGACTTTGAAGCTTTCATAATTGAGGTAATTATATCAAGGACATGCAAAGAAATTTCACCATTGCATAAATGTTTTCTTTTTTTTTCGATTGAATAAGCCATTTCTGAAAGTCCTGCACCTCTATAATTTGCATTAGTTGGAGCTTCATTTGCTCTTGAACTTTGTGTTCTTATATTAATTTTACCTAAATGCATTTTTGTAGTTTTAAATTCTTTCCAATTATCTCCAAGTTTTTTACATGTGAACACTGATCCTCCAAACATATTTGGATCAGGGACAATCATTGAACCTTTTTCACCATATAGCTCAATATGATTTCTTTGGTGAGCAATAACATCAAAAGATAATGTCAATCTAATTACTGTTTTATTTTTAAAGGTGATTGTTGATAGATAAGTTGTTGGGCAATTAACTTTAAATTTTCTCCCTTTTTTTGGTCCAATTCCAATTGTTCTGTATTTTGGACCATTTATTATTCTCCCACTAACTTTCTTTGCAGGTCCAAAAAGGTTTACTAAAGCTGTAATGTAATATGGTCCCATATCAATTACAGGACCTCCTTCAAGTTTTGCAAACCATGGTTCTGGATTGGGGTGATATGATTGAATTCCAGGAAAAGCAAAAACAGCATTACCTAATTTTATTTTTCCAATTATATTTTTTTCAACTAGCTCTTTTGATTTTTGAATTCCACCTCCTAAAAATGTATCTGGTGCATTACCAAGATATAACTTTTTCCTTCTAGAAATTTTTAAAAGTTCTTTTCCATCCTTTAAATTAATTGCTAATGGTTTCTCTGAGTAAACATGTTTACCATTTAATAAAGCTTTCTTTGAAATTTCGTAATGAGCTTTTGGGATAGTTAAATTTAAAATAATTTCTACTTCTTGATCTTTTAAAATTTCATTTACACTTAAAAATTTGACTCCATACTCTTTAGAACATTTTCTTGCAGCTTTTAAATTAATATCTGCGCATTTAATTATTTTGATATTATTAAAATATTTCTCTGCTCTAAAATAAGTTTCTGCAATGTGTCCACAACCAATAAGACCAACTTTGAAAACTTTATTCATATAAAGAAATCAGATACCTTGTCTTTGTTTTGCTTTACCTTCTTTATGAAGTTTTAAAGCTTCCTCGTTTTCTTTCGTTGTTGGTATTTCAAGCGTAGGACTTTCCCAGTAAGCTGAACCTTCAAGCCATTCGTAACTATGAGTTTTTATTGATATTACATATGTTACATCTGATTTTTTAGCTCTTTTAAATGCTTCCTCTAATTCTGAAATAGTGAAAACATGTTCAGATTTTGCACCCATGCTAGCTGCGTGTTGAGCAAAATTTACTTCCTTAAAATTTTGAATATTAGATGAATTAAATAAGCAATTAAATTCTTTTCCACCTTTAAACAATTGAAGTCTATTTATAACTGCATGACCTCCATTATCACAAACAATTATTATTAATTTGTTATTTGTTAAAACTGAAGAATAGATGTCTGAATTGTTAAGCAAATAAGAACCGTCTCCCACAAAAGCTATTACGTCTTTGTCAGGATTTGCCATCTTAATTCCTAGCGCACCAGAAATTTCATAACTCATGCAACTAAAACCCCATTCAGTTTCATGGGTATTTAGCTCTTTTGGTCTCCAGACTTGGACTACCTCACCAACCAATCCACCAGCAGCAGTAACTGCTATATCTGTTGGATCTGAATTTCGATAAATTGCCCCTACGGCGTGTGCATAGTTTGGAGTTTCTTGGTTTGTTGGACCGCTTTCTTTATCAACATACTCATTCCAAGATTTAAGTTCGTCTTGTGATTTTTTATGCCAACTGTCAGGAGATTTCCAATTTCCTAAAGAATTTGACAACTCTGATAAACAAACTTTAGCATCTCCAATAACTGCCTCGGCTAAATGTTTGTTTGCATCATGTCTTGCAATATTAATTGAGACCAATTTAAATTCAGGGTTTTCAAAATTAGCCCACGAACCTGTTGTAAAATCTGCCAATTTTGTACCAACACAAATAGCTAAATCAGTTTCTTTTGCTAAGTTATTTGCAGCTTTTCCACCAAGGCCTCCTATTGGTCCAAGAAAATGAGAATGATCTCTTTTCATTGTTGAGTATCCCATCACTGTTTGTGTAACTGGTATGTTATGTTTTACGGCAAAACTTCCTAATTCATCCATTGCATCTGAATAGAAAACACCTCCCCCAGAAATAATAATTGGTTTTTTTGATTTTTTAATTTTTTCCATTGCTTGTTTAATTTGAAAATCATCTGGTTTAGGTCTTCTTATATTATGTATTCTTTCTTTAAAAAATTCCTCTGGATAATCAAATATTTCTCCTTGCACATCTTGACATAAAGATAAACACGCTGGACCAGTATCTGCAGGATCAATCATTGTTTGAATTGCTTGCGGAAGAGATTGTATTATTTGTTCAGGTCTTGTAATTCTATCAAAATATTTTGTAACTGGTTTAAAAGAGTCGTTTGCTGTCATTCCTGGATTTGAAAAATGTTCTACTTGCTGTAGTACAGGATCTGGCATTCTATTCGCATAAGTATCTCCAGGTAAAAATAAAATAGGCAATCTATTACTCATCGCTACTGCAGACGCAGTGACTAAATTTGTAGATCCAGGCCCAACAGAACTTGTTGCAATAAAAATTTGTTTTCTTCGTTTAGCTCTTGCAAAAGCAATGCCTGTTAAAGCCATATTTTGTTCATGGTGACCTCTATAAGTTGGAAGTTTATCCTTATTTTCTTCTAATGCTTGACCTATGCACGCAACATTCCCATGACCAAAAATACCAAATGCCCCTGGAAATAAAGGCTCAACCTTACCATCTATATAGATTTTTTGAGCTATTAGATGTTTAACTAAAGCATGAGCGCAAGTAAGCTTTATTTTTTTCATTTTTCTAGTTATATTCTCCTCAAAAATTCAACTAATAAACCATAAAATAAAAATTATGTATAGCAAATTTGGACAATTCATTGATGGTAAATGGCAACCATCTCAAAATAATGAAACTTACGATGTGTTAAATCCTGCAACTGAAGAAGTAATTGGTAAAGCATCAAAAGCTGGTGAAGAAGATGTAAATAAAGCTCTTAAGTCAGCTGAAAAAGGTCTTGAAGTTTGGAGAAATACTCCACCTTGGCAAAGATCAAAAATTATAAGAAAAATTGCCGATCTTATGAGAGAGAGAACTGATGTACTAGCAAAATGGCTTACATTAGAAGTTGGAAAACCTTTGTCAGAAGCAAAAGGAGAAGTAGGTGGAGCAGCAGATATTTTTGAATGGAATTCTGAAGAAACAAAAAGAATATATGGTCAAATAGTTGAAAGCAGATTTGAACACACAAGAATGTATGTAAAATATGAGCCTGTTGGTGTTGTTGCAGGATTAATACCATGGAATTTTCCAATAGTTTTATCTTCTAGAAAAATTTCTACAGCTTTAGCAGCTGGTTGCTCAGTTATATGCAAACCAGATGTCATTACTCCAGGAAGTGTAATGGAGTTAATGAATATTATAAATGATGCAGGAGTTCCCCCAGGTGTTGTTAATTTATTATCGGGTGATCCAGCACAAATTTCATCACAACTTATATCATCTGATATAGTAAAAAAAGTTTCTATTACTGGATCAACTAGAGTAGGTAAACTTATTTTAAAACAAGCCGCTGAGAAAGTTCAAAGAGTAACAATGGAATTAAGTGGTCACTCACCTTTTATAGTTTTTGATGATGTAGATATAAACAAAGTTACAGATATGGCAATAACGGCAAAATTTAGAAACAACGGCCAAGTTTGCATATCACCAGCAAGATTTTATATCCATGAAAAGAAAAAAGATGAGTTTGCAAAAACATTAGTTGAAAAAGTTTCTAAACTTAAAATTGGAAATGGAATGGATGACGACACAATATTAGGTCCATTAACAACAGAAAAGAGATTGAATGAAATAGAAGCATTAGTCGAGAAAACAAAAAAAGAAGGAGCAACTGTTTTATGTGGCGGAAAGAGACCTTCAGGTTTTAATAAAGGATATTTTTATGAACCTACTGTTTTTGATAATGTTCAAGATAGCTTTACAATTGCAAAAGAAGAACCTTTTGGACCATTAGTTCCACTACTAACGTTTAAAGATACAGATGAAGTTGTTCAAAGAGCTAACGACAATGACTTAGGTTTGGCAAGCTATATTTATACAAATTCTTTAGAAAAAGCTCACAAAGTCTCAGAAAAAATGGAAACTGGAACATGTGCAGTAAATCATCCTACTATTGCGTTTGCAGAAGTTCCTTTTGGAGGTATTAAACAGACAGGTTATGGCAGAGAGGGTGGATCAATGGCTATCAAGGATTATTTAAATATTAAATATACTCATTTTGGTCTTAATTATTAATGAGAAAAAACAAAGTTAAACAAATGATGGCTGAGGGAAAGCCAGTTGTTAATGGCTGGTTACAAATACCTAGTACAGTATCTGCAGAAGTTATGGCGCATCAAGGTTGGGACTCCCTTACTGTAGATATGCAACATGGACTTGTTGATTACACAAACGCACTTCCAATGCTTCAAACAATTTCTTCAACTGATGTAACGCCTCTTGCAAGAGTAAATTGGAATGAACCAGGACAAATAATGAAAATTTTAGATGCTGGTTGTTATGGAATAATTTGCCCTATGGTAAGCAATAAAGAAGAGGCAGAAAGATTTGTACAAGCATGCATGTATCCTCCAAGAGGATATAGAAGTTTTGGTCCAGTTAGAGGATTAATTTATGGTGGGGCTGATTATGCTGATCATGCAAATGATGAAATTTTAAAGTTAGCTATGATTGAAACGAAGGAGTCATTAGATAAATTAGATGAGATTATGTCTACTGACGGTGTGGATGGGATATATATTGGTCCAGCTGACTTAAGTTTAGCGATTGGAGAAAAGCCTGGCTTTGACAGAGCAGAGGACACAAAAGCATATTCTGAAATATTAAGAATATTAGAGCATGCTAAAAAACATAATATCTTTGCAGGAATACATAATGGAACAACTAAGTATGCTCAAAAAATGATTGATAAAGGTTTTAATTTTGTGACTATAGGAGCTGATCAAAGAGCAATGAGTGCTGGTGCTAAAGCGATTGTAGAAAAAATGAAGGGCTCAATAAATAAAAAAGAATCTGAAACTTATTAATCTAGTTTATCAAGAAAGGACTCAAACTCTTTTTTATTTAAATTTGAAGACTGTTTTTTTCCTGGAAATTTTCCAGCCATAGAATCTTTTTTAAATGCCTTGAGAGCTCGAATTCTCTCAATTTTTATTTCATTTTTTAATTTTAATAAATTCCCATAAGCTTTTGAATGTCTTGGAGGGTTTAAAGTATCTCCACATATGTCTTCCATGAACAAATACATTACATCTGCTTTTTTTCCTGAACCTAAAGAAACTGTAACTATATTTGTTCTTTTAGAGATTTCTCCCATAACATTTTCTGGGATAACCTCACATTCAGCAGAAAAGGCTCCCGCATTTTCCAATCTTTTAAATTTTAAAAAAAGGTTGTGTGCCTCCTCACTATTTTTTCCTACTGCTCTTAATCCACCAATCCACGTAGATTTTCTTGGAACTAAACCAAGATGCCCCATAACTGGAACATCTTCATTAGCCAACATCTCTACTATTTTCATGCTTCTAGGAGTCATTACAGCGTCAGCTCCATTTTCTAAGGCTTCAAACGCTCCTCTCATTATATCATCTGAAGTGACAAACTTATTTAATACTAGTGCAGCAGTTAAAAATAAATTCTTTGATCCCTCTCTCACCTGTTTTACATTAAAAGCATTGCAGATTACCATGTCAAATCCAGCTATCTCTGCGGCCTCAGCTTCATCTAGTGTATTGGCTGTGACTTGAGTAAATTTTTTTTTTCCTTTTGCCTTTTTAAGATCATCAACTGTGAGAGATCTGTTGGCAGGTTGAGCAGCCCAAGTATAAATCTTTTTCATTTTATATTTTTTAATTCTTTATAGATATTATTCACTCTATGTACTTCTTGTGCAATATTAAAGTATCCTTCATATTCAATTTCATCAGGCGATACGTCAAAATGATAATGTCCAGCGTCATTTTTATGCTCATATGAGTGGAAGTGAGTATGCTCTCCAGACTCTCTTAAATTTAATTCTCCCCCCGTTGGATCACCAGTCCATAAAACAGTATAGCATTGTAATTTTGGTCCAACAGGCTCATAAAATTGTAGAAAGTCTTTTGTGCATTTCATCAATTGTGGATCATAATATTCATGTTTTATATCCTTATAATCTGGTTGTACGTGTGATCTTATTTTTCCATTCAAAACTCTAAATACACCAGCAAGAGCAATATGATTTTTATACCCAATTTTAAGATTGTCAGAAAGTGCTGTTCTAATTGATTGAGGTAATGAACCTTGATTTCCAGTTCTTTTTTTTATGTTTAAATAAATAACTTTTCCTTTAACACCATCTGAATAATAAATGTTACCAAGCCCACCATGTTTACTTGCAGTATAGTCCTCTACTATACATTCTTTATCTTTCCCTACCCTAGCAATTAAAGACTTATTTTCTTTAGTTATTAAGTTTTCATTTATAACTAGTTCTCCACAGTGTCCATCGAGGCAAGACATTGCTCCAGATCCTGCTCCAAGTGCATATGATTTTTCTGATCCAATCATTTTTGAGATTTCAGCATAATCAAATTCAGTTCCAAGATATTTAGGATCGTGCATGTAGGGCTCTCCTCCGACATCGATTATCCTTTGGTTGCCACTCATACCTTCAGACGGACAATCCCAATTTCTTAAATTTGGGCAATCAATTACTTCTGCTTTCACGCTGTCATAATTCTTTGACAGACCTTTTTCTAATGCGTTTGATATTTCTTTTAACTCAAATTTTTTGAAAATTCCTTTTTCTATTTTTAATTTCATATATTAATTAGTTACATAATATATTGCATAATTTTTTTACATAAATATATTTCGATTTTAAATATGAATAATAAAGATTTAAAAGTTGCAGTTCTTGGTGCAGGAGCAATGGGTTGTCTATTTGGAGGTCTTCTAGCAGAAAAAGGTCTTGATGTAACGCTCATTGATGTTTGGAAAGAGCATGTTGAAGAAATTAATAAAAATGGTCTAAAAATGGATGGCCATGGTGGTGATAGATTTATAAGAATACCTGCAACATCAGATCCATCTACAATTGGAAAAGTTGATGCTGTAATAGTAATGTGTAAAGCAACAGCTCTAGAACCAGCTTTAAAAAGTATTAAAAACATTATTAGAGATAAAACAGTTTTTATGTCTTTTCAAAATGGAATTGGACATGAAGCTATAATTAAAAGTATTGTTGGCGATGAAAAAGTAATTGGAGGAACAACAACTCAAGCATCAAATATCTTAGGCCCTGGTCATATTATGAATCATGCAGCTTTGCCTTCTTGGATTGGAGAATATGATGGCGGAATAACAGATAGAATAACAGAAATTGCAGACACATTTACAGCGCATAATTTAGAAATGATTGCAGCTGAGGATGTAAAAAAAAGAAAATGGATGAAACTTTTTGCTTTAACCGCAATTGGCCCACTTTCAGCTATTTTTGATCTACATCATACTGATCTTTACATAAATAATAATGCCAATGACGTATCTAGAAGTTTAGGTAAAGAGATTATTTTAGAAACAAGGGAAGTTGCTTTAGCAGATGGCGTTAATGTTTCTGAAGATGAGTGTTTATTTATGTTTAATAAAATTGTTGATTCAAAACAAACAAACAAGTCCTCAATGGCTTTTGATGTACTTTACAAAAGAAAAACTGAAATTGATTTCATAAGTGGAGCTGTATCTAAAATAGGAAAAAAACATGGAATAGCCACACCTTTGAATGATCTAATGTACAAAATGATTAGAGTAAAAGAGGGTATGTACAGCTAAATGCTGAAAATTAACAAACTAAAGAAAATTAAATCAAACTTCCCGGTCATTGTTGGAGAACAAATAATCAGTAAAAAAGTCTGCAATTCGTTAATTAAAGAAATAAGTAATTCAAAAAATTTCGATGATATGATTATGGGTGGCAGAAATAGGATTAACAAAGGGTCAAAAAATTTCAACAAATATATTTCAACTTCTAAAATCTCAAAAAAACTTTTTGCTACTTTCAATACAAAATCATTTTATAAGAAAATTGATAAGAAATTTAAAGCAGAGTTTAAGGCAAATACATGGGAAAGTTTGTTTAAACCAAAAATATTTAATAAAAAAAAATATACATTAAAAAGAAAAGTAAATTCTAAAGAGCTAAAAAGATTGCTAGGTAAAAATTATAAAAACCCGAATTTAAATCTAGATATTGATTTTTCAGTATCTAAAGGAGGGTATAGATTGAGGCCGCATAGAGATGATATCAATAGAATATATAATTTTTTGATATATTTAACTGATATACCAAAAAAAAATGGAGGGTCTCTTACTCTATACAAAAAAAAAGCTAACAGAAACCTTAGAAAAAGTTTTAGAAGATTTCCCAAAATTAATGAACTTGATAAATTAATGGAGTTTACACCAAAGAAGGGAAGCGTAATTTTCTTTAAATCTACTCCTAATTCTTATCATGGGGTAACACGATTTAAGGAAAAAAACTGTCCAAAAAGATTTTTTATTTATGGAAGTTATGCATTTAATAAACCTGTTATATGGAAATATAAAAATTTTGAATATCACCCTCATATAGTTGCGACGAAAAAAAGAATGCTTACATCTTTTCATGATTCAAATTATCTGCTAAAATCTTGTAAACATGCAAGTTAGTAGCAAATTAAAGAAAATTTTAGACAGAGATGGATACCTAAGAATAAAAAATATTCTTAATTTCAACAAAGATTTAAAGCCTATCTTAAACGATATGGAATATGTAATGGACAATCTAGTTAATAAGTTTGCACCCATACATATGAGAGAAAAAGTTTTTAAATATGATTTTAAAAAAAAATATACCTATATATCAAAATTAAATATTGATGATCTTGACCAACATTTTAATACCAGACTGCCAAGAGATAATGTGAAAAAAGATAGTGATTACTTTGCATCACAATCTTTATGGAACTTAATAAACCATAAAAAAATTTTAGATGTTGTAGAACAATTATTAGGATCTGAGATTCTTTCTAATCCTGTTCAGAATACAAGAATTAAACAACCGGAAAGTAAACTGCCTAGACACTCTGTTCATGATGGGCTTTCAGGTAGAACTCCTTGGCACCAAGACGCAGCAGTATTATCATCTGTTGGACAAAGATTGACAGATATGGTGACCGTTTGGATACCATTTACAAAAACTACCAAAAATAATGGATGCATGATTACCGTTAAAGAAATAAACAAACTGGGTTTATTAAATCATGTGTCTGGATATAAAGGTCAGGTCGAGATAAAAGGTAGTAAATTACTTGATAAATTTAAGCCAATTTTTCTGGAAGCAAATGTGGGTGATATAATTATTTTACACAAACACTCTATACATTGTTCTTTACCTAATAGATCTAACGATTTTAGAATAAGCGCTGACTTAAGATATAACAGAGCTGGGACTCCATCAGGTAGAAAACCTCTACCAAATTTTTACGTGAGAAGTAGAAATAAAAAAAATATTACTATTCATAATTACAAGCAATGGATCTCTTTATGGGAGAAAGCTAAAAATAAATGTATACCAAGAAAATATGCATTTAAATATCCACTTCCTACATTTAAAAATAGTAAAAGAGATCTTGCTAGATTAATATAATTTCATTTTTAAATTATGAAAAAAATTCTCATTGTCCAACCAATTCATGAAAAAGGTATGGAATTATTAAAAAGTAATAATAACTATACTTACGAGGTGGTTGAGGATTTAAGCCTTGAAAACGTTAAACAAAAAATTATAGATGCTGATGCAGTGTCTTTAAGAACATCAATTTTGCCTGCAGAAGCAATTGAAAATGCAAAAGAACTTAAAATAATTTCTAGACATGGAGTTGGTTACGACAATATTGATTTAGATAGCTGTAAAAAAAAAAATATCGATGTGGCGATAACTGCAACAGCAAACGCTGTAGCAGTTGCAGAACATGTTCTTTTCATGCTTTTAAGTATATCAAAAAGAAAAGGTATGTATGATCAATCAGTCAAAAGTGGAAAATTTACCGAGAGAAATAAGCTTCCAAAAACAATAGAGATTTGGAACAAAAATATTCTTATAGCTGGTTTTGGAAGAATTGGAAAAGCATTGATTAAAAGATGTTTAGGATTTGAAATGAATGTTTTTGTTTATGATCCATTTGTAGATGCAGAAACAATAAGCAAAATGGGTGGAAAAAAAGTTGAAGATTTATCAGAAACTATAAAAGATATGGATGCTGTGTCACTCCATATACCTTTAACTGATCAAACTAAAAATATCATAAATTATGAACTTCTTAAAACTATGAAAAAAAATTGCATCATCATAAATGCTGCAAGAGGTGGAATTATAAATGAGAAAGACTTAGATAGAGCATTAAAGGAGAACCTAATTTTTGGAGCAGGTATCGATGTATTTGAAGTAGAGCCTCCAGAAGGTGACAATCCATTATTAAAAAATGAAAAAGTTTTCCTTAGCCCTCATGCAGCAGCGTTTACCGAAGAGTGCATGACTAGAATGGCAATAGAAACTATACAAAATATTTTCGATTTTTTTGATGGCAAACTCGAAGATAGTAAAAAAGTAAAATTATAGTTTATCAATCTCTAAATTTGATTTCTTTAAAGTATCTGTAATATATTTATAACCCATAATTGCATACTCAAGAGGATTTGCTTTTTTTGGATCTTGCTCAGCCTCCACTACCAGCCAACCCTGGTAATTATTTTTTTTCAAAATATCAAACAGAGGTTTATAGTCGATACACCCATCGCCAGGCACAGTAAAAGCACCTTCTAAAAAAGCATCTCTAAAACTTAAATCCTCAGAAAGGGCTTTTTTTAATACATCTTCTCTAATATCTTTGCAGTGAATATGGATTACTCTTTCTTTAAATTTATTGATTATATTAATAGAATTTCCCCGAGCAAATAGCATATGACCAGTATCTAAAGTTAATTTTACACTGTCACCTGTATTTTCTAACAACCTAATAGTTTCTTCCTCCGTTTCTATTACTGTGCCCATATGATGGTGATAAGCTAATGGCATACCTTCATCTTCAAGATATCTTGCAAGTTCAGATATTTTTACACAATAATCTTTCCATTCATCATTGGACATTTTTGGTCTACTAGATAGTTTTTTTTTTGGATTACCTTGTATTGATTCAAAAACTTCAGCGAATACAATACATGGAGCCTCACAGTCTTTAAATAATTGAAGTTGGTTTTGAATTAATTTTTTTTCTTCTTCAACAGAATTTTTTCTAAGATTCCCACTATACCATCCAGAACATAATTTTAAATTATACTTTTCTAGTTTTGGTAATAATTCCTTGGATGTTTTTGGAAATTTTCCACCTGACTCTATACCTATATATCCAGCCTGACTTGCCTCCGATAAACATTGTTCAAGAGGAGTGTCTCCACCTAGTTCAGGCATGTCATCATTGCTCCACGCTATTGGTGCTATCCCTAATTTTACTGACATATTTTTTATATTTGCTAAGATATTTGATCATGAGATTAATTAAAGGCAAAAAAATTAAATTAGGCATTGTTGGCGGTGGTCCAAAATCATGGATAGGACATGTCCATAGAATTTCCTCAAGATTTGATGACGAATATGAAATTGTCTCAGGAGTTTTTTCAAGAAATTCAAATATTTCAAAGACTTTCGGCAAAAAAATAGGAATTGATAAAGACAGATGTTACTCAAATTATAAAGAAATGGCTGATAAAGAGGCGCTAAGATTTGATGGTATTGAGGTCGTGGCGATTATGACTCCTCCTTCAAGTCACCAAGTTATTGCAGAAAAATTTATAGACAAAAATATTCATATAATATCTGACAAGCCATTTACAGGTGATCTATCACAAGCAAAAAAACTTTTTAAAAAAATTAAATCAAATAAAAATATAAAGTATGCTTTAACTCATAATTATTCAGCATATCCGATGGTCAGAGAAGCAAAGGTATTAGTTGAAAAAGGGAAGATAGGAAAAGTTGAATATGTTAATGTAGAGTATGTTCAAGACTGGACTGATGGAAAAATAGTTAACAAAAAAAATGCAAAAAAAATATTAAAATGGAAAATAAATAAAAAAATAGTTGGGACCTCGGCGGTTTTAAATGAGATTGGATCTCACGCTTATCACCTAGCATGCTATGTTTCTGGATTAAAAGGTAGAAATGTATTTGCTGATATCAATCAAGTTTCAAAAACTGTTAAAATGGATAACAATGCTCAAGTAATGATCAACTTTAATAACAATGCAAAAGGCTTACTTTGGACAAGTGTTATGGCAAGAGGCGGTGTTTATGGTTTAAGATTTAGGGTTTTTGGCACAAAAGGAAGCATAGAATGGGTTCAAAATGATCCAGGTTATCTTAAATTTAATCCATTAAAAGGTGCTGTAAAATTTTTAGAAAGAGGTTTTTTTAATGCAGAATTATCAAAAAAATTTTCAAGAATTAAATTTGGACATCCAGAGGGTTATCTAGATGCTTTTGCAAACATTTACAAAGAATTTGCAGAATCATTAAGAACAAAAGCTAAAAAAAGGTGGTTTTTTCCAAATGAATATGAAGGGCTGGAAACTGCAAAGTTTATTGAAGCGTGTAAAATTTCAAATAAAAGAAAAGCGTGGACAAAAATAAAATAAAAGTTGCTTTGCTTGGTCTTGGCAGAATTGGCCAAATGCATGCAAAAAATTTAATCGAAAATAGTGACTTTAAATTAAAATATGTCTTTGACCTAAACAAAGATTTATTAAAAAAAATATCTAATAAATATAATGTCACTTCAATAAATAAGCCTGATCTAGCTTTCAATGATAAAGACATTGACTGTATATTTATTGCGTCAAGCACACCTACGCATTTAAAATTTATTGAGCAAGGTGTAAAACAAAATAAAATTATTTTTTGTGAAAAACCATTAGATCTGAATATAAAAAAAATTAATTCTTGTCTAAAAAGGATAAAAAAATTTAAACCAAGAGTGCAAATAGGCTTCAATAGGAGATATGACGTTGGACACCATTCATTAAAAAAACATCTAAAACAAAAAATTGGACGATTAGAAAAAATTATAATTACTAGTCGGGATCCTTCTCCTCCTTCGCTTAAATATCTAAAAAGTTCAGGTGGGATATTTAAAGATATGATGATTCACGATTTTGATCTTGCAAGATATTATTTAGGAAAAGACGAATTCCAATCAATTTTTGCTATGGGCAGTAACTTATCGGATAAACGTTTTAATAAAATTAATGATTATGAATTAGCAACTACAATACTCAAATCTAAAAAAGGGGTGCAATGTATTATAACAAATTCAAGACATTGTAGCTTTGGATATGATCAAAGAGTAGAATTATTTGGAAATAAAGGAATGCTAGTTTCAGAGAATAAAAGAAACGATGAAATAAATTATTTTTCAAAAAGCTCAACAAACAGTAAATCACCTCTTCTTCACTTCTTTATTGAGAGATATTCTGAGGCTTTTAAACTTCAATTATTCGATCTAGTAAAATTTTCTAGAAAAAATATTAAACCTAGAGCAGTTTTTGAAGATGGAAGAAAATCAATTATATTGGCAGAGGGAGCAATGAAATCTATAAAGTCGAAAAAGTTTGAAAAACTAATTTATTGAAATTTAAATTCCTTCTATTTTTTTGTCTCCTGATTTTTTGACAAAATATATTCCAAGTATAACAATAAATAGTGAAATTAATATTTTTGAAGTAACTAATTCATTAAGAAATAAGTATCCAAGAATTACTCCAAATATTGGTATTAAATAAGCGACTTGGCTTTGAAAAACTAAACCGTTTCTTTTCAATATCATAAATCTCAATAACCAAGCTATACCAGTAGGAAATACACCAAGATATATTAAAGACAAAGTTGACTCTAATGATGGATTTAAATTCCAAGGTTGCTCTATAATTAATGAAATTGGGCAAACAAATATTGTTCCCCAAATTAATATTGATGCAGTAACATTTTCATTTTTTTTATGACTTATTTTTAAAGTTAATATTCCACCAATTACATAAAATGTTGAACCAACTAATATCATTAAAGCAGAAAATAAATTTTCATCATTAATTAATAGATTTTCGGAAAAAAGATAAACTATTCCTAAAAATCCTAAAATTATACCTAATATTTTTACTAAATTTATTTTTTCTTTATCTATAAACAAATGAGCTAAAATAGTTGCACTGATAGGTGTGGTAGACATTAATATTGCTGCTAAATTACTTTGGACTTTTTGTACCCCATAAGCAATTAAAAAAAATGGAATAACCAAATTAATAATACCAATTGCAGCAAACCATTTCCAATCTTTTGAAAAGACTTCAATTTTAATTTTTTTATAAAAACATAATAATAAAACTGGCATCATTCCAAAAAAAATTCTTAAAAATGCTATCGTTATTGGACCATAAGAGTAAGTCGCAATTTTAATGTTGAAAAAAGCTGAAGCCCAAATTAGAGACAACAAAACTAATATAAAATAATCAGATGTTTTGGGTGAAGTCATTCTACAATATCCTTAACCACTCCATTAGTTAAATTAAGCAGTTCATCAAAACTTATTTTAAAAATACAGTTTGGATGTCCAGCTGCAGCATATAAGTTTTTAAATCTATTTAAAGATTCATCTACAAGAATTTCTAATTTACTTTTATGGCCTACTGGTGAAACTCCTCCTATAGTATAACCTGTTTGATCTTTAACCTCATCAGGAGATGCCATACTTAAATCTTTACTATTAAAAATTTTTTTTAATTTATTTAACGAACATCTTTTATCGCCAGATACTAAACAAAGAAAAAAATTTCCCTCATTTCTAAATAATAAACTTTTAACAATTGAACCAACCTCAGTGTTTAATGAATTTGCAGCATCATTTGCTGTTCTTGCAGTTTGTTCTAATTCAATCACTTTTATTTCGCTTTTAAATTTTTTTAATGCCTCTTTTGCTCTTTTAACTGGTTCTTTATTAAGTGCTGTCATAAGTACAACTCTTGATTGATTGAAAAATTGTGATTTTTAAGGTTAATATACATGTAATTTAAGCATAACTGATATCTATTTTATAGACATTATTTATCTTTTCTTAACTGATAAGAGAACAAGAAAATTTATAGGAGATAATATGAGCGCTAGGGACGTATTAAAAGAAATTAAATCTAAGAATGTTGAGTATGTTGATCTTAGATTCACTGATCCAAGAGGAAAACTTCAGCACCTTACGATGGACAAAACTATAGTTGATGAGGATATGTTAAATGAGGGAGTTTTCTTTGATGGCTCTTCAATTGCAGGATGGAAAGCAATTAATGAGTCTGATATGATATTAAAACCAGATTTAAGTAGAACGGTAATTGATCCATATACATCGCATAATACTATGATTTTATTTTGTGATATTTTGGATGCAGTCAAAAAAGATCCATACGAAAGAGATCCAAGAGGTATAGCAAAAAAAGCAGAAGCATATTTAAAGAAAACTGGAATTGGAGACAAAGCGTATTTTGGTCCAGAACCTGAATTTTTTGTTTTTGATGATGTAAAGATTAAAAATGATATGAATGAAACTGGTTTTTCAATTGACAGTTCTGAAGGACCTTATAATTCAGGAAAATCATATGACAATGGTAACATGGGCCATAGACCTGGTGTTAAAGGAGGATATTTTCCAGTACCACCAGTAGATAGTGCACAAGATATGAGGGGCGAATACTTAAAAGGTCTAAGAGATGTAGGTATTACTGTTGAAAAACATCACCACGAAGTTGCACCTAGTCAACATGAACTAGGTATGTTGTTTGGAACATTGGTTGATCAAGCCGATAATGTTCAACTTTATAAATATGTTGTTCAAATGGTTTCGCATTCGTTTGGAAAGACTGCTACCTTTATGCCAAAACCAGTTAAGGGCGATAATGGATCAGGAATGCATACTCACCAGTCAATTTGGAAAGGTAAAACTCCAGTATTTTCTGGTAACAAGTACGCTGGTCTATCTCAAACAGCTCTTTATTACATTGGTGGTATTTTAAAACATGCTAAGGCAATAAATGCATTTTCAAATGCTACTACTAATAGTTATAAAAGACTAATCCCAGGATTTGAGGCACCAGTTTTACTTGCATACTCTGCAAGAAACAGATCTGCATCATGCAGAATTCCAATAACTTTAAGTAAAAAAGGTGCAAGATGCGAAATTAGATTCCCTGATGCTTCAGGTAATCCATATCTAACATTTGCATCAATGTTAATGGCTGGTCTTGATGGAATTAAAAATAAAATAGATCCTGGTAAATCTTTTGACCAAGATCTTTATGCATTAACTGAAAAACAGGTTAAAAAAGTTCCTACAGTCTGTGGATCTTTGAGAGAAGCTATGGAAGCTCTTGACAAAGATAGAAACTTTTTAAAACAGGGGAATGTATTTACTGACGATCAGATAGATGCTTACATTGAATTAAAGTATGAGGAAATTCATAACTTTGAACATACGCCGCACCCTATCGAATTCGATATGTATTATAGCTGTTAATAAGCTTTATTTTTGGTAATACCTGCTGTAATAGCAGGTATTCCCTATAAGAAATTCTCATTTCATTTAATTTTGTTATTAAAATGAATGACAAAATTTATATCTTCTTTAAAAAACATCATTGGTTTCAAGAGGCCAAACTATAGAAAAATTAAAAAGAAGAATAATAAAATTTATACAATGAATAAAAGAGGACAATATTGGTTTATTTCATATTACCAATAAATATTATTAAATTTTAAAGGACTCTCCACATCCACATCTTTCAGTTTCGTTTGGATTGTTAAAAACAAACTGAGAAGAAAATTCTTCCTGTTTATAATCCATTTCTGTTCCAAATAAATACATCACAGCCGCAGAGTCTATAAATACCTTTACTCCTTTATCCTCTATTACTTCGTCATTAGGGTTAATTTTGTTGGTATATTCCATTACGTATGACATACCTGCGCAGCCTCCAGATTTAACTCCAACTCTTACTCCAATAGATTCATTGCTCGCAGATGACATGATTTCCTTAATCCTTGTAGCCGCTTGATCGCTTAATGAGATTATTTGTTTTGTCATAAATTTAATTCTAATTTAGCTGCTTCCGACATCATTGATTTATCCCAAGGTGGATCCCACACTAAATCTAAATCAACTTTATCAACTTCGTCTATTTGCATAATACTATCTTTAACCTCTTTAGGCAAACTCTCTGCAACAGGACAATTAGGAGTAGTTAATGTCATTTTAACGCTAACATTTTTTTTATTAACGTTAATATCATATATTAATCCTAACTCATAAATGTTTACTGGTATCTCAGGATCGTAGATTTTTTTTATTTCGTTTATTACTTTTTCTTTTAATTCCATAATTAATCTTCGGTACTTGCTATTTCTTGAGAATTATTCATTGCTGATGTGAGTGTATGCCAAGATAAAGTTGCACATTTTACTCTCATTGGATATTGTTTTACTCCAGATAAACACATCAATTTTGTTTTTTCATCTTCGTTTAAAAGCTGTGTGCTTAATTCATCTTTCTCTTTTATCATGTTCAAAAAGTCTGTAACAATCTCTTTTACTTCCTTTTCTTCTTTTCCTCTTACTAGATCTGTCATAATTGATGCTGAAGCCATTGTAATTGCACAACCGCTTCCCTCAAAAGAAATGTCTTCAACTTTATTATTGTTATTTAGTTTTAAGTAAATATGAACATTATCTCCGCATAATGGATTGTTTCCTTTTGCATCCCTAGTAAAATTATCTGTTTTTCTTAAATTTCTAGGATTTTTTCCGTGTTCTAAAATAATTTCTTGATATAATTCTTTTAAGTTCATTTTAAATTAAATATCTTTTTGCAATTATTTATCGATTTATTAAGTTGATCAATATCATCTATGGTATTGTAAACTCCAAAAGATGCTCTAGCAGTTGCAGGTAAACCCAACTTCTCATGAAGTATTTGACAACAATGATGGCCAGCTCTAATTGCTACTCCATCCTCATCTAAAATTGTAGCTATATCGTGAGGATGAATTCCTTCTATCGTAAATGATATAACTCCACCTTTGTTTTTAGGGTTGCCAATAATATTTACTGAATTGTTCTTACCTAAAAGTTCAACAGCGTAATCAAGCAACTCTTTTTCGTGTTTCTCAATGTTTTCAATTCCAATTTTTTCAAGAAATTTAATAGACTCGTTAAAAGCTATTACTTGAGCAGTTGCCATAGTTCCTGCCTCATATTTATTAGGTAACTCTCCATAAGAAATACCTTTTTTCTTCACTTCCCTTATCATTCCTCCACCACCTTGATATGGGGGAAGATCTTCTAACCATTTCTTTTTAGCATAAAGCACTCCAATTCCAGTAGGTCCGTACATTTTATGACCAGAAATTGCGTAAAAATCACAATCTAAATCCTGCATATCTAATTTTAAGTGAGGCGCTCCTTGGCAACCATCAACTAATACAGGAATACCTTTAGAATGAGCAAAGTTTACAATTTCTTTAATTGGAAGTATTGCTCCAGTCACATTCGATAAATGTGTTACACATATAATTTTAGTTCTATCAGTTATTTTTTTTTTAATTTCTTCCAATGTTACTTCGCCTTGGTCATTTACTTCAGCAAATTCAATATTTATTTTTTTTGATTTTCTTAAAAAATGCCATGGAACATAATTAGAATGGTGCTCTAATTCTGTAATTAATACTTCATCACCTTCATCAAGATATTTTTGGCCAAATGTATTTGCCACAAGATTTATTGCCTCTGTTGCACCTTTTGTAAAAACAATTTCATTTTTATCAGATGCATTTATATATTTTTGTACAGAAGTTCTCGTTTGCTCATATAAATTTGTTGCTGCCACTGCTAAATAATGGACGCTTCTACCAACATTTGAAAATTCCTTAGAATAAAAATCATATATTCTATCAATTACTATTCTTGGTTTTTGAGAGGAATTTGCGCTATCCAGATAAACAAGATCATTATTTTGTACTTTATTATCAAAAATAGGAAATTCTTTTTTAATTTGGTCTATATTCATTCTTTTAATCCCATAATATTTTTAATTAAATTTTTAATTTCATTATCAGTAATTTTTTCAACAACATCCAATAAGAAACCATTTATTAAAAGTTCTTTTGCTTCTTTATAATTAAGACCTCTAGACATTAGATAAAAAATAGAGTCCTGATTTAAACTTCCTGAAGCAGATCCATGTGAACATTTTACATCATCTGCATAGATTTCTAATTCTGGTTTTGCATTAAACTCAGAATTATCACTGAGTAAAATTGCTTTACTTAATTGATATCCATCAGTTTTTTGTGCATTAGATTTTACAAATATTTTACCTTGATAAGCTGATTTTGTATTTTCTCCTAAAACGCTTTTAATTAATTGATAACTTTTAGTATTTTCATTTAAATGATTAATAGATGTTCTAATTTCATGATTTTTATTATTATCTAAATTGAATATACCATTTACAAATGCTGAAGAGTATTCGCCATTTAAATTACAATTAATTTCATTTTTGATAAAACTTGAACCTAATGATAAGATAAAATTTTCTGTAACACTGTTAGTATCTAGATTAATATTATTATATGAGTATTTAATATTATTATTTTCTTCTTTATCTAATTTGTAATTTTTAAGAATTGCATCTTTTTCTAAATTAAAATTATAAACAATGTTAACAAAATTGTTCTCAGATTTATCGATTGAATAATCTATTATTTTAAGAGACGAGTTAGATTTTAAATCAAAGTCTAATCTGATATTAATATTTTTTGAACTAATTTTGCTTGTTGTTAAACTATATATAATTACTGGTTTTTTTACAGCATAATACTCTTTTACCTGAATTTTATAATATTTATTTGTTAATGCTGAGTTTAAATCAACAAGCGAATTTATATCATTAAGTAAACTCACACTGTCAAATTGATCTTTAATTTCAAATTTATCACTTTCTTCATATTTGAAATCTATTTTCTCTATTCTTCCGTTAATAAAAACAATTTTATTATGCTCTAAACCATCTACATATATTTTAGGATCTACCTCATTTGGTAAATTTTCATTAAAATAATCTAAATTCTCAATATTTGATTTTATAGCTTGATTTAGGTCTAAAAACTTCCATTCTTCATTTTTTTTGCTTGGAAAACCATTTTGAATAAATTTATTCAAATACTTTTCTTTTGTAATAATTTCTTTTTCAGAAAAATTGGAGCTGTCAATTATTTTTTTAAAATCTGTTCTTAATTGTTTTTCCATTTAACTAAAATTTTTGTAACCTTTCTTTTCTAACTCAACGGCTAACTCTGCGCCTCCAGATTTAACAATTTTTCCATTCATAAGTACATGTACGAAATCTGGTTTTATGTAATCGAGTAATCTTTGGTAGTGTGTTATTATAAGAAAAGAATTATTTTCTTTTCTCAAAGAATTTACACCATTAGCAACAATACGAAGCGCATCTATATCTAAACCTGAATCAGTTTCATCAAGAATTGAAAGTTTCGGATTTAATATAGTCATCTGCAAAATTTCATTCTTTTTCTTTTCTCCTCCAGAGAAACCAACATTTAATTGTCTATTTAATTTTTCTTCATCGAATTTTAAATCTTTTGCTTTTTCTTTTACTAATTTAAGAAACTCAATAGCATCGAGTTCCTTTTCCCCTCTTGCTTTCCTTACAGCATTTAATGAAGTTTTTAAAAATATGTTTGTATTCACTCCAGGAATTTCTAAAGGATATTGAAATGCTAAAAATATTCCTTTATGTGCTCTCTCTTCTGTTTCAAGTTCAAATAAATTATTATCTTCAAATAATATTTCTCCTGAAATATCGTAACCTTTCTTTCCTGACAAAATATTAGATAATGTACTTTTACCGGAGCCATTTGGTCCCATTATCGCATGAACTTCACCTGGATTTATATTAAGAGAGAATCCATTTAGTATAGATTTATCTTCAACTTTAGCATTTAAATTACTTATCTTAAGCATTTAACCAACACTTCCCTCTAAACTAATTCCAACCAACTTTTGTGCCTCAACAGCAAATTCCATGGGTAGTTGCTGTAAAACTTCTTTGCAAAAACCATTCACAATTAAACCAACTGCATCCTCACTATTTAAACCTCTTTGTTGACAATAATGTAACTGATCTTCACTAATTTTAGATGTTGTTGCTTCATGAGCAATGTTTGAGTCTGAGTTTTTATTCTTAATGTAAGGAACTGTATGAGCTCCACATTTATTACCCATCAAAAGAGAGTCGCATTGAGTATAATTACTTGAATTTTTTGCGTTTTTTAAAATATCAACTAAACCTCTATAGGTCATATCTGAATATCCAGCGCTTATCCCTTTCGAAATGATCTTACTTTTTGTATTTTTTCCAATGTGGATCATTTTTGTTCCTGTGTCTGCTTTTTGATGATTATTGGTTATCGCTATTGAGTAAAACTCGCCAATAGAATTATCTCCTTTTAAAATACAGCTTGGATATTTCCAAGTAATTGCTGACCCAGTTTCAACTTGAGTCCAAGAAATTTTAGAATTTTTTCCTTGGCAAAGACCTCTCTTTGTAACGAAATTATAAATTCCACCTTTGCCATCTTTATCTCCTGGATACCAATTTTGAACTGTTGAGTATTTAATTTCTGCATCATCTAAAGCAACTAATTCAACGTTTGCAGCATGTAGCTGATTTTCATCTCTCATTGGTGCAGTGCAACCTTCTAAATAACTTACATAACTACCTTTATCTGCTATTATTAAAGTTCTTTCGAATTGCCCTGTGTCAGAAGCATTTATTCTAAAGTATGTGGAAAGTTCCATAGGACACCTTACACCTGGAGGAATATATACAAACGACCCATCTGTAAATACAGCAGAATTTAAAGTAGCAAAATAGTGATCTGTGACTGGAATAACTGATCCAAGGTATTTTTTTACTAAGTCAGGGTGTTTTTGGATCGCTTCAGAAATCGAACAGAAAATTATACCTTGTTTTGTTAAAGTGTCTTTAAATGTTGTTGCAACAGATACGGAATCAAAGACAGCATCTACTGCGATCCCATTTAATCTCTTCTGTTCTTGTAAGGGTATTCCTAATTTTTTATAAGTTTCTAATAATTTAGGATCTAATTCATCTAAATTTTTTGGTTTTTCTTTAAAACTTTTTGGAGCAGAATAATAATATAAATCTTGATAATCTATCTTTGGATATTTTGGTTTCTGCCAATCTGGCTCTTTTAAAACTTTTAATCTATTGTAAGCTTTTAATCTCCACTCAAGCAACCATTTAGGTTCTTTTTTAATATTTGATATAAATTTTATTACATCTTCACTAAGTCCTTTAGGTGCTTTAATAGTATCAATATCGGTTGAAAATCCGTATTTATATTCTTTTAAATCTTGTACTTGTTTATCTCTCATAATCTATTTGATATTTTTTAATTTATTAAATCATTTAATGTTTTTTTCTGAAAAAAGTTATTTATGTAATCCTCTAATTCATCCCAAAGATCGTGTGTAATACACTTAGATGATTTTCCATTGCATCCACTCTCAGAATGTTTTTCACATCCAATAGTTTTTACTTTTTCATCAACTGCAACAAATACATCAGAAATTTTAATCTCTGATGCCTGTTTAGATAAAATATATCCACCTTTATTACCTCTAACACTCGTTACTATTTTATTTTTTTTTAATTTTGAAAATAGTTGTTCGAGGTATACAAGTGAAATTCCTTGTCTAAGGGATATATCTCTTAATGATACCGGCTCATTTAAATTAAATTTAGCTAGATCCGCTAGAGCCATTACAGCGTATCTACCTTTACTTGATAATTTCATATTTTCCGCAATCCACGGGACTTATATATACCCGACTATTTTAGTCAAGATTAATTAACATTTTAGAACTTGCATTTTGTCACTCATTTTTGGTAGAAAAAACCTTATTTTTTTTGAGATTAATAATCAATGGCATCAGTTGATAATAAAATTGTAGAAATTTTTATACCTGGTCCAGCTGGAAGGTTGGAGGCGAAATATTTTAAAAGTAAAAAAAATACTTCTCCAATTGCTTTAGTTTTACATCCACATCCGCAGTATGGCGGAACGATGAACAACAAAGTTGTTGTAGATATTTTTCAAACGTTTGTTGAGAATGATTTTTCAGTTTGTAGAGTAAATTTCAGGGGGGTTGGAAAAAGTGATGGGGAATTTGATAATGGACAAGGAGAACTTGCTGATGCAGCAGCAGCGCTTGATTGGCTTGAAAGAGAAAACTTCGATAACTCTCAATGTTGGATTTCGGGTTTCTCTTTTGGATCTTTAATTGCAATGCAACTATTAATGCGAAGACCAGAAATTAATAGATTTGTAGTAGTTTCTCCTCAACCAAATGTTTATGACTTTTCTTTTTTATCACCGTGTCCTACATCAGGAATAATGATTTATGGAAAAAAGGATGAACTAGTCCCAGTAGAACATATTAATGAGTTAAATAAAAGATTGAGTGAACAAAAAGGAATAAAAGTAGAATTTGAATCTATTCAAGATGCAAACCACTTTTTTTCAAAAAATGATGCTTCTCTAATAAAATCTTTAAATAAGTATATAAAAAAAGAAACTGCTCTTTACTAATTTATAAAATTTTTTCAATAATAGTACCACCAACTGTAGGTTTATTGCAATTTGTTGTCGTAGGGAATGAAATTGGTAGATTTAAATAAGACCTTATTGCAAGAAATGCAAAAGCCTGTGACTCTATATAATCACCATCAATTTTTAGTTCATCAATCATAGAAATTTTATTCTTAATTTTTTTTTTTAATGAATTAATAAGATAATTATTTTTTCTACCACCGCCACAAATATAAATATTATTATCTCCTAATTTTTTTGAGATAAGTTCTGCTGTTATCTCAGTAATTGTGGCAGCTCCATTTTCCAACGAAAGTCCTTTAGCAAAAGAAATATTAAAATCATTTATATCCAGTGATCTTTTAGAATTTATTTTGCTATAATAATAGTTTTCTAAATATTGATCAAAAATAAATTTATCTACTTTTCCTTTTTCAGCAAAATATCCATTTTTATCATAAAGTTTATTTGAATTTTTTCTTAACCATTTATCTATTAAACAGTTTCCTGGGCCTATATCCTTACTAGTAATCTGAAAATCTTCAGAAATTTCTGTAATATTTGAGATGCCTCCAATATTTAATACTGAAACTGGAACTTTAATTTTTTTTTCGTTAAATAATGTTTTAATTAATGTTAAATGATAAATTGGTGATAAAGGTGCTCCTTCCCCACCATTTTTTATGTCATTTTGTCTGAAATCATAAACAACAGTTTTACAAGTTATTTTTGACAAGAGGTCTCCTAAGCCAATTTGCTTAGAAATATGTGCATTCGATTCATGGTAGATCGTGTGACCATGAAAACCTATTAATTCAAATTTAAATTTTTTAGATAGATTATTTGCTATATTGGCATGGAAATATGTAATTTCTCTTTCTAATTTCTCTATTTCAACTGAGTTTTCCAATAAATCTCTGATTTCTTGAATATTATCTCTCAATTTATGAATTTTTTTTAGTAGATCATTTGGGTAAGGATCAAACCTATTATATTTGATATTTATGTTATCTAAGCCATTTGAGATTATTATAGAAGAGTCTACACCATCACCTGATGTTCCACTCATAAAACCTAATGCAGAGAAATTTTTTTTCATTCTTATTTTTTTTTATTAAAATATGTATATTGTAACATTATAGACTTATGAATAATTTTTTAAAAGAATTTAAAGATAGAGGATATTTTTATCAATGTACTGATGAAATTGGTTTATCAGAACTATTAAACAAAAAAAATAGTAACGCTTATATTGGATTTGATAGCACTGCTCCAAGCTTACATGTAGGTAGTTTATTGCAGATTATGTGTCTAAGACTTTTACAAAAGCATGGACATAGACCAATTGTACTTTTGGGTGGAGGAACAACTAGAATTGGTGACCCATCAGGAAAAGAGGAGACACGAAAAATACTTTCAGAAAAGCAGATAGAAAATAATATTAAAAATATTAAAAAAATCTTTAAAATTTTTTTAAAAACAAACAATCCAAGGTTAAAACCAATTTTTGTAAATAATTTTAAATGGCTAGGTAAATTAAATTATATAAAATTTTTGAGAGATATAGGTAGACATTTCACAATAAATAAAATGTTAAGTTTTGACAGTGTTAAATTGAGATTAGATAGAGAGCAATCTTTAAGTTACATGGAATTTAATTATATGATTCTACAAGCATACGATTTTTATGAACTAAATAAAATAAAAAAGTGTGCTTTACAAATTGGAGGCTCTGACCAGTGGGGGAATATAATAAATGGTGTAGAATTAATAAAGAGAGAGTCTGGAAATCAAGCATATGGATTAACCACGCCTCTTATTACTTTAGCATCAGGTGCAAAAATGGGTAAAACAGAAAAGGGTGCAGTATGGTTAAATAAAAAAATGTTGTCACCTTATGACTATTGGCAGTTTTGGAGAAATACAGATGATAGAGATGTGTTAAAATTTTTAAAAATGTTTACTGAAATACCTCTAGATAAAATCGAAAAGGAAAAAAATAAAAATATAAATGAATTAAAAATTCTTCTTGCAAATCATGCAACTGAAATGCTGCATGGAGTTATAGAGTCAAAAAAATCTGAAAAACTTGCTAAAAATACTTTCAAAGAAAATTCTACTGGAGAGAATCTTCCAAATGTTAAACTTGGGGATGACATTTTATCAAAAAATATAGTCGAGTTAATTTCCTATATAAATAAAGATGTTTCAAAATCTGAAATAAGGAGATTAATAAAATCTAATGCAATAAAAATTGATAACAAAAATATTCAAGATGAAAAATACATAGTTGATCCAAGCTTATTTGTAGATAAAGGTTTTATAAAGTTATCTATAGGCAAGAAAAAACACTTTAAAATTGTAAATTAACCACCTTTAATATTTTCAAGAGTCCTGGTAATAAATCTTGGTGTGAGGGTTTTGATTGGATTTACAGTACTTTTAAGATCGTTTGGCGGTCCTTTAATCTTAAAACTGACCCCAAATACACCTTCTCCGGTTCTACTACCTACCAATATATCTCCAATTAAAGGAATTTTAGAAATTGTTTTATTAATTGTTGTGGCAGGTACTAAAGTTCCTCTCAAACTGGTCAACTTATCTTTTTCTATATAACCCTCCATCATAATAGAAATAGCTGGTCCAATAGCATACATCTCATCAATTTCAGTAAGATTATTTTTAGTCTTGAATTCCATTTCAAATTCATCAAATCTTATACCCTCACCAGTCATAAGATCTGCAATTCCCTGCAGAGATGCTAGGGTAAGAATTTTTGCTAAAACCGGTACCTCTTTTACTTTAAAATTAGTAATTTTAAGATTTGACCTGGAGGTATTATCAATTTTTATAGAATTTAATTTTAATTCTCCTTCTTCAAAACCTTTTATAAATTTATAGTTATTTATAAAAGGTTTTGGATCTTCAATGATTATATTAGTAATTTTTTCATCTTTAATTGTTGTTCTGTATGAATAATAGAAATTATTTTCATCATTTAAAACAGCATTAGCTTTAGCTAAAATAAGTTTATTATTTTTTATTTCTAATTCACTATCAAATTTTTTGAGATACTCATTTTTTTCTAAATATATTTTATCTAAATTTAATATTAATGAAGTATTTATATTGTCAAAGAAATTTGAGAGTTTTTTTTTATTCTTTCTCTTTAATAATATTTCAACAATTTTCTCTCCATCCAATTGATCTCCAGTTAAATTATAGTTATTTAAATTTTTTGTAATTTTAAATTTATTTTTAATCCCATTATTATTTAAAATATTAATATCAATTTTATCAACGCTCCGTATTTTGAGATCATCAGAAAGTACAAAATCCTCTATTAAAATATTATTTTCATTTTCTGTAAAATTGATTTTCTGAATATTTAGTCTTCTTTTTGATTTATTTATTAAAATTTCTAATCCAGAATCTATATTTTTTCTCTTTGAATATTGTATTTGATCAAGGTTTATATTGACACCATATAAGTCTAATAATGAATAAAGCTCAAAATCATTTTTATTTCCTTTAAACTTTACAAAAAAATTATCCTCTTTGTCTTTTAATGTATATTTTCCATCTACTTGTAAGTTTATTAAATCATTTGAATACTCAAGCAAAATTTTTGGATTTTTGATGGAGATTTTATTTTCATAATTTCCTAAATATGTTTTTATTAAATCCGATTTATAGTTGGTATTTAAATTATCTAAATCAAAATTTGATAAAATATCAATTTTTTTAAGATTAAATTTATCATCAAATGATGCATTTAATTTAAAATTTGAGTTTAATTTAATTATTTGATCTTCAATAAAATTGTCTATTTTTTGTAATTTTAAATATTTTTTAAATTCTTTAGTATTGATAAGATTGTTATCAGCCTGTACAAATATCTCTATATCTGAGATTTCAGTATGATTTTTATCGAATTTAAGATTTAGAAGATTATTTTCAGTGTCATTATTTAAATTCTTATCAAAAAATGAATAATTACTTTTTAAATCAATTTTTAACAATTTATCTCCAAAAATTAATTTTGTTTTGATATTCTTTAAATAAATAACATCTTGAATTTGTTTTTTGACTTCTAATTTGTCTAAATTAATTTCTGAATTTATAAGATAATTTTCTACTTTGTCGTTCATAAGATCAAATTTAAAAGCATTATCAGTCTGAATATGTATTTTTTTATTAGGTAATAATTTCAAGTCTGCATCTATTAAATTTGAAAATATTTTAGGGTCTATAAGCGTTTTTCCATTACTTATATTACCTTTTATTTGTATTTTTTGATTATTTTTACTTTCTAATGATAATTTTAAATAATTACTTTTAAAATCATTATTTAAATTTAAATCATCAGAAAAAACGAAATTTGAATTTAGATCTGCATTAAATAGCCCGTTTTCAAACTTAGAATAAATTGTACCATCTTTTAAGAAAAAAATATTTGGATATTTTTTATTAAAAAAAATCTCATCAAAATTCAAAATTGAGTCAATTTTAACATTTTTTATTTTTTTACTTTGGTTTAATTCGAATGAGAATATATTTTTACTCTTTAATAAAATATCTTTCTTAGATAAATAATCTTGATTTATTTTTGTAAGTTCAAATACTAAATTAGGGTTTATTAAAGCTTTAGTATTTTCAATATCTCCTTTAATGTAATATTCACCTGATTTTCTAGCTTTAATCTCTAAACTTTTTGATAAAAAACCTATCTCATTATAGTTAAAATTTAAATCAGAAATTTTTACTAGGTCCTCTTGAGCTTGGAAATTAAAGTTTAAATCATTAATATTTTCAAATCCTATTATATTTAATCCTGCGTTATTTACAGAGCCCGAAATAAAATATGAAATAATATCCTGGTTAAAATTGTTAAATTTTGCATCTAGTTCAAGATTTAGTGTCCCTTTATTAATCTGACTATATAATACATATCTAGATAGATTATAATCCATTGAATTTAAAAAAGATGTCACATCTTTTATCAAATTATTTGAAGATTTTATTTTTATATTTTTAATTGATTTTTCATTTTTTAAAAATTTTATTAAATTTAAATTTATATCAATATTAGAAATTTTAATTGGATTCGATCCAGCAATTAATATTGATTCCTTGGTGTTTATATTTATAGCACCTTCGCTTAGATTTAATTTAATAAACACATCATCAAGTAGAAATGTTAATTTTGAATTATAATCTCTTACTTTATTATTTATAAAATTATTAAAACTATCTGTTTTTATTCCATAAATGCTTAAATAAACTATAGATATAAAAAAAAAAATTAGTATTGATGAGAAAATAATAAATATTTTTTTAGGCATTAATCTTATATAAAGAATTTTCTAAAAATTCGTCAATTTCCCCTTCTAGTACTTTGTCTGGATCTGAATTTTCATAATTAGTTCTGTTATCTTTAACCATTCTATAGGGGTGTAAGACATAAGATCGTATTTGATGTCCCCAACCTATTTCTGATTTCGAACTTTCAATGTTATCACTTTCCTTTTTTCTTTTTTGAATTTCAAATTCATAAAGTCTGGCCTTAAGCATATTCATACATGTTTCTTTATTTTTATGTTGAGATCTTTCATTTTGACACTGTACAACAATTTTACTTGGTATATGCGTAATACGAACTGCGCTATCAGTTGTATTAACATGTTGACCGCCAGCACCACTTGATCTGTATGTATCTATTCTTAGGTCTTTATCTAATACCTCAACATCAATATCTTCACTTATCACTGGGTAAACCCAAACACTTGCAAAACTAGTATGTCTTCTAGCACCTGAGTCAAAAGGTGAAATTCTTACTAAACGATGTATTCCTGACTCTGTTTTTAAAAAACCATAAGTATATTCTCCTGAAATTTTTATAATTGAGGATTTAATTCCTGCTTCATCTCCTTTGTGCTCACTAATTAACTCAACATTGTGCCCTCGTTCATTTGCCCATTTCATATACATTCTTCTGAGCATTTCCGCCCAATCCTGGCTTTCAGTACCTCCAGCACCTGCATGAAATTCTAAGTAACTATCTAATTTGTCATTTTCATTTGACAAAAAACATTTGATTTCTAATTTTTTAAACTCTTTTTTTAAATTTACAAATTTATCTAAAGTTTCCCCAATAAGTTGTTTATCATTTTCTTCATCAGCTAATTTAAAAATATCATACAATTCTTTTAATTCTATTTCTGACTGATTATGACTATCTAATAAATTATCATATCCTTTTTTTTCTTTTAAAATTTTTTCAGCTTTTTTTCTATCATCCCAAAATTTTGGGTCTTCTATCAAAGTATTAAGTTTATTTCTTTTTGATGCAATATTTTGTGTTTCAAAGAAACTCCTTAATTCTTTGATTTATTTTAATAACTTCTGATTTATATTTTTCTATTTCTTGTTCCATTAATAAAACTTTAATATTAGGTTTTTAAATTTATTATCGCTACTATTATCATTACTATTATATAATTTATTTTCAATTTTTTCTTTTTTATATGACTCGATAATCGTTTTTTTTGATCCAAAATTTGCTTTTTTTCCAGTCTCTGCATCAATAACCATCATTTTTATCCCTTTGGCAATTTTAAAAGGTCTAGCATCATAATTATTTGCAGCTTTTTTAATAAAATCTTTAAATATCGGTAATGCAGTTTTAGAGCCTGTTTCATATCTCCCCAACTTTTTTGGATTATCATAACCTACATATACCCCCACAACTAGATTAGACGTAAAGCCAATAAACCATGCATCAGTATTATTGTTTGTTGTTCCTGTCTTTCCAGCAAGTTGTAAGTTTAAATCCTTTAACCTTTTTCCAGTGCCTCTTTCTATAACACCTTCTAAAATTGAAGTCATTTGATAAGCAGTTTGAGGTGAAAATATTTGTTCAAAATTACTTTTAATAATTGGGGTTTTATTACCCTGAAAAGAGATTTGATCACAATTTTCACAAAATCTTTTCTCATTATTTGATATTGTGTTACCTTCACTATCTTGGATTCTATCAATTAAAATTGGAGAAACTAAATTTCCACCATTTACAAATGAACAATAAGCTGTTGTAATATTTAACAAAGTAGTTTCTGCAGAACCCAATGAAACAGACATCAATTCATCTGGATCTTCATAAATATTAAGCTTTTTCGAAAAATTAATTATTTTATCTATTCCTAAATCCTGTGAAATTCTTACAGTCATTAAGTTTCTAGATTTTTCAACTCCCGTCCTTAAAGTTGAAAGTCCATAGAATTTTTTACCATAATTTTCAGGCTTCCACATCTTAAGATCTTGTCCTTGGTCAAGTACAATTGGAGCATCTAAAATTAAAGAAGAAGGAGTAAAATTGTTTTCAAGTGCGAGTGCGTATATAAATGGCTTGAAAGCAGAACCAGGTTGTCGTTTTGCCTGTGATACTCTATTAAATTCACTTTTTTTAAAACTAAAGCCACCAGATAATGCCAACACTCTCCCGCTATAAGGATCCATAACAACTATTCCACCATTAACATTTGGTAACTGCCTTAAACTAAAAACCCCCTCAGAAATTTTCTTTACGTAAATTAAATCATTTATTTTAAAAATCTGATTAAAATTTTTTCTCGTCCAATTAATATCTTCATAGCTAATAATCCCATTTTCATTTTTATCAGTTTGAATAACTGCTTCAAATTTGTCGATTCTTTTAACAATAGCTATCTGCCAGCCAATTGTTTTTTCCAATTTAAACTTATCTAAATTTTTGTACCATTCTTTATTTTTTCTATTATCAATTGGCCCACGCCATCCTTTTCTTCTATCATATTCCAACAATCCTTTTCTTAAAGATGAAGAAGCGAGATTTTGGAGCTCTAAATTAATTGGTGTTTTTATATTTAAACCTTGCTTGTAAACTTGATCATATCCATATTCTTTTATTATTTTTTTTCTTATATCCTCAACAAAATATCTCGTGTCTTCAAGAAATATTCTTTTTCTCTTTTTCAATTTAATTTTTGAAAGTATTAAATTGTCATAAGTTTCTTTTGAAATATAAGAGTTCTCATAAAGATTTTTTAATACTAAATTCCTTCTATAGGTTGCTAATTCTTTGTTTTTATAAGGATTATATTTGCTTGGAGCCTTAGGTAATGCTGCTAATAATGCAGATTCTGAATAGTTTAATTCACCAATAGGTTTGTCAAAGTATCTTAAACTTGCAGATGCAATACCGTAAGATCCTTCACCTAGATAAATTTGATTTAAATAAAGTTCTAAAATTCTCTCTTTTGATAGGGCTCTTTCAATTCTAAAAGCTAGTATTGCCTCTTTGATTTTTCTATCAATACTAACTTCATTGGATAAAAGAAAGTTTTTTGCAACTTGTTGGGTAATAGTTGATGCGCCTTCTAATCTATTTGATTTAATTAAATTAAAAATGTTGTTTTTGATTGCTCTTAATACTCCTTTAGCATCTACCCCAGGATGTTTAAAAAAATTCTTATCTTCAGATGATAAAAACGAATTTATAATTTTTTTTGGAATAGCGTTATATGGAACAAATATTCTTTTCTCTGCAGAAAAATCACTTACCAAAACACCATTTCCGGAGTAAACCTTGCTTGAAACTGGAGGTTTGTAATTTTTTAAATACTTATAATCTGGTAACTTGTTCGAATAAGACCATAAAATTGCAAAGATCATGAAAAAGCTTATTAGAACAAATAAAGCTAAAAGTATTGTGAGTTTTTTTATCAATCTGCTCATTTTAGTTTAAATTACTAATCGAATTTGTTAAAGTTATGGCACCGAATTTTAAAAACAAATAAATGAAAATTAATCAAAACTTATGTCAAAAAATTTATATATTGATGCATCGCATCCTAATGAAACTAGAGTTGTTCTTAAAAAAGACAGTCATATTGAGGATTATGAATATGAAAGTGTTAACAACACTCTAATTAAAAATAATATTTACTTAGGTAAAGTAAGTAGAATAGAACCATCGCTTCAAGCAGCTTTTGTTGACTTTGGAAGAGAAAGGCATGGATTTTTATCATTCAATGATATCCAGTCAGACTACTATCAACTACCACACAGTGACTTAGAAAAAATTAAAGAGGAAGAAAAAAAAGTAAGAGAAGAACTTTCTAAAGAAAGTGAAAATAATGAAAATCAAATTTTAGAGGGAAATAAAGAAATAAAATTAAATGATCCTGTGGAAAAATTGGAAATTGAAAATAAAGAAAAAATTATTGATGAAAAAAAATTTCCATCAAAAAGGTATAAAATACAAGAAGTAATTAAACCAAATCAAGTTATATTAGTTCAGGTTCTTAAGGACGAAAGAGGATTTAAAGGGGCAGCTCTAAGTACTTTTATAAGTATTGCTGGAAAATATATAGTATTGATGCCAAATACTGCAAAGGGCGGCGGAATTTCAAGAAAAATTTTCAACCCTGGAGATAGGAAAAAAATAAGAAAAATTTTAAATGAAATTCAGATACCAAAAGAAATGGGAATTATCGTAAGAACAGCTGGATCAAATAAAACTAAAAATGAGATTGATGGAGATTTAAAGAATTTAATCAAAGTTTGGAACTCTATTAAAGATAACGCATTAAATTCAATAGCTCCTTCATTAATTCATCAAGAGAGTGATATTATAAAAAGAAGTATAAGGGATATGTATGATGACGAAACTCAAAATATTGTTGTTGAGGGAAATGATGGATATCAAAAAGCAAAAAATTATATGAAACTTATGATGCCTAAACAATTGAAAAAAGTTAAAAAATACAGAGATAAAATACCATTATTTTTTAAGGAAAATATTGAAAAAAAACTTTTTGAAATTTTTAAAACTGAAGTAAAGTTAAGTTCGGGAGGTTATATTGTTATTAATCCGACTGAAGCTCTAGTTTCAATTGATATAAACTCTGGAAAATCTATAAAACAAAAAAATGTTGAGAGTACGGCTCTGGATACAAATCTAGAGGCAGCGGAGGAGATAGCTCGTCAAATTAAGATAAGAGACTTATCTGGTTTAATAATAATTGATTTTATTGATATGCTTAGTTTCAATAATCGTAAACAAGTAGAGAGAAGGCTGAAAGAAAGATGTAGAAATGATAGAGCTAGAATTCAAATAGGTAGAATTAGCAACTTTGGACTACTTGAAATGTCAAGACAAAGATTAAGAGAAAGTAATATAAAATGGTTAATAAAATTAACCAATGAAACACTAGCTTTAAAGGTTATTAAATTAATTGAAATAAAAATATTTGAAACAAATTCTAAAATTGTAGAAGTTTTAATAAACGAAAAAATAATAAATTTCATAGAAAATTATTTTTCAGAGGATTTGAATTATTTTAAAAAGAAAAATAAAGTTAAAATTAATCTTAACGTTGGTGAAAAACTTGGTTTACAAGATTACATTATAGAATTTAAGTCAAAATCTAATAAAGTATTAGAAAAGATTGAAAAGATTGAAAATTTGCAAAAAATCAATGGAGAACTACCTGAGAAAAAGCTGGAATTAAAAAAAGAAAAAAAATCAAGCTATAAAGTAAGAAAATATAAAAAAAAAAAAATTTTTAAAAAAAATAATTAAATCAAACCTTTTTTTGATGATGAAGCAGATCCAAATATATTGCGAGTCATCCTACCAGATAAGAAAGATTTTCTTCCAGATTTTACTGCAAATTTCATAGCCTCTGCCATCTGATAAGGGTTTTTGGCTTTTGCAATAGCAGTATTTATCAAAACTGCGTCGCAACCCATTTCCATTGCTTCTACAGCGTCAGATGCTTGCCCTATTCCGGCATCGATAATCAAAGGAACTTTAGTTTGATGTCTTAGTATTTTAATATTAGTTTTATTTTGAATTCCTAAACCAGATCCAATTGGTGCAGCTAGAGGCATAATAGCTACTGCCCCAGCATTTTCCAATCTCTTACACATTAAAGGATCATCGTTACAATAAACCATTACTTTAAATCCCTCTTTTGTCAAAACCTCAGTTGATTTTAATGTTTCAATCATATCTGGAAATAGGTTTTTTTTATCCCCTAAAACTTCAAGTTTAACAATTTTCCAACCTCCTATTTCTCTAGCAAGCCTAAGTGTACGTAAAGCATCATTTGAATTAAAGCATCCAGCTGTGTTTGGTAAATACATTATTTTTTTTGGGTTAATATAATCCATTAATAAAGGCTTTGATTTATCAGATATATTTACTCTTCTTACAGCAACTGTTACGATCTCAGCGCCAGAGATCTTAATTGCTTTTGAACATTCTAACATATTCTTATATTTTCCTGTACCAACTATGAGTCTTGATTTAAAATTTTTATTCGCAATTTTTAAAATATCTAATTTCATTAACCCCCACCTATAAAATGAACTATTTCAATTTTGTCTTTATTTTTTAAAAATATTTTACTTAATTTTTTTTTATTAACTATTTCTTTATTAAGTTCTATTGCAACTTTATTAATTGGTACTTTTAACTTTTCAATAAGATTTTTTAAAGAAAATTTCTGATTTACTGTCAAAAGCTTACCATTGACAACAATTTTTATTTTATTTTTTTTGTTCATATAATATAAGTTTCTAATGAGTAAAATAATAATTATTAATGGTCCCAATCTTAATCTATTAGGAGAAAGAGAACAAACTCAATATGGTAGCAAGGACTATAAATATCTTCAAAAAATTTGTTTTAATAGAGCTAAAGATTTGGATATTGAAATAGACATAAAACAATCAAATGTTGAAGGGGAAATCGTAAATATAATTCAAGATGCCCGCAAATCTCAGGATGGAATTATAATAAATGCCGCTGGGTATAGCCATACATCTGTTGCAATCAGGGATGCCTTAAGTATTTTCAAAAAACCTATTATTGAAATTCATATATCAAATATTTATAAAAGAGAAGATTTTAGGCATAAATCCCTGATAAGTGCTGTTGTTACAGGTATAATTTGTGGACTGGGAATAAATGGCTATATTTTAGCCATAAATTCTATGCATGAGATATTGAAAAATGAAAATAAATAAAAATATAATTAAAGAATTAAATGATTATCTAGAAGAATTTAATCTTACAGAAATAGAGTACACAGAAAAAGATATTAAAGTTAAAGTTTCAAAATCTAAAATATCAAGTAACATAGAGCCTTCATTGCCTAATCAGGAACAAGCTAAAAAAGTAGACTTATCAATCGATAATTCTAAAAAAATAACTTCCCCTATTATAGGTACTGCTTATCTTGCACCAGAGCCTGGAGGCAAAAAATTTATAGAGATAGGAAAGAAAATTAGAAAAGGGGATACTGTTATGATTGTTGAAGCAATGAAAACAATGAATCATGTTCCAAGTCCAATAGATGGAACCGTCAAAGAAATTAGTGTTGATGATGGACAGCCAGTAGAATTTGGACAGACTATTGCGATTATCGAATAAATTAATGTTTAAAAAAATACTTATAGCAAACAGAGGTGAAATTGCTGTAAGAATAATTAGAGCTTGTAAAGAATGGGGCATAGCTACTGTTGCAATACATTCTGATGTAGATAGAGATAGCATGCATGTAAGATTAGCAGATGAAAGTATTTGCGTAGGACCACATCAACCAACTCAAAGCTATCTAAACATTCCTGCTATCATGTCAGCTATTGAATTAACTGGATCTGAGGCTGTACACCCTGGATATGGTTTTTTGTCAGAAAATTTTGAATTTGCGAAAATTTTAGAGGAAAATAATATTAAATTTATTGGCCCATCTTCCAATTTAATTAAAATGATGGGAGACAAAATTGAGGCCAAGAAAGTTGCAAAACAATATGGACTACCTGTAATTGAAGGTTCTGATGGAGGCATAAATGATATTCATGAAGCAAAAAAAATATCTCAGAAAGTAGGATTTCCTTTGCTCATAAAAGCATCAGGTGGAGGAGGTGGAAAAGGTATGAAAATTGTAAACAAAATTGATGAATTTGAAAACCTCTTTTTGTTAGCAAAACAGGAAGCGAAGAAATTTTTTGGTAATGATGAAGTTTATATTGAAAAATTCTTTCAAAACCCTAGACATATTGAAGTTCAAGTTCTCTCGGGAAAAAACAGAACTGTTCATTTGCACGAAAGAGATTGCTCGGTTCAAAGAAGACATCAAAAACTTATTGAGGAGACACCTAGTCCAGTCTTAAATAATAGTATTAGAGAAGACCTGTTTAATAAAACAGTCAGTATGGTAAGCCAAATCGGTTATGAAGGAGCTGGAACGGTAGAATTTATATATGAAGATGGTATGTTTTATTTCTTAGAAATGAATACTAGAGTTCAAGTTGAACACCCAGTAACTGAAATGGTTACTGGTATTGATATTATTAAAGAACAAATATGGATAGCTTACTCAGGTAATACAGCCTTAAAACAAAGCGATATAAATCCAAGAGGTCATGCAATAGAATGTAGAATTAATGCTGAAGACCCTAGTAATAATTTTCAGCCTTCTCCTGGAAAAATAGGCATGTGTCATCAACCATCTGGTTTTAGAACAAGGGTAGATGGATCTATTTATCAAGGTTACAAAATCACACCATATTACGACAGTATGATTTGTAAAGTTATTACTCACGGGAGAAATAGAGAGGAAGCAATTCAAAGAATGTTAAGATCTCTAGATGAGTTTGTAATTGAGGGTATAACAACTACAATAGATCTTCATAAAATACTGCTTAATAATAAAAAATTTATTAAATCGGATTTCAATGTAAGTTGGCTTGACAAAGAAAAAGTTATCTAGCTATAACATTTTTTTAGCCAAACATCATACACTGGATGATCAAAAGGTCTAATTGATGGACTGGACGCGAATGTCCAGTCATTAAAAACAAAGACTTTATCATTGTTTGTAATTGTTTGATCTATTACTTGCATAAAAGCAGTAACTTCAGGATCATCATCAAATCTAGAATTGTAACATGTTAAAACCTTAATACTTAAATTCTGGAATTTAAATTCCTCACCTACTCGTATTTTAATATTTGTATTTTTTGAACTAACTTTATCAAGAACACTTAATTCAGCAATTGACTCACTTGCTATCAAATTATTGATTATACTGAAATTAATTAATAAAACAAAAAAAATAAATAATAACAAATTAACTTTTCCAGCTTTTATATTTTTTTTTGATAGCATTGTTATATTTCTTTGGATGATAAGCATTATCTGATCCTGTTTGATTAGACAAATGTTCCTTCTGCCAATCATATTTTTTTAAATTATGATTATTCTCTATTTTATTTTTCATATAATGCATCCAAGAGTACCATTCGTTAGGTATTTTTGAGGCCTCAACTTCACCATTATATATTATCCATCTTCTACCTGACTTACTTTCATAATATTTATTTCCATTTTTGTCCTCACCTATTAATTTTCCAGAAAAAAATATTTGCAATCTTGTTCCTAATGTCTGTTGATTCCACCAAGTGAAAATTTGTTTAAGTATTGTCAACATAAAAATATTTTATTTTTTCAATTTAAAAGTGTAAAAATTTAGATTAGACTAAAATTTTAAACTTCTATATACATAATATCTTTAAGATTCAATTTTAATAATAAATAAGGAAATTTAATGGCAAAGTTTTTAGTTGAGACATATTACACATGTAGTTTTAAAGTAAGTCACTTCTTAGATGATATTGACGAAAAAAATATACAAAACATTGAAAAAAGAGAAGACGGTAAATTTGAGATACTTGATGTTAAATTAGATAGTAGAAAAACTAAAAATTTAGAAAAAATTGAAAAAAATAATATTAACGTTGTTGAAAAAGAACTTCCAAAGCCAGAACAAAAAAATAGCCTAAAAATTAATCAAGAAAAATTAGCAAAAAATATTAAAGACAATAATGGTAGACGATTTAGTATGCCAGACAGAAGAAAAGGATATATTCAAAAAGCATCAATTGGAGATCATAAAGTATATCTTCACACGGGTGAATATGAGGATGGTAAAATAGGAGAAATATTTATAGATACCAGTAAGGAAGGGGAGCTGGTAAAAGCAACAATGAATAATTTTGCTATAGCAGTTTCTCTCGGACTTCAATACGGAGTTCCATTAGATGAGTTTGTAAATGCTTTTGTAGATACAAAATTTGAACCGTCTGGAAAAGTGTTTGGAAATGATAGAATACTAAGCGCAACATCAATTCTTGATTATATATTTAGAGAATTAGCAATATCATATCTCAACAGAGAGGACTTAGCTCATACTCCATCGATAGGTGGATCTGATAATTTAGATGAAAATAACTATGATGAAGTTAATGAGGATAAAACACAGTTTTTAAAATTAGTTAAAGATATTACAAGCAAAGGTTTTGTAAGAAGTAATTATAAAAAGAAATTTGTTGATCTTTCTGATATTAGGATAAATCTAAAAGGTAAAAAATAACTAAATTTTCTTTTTGACAACTAAATTCAGCTCTTTTAATTGACTATCAGAAATATCAGATGGAGCATTCATCATTAAATCCTGTGCATTTTGATTCATGGGAAACATTGTAACTTCTCTAATATTTTTCTCATTTGCTAAAAGCATAACTATTCTGTCAATTCCTGGAGCTATGCCACCATGCGGTGGTGCTCCATAACTTAAAGCATTTATCATACCACTAAATTTATTATCAACATCATTTTTTGAGTATCCTGCAACTTCGAATAATTTATACATAAGTTCAGGAATATGGTTTCTTATAGCGCCTGATGATAACTCAATTCCATTACAAACAATGTCATATTGATATGCTTTAAGATTTATAGGATCTGATAAATCTAATTTATTTAAATCACCTTGTGGCATAGAAAAAGGATTATGGCTAAATTTAATTTTTTTAGTTATTTCATCAATTTCATACATTGGATAATCCACGACCCAACAAAATGAAAAACATTCATTGTCAATTAAATCTAAATCCTTAGCAATTTTATTTCTAGCGATACTTAATATTTTTTCTACATCCTCTTTTTTGCCACATGATAGAAAAACCGTATCACCAGCATTTGCCTTGGTTTGTTTCATAATTTCTAATAAAGAGTCCTCTGAAAAAAATTTCCCGATTGGTCCTCTTGCATTAATTTTATCTCCCTGTTCTAATGTAAAGTATGCAAGACCTGAGGAACCTTGATCTTTTGCCCATTTATCAATTCCATCAAAAAAACTTCTTGGTCTATCTATTGTATTTTTGGCAATTAAGGATCTTACTATAGAACCTTTTTTTACTAATTTTTTAAAAATTTCAAATTTGACATCACTTCTCTCAAAAATATTCGTTAAATCTGATATTTCTAGTGGGTTTCTTAAATCAGGTTTATCTGAACCATATTTAAGCATTGCATCTTCATAAGATATTCTTGGGAATTTTTCATGGAGAATTTTTTTATCACTAAAATTTTTGAATAGTTTTAAAAATAATGTTTCAATCACTTTAAAAACATCTTCTTGTTCTACAAAAGACATTTCGACATCTAACTGATAGAACTCTCCAGGACTTCTATCTGCTCTTGCATCCTCATCTCTGAAACATGGTGCTATTTGAAAATATTTATCAAAACCTGAAACCATTATAAGTTGCTTAAATTGCTGAGGAGCTTGTGGTAATGCATAAAATTTTCCTGGATTTAATCTACTTGGAACAAGAAAATCTCTTGCACCTTCTGGACTAGATGAAGTTAGTATAGGGGTTTGAAATTCAAAAAAGCCAAGTTTTTGCATCTCATTTCTTATGAAAGATATTACTTTTGATCTTAAAATAATATTTTGATGTAATTTCTTCCTTCTTAAATCTAAAAATCTATATTTCAGCCTTATGTCTTCAGCATACTCTTGATCTGAAAAAATTGGCATAGGTAGTTCTTTAGTTTCACCTAAAATATCAACAGTATTAATTTTTACTTCTATTTCACCAGTTGGAATATTTTTATTAGTTGTCTCAATTGATCTTACAACCACAAAGCCTGAAATTTTAATTACAGTCTCTAATGATAGTTTTTCAATTTTTTTAAAAATTTGATTACTTTTGTCAATTACGCACTGTGTAATTCCATAGTTATCTCTTAAATCAATAAATAGAAGATTACCGTGATCTCTTTTTTTATTTATCCAACCAGATAAGAAAATTTCTTTTTCTTTGTGAGATTTATTTAATTCTCCACATGTATGCGTTCTATATTTTGTCAATTTATAAAATCTCTTTTATTGTCTTAAAATTAATTGGTTTTTTTTTTTTTAAACTTAATTCGTCAATCTTATATATAAATTCATCAATTTTTCTATAGGATCTATCAATTCTGCTAATAATGAAATTTATAATTTTTTTTTCAACTTTAATTTGACGATCAGAAAAATTCTTCAATAATATAGCAAAAAGTAATTCATCATCTGGATTTTCAATTTCTGCATAAAGACAATTTTTTGATCTTGAAGATAAATCAGATAAATTAAATTTAATTTGATTTATTGGAGTTAAAGAATTTATCAACATGTATTTACTATCCTGATCAATTAAATTAAAAATAGAATAAAGAATTTCCTCTTCTTTACACTCTTCAAAATCGTCAATGATTATACACTCGTGTATCTTTAAAATTTTAAAAATTGAATTATCAATATTTTTACCATTTACTAAAAAAGCCTTTGATTTAAATTTGAATATATTTGCTAAATGACTTTTTCCAGAAAATTTTTCGCCTGATATGTTTAATATTTTTTTATCCCAATTAGGCCAACTATTTATAAGATTGAATGCATTTGAGTTACTCTGTGATAAGTAAAAATCATGTTCATTAAAATTAATCTTATAATCTAACTCTAATAGTAATTGATTTAATTCACTCATTTTACTTTCCAATTAGCTGCGGTTGTATCAACAATAATATCATAAGCTAATATATCTTTTAAAAATCTTTTTGGACTACTATTATAGTAAACCTTATATACAATTTCATAGCTATCAAATTTCTCTATTTTATAATTATTAACAAAATCTAAATTATTCAATGCATTCTCTAATTTTACAGTTTTTTTAATTTTTTTTGACTCTACAAATAATCGAATAGGTACAGATGTAGATGGGTTCATTTTGTTAATAGCTTTCCAATTATCCTCATATTTATTTTTTATATTTAAAATCATTGAATTTAAATCTGTATCTATGTGAATATTTTTGTTAATAAATTTTTTATTTAAAACTAAAAATTTGTCATCAAATTTAATTTTCGAATAAAATTTTATATTATTTTTTTCTATAAAAACAATCTGTATTATATAATTTTCTGAATTATATTTTTTTAATATTTTTTTGAAATTAAACTTTTCAATATTTTTTATATTATTTTTAATTGTTATATAATCCTCAACATCCTCATTTGGTAAGACATAATTAATTTGAAAATAATTTTTATTTGTTTTTTTCCAGTTTTTTGCAAGAATATCATCACTCAAATAGCTAAAACTATTCGTTTCTAAATCAACTAGAATAGGTAGAAAAAAAACATCTAACTTTTTCGGCAAAGAGAGGGTTATGTTTTTTAAATTTAGAAAATTAATAAGTTTTTTTCTATTAAATTCTACTTCCATTATACTTTTATATTTTTTGTTAATAAATTTTTCCTCCAAAATTGAAAAATTTTCTACTAATTTTTTAATATCCTCTATTGAAGTTTTCATAATTATATCTTGATCCTTTTCCTCAAGTATCATTTGAGAAAGATTCTTAAATGCTTCATTAAAACCTCTATCAATAACTCTAAGCTTATTAAAATTAAGGTTATATTTTTCTTCAACTTCAATTTTTGAAATTACAAATGTTTTTGCAAAAGCTTTATTTGTGGAAAACTCTATAAAATTAAAGGTTAAAGTTAAAAAAAATATATATAAATAAATGAGTATTTTTTTTTTAAAAAAAAACATTATTTTTTTATATGACATCAAATAAGTTAACATACAGTGATAGTGGAGTTAATATTCCAAAAGCAGATAGTTTTGTTAAATTCATAAGACAACTCTCAAAAAAATCAGGGAAAAGTGGTGATTTTAAGAATATTGGTGGTTTTGGGGCAATCTCACCAATTCCTAGAAAACTGAAAAACCCACACATTGTAACTAGCACTGATGGAGTAGGTACAAAAATTGAAATTGCAAATGATTTGAATAAATTTGATACAATCGGAATTGATCTTGTTGCTATGTGTGTTAATGATTTAGTTGTTCAAGGAGCTAAGCCATATCTTTTTTTAGATTATATATCCATAAGCAAAATAAATTTAAATAAGTTAAAAAATATAGTTAGAGGAATCAACAAAGGATGTAAAATTTCTGATTGTAAATTAGTCGGTGGAGAAACTGCAGAAATGCCGGGCACTTATTCTAAAGATAAATTTGATATTGCGGGTTTTGCTGTTGGTCTTGTTGAAAAGAAGAATATACTTAATAATAAAATTAAAAATAATGATCTTATATTGGCAATTCCTTCTAACGGACTTCATTCAAATGGTTTTTCCTTGGTGAGATACTTGTTAAAAAAAAAAAAAATTAATTTTAAAGAAAATAAATTTCTTAAAAAAGAATTAATTAGACCAACCAAAATTTATGTTAAAGAAATATCAAATATAAACGAAAAAAAATTAATAAATGGCTGTGCGAATATAACTGGTGGTGGTTTAGAAGATAATATTAGAAGAGTAATTCCAAAAAATTTATGTGCAGAGATCAATCTTAATAAAATTAAAACATTAAAAATTTTTAAATGGTTACATAAAATGGGTATAACTGAGAAGGAAATGCTTAAAACATTTAATTGTGGTATTGGTTTTTGTTTAATAACAAACCCTAAAAATTTAAGTTCGGTTAGTAAATATTTTGGAAAAAAATTTAAACCTTACATAATTGGAAAAATAATAAAAAATTCAAAAAAAATTAAATTTAGTGGAAAAGTACCCTGGTAAAAAAAAAATTGCTATCTTTATTAGCGGCAGAGGTAGTAATTTAAAATCATTAATAAAAAGTTCAAAAAGAAAAAATTCTTTATTTAAAATTATATTAGTTATTTCAAATAACCTAGATGCTCCTGGATTGAAATATGCAACAAAATCAAAAATAAAAAAATTTGGGATTAGGTATAAAAGTAGGTCTTATTTTGAAAGTCAATCAATTAAAATATTAAAAAGGTATAAAATTGATTTACTTTGCTTAGCAGGGTTTATGAAAATCTTATCAGGAAGTTTTATTAAAAAGTTTTCTAAACCTATATTAAATATTCACCCTTCCCTTTTACCAAAATATAAAGGATTAAATACACATTTAAGAGCTATTAAAAATAAAGATAAATTTGCAGGGGCCTCGGTACATAAAGTTAATCAAAGGTTAGATTCGGGTAAAATTATTTTACAAAAAAAAATAAAAATTTTAAAAAAGGATAATATAAAAAGTTTGAAAAGAAAGGTTCTTGTTATTGAGCACGAAATTTATCCAAAGGCTATTGTAAAATTTTTAACTAATCTTTGAAAAAAAAATCTAATTCTATTTTAGCATTTTCAACGCTATCAGATCCATGAACTGAGTTTTTATCTATAGAAATACCATATTTTCTCCTTAAAGTTCCCTCTTCTGCATCATCTGGGTTTGTAGATCCCATTAATTTTCTATTTTCTAATACCGCATTAACTTTTTGGAGTTTCATTACAACAATCGGTCCTGAAGATAAATAAGCGCATAAATCATTGTAAAATGGTTTAGACTCATGAACTTTATAAAATTTTTCAGCTTCTTCTTTTGTTATATGAATTTTTTTTTCATTTAATATCTGAAATCCATTATTTTTAAAATCGTTTTTTATCTGCCCCTGCAGATTTCTTTCTACAGCATCTGGTTTTATTATTGACAGAGTTTGTTCAATATTACTCATAATTCTCCTCTATGAATTTATTTAATAATCTAACTCCGTATCCGGTTGCTCCACCTGAATTTAAAGCCCCGGCATATTTTGAAAAAGCCATCCCAGCAATATCCAAGTGTGCCCAGGGTGTTTTATTAATTATAAATCTTTGTAAAAATTGAGCAGCAGTAGTTGATCCAGCTCCACCAACATAATTTATGTTTTGCATATCAGCAGTTTTAGAATTCATTAATTTATTATAATTTTCATGTAAAGGCATTCTCCATAACTTTTCTTCTACCATTTCTCCAGCATCAAATAGTTGTTTAGCTAACCTTTCGTTATTTGACCATAAACCAGCGTACTCAGATCCTAGAGCAACAATTATTGCACCTGTTAAAGTTGCTAGATCGACAATTAAACTTGGTCTAAATTTTTTTTCTGTATAGGTTAATGCATCAGCAAGTACTAATCTTCCCTCTGCATCAGTATTTAAAACTTCAATTGTTTGCCCGCTGTAAGATTTGACAATATCTCCTGGTCTCTGAGCATTGCCTCCTGGCATGTTTTCAACTAGACCAACAACTCCTACTGCATTAATCTTTGCTTTTCTTAATGCGAGAGTTTTCATAAGACCAACAACTGTAGCTGATCCTGCCATATCATATGTCATGTCTTCCATAAATTTTGCAGGCTTTAATGAAATTCCACCTGTATCAAAACAAACACCTTTTCCAACAAATGCTAAAGGTTTTGAATTATTTTTAATTCCACTCCATTCCATAATTGCAAGATAAGATCCTCTTATACTTCCTTGGCCTACACCCAGTAATGCATTGAAACCTAATTTTTTTAATTTTTTCTGATCATAGATTGTGACTTTTAAACCTAATTTTTTTAATTTCATTATCCGTTTAGCATACTCATCTGGGTGTAATATATTTCCAGGTTCAGAAACTAAATCTCTCGTAAGAAAAATTCCCTGTAAAAGAGCATTCAATTTATTTCTTAGTAAATTTGTTTTTTTTAGATTTTTACCAACTACATTTAAATTAATAATTAATTCTTTTTTACTTTTCATTGTCTTATAAATACCAAAATTATAAGATTTTAATTGTACTCCATGTAAGACTTTTTCTAGCTGAACATCTGATAGTGTGTTATTGTTATAATTTATTGCTGAACTTTCAATTTTATTATCTTTTAAAAATACAAACAACTTTGATCCTAATTTTTCAAAGTCTAAAGAAATTTTAGCATTAATACAGTTAACAAATATGTAACTTTTATTGTTATAATCTTTTTTTATGAATTTATGTTCATTAAAAAGTTTGCTTGAAAATATTGACTTTAACATAGGTTGAAGATTATTGTTTTTTAAGTTTTTTTGTTTTAGGAAAATAATCTCGTATTCCTTAAAACTTTTAGAAATTTTAGTTACAAATTTTAAATTTAGCTTCATTTTTTTGAAAAATTATTTAGATAATGTTGTATATTTATTAAATTAAGAATTTCAATGGATAAATTAATATTTCGTAAATTTTCGCTGGATATATTTAATTTTTTTATAATTTCATCTTTTAGCATTACTTTTATTGTGTGGATAGTACAGGCAGTTAACTTTCTAGATCTCGTTTCAGACGATGGTCATAGTTTGGGTATTTATTTTTATTATGTTTCATTAAATTTACCTAAAATATTCAGCAAAACTATAATATTTGTTTTTTTTATTTCTATTTTTTATGTAATAAATAAATACAATAATTCAAATGAATTAATTGTTTTTTGGAATAATGGAATTAAAAAAATTCAGCTAATCAATTTTATTCTTAGATTTTCAATTCTTTTTCTTATTCTACAACTTGGTCTTAACTTATTTATTGTTCCACATACACAAAATTTAGGTAGATTGTTAATTAAAGAGTCTAATATTGATTTCTTGCCTAAATTAATTTCCGAAAAAAAGTTTATTAACGTTGTTAAAAATCTCACAATTTTTGTAGAAGAGTATAAAGAAAATGGTGACTTAAAAAAAATTTATATTAATGAAAAATTAAAAAATAATAATTCAAAAATAATTATTTCTGAAAGAGGTAAAATTTTTAAAAAAAATAATAATTATTTTCTTAGACTATATAATGGAGGTATTACAAATATTAATAAAGATAATACTTTTACATTAAATTTTTCTGAAACAGATTATGATCTTTCAAATTTTTCAACAAAAACAGTAACTAGATCTAAAATTCAAGAATTGGATACATTTCAACTATTTGAATGCATAAATGGTTTTTTTCCAAATAAAAATTTTGATGAGAGCATCATTATTAATAACACTAATACAGAAAATTGTAATACAAGAACTGTAAAATCTATTATAGAAGAATTATATAAAAGAATTGTTTTACCACTTTATACCCTTATAATTTCATTGGTAAGTGCAAGTTTAATTATAGAACCAAAAAAAAATTTTTTTCAGAGATCGCAAAAACTAAATATTTTTTTAATTGGTACCTCAACGATAATATTATCTCAATTAAGTCTTAAATACTTTTTTATTTCCACCAATGTAAGCTATTTTATATTATCCTTGCCTATAATTTTAGTAATTTTTTATTATTTATTTTTATGTGTATTTACAAAATTTAAATTATATTTATTAAAATGATTAAAAAATATCAAAATTATTTAACACGATTATTTCTTAAAAATATATTAGTTATTTCTTTAGTTTTTATTTTTTTAAGTTTTTTTTTAAATATTTTTGAAGAAATCAAATATTTTGAAAATAAAAATACAGAGATTTATTATCCTGTTATATTAACAATTCTAAATATACCATCAATATTATTTGAAATTCTTCCATTTATATTTTTGCTAGGTGTTATGTTTTTTTTCATTAACTTGTTTGAAAAAGACGAAATAGAATTATTAAGAAGTCATGGAATTAATAACCTTAAAATTACAGCAATAATATCCTTAGTATCACTTATAATTGGAATGCTATTGATAATAATTTACTATTCATTTTCAGCTAATTTAAAAAGTCTATATTTGAATATCAAATATAAGTATTCTGATACTGGAAATCATTTAGCAATAGTGAATGAAGATGGACTTTGGATAAAAGAAAAAAATAAATTAGGAGATAGAATTTTTATTATTAATGCAGGCGGATATAAAAAAAATGAATTAGAAAATATAAAAATAACAGAGCTTAACAAAGAATATAAACTAATTAACACTATTACATCAGAACAAGCTGATATTTCAGATAAAATATGGGATTTAAAAAATGTAAAAATTTATTCTAGTGAGAAAAAAAAAAGATCTGTTCTTAATTATAATTACGAGTCAACTTTTAACAGTGAAATAATTTCGAATTTATATTCTAACTTAAGTTCTTTAAATATTATGCAATTAATTAAGCTAGAAGAAAACTATAAATCTATAGGATATTCTGCTACAGAAGTTAAATTACATTTACATAAAATATATAGTTTACCATTATACCTCGCATTAACTGTAATAATTGGTTCTTTATTAATGTTTAAATTTAATTTTATAAAATCAAAATTTTTTTTAATAGTGATTGGAGTATTGGTTTCAGTAATATTTTACTATATTAACTATTTTTCAATATTGTTTGGAAAAAATGAAACAGTTCCAGTGCTAGTATCTGTTTGGTTACCCCAAGTAATAATGTTTTTAATATGCACTATAGGATTATTAAAACTTAATGAAAATTAAATATAAAATACTGATTGCAGCTATCTTTTTAATTTTAAAAAGTAATCAAGTTCAGGCAAATTCTGTTTTTTTTGATTCTAAAAATATTAAAATTGAGAATGACGGAAATATTATCTATTCAACTAAAAGTACTGCAAGAATACCTGACGAGGATTTGATTATCAAGGGAGATAGGGCGATATATAACAAATTAATTTCTGAATTAGTGATTATAGGAAATGTTGAATTTTATGACAGCCTAAATGATATCTTTATAAATAGCGAGAAAGCTATTTATGATCAAATAGAAAATACAATTATTACACAAGGAAAAACATACTTCAAAATTGAAAACAAGTATGAAATTAATTCTAGGAATATTTTATTTGATAGAAACTCTATGATCATTTCTAGTCAATTAAACACCTCTATATATGACGATATGAATAATGTTTATAATTTTGTTGAAGGTTTTATTTTTGATAAATTAAAAGAAGTTATATCATCAAAAAAAACAAATATCATAGATAGTAATAACAATAGTTACTCATTTGAAAAAGCCAAAGTAAATTTGAAAACAAAGGAATTGGTAGGAAAAGAAGTAAATGTTGATTTTATTGACAATTTTTTTGGTAATGAGAATAATGATCCATTACTTAAGGGAAAATCAACTATTTCTAATAACGAAAAAACAATTATTCAAAAAGCAGTGTTCAGTACGTGTAATACTGATAATAAAAGTTGTAGAGGATGGGAATTGCAAACTGAAGAATTTAAACATAATAAAATAGATAAATTATTTGAATATAAAAACTCTTGGCTAAAAATATTTGATCAAAAAGTTTTTTTTCTTCCTTATTTTAATCACCCAGATCCATCTGTTAAAAGAAAATCTGGATTTTTAACGCCTGTTTACTCTAGTTCTGATAATTTGGGTAAAGCGGTCAATATTCCATATTTTTATGTGTTGTCAGACTCGAAAGATATGACTTTTAACCCAAGACTTTATTCTGATAACGATTTTATTTTACAATCAGAGTATAGACAAGCTTTTAAAAATTCAGATTTAATTGCAGACTTTAGTTTTAATAGAGATGAAAAAAATACAAATACACATACATTTATTGATTTAAGAGGAGACATAAATAACGATACTTCATACGAATTAGAATTTCAGAATGTAACAAACGATAATTACTTAAAAATTCATGATTTTACTGGCATTAAAGATACTAACTCTTTGATGTCAAATATTAACAATAGTTCACTAACTTCATACTTAAGGGTTATGAAAGAAATTGATGAAGATACAAGATTAAGTACCTCAATACGAATGTACGAAAATTTGGCAGTAAGCAACAAAAATGACAAATATCAATATATATTTCCAGATTTTTCGTTTTATAAAAATGTAGATTTGGCAGATGATTATAATGGAAACTTTGAATTTGGTTCCACTGGTTATCAAAAATTATATGATACAAATATATATGAAGCTCAGATAAATAATGACTTTAACTTTTCATCCTTTGACTACATCAATACAGGTCTTGTTACAAACTATGCTTTTTTGCTTAAAAATTTTAATACTTACTCAGAAAACTCATCTGTATTTGAAAATAATGCAGACCATGAACTCTTTGGCACATTAATTTTAAATTCAGAAATTCCCTTAAGAAAAAAATATGATGACTCTTCAAATTATTTAAAACCCAAAGTACAATTTAAATTCAGTCCTACTAATGGTAAAAATATATCTTCAGATACTGTTAGACTTAAATATGATAATTTATTTTCATCAAATAGAATTGGAAGAACCGACATGGTTGAGGAAGGTAAATCTTTAACAATAGGATTAGAGTTTGAAAAACAGAATTTATCAAATGAAAAGATCTATGGATTTAATGTTGGAAATGTAATCAAAGATAAAAAAAATCTCTCAATGCCTTCAAAAGCAAAACTTGATCAAACAAGATCTGATATAGTAGGAAATATTTTTTATAAACCAAACGAAAACATTAATATTGATTATAAATTTTCATATGACAGAGATTTAGATTTTTCGAACTATGAGTCTTTAAGAGCAAAATTTGGAAGTAATAATTTTGTTACTAGTTTCGATTATATTACTGAGAATCATGAAATTGGTAACAGTGAGACTTTATCGAACGAAACAAAAATTAAATTTAATAATGAACATTCAATTCAATTTAATACCTCAAAAGATCTTAAAGAGGATTTTACTGGGAACTACAGACTTTCTTATGAATACGAAACAGACTGTTTATTCGCAACTTTTCAGTATGAAAAGAAATTCTTTAGAGATGGAAACTTAGTCCCTGATGAGAGTTTACTTTTTTTAATTAAGTTTATACCTTTTACAGAGCTACGTGGTTCAGCAAACACTTTTTTTGAAAGATAGATGATAAAAATAAAATTTATTTTTATTGTCATCTTATTAACGACTCAATACAACTTTGCATTAAGTAGCAGTATACAAATTAAAGTAAAAGTTCAGGATCATATAATTACTAATATAGACATTGAACAAGAAAAAAAATATTTAAAATTTTTAAATCCAAAATTAAAAGAATTGGAAAATAATAGGTTAAATGAAATTGCTAAAAATTCGTTGATAACTCTTATTATTAAAGAACGAGAGTTACTTAAATTTTTTAATTTTAATGAGGAAAATAAAAATATTGAGTCCATTGAAAAAAATTTTTTACTAAGCAAAAATATTAGCAATAAAGATGAATACTTAAAAATTTTAAATTCGTATGATCTAGACTACGAGACCATTAGAAAAAAATTAATAATAGAAGGATTATGGAATCGATATATTTACTCAAAATATTTTAAAAATGTGAAATTAGAAAAAGAAAAACTAAGAAAAAACTTAATTAAAAATTTTGAAAAAAAAGAGAGAAAGTACGAATACAACTTGTCAGAAATAATGATACCAAATGATACTACTGAAAATTTAAAAATTACTTTTTCAAAGATTAAAGAAAGCATTGACGAAATAGGATTTGAGAATACGGCAAACATTTTTAGCGTCTCCAATACTTCTAAAAATGGTGGATTGATTGGTTGGATTAACGAGGTTCAAATAACAGGTATTATTAGTGAAACTATTAATAAACTTAAAATAAATGAAATTAGCAAACCAATACCGATTACAAATGGATATCTAATAATAAAATTAAATAATAAAAAGAATTTTGAGGAAAAAATTGATATTGATAAAGAACTTGAAAAACTATTAAATCAAGAGACTAATAGGCAATTAAATGGCTTTTCAATAATACTCTACAAGAGACTAAAGAAAAATATAGATATAAATGAGTACTAAAGTAATTCTAGTTGTGCATGGTGAGCCAAACAGTACTTTTTCTGAAATTTTATTTAAATATTTTAAATCAACAAGTTTTAAAAAAAATAAAAATAAATTAGTTTTAATTGGTTGCAAAAAATTAATTATAAAACAAATGAAAAAACTAAACTATAAATTAAATCTTAAAGAAATAAAAAATATATATGAATCAGATGCTAAATTTATAAATATAATTAATGTAGAATTTAAATTTAAAAAAGAATTTTCAAAAATAAGTAGTTTCTCAAATCAATACATAGAAAGATGTTTTGATTTAGCTTTGAAATTAATCAGGTCAGAAAAATTAAATAAACTAATTAATGGGCCTATATCTAAAAAGCATTTTTTAAAAAAAAAATTTCCAGGAATAACTGAGTACATTGGCAACAAATTTAATAAAAATAATCAAGTAATGTTAATATATAACAAAGAATTAGCAGTTTCTCCTTTAACTACTCACATTCCTATTAAAAATGTTCACAAACATATAAAGAAGAAAAAAATAACAGAGAACGTAATTAAAATTCACAATTTTTATAAATCAAAGCTAAATAAATTACCAAAAATTGCAATACTTGGTTTAAATCCACACTGCGAATCGACAGAAAATATTAGTGAGGAACAGAAAGAAATTATCCCTGCAATAAATCAACTAAAAAAGAATAAAATTAAAGTCAAAGGACCGTTTCCTGCGGATACTTTTTTTCTATCAAAAAATATTAAAAAGTTTGACGTTGTTATTGGGATGTATCACGATCAGGTCCTTGTGCCTGCCAAAACATTATTCAAATTTAATGCAATAAACGTAACAATAGGCCTACCTTTTACAAAAGTAACCCCTGATCATGGTCCAAACTATGAAATGATTGGTAAAAATAAATCTGATCCATCCTCTTTTTTCTATGCAATGAAATTTTTAGAAAAAATAAAATGACTTTTTTTAAAAAAAAAAGTTTAGGGCAAAATTTTTTAATAGACAAAAGAATAGTAAATAAAATAATTGATATGGGAAAAATTGAGAGTAGTGATGTAATTATAGAAGTTGGACCTGGGAATGGGATTTTGACACAAGAAATATTAAATAAAAAACCAAAGAATTTAACTGTTATAGAAAAAGATGAGAGGTTAATTAGTATTTTGAAGGAAAAATTTAAAAACAAAATTAATATAATTAATGAAGATATGATGAAAGTTTCTTATCAAAGTCTTTTACAACAAAATTTGATTATTTTTGGAAATTTACCATATAATATTTCTACACAAATTTTAGTTAAATGGATTAAGGTTAAGAATCTGAATAAGTTTTGTAAAAAGTTAATATTAATGTTTCAAAAAGAAGTGGCAGATCGAATAATAGCAAAATCAAATACTAAGAATTATGGGAGACTATCAGTTTTATCAAATTGGAATATGGATGTAGAAAAAATAATAGATATAGAACCAGAAAGTTTTAATCCCCCTCCAAAAGTAAGGAGCACCCTTTTAACTTTTGTTCCAAAAGACAAATATTTCACTTTAAAAAATCCAAATAACTTAGAACATATAACTAACATATTTTTTAACCAAAGAAGAAAAATGGTCAGAAAACCAATGAAATTTTTATTTAAAAATTTTAACGAAGTTTCAAAACAATTATCAATTAATTTAGATTTAAGGCCTCAAAACTTGGATCATAAAACTTATTATAAGATTTGTGAAATTTATGAATATTTAACTAGTTAAATATTCAACATGATTTTTTATAAATCTTTTGTCATAGATAAAATTATTTTTTTTGTTTTTTTTTGAATTTATAAATTTAATTATTAATTTATAACATATTTCTATATTATCATTAATAACTGCATAGTCATAATCTTTCCAATGTAAAACATCTTCTTTAAATTGTTTCATTCTTTCAGACGCAATTTTTTTGTCCTTCTTTTCTCTTTTCAACAATCTTTTAAATAATTCATTTTTAGAGGGTGGTAAAATAAATATAGTTATAATTTTGTAGGGTAAATTTTTGTTTTTTATTTGATTAGTTCCTTGCCAATCAATATCAAATATTACATTTTCACCTTTATTTAATTTATATATTACATTTTCTTTTAAAGATCCGTAATAATTTTTAAACACTTTTGCGTATTCAATAAATTTTCTTCCCTTTATTAGTTTTTTAAAGTTATTGTTTTTAACAAAAAAATAATCTCTGCCATCTTTTTCATTTGCTCTCGGTTTTCTAGTTGTATGAGAAACTGAAATTTTAAATTTATTTCTTAAGGAAATTTTTTTTACTAAAGTTGTTTTTCCAGCGCCTGAGGGGGAAGATAATATAACTATTACCCCTGCTTTTTTCTCGGCCATTTAGTAAAGAATTAGTTTGCTTTATTCTCAATAAATTTTACTGCATCACCTACAGTTAAAATTTTTTCTGCGTCACTATCAGAAATTTCTGATCCAAACTCTTCTTCGAAGGCCATAACAAGCTCTACAGTATCTAAGCTATCTGCACCAAGATCATCAATAAAACTCGACTCTTCCGTAACTTTAGCCTCATCAATTCCTAAATGATCTGCAACAATTTTTTTTACTTTACTTGAAATATCATCTGACATTTTGTTCCTTTAGTTTAATTCGTTAATAAGTATTTTAATTATTTTGTCAACTAAAATACATACCTCCATTCACATGGATTGTTTCGCCAGTGATATAATCGGAAAGATCTGAACTTAAAAAAGCAATTGTATTTGCCACATCTTCAGGATTTCCAAATTTATTGAGAGAAATTCTTGATTTTAGTAGCTCAGTATGCTGATCGCTTATTTGATTTGTCATATCTGAAATTATAAAGCCTGGAGACACACAATTTACTTTAATATTTTTTTTACCATACTCTAACGCTAGACTCTTTGACATTGCAATCATGCCAGCTTTGGATGCTGCATAATTTGCTTGTCCTATATTACCTGTATGGCCAACTACAGATGATACATTTATAATTTTTCCATTTTTGGATTTAAGCATTTTCTTAATAACATTTTTGGTAATTAAAAATGTAGAAGTTAGATTTATGTCAATTACTTTTCTCCAATCTTCCTCTTTCATTCTTATTGACAAACTATCTTTGGTGACTCCTGCATTATTTATTAAAATATCTATTCTGTCTTTGAAAATTTTACCACAATCTTCCACAAATCCTTCTATTCCCTGATGATTAGAAATGTCAAACTTTTCTACATTAATTTGTTTATATTTATCTTTTAACAACTTTAATTTTTCATCATTAGTACCTGTGGCTAATATATTTGCACCAAAATTGATTAACTTGTCTACAATTGAATTTCCAATTATTCCTGTTGCACCTGTTAAGATAACGTTTAAGTTTTTTAGATTTATCATAAGTTTTGTAGATTATTTAAATCATTAATATTATTTACTTGAATTGTTTTAATATTTCTATCAATTCTTTTTATCAAACCAGATAATACTTTGCCAGGCCCTATTTCTATAAATTTTTGATTTCCATTATTTATCATGTTTAAAACACTTTCCCTCCAACGTACTGGTTTTTCTATTTGGTCTATGAGTAAATTTTTTATTATATTAAGATCTTCGGAAGTATCTGCTGTTACATTTGATACTATTTTATTTTTAGGAGCTGAAAAATTTATATTTGAAATTTCATACTTCATTACGTCAGTAGCAGGTTTCATTAAAACACAATGAAAAGGTGCAGAAACTGGTAATTTAATATTTTTGATATTGATTTTGTTTAATTCTAGAATTAATTTTTCAAGATCTAAATTTTTTCCACTTATTACAACTTGTCCGTTTGAATTATCATTTGCTAAGTAACAATGAAAATTACTTTTATTGCTTTCAAGAATTTCATTGATTTTATTTATATCTTGACCCAATACAGCTAACATACCGCCTTTGTTTTTTGGTACAGCATTTTGCATTGCATTTCCCCTAATCTTAAGTAGTTTTATTGTATCGACAAAATTTATTACTCCTGCGCAACACAACGCACTATATTCTCCTAATGAATGTCCAGCAAAATAACTTGCATTATGAATATTAAATGAAGTTTCATTTTTGATAACATTAAAAATTGCATAACTTACCAAAAAAATTGCTGGCTGAGTGTTTTCTGTCTCGTCTAGCAATGTCTTGGGTCCCTCAAAAATTATTTTACTAAGAGACAAATCAAGAGTGTTGTCAGCCTCTTTAAAAAGATTTCTCACATAATCAAAATTATCATAAAGTTCTTTGATCATTCCTACTGATTGCGAGCCTTGACCAGGAAATAAAACAGAAAACATAGAAAATATGATTAAAAACCTTATTTTTATATTGTAATTAAAAATTTATAATAGTATATCCTCTCTTTTTTGAAAGAAATAATATGAACTTATATGAGCATACCATTATAGCAAGGCAGGATATAAGCCCTTCTCAATTAAAACAAATTCAGGATAAATATTCTAAAATTGTAGAGAAGAACAATGGAGATGTGGTTAAATTAGAAAATTGGGGATTAATGAACTTGTCATACTTAATCAAAAAAAATAAAAAAGGTAATTATATTCATTTCAAAATTAAGGCTGATGGTAATACTATCTCAGAATTAGAAAAAAATGAAAAAATTGATAAGAATTTACTAAGATATCTCACTGTGAAAGTAAAAAAATTTGATTTGGACACAGACTATTTTAAAAAAACTGAGGAAAAACTTGCATAAATAGTATTATAATAATTAATGAAAAAAAGAAATAACAAAAAAAAAAATAAGCAAAGTAGTTTCGCCAAGCTTAGTATTTTTCAAAATCAGAAATATAAATTTAAAAAAAAATGTCCTTTGTCTGCAAAAGGAGCTCCAATAATTGATTACAAAAATATAAAATTACTTAAAAGATATGTATCTGAAAATGGAAAGATTTTGCCATCAAGAATAACTTCAGTTAGCCAAAAAAAACAAAGAGAATTATCTTTATCTATTAAGAGAGCAAGAAATTTAGCTTTATTATAAAATGAAAGTAATACTACTTGAGAATGTTAGGAATGTTGGTTCAATAGGAGAAATAATTGATGTTAAACGAGGGTTTGCCAGAAATTTTCTTATATCTGAAAAAAAAGCGTTATTTGCATCAAAAGAAAATATTAAAGAAGTTGAAAAAATTAAACAAGAGCTAAGTAAAAAAGATCAGGATAGAAAAAAAGAAGCAAAGCTAATTGATGAGAAAATTAAAAATAAAGAGTATATAATTAAAAAGCTAAGTACTGAAAACAATGAACTTTACGGATCAGTCAAACCCACGGAAATATCAAAAGTTTTAGAGCATTTTGAAAAAGTAGAGATTAACCCATCTTTAATACAACCTTCAAAAGAAATTAAATCAATAGGAAATTTTGATGTTATTATAAATTTACATCCAGATGTTCAAACACAGATTGTAATTAAAACTATCTCAGAAGAAGAAAAATAATTATACATAATTTTCCCCATAAAAATTTAAGAATTGAATTTTTGGGTTTATTTTATAAATTTAGTTTGTGTCACAATCTTTAAATATAGTCAAAAATAAAGTAGATGAACTTCCTAATAATATAGAGGCTGAACAGTCTGTTATCGGTTCAATACTGCTTACAAATGAAATATTCGACGAAATAAACTTATTAATTTCAAGTAAAAATTTTTACGACCCAATGCATCAAAAAATATTTAATGCAATAGAAAGTCTAATTTACAAAGGTATGTTGGCAAATCCAATTACCCTTAAAAATTACTTCGAAAATGAAAAAGATGAACTTGATATTCCAGAGTACCTTGTAAAAATTACAAAATTTTCAACCTCAACAAGACAAAGTATCGAGTACTCAAAACTAATTTATGACTTGTATGTAAAGAGAGAGTTAATAAAAATTTCAGATAATATTATTGATGCTGCAAAATTAAATGATTTAAATAGTGATGGACAAAAAATCATTGAAAATTTTGAAAAATCTTTATTTGATTTGGCTGAAAAAGGTTCTTTTAGCTCATCTATTGTGAAATTTGATGAAGCTATGAGGCAGACCATTGAAATGGCATCTAATGCATATAAAAATGAAGAGGGAATAGTTGGTGTTCCCTCTGGTTTAAGGGATCTTGATGATAGATTAGGAGGAATGCACAAATCTGATTTAATTATTATAGCAGGAAGGCCTTCTATGGGAAAAACTGCACTAGCTACAAATATTGCATTTCATGCTGCAAAAAATATTCAAGAAAAAGGAGAAAAATCTTGTGTTGCATTTTTTTCATTAGAAATGTCATCAGAGCAGTTGTCCACTAGAATTCTTGCTGAACAATCAAGAATTAAATCAAATGATATTAGACGTGGAAAAATAACAGAAGAACAATTTGATAAATTTATAGAAACTTCAAAGGATATCTCTGAAATACCTTTATATATTGATGAAACTCCCGCAATATCAATTGCAGCATTAAGCAACAGGGCAAGAAGAATTAAAAGAATACATGGACTCGATATGATAGTGATTGACTATATTCAATTAATGAAAGGAACTGCCTTTAAGGATGGAAGAGTTCAAGAAATTTCCGAAATCACTCAAGGACTGAAGGCTCTAGCAAAAGAATTATCAGTTCCGGTATTGGCTCTTTCGCAATTATCTAGAGCAGTCGAACAAAGAGATGATAAAAAACCACTACTCTCAGATCTAAGAGAGTCTGGATCAATCGAGCAAGATGCGGATGTTGTTATGTTTGTTTTTAGAGAGTCTTATTATCTAAAAAACAAAGAACCAAGACCCGCAACTGTTGAACACGCTGAATGGCAAGCTAAAATGAATGAAATTTCTCATTTAGCTGAACTTCTCATACTTAAGCAAAGACATGGTCCAACTGGTACTATAATGCTTGAATTTGAAGAAATGTTTACAAAATTTAAAGATATTCAAAATAACTAATATAAATTATAAAAGCTAATATCAAATGTTAGCTAATTTTTATCAAAAAAACATAATAGAGAAACCAAAGCTAGTTTTCTCATTGCTTGTAATCATATTACTATTAGCCATTTATAATTCGAAAGATTTTCGATTAGATGCTAGTTCCGAGACGTTGCTATTAGAAAATGATCCAGATTTGAAATATTTAAATGAAATTAATGAACGATATGGTGCTAAGGAATTTTTAGTACTCACATACTCCCCAAAAAATAAAATGGTTTCGGAAGAGTCAATTAAAAATCTTTTTGCACTTAAAAATGATTTACAGAATTTAAATTGGGTCCACAATGTTATTACTTTACTTGATATTCCTTTGCTGGATGCAACTGATGATAGTTTGGTTGATCGAATACAAAATTTTAAAACATTAAAGAGTGAAAATATAGATAAAGATAGAGGTTTCAATGAAATTTTAAATAGTCCTGTATTTAGAAATTTTGTTATTAGTGAAGATGGCAGAACAAGTGGGATAATTGTTTATATAAAACCAAATAATGTGGAAATAAAAAATAAGTCAAAAAAAGATTTGGAAATAATAAAGGATAAATTAAAAAAAGAGAGACACAAAAATATTTTAGAAATAAGAGAAGTAATAAAAAAATATAATCAAAACACAGAAATTTATCTAGGTGGTATTCCTATGATAGCTGACGATATGATGACATTTATAAAAAATGATATTATTGCTTTTGGTATAGGGGTATTAGCTTTTATTATTATAACACTTTGGTACGTTTTTAGAAAATTAATATGGATAATAATACCAATTAGTAGTTGCTTCTTCTCTGTTGTCTTAATGGTAGGATTTCTAGGATTTGTTGGATGGAAAGTTACAGTGATTTCATCAAATTTTATTGCGTTAATGTTAATTTTAACAATGGCAATGAATATTCATATGAGCACAAGATATTTGCAATTGACAAAACAATTTCCAAATAAAAAAAAATTTGAAGTTTTAATTTTAACAACAAGAAAAATGATATGGCCAATATTTTATACTGTCATAACAACTATATGTGCATTTATGTCATTAATTTTTAGTGAAATAAAACCTATAATAGATTTTGGCTGGATGATGACTTTTGGATTAATAACATCTCTTTTAACAACATTTACTCTTCTTCCGACATTAATTAGTTCTACGCAGGGCTCTAATATAGCCTTAACAAAAAATGAGGGATCAAAAATTACAAATTATTTTGGAAATCTAGCCCTTGATAATAAAAATTATATATTTGGATTAACTATAATCGTTATTTTTTTAAGTATTTTTGGAATATCTAAATTGGAGGTAGAGAATAGTTTTATAAATTATTTTAATAAAAAAACAGAAATATACCAAGGTATGAAATTGATTGATGAAAAACTTGGTGGAACAACTCCTTTAGAAGTTATTTTGAAATTTCCGGCCACAAAAGATGAAGAGAAAGATGAGGAAAATGATTGGGGCGATGAAGATGAAAATGACGAGAAATATTGGTTTACTAAAGATAAAATAGATAAAATAAAAAGAGTTCATAATTATCTTGATAATATTGAGGCAACTGGGAAAGTTTTATCTTTTTCCTCAATTATTGAAGTAGCAACTAAATTAAACAATAATAAACCACTTGGTACATTGGAAATGGGTGTTCTTTATACAAAGATACCTGACTTAATCAAAAAAGAGATTATAGATCCATATATTTCAATTGAAGACTCTGAAGCTAGAATAAGTTTGAGGATAAAAGATTCATTAGACGGATTAAGAAGAAATGAACTCATTAATAAAATAAATTTTGATCTAGAAAATAAATTAGGTATTAAAAAAAATGAATTCAAACTTGGTGGAGTTTTAATATTATTTAATAATTTATTACAAAGTTTATTTAAGTCTCAAATATTAACTTTAGGTTTTGTTATGATTGGTATTTTAATTATGTTTTTAATTCTTTTTAGAAACATTAAAATTTCACTTATAGGTGTAGTTCCCAATTTTATTGCAGCTTTTTTTATTTTAGGAATAATAGGTTTGGCAGGAATACCTCTAGATATGATGACTATAACTATTGCAGCTATTACAATTGGTATAGCAGTAGACAACAGTATTCACTATATTTATAGATTTAAAGAAGAATTGGTTAATTTTAAAGATTACAATAAAACTATCAAATATTGTCATTCGACAGTTGGAATAGCGATAATCAATACATCAATCACAATTGTATTTGGTTTTTCTATTTTAATTTTATCTAATTTTATTCCCACAATTTATTTTGGTGTCTTTACTGGAATTGCGATGTTGTTAGCCATGATATCTGTCTTAACATTATTACCATCTCTTCTTTTAGTATTTAAACCTTTCAAAATAAAATAAGTGATAGAGATATTAAAAGACATATTCAGTGAGTTGTACATATTTGATATTGTTTACTTATTTTTTACGATTCTCTCATTAATTAAATGTACAAAAAAGGGTTTTGTGTTGAGTATTTTATCAGCCTCTAAGTGGCTTTTAGCTTACGTACTTACTCTTTTCTTATTTCCAAAAGCAAAACCATATTTAAAAGATATTATTGATAGTGAATATGTTCTTGATCTGATTGTTGGCATAGGATTGTATATAATAATTATTTTCTTAATTTTATTAATTAACAAAGGAATTAATAGAGCAATCACATACTCTGTTTTGGGTAATTTAGATAGAATCTTTGGTTTCTTTTTTGGCTTTATAAGAGCTTACATTATTGTAGTATGTATTTATACAACCATAAATATAGTTTATAATCATAAAAAATGGCCAATAAACTTAGATGATGCTTTTACATATGCATGGGTTGAAAAAGGCAGTAACTATCTTATAAAAGAATTTCCGGACAAAAAAGATTATGATGAAACTAAAGAAAAAGTTCAAGATATATGATCCTAAAATTAAAGAGGAGTGTGCAGTTTTTGGTATAAGTAATTCTAATGACGCATCTACTCTAACTGCTTTAGGTCTTCATGCTCTTCAACATAGAGGACAAGAGGGTTGTGGAATTGTTTCATACGATGGTGAAAAATATCATTCTGAAAAAAGATTTGGTTTGGTCGGAGACAACTTTAATGATGAAAAAGTTATTAAAAAACTTCCTGGAAAACATGCAATAGGTCATAATCGTTACTCAACAACTGGTGGAACTGCTTTAAGAAATGTTCAGCCTTTTTTTGCTGATACAAATGCAGGGGGTATAGGAGTTGCCCATAATGGTAACCTAACAAATGCTATAACTTTAAGAAATAAGTTAGTTCAAGATGGAGCAATTTTTTATACAACATCAGATACAGAGACTATTGTTCAATTAATAGCTAAGTCTAAAAGAGTGAAAACTATAGACAAAATTATAGATGCTATATTTCAAATCCAAGGTGGTTATGCACTTGTAATGATGACACAAAATACACTTATTGGTGTAAGAGATCCTTATGGAATAAGACCACTGGTTATTGGTAAGTTAAAAAACTCATACGTTCTCGCATCTGAAACATGCGCTTTTGATATAATTGGAGCTAAGTTCGTAAGAGAGGTAGAAAATGGAGAAATTGTTTACATTGAAAATGATGAACTAAAAAGTGTTAAACCTTTTCCACCTAGAAAAATTAGACCTTGTGTTTTTGAATACATATATTTTTCAAGACCAGATAGTATTTTAAATGGCAAAACAGCTTATGAATATAGAAAAAATTTTGGTGCACAATTAGCAAAAGAAGATGATATTAAAGCAGATTTAGTTGTGCCAGTTCCAGATTCAGGAAATGCTGCAGCATTAGGATATGCTGAAGAAAAAAGACTTAAATTTGACTTAGGTTTAATTAGAAATCATTATGTAGGTAGAACTTTTATTGAACCTTCACAACAAATTAGGAGCCTCGGAGTTAAATTGAAATTAAATCCAAATATTTCTGTGATTAAAAATAAAAAAATAATACTAGTTGATGACTCTCTTGTTAGAGGAACAACATCATCAAAAATAGTTAAAATGCTTTATGATGCTGGCGCAAAAGAAGTTCATGTTAGAATAGCAAGCCCTGAAATTAAGTTTCCTGATTTTTACGGTGTGGATACCCCTACCAAAAAAGAACTTATGGCTGCGAATAAATCTACAGATGAAATTTGTGAATTTATTAAGGCAAAATCTCTTAAATTTTTAAGCTTAAACGGCTTATATTTAGGAATGGGTTTTGATAAAAGAAATAATAACTACCCACAGTTGACAGATCACCACTTTACAGGAGAATATCCTGTAAAAATAATTGATGAACTTGGTGAAGATAAAGTAACACAACTATCATTGCTTAGCACTGCATCAAATAATTAGTATGAAAAAAGTAAGTTTTACTGAAATGAAAAATGGTACAAAAGATGACTATCAGCTTTTAGAAAGGTTAGAAAGTCAGTATGAAAGAAAAACTGCGGATAGAGTTTTAAAATATTTGGCATCACAGACTACTACTTTAGAAGGATATCAAGTAACAAGACTTGAACATGCATTACAAGCAGCTACCAGAGCTTATAAGAATGGAGAAAGTGAGGAAATGGTAGTAGCTACGTTATTACATGATCTTGGAGACGAGTTGGCTCCAATGAATCATTCACAATATGCAGCATCAGTAATCAAACCATATGTCTCAGAGAAAACTTACTGGATTATTTTGCACCATGGTTTATTTCAAACTTATTATTCTGCTGAACATTTAGGTGGAGATAAAAATGCTAGAGAAAAATATAAAGATTCTGAACATTATCAAGCAACAATAGATTTTTGTGAAAATTATGACCAAGCGTCATTTGATCCAAGTTACAAATCAATGACTTTAAAAGAATTTGAACCAATGGTTAGAAATATTTTTGCAAGAAAACCTTTCTATCATCACTAAATTGTCTAATATTTTAAAAAACGAGAAAAGCCCTTACCTTCAACAACATAAAGATAATCCTGTTGATTGGTTTCCATGGAATAAAGAAACTCTAGAAAAAGCAAAAAAGGAAAAAAAGCCAATATTTTTAAGCGTTGGATACGCTAGCTGTCATTGGTGCCATGTAATGGCACATGAAAGCTTCGAAAATGAGGAAACTGCCAAACTTATGAATGAAAAATTTATAAATATTAAAGTTGATAGAGAAGAAAGGCCAGATTTAGATTATGTTTTTCAAAAAAGTTTATCAATATTAACTGGTGCTCAGGGAGGATGGCCATTATCAATGTTTTTAGATGAAAATGGTGTGCCTTTTACAGGTGGAACATATTTCCCACCAAAAGAAATTCAAGGAAGACCGGACTTTAAAAAAGTCTTAAATAATGTTCACAATGTTTACAAAGAGAATAGAGAAAAAATCTTGGCTCAAGCCCCTCAAGTAAAAGATATTTTTTCAAAAATTAATCAAAGATCTGCAGTTTTAAACCAACCTCTGGAGCCATTTGTTGAAAAAATTATCAATTATCTAGATGAAAGTAACGGCAGCTTTAAAGGAGCTCCAAAGTTTCCACAATTTTATTTATTTGATGCAATGTTTTATTTTTATTTAAAGACTAAAAATATTAACTATTTTAAACCTGTTGAAACTTTGCTTACCAACCTTTGCTCAAAAGGAATTTATGATCATCTTGATGGTGGAGTCTCAAGGTACGCTGTAGATGAAAAATGGATAATTCCTCATTTTGAAAAAATGCTCTATGATAATATTCAGTTTATAGATCTTTTGACTAAATTTTATCAAAATACAAAAAATAATTATTTTAAAGATAAACTTTTGCAAACCATTCATTATTTTAATAATGATTTTAAAAACAATGAGAAATTATATGGTTCAGCATATGATGCTGATAGCGAGGGTGTTGAAGGAAAATATTATGTTTGGTCATATGAGGAATTAAAAAATCTTTTAAAAGAAGATATTAAATTACTAGAAAATAAGTTCGAAATTTCGGAAAGCGGTAACTTTGAAGGTAATAATATTTTGGTGGAAAAAAATTTAATACCTGACGAAGATAAAAATAAACTAGAACAAATAAAAAATAAATTACTTAATATTAGAAGAAAAAGAGTAAAACCATTTTTTGATGATAAATCTCAAACTGATTTAAATGCATATATGCTCCAAGTTCTTCTCAAAACGTCAGTATATTTAGATGATGAAGATTTAAAAAATAACACGATAGAAACAATTAAAATATTAAATACAAAATTGCATCAAAAAATTATTCATTGTTATGAAAATAAAGAAATAGGAACTTTTCTTGAGGACTATGTATATTATGCTTTACTCATGATAACGCTATATGAAGTTAATGCTGACAAAAAAGCTTTAGAGAAATCAATAAAAATAATGAATGATACTTGGAAATTATTCTTTAATAAAGAAATACAACTATTCCAGAAAAATATTATTAAAGATAATGATTTGTTTGCGAGTCCACTAGACTTAAACGATAGCAATATACCAAATGGTAATAGTGTTTATCTACTAATTTCAAATAAATTATATTCAATTACAAATGATAAAATATGGTCTGAAAGAAATGAGGTTCTTAAAAAATCTTTTCATCAGGTTTTAAACTCTTATTATTCACAAATGTTTAGCTTTATTAAAACTCTAGATATTTGCGATAATAGCTTATCATTCACATTCAGTGGAACATCCCAGTCTATTAAGGAAATACAGCTTTATTTACAAAAAGAATATCTAGGAGTTGCAACATTTGTTTACCAATTAAATAATGATACAAAACCAAGTGTTATTGTATGTAAAAACCAAACTTGTTCTAACAAATTAACTAACATAAACGAAGCTATTGAATATCTAAGTAAGAATTATTAAATCATTAATATGAATAAAGATAATATAATAGATCATTTTAAATCTGGAATTAAAGAGCCTATAAATTCCAAAATAGGTGTTGAGCACGAAAAATTCCTTTTCTATAAGAAGAATAATAAAAGAATTAATTATTCTACAATTAAAGATATTTTCAAAATTTTATATGAATTTGGTTGGAAACCATCTTATGAAGTTGAGAATGTTATAGCGTTAAATAAAGATAATAAGAGTATAACTTTAGAACCAGGTAATCAAATTGAGCTTGCAGGTGCTCAATTAAATAATATTCATGAAGTTTGCTCTGAAGCTAATAATTATTTGTTTGAACTTAAACAAGTTGTTGAAAAATTAGATTTAAAAATAGTAAGCGCTGGATTTGATCCAATATCTAAATTGTCTGAAATTCCAAATAATCCTAAAAAAAGATATGAAGTAATGACAAAGGATATGCCTAAAGGCGGACCTCTCAGTTTAGATATGATGTATAGAACATCTGGGACACAGCTAAATCTAGACTACACGTCTGAAAATGATTTTATAAAAAAGTTTAAATTAGCAAATAGTTTAGTTCCGTTAAGTATCGCACTTTTTGCAAACTCATCAATAGTTGAGAAAAAAGATAGTAAATACTTATCATACCGATCAAAAGTATGGCAAGAAACATCAAGGGGTGGCCTTCCAGAAATTTTTTTAGAAAATGTTGATTTTGAAAAATATGCTGAATTTGTAATGGATTATCCAATACTGTTTATAAAAAAAAATGATAAATATTTATCTGGCAAAAATTATAAATTTTCTGATTTTATGAACGGTAACATTCAAGAAATAAATAAATCTTTACCAAGTATTGACGATCTTGGATTGCATTTAAGTACTATATTTACAGAGAATAGATTAAAGCAATATATCGAATTAAGATCTATGGATACTTGTGGTTGGGACTGTATCTGTGCTGGCCCTGCCTTTTTTACTGGTCTTTTATACGGTAATTTAGACGAAGCATTAGAGTTTATTTCAACATGGGAAAAGAAAGATTTATTGAATGCGTATAAAGATGCACCAATGAAAGGGCTTGATACAAATTTAATGGGTAAAGATATGATTTATTGGATCTCTAACTTGTTAAAAATTGCTGAAAAAGGCTTAGAAAAGAGAGATTTCATTGGAAAAAGCGGTACAAACGAAACTAAATACCTAGAACATCTAAATAAAATTATCAATAACAAAGAAACAGTGGCTAGTCATGTTATAAATAAATTCTCTAAATTTCAAAATTTAGAAGATTTATATGACAAATAAAATAATAGGCATACAAGGCGATAAATTAGATAAGATTAATATATCTTCTGATACATCAATATTTTTAGCTCATGAAGCTCAGAAACTAGGATATAAAATATTTTATTATACTCCTTCAAACTTATCCATCATCAAAAATAAAACATATGCAAATGGAGTATTTGTAAAATTAAATTATGAAAGTAAAAAATTTTATAAAATTTATAAAAAAAAAAAAATTGATGTTGAAAATCTTAAATTTATTTTAATTAGACAAGATCCACCTTTCAACTCAGAATATTTAATTACCACTCTTATTTTGGATAATTTAAAAAAAACAAGGGTGATAAATAATCCAGTGGCTATTAGAAATGTATCTGAAAAATTATATTCGAAAAAATTTACAAAATATATGCCAGATACAATATTTTCAAATAATATAGAAGAAGTTAAGAAGTTTTATAAACAAAATAAAAGTATAATTATGAAACCTATTAATGGACATGGAGGTAATCAAATACATTTGATTAAGAATAAGTTTAATAAAAAATTAATTACAAATTTTTTAAAAAGAAACGGACACTCAATGTTTCAAAAATTTTTAAAAAATATATCTAAAGGCGATAAAAGAGTTTTTATAATTAATGGAAAAGTATGTGGTGCAATCTCACGAGTTCCTAAGAAAGGTTCATATTTAAGTAATATGAGTAAAGGGGCTGAACCAAAACTTACTAGCCTTACCAAAAAAGAAATTAGGATTTCAAAAATTATCGGTAAAAGATTAAAGAAAGATAATATTTATTTTGCTGGGATAGACTTTATAGATCAACAGTTAAATGGAGATATTAATGTTACCTCCCCTACTGGATTAAAAACATACTACGACCTATCTAAAATAAATCTTGCTAAGACATTTTGGAAAGGTTTAAAAGCTTGAATAATTTATCTGATCAAAAAAAAGGATCATTATTAGCTTTCGTTGCTATAATGTTCATCACACCTGACTCACTTTTAATTAGACTTTCTAGTATTGAAACTTGGGGAATGCTTTTTTACAGAGGAATAATTCCATTTTTTGTAGTTTTTATAGGATTGTTGTTATTTTATAGGCAAAATTTCATAAACGCATTTTTTAAGGTCGGTACTGTAGGCATATTTTATGCAATCAGCTTTTCAATATGTAATATTACCTTCATAATATCTATTCAAAATACAAATGTAGCTAATACCCTGATCATGATTGCGTTAGCGCCAATGCTATCTGCAATTTTAGGTGCTATTTTTTTAAAAGAGATACCTAGTAAAGGAACCTGGATAGCTATTTTTATAACATTTTTTGCTGTTTTATTCATATTCTATGACTCAATTAAAATAGGAAATCTCTTTGGAAATATTATGGGATTTGTTACCGGTGCAGGGTTAGCAGTCAACGCTGTACTGATAAGATATGCTAAAGACAGAGATCTTTTGCCATCTGCTGTCATGGGAAAATTAGGAGTTGCTGTTTTTGCCTTCTTTTTTGTGGAAAATTTCAATTTAATCGGATCTGATCAGATTTATATACCTTTGATGTGCATTGTTTGTGTAGCTCTTCCATTTGTTTTGGTAACAATTGCACCTAGGTTTATTCCTGCTGAGGAAGTGAATTTGTTTTTCTTACTTGAAACTATAATTGGCCCAATTTGGGTTTGGTTGGTTATTAAAGAGCAACCAACTTTAGAGACTATAATTGGAGGAATTATAATTATAACTACTATAGGCATCCACTCATTTTTAAAACTAAGAGAACCAAAAAAAATTAATAATTAATTTCTTGATTTAATATTAAATCATCCATAGATAGCGAAATTATGGAGAAGATATTAAAAAACTCATGGGCCCTTTTTACAGGTATGGGGCTAATTATGTTAGCTCACGGTTTTCAAGTTTCCTTACTAGGAGTAAGAGCTGTACATGAGAGTTTTAGTATAACAGCTACAGGATTTATGTTAACGGGATATTTTGTTGGGTACTTTATTGGTGCACGAACAGTACCTATCCTTGTTTCAAGAGTAGGTCATATAAGAGTGTTTGCAGCATTTGCATCAATTGCATCAATAGTAGTATTAGTCCATTCAATTATCATAAATCCATTTACTTGGTTTGTGCTTAGAGTTATTTCAGGATTTGCAATGGTTTGTCTTTATACAATTGCAGAAAGTTGGTTGAACGATAGAGCAAGTAATAAAAATAGAGGAAGTGTTCTATCAATTTATATGATTGTGCTCTTTGGTTCTATGGCAATAGGAATGTTTTTTTTAAATTTTAGTAAACCAGAAAATTTTGAACCATTTATTCTAGTTTCGTTATTTATGTCTTGTTCACTTGTTCCAATTCTACTTACAAAGAAGAAGGCTCCAAAATTTAAAAAAATTATTGGAATGAAAATCAAGGAACTTTATGAAGCCTCCCCTTTTGGTATGGTAAGTGCTATTTTATGTGGTGTTTGTCATTCAGCAATGTTTGCATTAATTGCAGTATATGCTGCAGCAATGAATTTTAGTATATTTGAAATATCTTTTGTAACTTTTCTAGTTGCAATTTCTGGTGCTATCTCACAGTGGCCAATTGGAAAACTATCTGACATATATGATAGAAGAACGGTAACTGTTTATTCTACTTTCGCTGCAGCTTTTTTTGCACTATGTGCAATTTTTTCTGTAGGAACAATGCATTTACCTGATGGATTGGCGAGTTCAAAATTTTGGTTTTATATATTTACAGGTTTATATGCTTTTTTCAGTCTTCCAATGTTTGCTTTGATATTTGCGCATACAAATGATTTTGTAGCTAAAGAAAAGTTTGTTTCTGCAGGTGCTGGTTTACAATTTGCTTTTGGTATGGGAGCGATGAGTGGACCATTTATGTGTTCTTTATTTATGGATATAGTTGGAGAAAATGGCTATTTTATTTTTTTAATCATTTTCCATATTTTGATAGGTGCTTATGGTATTTACAGAATGAAAATTAGGGAAGTTGTTGAAAACCCAGACTCTAAGTTTACTCCCTTACCGACTACAATTACACCAATTGGCCTAGAGTTAAATCCTGCAACAGAGCCAATTGATGAGCCAATACAAGTGAATAATCAAAATAATAATAGATAAAAAAATTTATGTTACAAAACTAGTATTTAATTATAAAATTTTATAATGAATAATTTTTTAAAATTTTTAATTAAACTTTCAAATTTTAGTCGTTATATATCCCTAATTACATTAAAAATTTTAAAATTTTTTAAAAAAAATAGAGGATATTTCAATATTGGAAACAATATTATGTTTCTAGATTTTTTAGATCCAATAGATAGAAAAATTATTATCAGTCAAAAATATGAATATAATGAAATCTCTACACTTAAAGAATTATCGAACAACTTCGATGTAGTTTATTTTTTTGATATAGGTGCAAATAATGGTTACTATTCGATAAAATTTGCAGAGTTTCATGAAAATATTAAAATAATAGCATTTGAACCAAATGATGAAGCATATTTTAAGTTTAAAAAAACCTTGGATGCAAATCAAAATTTTTCAAAAAGGATAACCTTACACAATTTTGGCTTATCAGATAAAAATTCTACGGAAAGAATGAGATCTAAGGTTAAATATGGCTACACTCAAACTGGAGGATCAACTATTCACGATGGTAAAAAATATGATGATGTAAAAATTTATGATGCTAATTTTAAAGTTGCAGATGAATTGTTAGATATCAAAAATTCAAATTTAATATTTAAAATTGATGTAGAAGGACATGAGCTTAAGGTTTTAAAAGGATTAAGAAAAATTATAAGTGAAAACAAATGTATTCTTCAAATAGAGATATTCAAGAAAAACTATAAAAAAATAAACTCCTTTTTAAAAGAACATAAATTTAGACAATTAAATGTAAAAATTTATAATTCTAATTATTTTTATTCGAACACTTAAATATTTATGAAAAAAGTTTTAAATCTTGCAGTAATTGGTATCGACCATGGACATATATTTAACATGTTAGATGAAATGATAAAAGAAGGATGCATTTGTAATTACTTTTGGACAGATGGAGATTCATTAAACCTTGAAGAGTTTAAGAAAAAATATCCAAAAATACAATGGAGAGAGAAAAATGAAATTTTAAATGATTTTAGTATAGATATGATTTTAATATCTTCCGTACCTAAAGATAGGGCTAGTCATGCAATAGATGCTTTAAAATCTAATAAAGATGTAATGGTAGACAAACCTGGTTGCACAACACTAGATCAACTTAATAATATAAAAAAAACGGTAAACGAAACTGGAAAAATTTGGTCAGTTAATTTTTCTGAAAGATTTCATGTGGCAGCAGTAGCTAAGGCTGAGGAATTAATCCTTGAAGGTAAAATTGGTAAAGTAAAATCAACTATAGGTACTGGTCCTCATAGGCAGGGGAATTATAAGAGACCATCTTGGTTTTACGAACGCGAGAGTTATGGTGGTATAATAACCGATATTGGATCTCATCAAATTCATCAGTTCTTAGTATTTACTAACTCAAATGAAGCAAAAATTACTCACTCTTTTGTCGAAAACACAACTAAAAAAGAATTTGAAGGATTTCAAGATTTTGGAGAAATTAATCTTACTGGTAATGGAGCTCATGGGTATATTCGTTTAGACTGGTTCACACCTGATGCGCTTCCTACATGGGGAGATGGAAGGCTATTTATTCTTGGTGACAAAGGCTTTATTGAAATCAGAAAATATATTGATTTGGCAAAGTCTAAAAAAGGAAATCATTTGTTTTTGGCTAATAATGAAGAGGTAAAATATATAGATTGTTCAAAAGTTAAACTGACCTACTTCAAAAAACTAATAAATGATGTTTTGAATAGAACTGAAACTGCATGTCCACAAAAGCTTACTTACTTATCAATGGAACTTGCAATAAAGGCACAGGAATTAGCTGAAAAGAACAATTAATATCAAACTTCAGATTAAAAAGACAATATTAAAATATCTATAAATCAAAATACTAATTTAATAACCTAGTTTCGGGTCTATTTTATTAATTAAATCTTTTTGATCAATAAACAATTTTAAGTTTTTAAAAAACTTATCTAAAACCATTTCTATATATTTTCCTTTGCTATCTGACGATATGTGAGGTGTAATTACCAAATTTGGAGTATCCCAGAATTTAGAATTTCTATTTATAGGCTCTTCTGAAAAAACATCTAAAATTGCTCCAGAAATTTCATTTTTTGTTAATTTTTTTTGTAGGTGCTCATAATCCATTACAGATTGACGTCCAATGTTAACTATTCCACATGAATTTTTTAAAACATCTAATCTTTTCTTATTTATTAATCCTTTTGTTTCATTTGTTTCTGGAACTGCTAAATAGAGAAAGTCAGCTTCGGGTAAGACTTTATCGATTTTATCATATGTTAAAACTTTTGAGCATCCTTCAACTTTTCTACCTCTTCTGTTTACACCTATTAATTTCGCGCCCAATGAGCTTATATGTTTAATCATTGACCCTCCTAATGATCCAGTGCCTACAGCCACAACTGTTTTATTCTCAATTGGGTTGCTTAATAATGTTACAAACTTTTTTTTTCTCTGATTGGTAACAATTTTTGTCATATGATTTTGAAGCATCAAAATACTCATCAAACCAAATTCTCCTGCTTTTTTTGCGTGTATCCCGCTACTATTTGTTAAAACCAAATCTTTTTTAATCCAGTCAAATGGAAAAAGATGGTTAACGCCAGCTGAAACAATGTGAATCCATTTTAAATTTGGTGCTATTTTACTTAAATCTTTTGTTGGAAAGTCCCAAGCAAGTAAGATGTCTGAATCCTTCATTGAAGACTCCCAATTGTCATCATCCCAATCAACCAAATAAGTTATTTTATCTTTTATCTCAGGATATTTATTAAGCTTACTTTCAAACAAATCTTTTGGAACGCTACTATTTTTTTCACCTTCTAAGTCGCAAGGTAGAGAACCCTTTTTCCAGTGATTATTTCTTATATGAATTTTAATTTTGCCTTTAGTCATTTATGATTAAGATATATTAAAATTTTACCCATTTTAAAGCAAATAGACTCGAGGTTTAGGATTTAGTAGTCTTGAGTTATGAAAAAAATGGTATTAAAATTAAAGAAGTGATGGACGTATTGTGTATCCAAAAAACATAAGTATGATTCAAGGTTATTTAAGTTAACAGAAAAAATATATATGTACACTAAAGAAAGTCTTACTGCTTTGGTAGATAAAGGTTTAAAATTCATAGGTTTAATAATCATTATTCTCGTTGGAATAACAATTTATAAAGATGGTTTTTTTAATTCTTCAACCTTTATTATGTTAGGGATTTTTTTAATTTGGTTTTCAATATGGCTAATTGCATCTTTATTCGAGATTTACTCAAAATCTTAATTTATGGCTAAAATTACACTTAAACCATTAGATAAAAACGATCCACTATTTAAAAAAGGTTTCATAACATATAAAAAAAAAATTCATAAAAAAAATAAAATAAACAAAAAATCAAAAGTTAAAAATGAAAAGGTTTGAAAAAATTTTCAGAGGCAACGTTTCGTATAAAAAAATTGATAAGTATGTAGACTTAGTACGTATGACTTTAGACCCTGACGATGATATGCAAATTGAGTTTGATATCCAAGATGATTATCAACATATTAGCATAGCAGTGTTTGATAGGGTACTAAATTAAAATGAAAAAAATTTTAATTATCTTTTTTATTTTAATTTTGTCTTCATTTGCACAAGCAAAAGATCCTCCAAAAAAATACTTAGATGAAAACTATGTTTTTAAAGATTTAAAATTTATTAAGTGGCCTGAGAAAACAGGAGTATGGGGTAAAATAGAAACTCATGGAAGAATTGCACCTAATCCTTGGAATTTAAGATATGAGACAAAAATAATTCGAGATAGAAAATATTCATTACGTTTTGAGATGAGAGATGGTGATTGCCACAAACGTGATTGTGATAGACCTAACAAAGCTGGAAGAAGTGAAGTTTCATTTGATGGAGATTTTCCAAAAAATGCAAAAGGACATGTTGGAAATGTTTGGTATGCCTGGTCTATGTATATTCCAGAGGGAACAAATCATATTAGACCTGCCTATACAATTTTAGGACAATTTAAAATGCCCACTGCTTACATTGAGCAATTAGATAGAGTTAACTCTTCTGGTTTTGATGAAGATTGCCCAGAGATTCCACTGCTTTTTCATTTAGATCCTGAAGGAGTATTGTTAGTTAAAGATGGTGTTGAAAAATGTGGAGGTTATGTAAATAAAGTAATTATACCTTATTCTGAAATACATAATAAGTGGCATGACTTTTTACTCAATGTAAATTGGACTGGCAAAGAGGATGGCTTCATTCATTTATGGATTAATGAAAAAAAAGTTTACGAATCTAAAGGCAAAACGATTGGAAAATCACTTAAAAGAAAAAAAGATGGAAAAAAAATGGGACCTAGTTTTAGGTTTGGAATTTACAACGGAAAAAGATTTAAACCTGTCAAAACCCAAGTTGTTTATTATGATGCTTTTAAAAGTGGAAAAAATTGTAAGAAAACAGCTTTATTTCATGACTGTGAAAATTTACCAAAAAACTAATTTATGAAAAAACTTTTAGGGATCGTGGTTCTGGTTTTGTTGTGGAGCGGGAGTGCTTTTTCCAAAACGATAAATAGTTATGAAGATCTAGACTTAACTTCTAAACCTAAAAAGGTTTTATCAAAAAGCAAAACAAAAGCTTTATGGAATGCTTTCAGCAAAGCAAAAGAGTGTTTTGAACACCCAACTTATGGCGAAGGTTTTGGATATAAATTAACTAAACAAAAAGAAGATTATTTCATTAAAAAAAAATGGATTACTCCCTTTTATAAACTGTCTGATGAAGACAAACATAAGATAAGTTTAAGTAGAGCACCAAAACCACTTGAGAAAATAAAATTAGATGAAAGTTACGGTGAAGAATTAGAAGAAGCTAATTTTGCAATGAATTATTTTCAAGAGGCAGCATATGCAGGAAGAGCTAGCAATAATGAAGAAAACATCAATAAAATTAAAGCGGTATTATTAGATTGGGCTCAAAAAGATGCTTTAAGAAAAGGTATCAATGTTTCTTGGGGTAAAAAACCTGTGGATTGGCAAATGATGGTACTAATAAATTCAATCTTAACAACTACAGCTGTTATCGCTGACAAGTTAGATGCAGAGGAAAGAAAAATTTTAGGACCTTGGTTAAATAATTTAGTAAAAAAAGTTGCTAAAAGTAGATGGAAGGATAGGCAAGATAATAAAGCTTATCTAACTTCTTATATTACAATGATTTGGGGATTAATGATCAATGATTTGAAAGCTGTTCAGCATTCAATTGATGTGGTTAAGCTTGCCATTAATGATATGAGACCAGACGGTAGTTTTCCTATTGATACTCAAAGAAGTGGTATGGGATTAAAATATAATGCTGATAGTTATGGATATCTATTAATGATGGCATCTCTTTTAAAGGATACTACAGAACAAGATTTATTTAAATATAATGTAGATGGTCGAAGTCTACATAACGGCGCAGATTTTGTAATCAAAGGCATAATGGATCCCTCTAAAACAAATCAAATCTATGCAATCTCGTGTCCAGGTGGGGGTGATCGATGGGGATCAATTGAAAAACCTTCAAAAAGTTTTATAAAATCTTCAACTTATTTGATGGTGTATGTAAGTAAATTTCCAGATTATAAAAATTCAGATGTAGTTTTAAAAAAATATAACGATACCTATAATAATAAATATTTACCAAAAATTAAATCTGAGCCTTCTAGAGTTTTTACATTACACCCAATGTTAATTACAAAATAAAATGAAAAAACTTTTAAGGATCATAATTCAGTGTTATAGGATTTTATAGGATAACTCGATAATAACTCGATAATGAAGAGATAAATCAAGGTTTGAAGTAGTATGAACAAAGAAAACGCAAGTAAACTGTGGAAAATTATTCAGGAAGCTGGCGATTATTTACAAGGACAACTTCCAGATCATCCTAATCATCCTAAAGGCAGAAATCCTTATGCTCATGTCGCAATTTGCGTAAAGAGTAAATTCAATGCAAGTTATAAAGATATTGAGGATGAAAAATTTGATGAAGTGGTAAATTATATTAACTTTCTAAGAGAAAATCCTAGTTAAATTAAGATTTAATTATATTTAAAAATGAATCAACATCAGATGAGTCTGTGTTCCATGCGGCTACCAACCTAACTGCTTTATTCTCCCATTCTTCATCATTAATTTTGTAACCATTTGAATTAAATTGATCAATTATATTTTTTGGTATTTTAACAAAAACCTCATTTGCATCTGTTGGGTAAGCTAATTCAATATTTTTGTGTTTCAGCAAGCCTTGGCTTAGTTTTTTCCCCATAGCATTCGCATGTTTTGCATTTTTTAACCAAACTTCGTTTGATATATAGGCATCTAATTGCGCTGATACAAAACGCATTTTTGATAATAAATGACCAGCTCTTTTCATCAAAAAAGGTAAATTACCGACTAAATCTTTATTAAAAAATATGATTGCTTCAGCTGCGAAACATCCATTTTTTGTAGCACCGAATGACAGAACATCAATACCAGATTTCCAAGTCATTTCTGCTGGAGAACAGTTTAATGAAACTAAAGCATTTGCAAACCTTGCACCATCCATATGGATATTTAGTTTATGTTTATGGGCAACTTCTGATATATTTTTTATTTCATCTAATTGATAAGTCACACCTGTTTCACAAAGTTGTGTAATACTAACTGATGAAGGCTGAGTGTGATGAACAATTCCTTTGCCAGATATGCTATCATCTAACTCTGCAGGAATAATCTTACCATTAATACCATCAAGATTAACCAACTTTGCTCCTCCAGTATAAAATTCAGGTGCTCCACATTCATCTACATTTATATGAGAAAGTCTATGACAGTAAATATTTCCAAAAGAGGGTGTCATAGTTGATAAAGCTAAAGCATTCGCAGCAGTTCCTGATGCTGTTGGAAAAACTATTACTTCTTTTTCAAAAATTTCTGAAAATTTATTTTGCAGACTCTTTGACAATTCATCATTACCATAAGGAGTTCTATCTTCATCATTAGCTTTAAGAATTGCATCTAAAACCTCTGGACAAGCACCAGCAACGTTGTCTGATGCAAATTTCACTCTTTCTCTTTTTGTTTTAATCATTACTCAATTATTGCTTTGGAAAATAGTCTTTTAATTCACCTTCTCGGTATACATCTGCCGTGCAGCAATGTAATCCACCTCCGAACGCATAAGCATCTCTTAATTCAATAGGAAGAACCTCCATTCCCAATTTATCAAGTTGTTCTGCTTGGTATATTTCACTTTTTTCAACACATACAGTTTTTGAGTCTAAAACTAATACATTCATTGATAACCAAGTTGATGAATAACATAAGGGTGGTGGTTCATTATGCGCTGGTTGAGCGCTATCAACTATTTTCCATCCATTATCCTCAAATAATTTTCGTTGTTCTTTAGGAAGTCTTCTTTGCGGATTATTAATAATTAAACCCTCCTTTATAGGTGTAAAAGTTGCATCTATATGAATAGGATAAGGGTCACCTGGAAAATTAACAGCATGTACTCTGTGATCTTTATAATGTCTTTTTAACCAATCAATTCCTTTTAAATTTGTTGTAAAACCGTGTTGAACAACTAAATCCTTACCAAATCTCAAAACATCAGCAGCATCAAACAATGGCTCCTCCTCAGTTGTTACAAAATATTTTTTTTCAGTCCATTCCAATCTTTTTTGAATACCAATTTTATCTGAAAGATAATCTTTACGATAATCAGCATCTGTTAATCTTGGTTTTGGTGCAGATTCATGTCTCATATTAGGATCAGAATTGTAATATTTCTTCAACAAAGGTCTGTAGCATAGATATTCAAACCATCTACACCTATAACTCATTGTGGCTTCAAGAATTTCATTACCAACAGTCAATAACACATCTCTTGGAGGCATACATCCAAACATTGTCTCTGCTTCCCAATCTGGCGTAGATGTTTTTTGATTGAAATCAATCGGGTCAGGTCTATCAACTTTAATTCCTCTTTTTCTTAAAATATCTGAAAAATCATCTAAAAGTTGATTTGCTTTATCTACGGTATCTTTTGTTCGTGGTCCAAATTGACCTCTCATATCACTATCTTCAGGAACCTTTGCGTCTAATGCTGGCTCAGGAGCTGGAATGCACGTACCATCTGCTTTACCGACTATAACATGTTTTAATGGATCCCACTCGTTCCAACTATTAACAATTATTTTTTCATCACTCATTTTAATTTAAGCCGATAAATCTTCTATTGGATTGCATTATTAAACTATAATAGAAAATTGACATAAAAATAAAAAATCCACCAATTATAGTATTTGTTGATGGCACTTCATTAATTCCAAGCCATGGCAACCATACCCAAAAAATACCACCTATAACCTCAGTTAAAGACAGCAAAGTTAGATCTGCTGCAGGAATATTTTTAGATCCAATTGAATATAATATTAAACCCATGCAAACTAAAGTTCCATGGGTTGCAAATAAAGCTTCATTTTTACCAGTAGATAAAAAGCTAGCGCCATTACTCATAAGCATTACTGCAGAAAACAAAAAACAAAATAATCCAGCCAATGCAACAGTGGTAAATTTTGGTGTTTCTTTTCTCCATCTAAGTGAAACTGAAAAAATTGAGAAACCTAATGCAGAAATAAGTCCAAACACTAATCCTGGTAAGGTATTTTTTTCCGAATTATCAAAAGCCATTATACAAATACCAGCTGCAGCTACTATTATTGCAACCCACACTGTTAAAGAGATTTTTTCTTTTAGGAATAAAAAACCTAACAAAGCAGTTATAAATGGCATAGCAGCAAGACAAAGCAATGTTATAGCTGCAGTAGTATTAGTTATAGACCATATGAACGTAATCATTGCAGTTCCTAAGCCAATTCCTCCTACAACGCCAGATATACCTACCTTGAAATAATTCTTGTAAAAGTCTTTTCCCTCCTCAAGAAACAGATACATATTTAATAAAAGAAAAATAACTAACCCTCTAGTAAATAAATATTGCCATGGAACTGTCTCCGGCTGATCGATGTGTCTTACAACATAAGGACCAAATGACCAGAAAATTCCAGCTATTAGGACAATTGGAATGGCTACTTTTGGATTTTTTAAATCAAGCATGTGCTATTTTTTTATTTAAGAAGTAAGAAAATATAAATATAAATTTATATAATAACAATCAAATAAAATTTAGATTAATGGATATTAATATTTTAAAATTAGCTTCAGATACCAAAAATAACAAATATATTGGAAACTGTACTCATTCAACAAAGTTCAAAAGTCAGATTTGTGGAGACGAGATTGAAATTTTTTTAATTATTAAAGATAATATGATTAAAGATTTTACCTATCAATCTCAATCTTGTATATATTGCAATGCATCAGCTAATATAGCTTCAAAAAATTTTAAAAGAAAAAGTAAAAGCAAAATTAAAAATTTTTTAAAATTATTAGAACAGTTTAATGATAAAGAAGATATTTTATTTCCTAATGAATGGAAAGATTTTAAAAAAATTTTTAATAAAAAAAATTTTGCTAGGAAAGATTGTATAACATTGCCAATTAAAGCTTTAAAAAAAATAATTTAATAAATGACAAAAGATAAAATTTATAAGTCACTTTTGGCAGCTTTATTTTCTACAATAACAATTGGTATTTTAACATTATTAACATATAAGACCAATTTTGGTCTTTTTTTAATAGCTTCATTTGGATCTTCAATGGTTCTTTTGTACGGCTATCCTGAAAGCCCTTTTGCTAAACCAAAAAATATATTATTTGGTCACCTAGTTACTTCTGCTATTGGAATTTTATTTTATAACTACATTCCCTTACCTATTTATATCTTGATACCTTTAGCTGTAGGTTTTGGAGTTGGATTAATGATATTTTTAGATGTAACTCATCCACCTGCAGGTGGAAACCCCATTATAGTCATATTAGGGTCAGTATCGTTTGAATATCTTTTGTCCCCAATATTAACTGGATGTTTGATAATAATAGTATTTGGGATTCTTCTAAATAAATTTGTTGCTCAAAAGAAATATCCTTAACATTTACTATTCATTTGATTGATGTTCCAATTGTGCTAGACTTAGTTTAGAAAATATCTATAGAGAGAAATTTTAAACTTAAATATTAGGAGATAAAATGAAAGTACTATGTGTGTTATATGATGATCCTAAAGGCGGTATGCCTAAGTCTTATGCCTTATCAGATCTTCCAAAACTAGAAAAATACCCAGATGGAATGACTTTACCAAGTCCAAAAGGTAGAGATTTTACACCAGGAGAATTGTTAGGCTGTGTATCTGGAGAGTTAGGATTAAGAAAATTTTTGGAAAGTAATGGCCATGAGCTAATTGTAACAAATAGTAAAGATGGAGAAGGATGCGAGGCTGATAAACATATTGTAGATGCGGATATAGTGATATCTCAACCTTTCTTCCCTTATTATTTAACTAAAGAGAGAATTGCAAAAGCAAAAAATTTAAAAATGGCAGTCACTGCAGGAATTGGGTCAGACCACGTAGATCTACAAGCAGCAATGGATAATAAAATTGATGTTGTTGAGGTAACATTCTGTAACTCAAGATCGGTTGCTGAACATATTGTAATGATGATTGTATCTTTGGTAAGAGATTACCATAACCAGCACAGAATAGTTAATGAAGGCGGGTGGAACATTGCAGATGCTGTGCAAAGATCCTATGACGTTGAGGGAATGCATATTGGAACTGTTGCAGCTGGAAGAATTGGACTAGATGCTTTAAGGAAAATGAAACCTTTTGATGTACATCTTCATTACTTTGACAGACATAGATTGCCTGAATCTGTTGAAAAAGAGTTAAATTTAACTTTTCATGAAACAGTAGAGTCAATGGTTAAAGTTTGTGATGTGGTAACTATAAACTGTCCACTACACCCTGAAACAGAAAATTTATTTGATGATGCAATGATTAGCAAGATGAAAAAAGGTGCATACATTGTGAATACTGCTAGAGGTAAAATTTGTAACAGAGATGCAATTGCTAAAGCATTAAAAAGTGGTCAACTAAGTGGATACGCTGGAGACGTATGGTTTCCACAACCAGCACCAAATGATCATGTTTGGAGAACGATGCCAAATCATGGAATGACACCTCATACTTCTGGAACTTCTCTTTCAGCACAAGCTAGATATGCTGATGGTGTTAGAGAGATTTTAGAATGTTTCTTTGAGGGTCGTGAAATACGTAACCAATACTTAATTGTTAAAGATGGACAATTAGCAGGTATGGGTGCACATTCTTATAGTAAAGGAAGTGCCACTGGTGGTTCTGAAGAAGCGGCAAAATATCAAAAAAAATAGAGTTTTAAATATAATTCATTAAAGGTAAGCTATGATTAAACTAGATAGCTACCTTTAATGAAAAAATTTTTATTAATAATTTTCTTATTACTCTCTTCAACGAGTTTTGCAAACTCACCAAATTTTGAAAGAGCATATTTTGCTGGTGGGTGTTTTTGGTGCATGGAAGAGTCATTTGAAAATATTCTAGGTGTTTCAAAAGTTATTTCTGGGTATTCAGGTGGCACTACAGAAAACCCAACCTATAAAGAAGTCACATATGGAAATACGGGCCATTTTGAAGTTATTGAAGTGATATATATTCCTGAAGTAGTTAGCTATGAAAAACTTTTAGAAGAATTCTGGGTAAATATCGATCCATTTGATGCTGCAGGACAGTTTTGTGACAAAGGATATAGCTATAGATCAGTAGCATTTTATCAAAATGAAAAACAAAAAGATTTAATAGAAAATAGTATTAAGGAAATAGAAAAAAAATTTAAAAAAAAAGTCGTAACGTATGTTAGAAAATTTGAAAAATTTTATAAGGCTGAAGCTTTCCATCAAGATTATTACCAAATAAATTTTGTTAATTATTTAAGATATAAAAAGGCTTGTAGGCGCGAGGCAACATTAAATAATATTTGGGGATCTTAAAGTGGCTATAATCAGCAAATATGTAGCTTTAAAAAATTATATTCCAACTGGCTTACCAAAAGAAACCGATTTTGAAATAAAATCGAAAGAAATATCAATTAATAAGGAAAAAAATATTTTAGTCTCAAATTCATGGATATCAGTTGATCCGTATATGAGAGCAAGAATGACCGAAAGAAAAAATTATAAACCACCATTTAAGATTGGTGAGGAAATGGAAGGGTATGCAATTGGTAAAGTAGAGATTTCAAATGATAAAAGTTTTAATGTTGGAGATTTAGTATTTAGCAACCACGGTATGAGAGACAATTTTGTTTGCAATGCTGATAAACTAAAAAAGCTTAAAGCTATTGATATGCCCATACAATCTTATTTAGGTCCTCTTGGTATGACTGGACATACTGCATATATTGGACTATTCAAGCATGGAGAATTAAAAGCTGGTCAGACAGTTTTAGTATCTTCAGCTGGAGGGAGCGTTGGTTCCACAGTTTGTCAAATTGCTAAAAATCTTGGTTGTAAAGTTATTGCTAGCACAGGTTCCGATGAAAAAGTTGATTGGTTAAAAAACGAATTAAAAGTTGACTATGCTTTCAATTATAAAAAGGTAGAAAACCTTGTGTTACATTTAAAAGAAATATGTCCTGATGGATTTGATCTTTATTTTGATAATGTTGGGGGTGATTTTTTGGAGTCCGCAATTTTCCAAATGAAAAATTTTGGTCGTATAGTTGTTTGTGGTAGAATTTCTCAGATGAATGTAACAATACCAGGATCTGGAATAAAAAATATGGCACATGTTCTTGTTAAAAGACTTACCATTAAAGGATTTTTAATATTTGATCATGAAAATGAGAGAGAACCATTTGAAACTGATATGTTGAAATGGTTATCTGAAGGTAAAGTAAAATTTAAAGAAACTGTTTATTCAGGAATTGAGGAGGCCCCAAAATCATTTATAGATTTATTAAAAGGAAAAAATATTGGTAAAATGCTTGTCAAAATTTAATTAAAAAATTTATGACAATATAAATCCTTTATAATGATAAAAACTTTTCCTTTGCTATTTATACTATTGTGGTCATCTGCATTCATATCTGGTGATATTATAGTTCAGAACGCATCTCCATTTGCAGCACTTGCTTTTAGATTTGGAATTGTAACCATAGGATTTTTTATATTTGCATTATTTAAAAGAGAAATAATTTTTACAAAAATAAGATATGTTCTAGAAAGTATTACCACAGGAGTGTTGTTTCATGGGTTGTATCTTGGTGGTTGTTGGTACGCTTTTCATGTGGGAGTTCCTGCAAGTGTAGTTGCATTAATTGTTACTCTACAACCTATTTTAACAAATTTATTATCAGGACCAATTTATAAGGAAGTTATTGAATGGAGGCAGTGGGTTGGTATAGTTTTTGGATTTGTTGGTTCTTTATTGGTACTCGGAATTGATTTCGGAAATGAGTTTCCCAAAGATGGAATTATCACGTGTTTTATAGCCCTTGCAGCAATCACTACAGGGACCTTATGGCAGAAAAAATTAAGTGGGAATGTTCCTTTATCAGTAAATAACGGTTTTCAAGCATTTGGTGGCTGTGTTTTTAATCTGATTTTAATATTATTTTTTGAAACTCCATATATTATCTTTTCAACAGGTTTCATATTAGGAATGACACATCAGATTGTACTGGTGTCTTTTGGAGCTTTTACAATTTTAATGTTTTTAATAAAGGCAGGTTCAGTAAGTAAGACTTCAACATTATTTTTTCTTGTTCCTCCTACAACTGCTGTCATGGCTTATTTATTTCTGGGAGAAAAACTATCAAATATAGATGTAATAGGTTTTGTTTTAGCAACAATAGGTGTTTATATTGCAACAAGAAAGTAAATGAAAATTATTTATTTTTTTAAAAAGTTTTACAAACCTTTTATTTTAACTTATCTTTTTTTTTCTATTGGCATAAGTTTCTATCCATCTTTTGAATTTTATTCATTTAAAGGACAATTATTAATTTTTGCTGTATCTACTTTTAATGGTTTCCTAGGCTATTATGTTAAAAAATTATAATACGTAAGGTTCAGGTCTAGCATTACTTTTTAAAACTCTCTCAACACCAAAAACACTTATATCTATTGATTGATAGCTACCGGTTGTTATTAACTCAGTAAGTGCTCTACCAATACCTGGAGCTTGCATTAAGCCTCTGCCTGTGAATCCAGAGGCTAAATAAACATTTTCATACTTTGGATGTTTTCCAACAACTGCATTGTTATCTAACTTATTGCAATCATAAAATCCTGCCCATCCCCCTGTTAATTTAAGTTCTTCAAAAGCTGGAACTCTTTTTGCTAGAGCAGGCCAAACTAGTTCCTCAAAATCATTCCATGCAGGTTCTAAATCTTTTGCATCGAATACAGATATCGGTGAACCAGCTAGAAATTCCTTTCCCTCTGGTCTCCAATAAACACCAGTAGTTAAATCTCCAGTCAATGGCATATCAGGAAAATGCTTAGGACATTTGACTCTAAAAACTGTATGTTTTTGTGGTTCCACTGGAATATCCGATAGCAGTTCTTTTGTCCAACAACCTGCCGCAGAAATAATTGTTTTTGCATTCAGTTCGGATAAATCTTTAACTTCACCTTTTATAAATTCGGCACCAAGCTCTATAGCCTTACTTTTTAATGCGCTATGAAACATAAAAGGATCTATCCATCCCTCACTTTTGTTATCAGTGTATGTGGCTGTTTCTATTCCTTCATTATTTATATATGGAAAAATTTTATTTAATTCAGAGCCCTTAATATTTTTTGTGCCAGCATCACACTCTTTATGATTCTGTAAAGCTCTGTATTGTTCTTCTGCGTGTTCTGGTCCAAACATCAATAAGTATCCATTTGGGACCATACTAGCTGTTGGGTTTGGATTTTTTTGTGTTTTGAGTAATTCAGGAATTTTAAAAATAAATTCTCTAGCAAATTTACCTAAAAGAATATTTTCTTTTTGATAAAATTGTCTTCTAAAACCACCTAATGAAAGTGGAAATGAAGCGGTTTTATAAGTAGGGTCTCTTTCAATTACCTTTACTTTTCGACCTTCTAAGGACATAAAGTAAGCCGTAGCAGCACCTATAATACCTCCACCAACTATAACTACATCATCCATTTGCCCTACTATATACTATTTTTTTTGCATTAACCACAATGCATCTTGGCTTAAAAAGTAAATTTTTCCATTTGAAGGATGGACTTGGATATCTCTTATTCTTCCAATTTTATTTTTAAAAATAATTTCTTCCCTAACATTAGATAAATCATTAAATATCAATTTTCTTAAAGACTTGTCTTTTAGTGAAGTTATTAAGGCATGACCATTCCACTCTTCAAACTCTTTGCCTTTATATATAGTTATTGCACTTGTAGCAATTGATGGCACCCAATACTGGATGGCTTTTGTGAAACCAGGTTTCCATTTTGGACCAATTGGAATTCCAGAATAATTTTTTCCACCCCATCCAAGTATTTTCCACCCATAGTTTTCTCCTTTTTTAACCTCACCAAACCAGTCACCACCTTTGGCACCATGATTGCTTATATAAACTTTTCCATCAAATGCAGATAGCACCATACCTTGTGGATTTCTTATTCCAATTTGATAAATTTCTGGTAACCAATCTGATTTACCTTCAAATTTGGGATTATCATTTGGAATGCTCCCATCTAAATGGACTCTAATTATACTTCCAGGATGCTTTGATGCATCCTGTGCAATCATACCTTGCCCTCTTTCACCAGCAGAAGCGTAAATATAATTGTCCTTAATAGCTAACCTTGAGCCAAAATGATATCCTGAGTCAATTGGTGGATTAGCCTGGAAAATATTTTTAAACACTAATTTTTTTTTATTTAATTCTGCTCTAGCTATCGATGTACTAGTTTTATAATTACCTCTGTCTTCAGTGTAAGAAATCCAAACAATATTATCTTTATGAATTATATCTAATAATCCTCCTTGGCCATGAACCACAAAGTCAAGTTGATGATCCACTTCTTGTATTTGATTAGTTAAAATATCTACTATTTTTATTTTTCCACTTTTCTCTGTTACTATAATTTCATTATTATTAATAAAAGAAGATCCCCACGGAGAGTCTAATTCTACTAGTTTTTCTAAAACTATTTTCTCACAGTAAGATTTTGAAGTGAATATTAGAGTTAAGATTATTATTAAAAATTTTATTTTCACCTTAAGAAAGTTTTGATCTTCCTCCGTCAACAGCAATTATTTGTCCTGTTACCCAAGAACTTTCTTCTGTAAGTAAAAATTTAGCCAGTGCCGCACCATCTTTGCCCTCTCCTAGTCTCTTAAGTGGATGTGCTTTGGCTATTCCTTGTGCTAGAGCTACATTTTTCAACATTGGTTCAGCAATTTTAGAATTTGTTAGACTTAGTGCAATACTGTTTACTCTTATGTTAGGTGCAAATTCTGCAGCTAAAGAAACTGTTAAACCTTCGATTGCTGCTTTGGTCGATGCAATAATTGAGTGATTTGTGAAACCTTTTTGAGCAGCTACAGTTGAAAATAAAACAATTGAACCATTATTTTGTTTTAGATTATCTTGGTATCCTTTAATTAAATCTACTGCCGAATAAAAATTTAGTTTCATACATTTATTAAAATCATTTTCAGTTGCCAATTTTAATGGCTTTAGATCTATTGAACCAACACAATAAGCTACACCCTTAATTTCTGGAATATCAGATTTTATCTTATCGACAAATCCATCATGTAAGACATCTGCAACAGTATGTGGAGAATTTAATTTTTCTGATAAATTTTTTAGTTGAGCTTCATCTCTGCCAACTAAGTGAATTTCTCTACCAGAGGAGTGCATTTGTTCTGCTAAATTAGATCCGATAGAACCTGTCGCACCGACAATTAGATATTTTTCTGACATATAATAATTAATGAAATTATTTTTTATACTTGGAAATCAGTTATTTCCATTAAAAAACCTCGACCGCTTCAAAAAAGACCACCTATTTTTTATGTCAGAAGACTACCAATTATGTACATATGAAAGACATCATAAATTAAAAATTCTACTATTTTTATCTTCAATGAGATCTTATGCGGATAAATTGAAGGAAAATAAATTTAAGCTTAATTACTCAAAAATTGATTCTACTGATTTTAAAAAGGACTATACGAAGAAATTAGAAAAATTGTTAAAGATGAATAAGATAAAAGAAGTAACTAGTTTTGAAATAGAGGATAAATTTTTTGAAACAAAAATAAATAATTTTTTAAAAAAACAAAATATTCAGTGGAATATAATTCGATCGCCAATGTTTTTAGATAGTCGTGAAGATTTTAAAAAATATTTATCAAAAACAAAAAAACCCTTTATGGCAAAGTTTTATAAAGAAAAGCGAGAGAGATTAAACATTTTGTTAAACAAAGATGGTACACCAGAGGGAGGAAAATGGAGTTTTGATGAGGATAATAGAAAAAAACTGCCAAAAAATATCTTAATACCAAAATTTCCAGAAATTAAAGAAACTAAACATACAAAAAGTTTAAAACCAATTATTGAAAAATTATTTAGTAAACATCCAGGTGATACCAAAAAATTTTGGTTTGCAACTGAATATAAAGATATTTCAAAATTATTAGATTTTTTTATTAAAGATAAGTTAAACCTATTTGGTGATTACGAAGATGCTGTTGATCAAAAAAATAATATTTTATTTCACAGTGCTCTTAGTCCGTATTTAAATCTAGGTTTAATAACGCCAGACATTATCATTCAAAAAATAATGACTTATCACCATAGTAAGAGTGTCAGACTAAATTCTTTAGAAGGTTATATAAGACAAATAATTGGTTGGAGAGAGTTTATGAGAGGAATATATCAAAATTATAGTAAAGAAATGGAAAGTGGAAATTTCTTTAAACATAATAGAAAAATGAAAGATACATTCTATGATGGCAGCACTGGTTTGGATCCTTTAGATCATGCAATTAAAAATGCTAACAAATTTGGTTGGTCGCACCACATTGAAAGATTAATGATATTGTCAAATATTATGAATTTATGCGAAGTTGAACCAAAATCAGTTTATAAATGGTTCATGGAAATGTTTGTGGACTCATCTGATTGGGTTATGGTTCCAAATGTTTATGGAATGGGTTTGTTTAGTGATGGTGGAATTTTCGCAACTAAGCCTTATATCTGTGGATCAAGTTATTTTATGAAAATGATGGATTTTAAAAGAGGCAACTGGTGTAATGTTATGGATGGTCTTTATTGGCGTTTCATAGATAGAAATAGAAAATTTTTTTTGAAAAATCCAAGGTTGTCTATGATGGTAAGAATTTTTGATAAAATGAAAGAAAATAGAAAAAAATTAATATTATCAGAAGCAAACAAATTCATTAAAGATAATACTTATGGGAATTAAAGTTTATTTTAACGATTCTTGCAATATTTGTAGAATGGAAATAAATCATTATAAAAAAATTGCAAATAGTGATTTGGAGTGGATAGATATTACAAATAATGATGAGGCTATAAAAATAACATCTAAGTCACAAAAAGAGTTGCTCAGAAGGTTGCATGTATTAAATGATGGTGAAGTTATTGGAGGTGCTAAAGCATTTATTATAATTTGGTCAAAAATACCAAAATATAAAATCCTATCTAAAATTTTTTCAATAAAACCCTTATTTATTATTTTTCATTATATATATGAAATTGCTGCATTTTTCTTATTTTTAAAAAACAGAAAACAATTAAATGAAAAAACAAAACCTACCAACTAAGGTATGCAAAGTTTGTAACAAGCCTTTTTCTTGGAGAAAAAAATGGAAACTTAATTGGGAAAAAGTTAAGTATTGCTCTAAGAGATGCGCCTCTAGTAATTAATTATTGTGTATTGCTTTTTCTAGGATCTTTAAGTGATTTTAAAATTTTTGATAGCCCCGTAATTTTTAAACTATAATAAATCACATAAATTAAAGTTAGTCCTAAAGCCATGGTAGATAGAAACACAAAGATGGCTGTCAAAATTTTTTCTTGGAACCAGTTCTCTACTCCAGAGTTAGAATAATAAAGAATATTCCAAAACGCGACGAAAATTAACTCATATATGATTATAATTTTGAACATATGGTTGATATAGTTCTCAATATAATTAATACTATTCAATTCTTGTCGCATGTCGATAAAAATTTATGAGATAAAACAAAGAAAATAGATGAAAAAAGTAATTTGGATAACTGGCGGTAGCAGTGGAATAGGAAAAGCAGTTGCATTAAAGTTTGCAAATAAAGGATGGCAGGTAATTATATCATCAAGACGTGAGGAAGTCTTAAAAGATATTTCAGATAAAAATGAAAATATTGATTATTTGAAATTAGATATTGTTGATTATGAAGCATGTCATTCAGTTTTTAAAACTATTGTTGAGAAATACAACAAGGTTGATATTTGTTTTTTTTCTACTGCAATTTATGAGCCTGAAAAAGAGAAGGATTTTGATCTTCAGAATATAATTGATGTTACAAATGTGAATTATATTGGAACCATAAACTGTATTAAAGCTGTTGAAAAATATTACAAAGAAAAAAGGCAAGGAGTTATATCTATTGTATCTTCTACTGCAGGATACAGAGGATTGCCAAATTCAACTGCCTATGGGCCTGCAAAAGCAGCTCTTATTAATTTAGCAGAAAGTTTATATCTTGATTTTCAAAGATATGATGTTCGCGTATGTCTAGTCAGCCCTGGATTTATCAAAACAAGACTTACGGATAAAAACACATTTAAAATGCCATTTTTAAAAACCACACAATATGCGGCTGAACAGATTTATGATGGTTTAATAAATAAAAATTCATTTGAAATAGCTTTTCCTAGAAGTTTATTTTTAATATTAAAATTTTTTAAGATTTTGCCAAATGGGATCTACTTATATTTGATAAGAAAAATGACGAAGCTTCAAAAAAAATAAATTTAATCTTTTACAAACATCACAGTTAATTCTGCAACTTTAATACCAAACTTTGTCATTTTTGCTCTATTAATTGCTACTCTTTCATCTTGCATAAAGATCCAATCATCAAAAGTTATTTTCATTTCTCTTCCTTTTACAGGAACTAACAGTACATATTCAAACTTAAATGCAGGACCATAAGAAAAACCTTTTGCAGTTCCAACTACATCTCCAGCAGTGCCTTCATAGTTATGTTCATCAATTTTATTGATTGTCCATTGCCTATTTTGAATTTCTCCATCGTTCCAAACAAATTTTTCGTCAAGTATTAATTGTTTTCCATCCCACTTTCCATTCAAATCTGCAGAAAACTGTCGAGTAACTTTACCTGACCTATTTTGTAAAATACCCCATGCTTTTACATTTCCAGATAAATATTCTTCAATTATCAGTCTTGGTTTTTGGTTTTTAAAATCTTCTGGTTTCATACCTTGATTAGATGAACAGTTTGTAATAAATACTGAGATTATTATCAATAAAAAATATTTTAATTTCATAAAGTTACTTTTGAAGAGCAAATTGTATTAAATCGATATTTTTGGATTTAAATCCAGCCTCGCAATAAGACAAGTAAAAGTTCCACATTCTTTTGAAATTGTTATCAAAACCTTGGGATGAAATTTGATCCCACTTGTTGAAAAATTCATCTCTCCAAATTCTCAGGGTATTTGAGTAATGTTCTCCGTAAGAATTACATTTCTCAAATTTAAGTCCTGATTTATTTGATAAAGAAACTAACTCATTTTTGCTTGGCAAAAAACCACCAGGAAAAATATATTTTTGGATGAAATCAGTCTTATTTTTATACCTTTCGTAAATGCTATCATCAATAGTGATTGCTTGTATGGCAGCTGTTCCACCATCTACTAGATTATGCTTTATTGTATTAAAATAATTTTTTAAATAGTTATGACCGACAGCCTCGATCATTTCTATTGATGCAATTGAATTATATTTATTTTTAATATCTCTAAAGTCTAACATTTGTATGTTTATCTTCTCATTTAAACCAACTTTATGAATTCTTTCCTTGGAAAATTCATATTGTTTTTTAGAAATAGTAATACAATCTAATTTTACATCATAATTTTTTCCAATGTATTCCGCAAAGCCTCCCCAACCACATCCTATCTCTAGCATTTTGTCACCAGGCTTAGGCTTTACTAAATTTGAAAGTTTCTTATATTTGTTGATTTGTGCTTTTTCTAAGTCATTTCCTTCTTCAAAGATTGCACTCGAATATGTTAATGTTTTATCAAGCCATAAGGAGAAGAACTCATTTCCTAAATCGTAATGTTTTCTTATATTTTCTTTACTTCTAGATTTATTATTTTTAATAAACAAATTTTTGATTTTGTTAAATATTGCAATATCAAAGGATCCAGAAAATTTATGTATTATTTTTATATTTTTGGCAGCTAATTCTATTAAGTTGGTTAAATTTTTTGTTTCAAAACTGTTATCCATATACGCTTCTGCTAAACCGATGCTACCATTTTTGATTATTTTTAGAGTAATTCCTGGTTTATTGATTTTTAAATGAGCATGTAATCTTTCATTACTATTTCCAAAATTATATTCTTTTCCATCATGATTGATTATCTTTAACGAACCATGTTTTATATATTTGAGTGAGCTAAAAACAATCTTGTCTGACAATTTATTCAAATTCATTTATTTCTTCTGAAATATTATTTTTAATTCTTAACTTTTTCTTTATAAACTTTATTCCTTTTAACCATAATTTAAATGCTTCATAATGGATTGCGACAATAACTTTGAATGTCATTAATGGGTGAAAAATATAAGAAAAGAACAAATTTTTATTACTTAAATCTTTTGCAATACCGTCTTGTGATGCAAATAATAATTTTCCCTCTTTATCAGATTGGTCTATTATAACTGATATTTTATCAGAAGGTTTGTTTACTCTAAATTTATAAATACACTCCATTTCTATAAAAGGCGATACATGAAATTTTTTTGTACAACTATTTTTTATAGTCTCTGTATCATGAGTTTTAAAAATATAAGTATGCTGTTCACCAAAAGTATTTTTAACTTCATAGAAAATTGAAATTATTTTGTTATCTTTATTATATATAAAAAAAACACTTAAAGGATTAAATACATACCCAAAAATTCTTGGATAACACAATATTTTAACTTTTACTTCTGTTTCATCAATGCCAATATTTTTTAAATTATGTTTAACCCAATTTTTTAAAGATGTTCCATCTCGATTACCGTGATCTTTGTCAAAAAAACTTATAATATTAAATTTATTATAAGAAAATATAGTAATATTCTTATTAATTTCCTCTAAATCATCAAGGTCAATCAACAATGAAAAAACACTATATTTAAAATAGTGATTTTTAGGTTTAAATCTTCTATGAATTACTTTCCCAGTATAAATTTTTGAGTTTTTAAACATTAATATAATTCATCATATCTAATGATGATTTTATACCATCTTCATGAAAACCATAACCAAAATAACTTCCACAAAATAAAATATTATTTTTATTTTGAATTAAATGTAGATCCTTTTGACTATTAATTGCTTTTTGATCAAAATAAGGATGTGTAAATTGTACCCTTCTAATTATTTTTTCTTCAGGTATTTTCAAATAAGGATTCAATGTTAAAAATATATTTTTAGAAATATTCAGATTCTGCAATAAATTTAACCAATAAGTAATGGAATTTTGCTCGCTGTTTTCAGCCTTTATTGATGAATTCCAAGAACACCAAGCTTTATTATTTTTTGGCATGTAATTAATATCTTCATGAATAACCGCCTCATTTGTTTTATATTTAAAATTACTCAAAATCTTTTTTTCATTTTCATCTGGAGCTTCAATCATTGAAAGAGCTTGATCAGCATGTGTAGCTAGTACAACTTTGTCATAAGTAAAATACTCATTTTTATCACCATAATAAACCTGGACTCCAGATTGAATTCTTTTAATTTTATTTATGTTATAATTTTTATAGTATTCGCCACTTATATTGCTCAGTATTTTATCTACATATGTTCTGCTTCTGTTTGAAACTGTAAACCATTGAGGTCTATTTTTTAATTTAAAAAGACCATGGTTTTGGAAAAATTTTAAAAAAAAACTTAAAGGCATTTGCTTTGCTTCATAAGGAGGCATTGACCATATTGCTGAAACCATTGGAATAATATGAAATTTTATGAAATAGTCTGAAACATTTAATTTTTCTAAATATTTTCCTAAAGTAATATTCTCGGTAATTAAATTTTTGTTTTCACTCTTTTTGTAAAAATCAATTATTGTAAAAAACATTTTTAAAAATTTTATATTTAATAGATTTAATTTATTGCTAAAAATTCCTGATATTCCTTTTCCACAATATTCAATTTCTGAGTCTCTAACAGAAACTGAAAATGACATATTACTTTTTTCTATAGCTATGTTATTTTCTTCAAAAAAATTTATTAAATTTGGATATGTTTTTTTATTGAATACAATGAAGCCTATATCTACAGGTATTATATTATCTCGAATTTTGATATCTATTGTATGGGAATGTCCACCAAAGTGATCTTCTTTTTCAAAAAGATCAACTTTATGATTTTTCGAAAGATAATATGCTGCACTTAGACCTGAAATACCAGACCCTATAATTGCTAATTTCATTATTGAGGATTATATTTATTTTCACCTTTAAATGATGAGACAAATTGTAGAAAAACTGCAAATATTATTATCCCGCCACCAATTAATACGTGAAATGATGGATTTTCATTTACAAAAAGCCATGCCCACATAGGACCTAAAATTGCCTCTGTTAGCATAATTATACCAACCATTGCAGATAATGTTTTTTTAGCTCCAATTGTTATAAATATAAAACCAAGCCCTATTTGAAATGTACCTGATAAAAATGCTAAAAATATATCGTACATAGATACAGAAATTTTAGTTGACGCTAAGAAACCAATAATCATAGCAACTATACCTGCTACTAGTTGAAGAGGTACCATATCCACAGTCGGATACTTTCTTACAATTAAAATTAAAATTGCAAATGTAATAGGCATTACAAAAGCAACAATGTTTCCTGACATTTGACCACTTGAAAGGGTATTTCCAAGCATAAGTATTAAACCTGATATTGCTAAAATAATTGACGCTAGTGTAATTTTTGAAATTTTCTCTTTTAAAAAAAAATAACCAAAAATTGCTAAAAAAATTGTCTGCGTCTGGATAATAAAATTAGTATTGGCAACTGTAGTATTATACATGGCAAAAACATAACTACTAAAACCAATACCAAGAATAATACCTCCAATTAATCCTGGAATTCCTGATAAATAAATTTTGCTAAATACATTCTTTTTATAATTAAAAAATAAAAATATAGTTACAGTTATTATAAAAAAAACTTGTCTCCAGAATAGTATTTGCCATAAAGTTGATCCTTCAAACGATTTTACAATTAAACCTCCAAAACTAAGACAAAATGCACCAAGAAAAATTAATAATGGTCCTGGTAATTTTGAAATTAAATTCATTTAATTTTAGATATTAAATTTCGGGTTTCCATTTCATAAAGTTTGTAAATAGTTTCAGCGTCTTTTAAATTGATTTCTTTAAATTTTATTTTACTTCCGGGTGGTATTTGGACTAGCTTATCGTAATCAGCACTTATAACAACTCCAATTTTAGGATAACCACCAATAGTTCCATGATCCGAAAGCATAACAATTGGGTCACCATCAGCTGTTATTTGAATCGTTCCTTTAACTAATCCCTCAGATTTGATGTTTGTATATTTTATATTTTCAATTTTTGGACCGTCTAATCTAATTCCCATTCTATCAGTCAATTTTGTTATTCTAAATTTTTCTTTAAAAAATAATTCTTTTGCGGTTTCGGAAAAATAATCAAAGTGTGGTCCTTTTATTACTCTAATATTTTCAATTTTTGAAACTATGTAATCTAATTTATTTGAAGAATATTTTTTTGTAATATTTTCTATTTTAATTATTTGATTTTTTTGTAATATTTTCCCATTGTTAGCACCAATTTCTGCTTTTGTATTTACTGAGCAACTATCAAGATAAAAATCTATTTTAAATGATGCATTTATAGATAAATAACCATAAACAGATCTATTAGTGGATATAAGATCTAAACAATCATTATTTTCTAAAACAAGATTTTGATAACAAACTCCTTCTTCTATTTTATTTTTTCTTAATATTTGAAAGTTTACATCACCAGTGACATTAAAATAAACTTTATCACCTTTGTATCTCAATTTTGGCCCTTGTAGTGCAAATTCTATAACAGGACTATTTTTTTTATTATTTGAAATAGCGTTAGCAATAACAAAATTTCTATTATCCATCGCACCACTAAAAGGTATTCCTATATGATAGAAATTTTTTCTACCATTATCTTGGAAAGTTGAATTTATGCCAGGTCTCAAAACCTCAAAATAATTTTCAGTCATATTTTTTCTCGAATTCTGATTTTGATATTTGAAAAAATGATATCGTATCACCTGGATTAATTAAGTTTGGTGAAGTGTTATTTTTATTGTCGAATATATCTAAAGGGGTTTTTCCAATTATGTTCCATCCACCAGGACTTTCAAATGTATAAATATTACAAAATTGTTCTGTTAATCCTATAGAGTTTTTTGGTACTTTAACCCTTGGTGTATCTAGACGTCTAGCATATAATGAATCATCCAAATCTCCCAAAAATGGCATACCGGCAATAAATCCTGTCATATAACAATAATATTTTTTAGAAAAAAATTTTTTATAAATTTCCTCTTTTTCAAGATTTAACAATTTTTCTAATCTTTTTATATCAAGAGCAAAATCGTTATCACAGCAGACAGGTATTTTAATAAGATTACCTAAATTCACTATTTCATTTTTGAAATTTAATTGTTCAACTTCTGTTTTAATTTTATCAAAGCTAGTAATGCTTAGGTCAAAACTAATTATCAATTTATTATAACTTGGTGTAATATTTGTAATACCAGGAATATTGCTTTTCTTTATATTTTTAAAAAATTGAATTACATTTAAATTTATTTCCCTGTTTACATCATTTCCAAAGTCACAGTATAAAGCTGCGTCACCAAGATTTGATATATTTTTTATCATGCCATGTTATACTTTAAGCCATTAATTATGGAAATTAATTTAAATTGCGATTTAGGTGAAAAATCAAAGCATCATTCAAATGAAAATGATCCTGAGTTACTAAAAATTGTAAATTCTGCTAATGTGGCATGCGGATATCACGCAGGTGATGAGCAGACAATGCAAGAAGTGGTGAAAATTTCTAAAGAAAATAATGTTAGCATTGGAGCACACCCATCATTTAATGATCCTGAAAATTTTGGGCGTAAAAGAATGAACCTTTCAGCTAGTGACATAAATAAACTTATTATTGATCAATATGAGATATTGCAGAATATAGCTAATCTACAAGGAGAAAAGGTTTCACATATTAAACCGCATGGTGCGTTGAATAATATGGCATGTGAGGATTTAGAATTAGCAACAACTTTAGCTAAATCAATATACCAAATTGATAAAGATATTATTTATTTAGTGCCTACTGGTTCTAAAATGGAAATAGCAGCAAAAAAACTTAATATGAAAATTGCCTGTGAAATATTTGCCGACAGAAATTATGAAGATGATGGAACGCTAGTTTCTAGAACAAAAGACCATGCTTTAATAACAGATCCCACTCAAGCTAAAAATCATGTATTGAATATGGTTAAAAACCAAACCCTTAATTGTCACAGTGGTAAACAAATACCTTGTGAAATTGACTCTGTCTGCATACATGGTGATAATATAAGCTCATTGGAAACTGCAATGTTTGTAAAACAAAATTTATTAGAAAATAATTTAAATTTAAAACCTCTAAATAAAATGAGTAAATTTCTATGAAGATTATAAAAATATATTTAACCTTATTTTTACTTTTAACTTTTTCTGCTCAATCTTTTGCGGCTGGAACAAGTTCATCAGATAAAAAACCAAGTTATAAAAATGCAGTAAAATTGATTGAGGCTGCAAAAAAATATGAGTCGAAAGATAAAAAAGATAAAGCTTTAAAAAGATACAAAAAAGCCCAAAAGATTTTATTAGAATTAGATAAAAAAAAACCATTACAAGCCGATACTTTGAATTACTTAGGTTTTACAACTAGAAAACTTGGAGATTTTGAGGCTGGAGAGAAATATTACTTACTAGGTTTACAAGTTGAACCAAATCATGTTGGAATAAATGAATACTTAGGTGAATTATATGTCGTTACAAACAGAATAGATTTGGCAAAAGAAAGACTAGAAGTTTTAAAAAGTTGTAATTGCGAAGAGTATCAGGAATTAAAAGAAATTATAGACGGATCAAAAAAATCAAAATATTAGTTTATATTTTGAATCATTTGCTCAGGCATCCATAAAGCTATTTGAGGAAACAAAACAATTAAGATTACAGCAAATATCATCAACAAGAATAAAGGGAAAGCGCTTTTTGCGATGTAACCCATATCTTTATTAGCCATACCTTGTAAAACAAATAAATTAAAACCAACTGGTGGAGTAATTTGTGCCATTTCAACAACTATAACTAAAAATATACCAAACCAAATCATATCAAAACCAGCCTGCCTTATCATAGGTTCGATAATTGCCATTGTAAGTACAACTGCTGATATTCCATCGAGAAACATTCCTAAAATTATATAAAAAATCATTAATACAAAAATTAAAACGTATGGTGATAATTCCATGTTTTGTATCCAAATAGCTAGATTTCTAGGAAGACCTGTAAATCCCATAGCCAGTGATAAAAATGTTGCTCCTGCTAAGATAAACGCGATCATGCATGAAGTTTTTGTTGCGCCAAGCAAAGACTCCTTAAAAGTTTTCAAGTTGAGACTTTTTTGAAAATAAGAAAGTATTAAAGCTCCTACAACACCTAAAGATGCAGCCTCAGTTGCTGTTGCAATTCCTGTATAAATAGAGCCGATTACTCCAAGGATTAATAAAATTACAGGTATTAACTGTTTTGATTTACTTAATTTATTTAAAAATGAATAATTTTCCTCAGTTAAAGGCATTTTATTTTTATTTAGCAATGACCAAATGATTACATAACCCATAAATATTAGAGCAATCATTATTCCAGGAATAATTCCTGCTATAAATAGTTTAGCAATAGATTCCTGAACAGTTACTCCATAGATAATTAAAATAATTGAAGGAGGGATTAACAATCCTAGAGTGCCAGAGCCTGCAAGACTTCCAAGTAAAATTTTTTCTGGATATTTTCTTTTTCTTAGCTCTGGAATTGACATTTTTCCAACAGTTGCAACTGTTGCAGCTGAAGATCCGGATATTGCTGCGAACAATGCACATCCAACAACATTGACATGAATTAAACCTCCAGGAAGTTTCTGCAACCAAGGGGCCAACCCCTCAAATAAATTTTCTGATAATTTAGTCCTAAATAAAATTTCTCCCATCCATACAAAAAGAGGCAATGCAGTCAGTGTCCACGATGATGATGCGCCCCAAATTGTTGTGGCCATCGCATCTCCAACTGGTCGAGAAGTAAATAAAATCATTCCAATAGAAGAAACGCCAATCATGCTTATTGCTACCCATATTCCAGAGCTTAAAAAAAGTAGTAAAACTGTAATAAAAAAAATAGCTAATAAAATCTCAATCATTATTATAAATTTTTAGGATTAGTAGATGAAAGGCACATATAAAAAAAAGAGTTGCTCCGATAGCGACACTACACTGAGGTATCCATATTAAAATTTCATCAGCACCTTCACTTCTTTCCTCAAACTCGTATGAGATTTTTAACATTTTGATAAAATAATATGACATATAACCTGCGAATATTGTTGTGACGACTAAGCTCCAAACTTCTAAAAATTTTTTTTTAAAACCTGTGGATTTTTCTAAAAATAATGTGATTCTTATATGGCCGCCATTTACGAATGTATATGAAAGAGCAAAAAAAGATGAGGCAGCCATACAGTATCCTGAATATTCAGCTAACCCCCTTATATAAAAACCAAAAATTCTAGATGCAATTCCAGTTAATATAAAAACTGCTATTAGAATTAAGAAAATTGCAGCTATATATCCTGAATAATTATAAAGACTATTTAATGATTTGTTTATTTTTTGTAGCATAAAAAAGGCCGTTTTTTTTTAAACGGCCTTTTTCATTATAATTATTTTATTTGTATGCGGCAAGTACGCTAGCTCCTGTTTTGCCAGCCTTTTTCTTCCATTCTTTTGCCATTTTTTTTCCTACTTTTTGGAAATGTTTTTCTAAATCAGCATTTACTTTGCCTACTACCATTCCTGCAGCAGCTAGAGCTTTTTTATCTTCAATATTTCCAACTCTAGAGAGCATCCAACCTTTTTCTTCTGCAGCAGCAGCTTCTCTTTTAATTAAAAGTTGAGTATCTGCATCTAACTTATTCCAAGATCCTCTATGTGCAACAACCATGTTTTTTGGGAACCAAGCAGCAATATCATAGAAATATTTAACACCGTTCTCCCATATTTTACTATTTTTACCAGTTGTTGGAGATGTAATCATACTCTCAACTGCACCAGTTGAAAATGCTTGACTAATTTCAGCTGCCTCAATTTTTGTTGGAGCCATACCTGTAAGTTCTGCAATTCTTATTGTTGCAGAGTTGTAAGCTCTAAATTTTAAACCTTCTAAATCTGAGACACTATTGATTTCATTTTTACTATATAGTCCTTGTGCAGGCCATGGAACAGCATATAAAAATACTAATCCCTTTTGATTTAAACTTTCAATGATTGCTGGCTTTGATGCTTGATATAATTTCATAGCATCGTCATATGATGTTGCTAAAAAAGGTTGTGAGTCAATTTCAAGAATAGGGTCAACTTTTCCTAATGCCGACATAAATCTTTCACCCATCTGTGCTTGACCAGTTCTTACTGCTCTAAAGATTTCTCCGCCTTTAAATAATGATCCACCAGGATGTGTAACTATTGTTAGTTTTCCTCCACTTTTCTCTGAAACGTTTTTAGCAAATTCTGCAGCATTTGCTGAGTGAAAGTTACTAGCACCATAAGCTAGAGCCATATCCCACTTTTCAGAAGCATTTGCATTTGCTATTAACAAGACAGAAAATAAAATAGAAAACAAAGTTTTTAAAATTTTCATTAATCCTCCTTAATTTTTAAAAAATACATCTCATTATGTATTATTTATTAAATCAATAAAAATTTTATCAAGATTTATTGAAAAATTAGTAATTGTTACTATTATATAGTTATCTTGATTGAAGAAGCCCTTATTTTACTGCAAATTATCTTTATAGATATAATATTAGCAGCTGATAACGCCATAATAATTGGTCTAATTGCAGCTAATTTTGTACCAAAAAATAGAAAAAAAATCATATTTTGGGGAGTTGTTGGGGCTTTAATTTTTAAAGTTTTATTTGCAGTATTTGCAACATATTTGTTCAAATTTTATTTTATAAAAATTCTAGGTGGTTTACTTTTAATTTGGATAGTAAATGATTTAAGAAAAGATCTATTACAAGCTCAAAAGCAAATAAAATCACCCACAAAAAAATCTTTAGAACCATCATTTGCAAAGGGCATGTACAAAGTTCTTTTTGCAGATATCACAATTAGTTTTGACAATGTTATAGGTGTTGTTGGGGCTTCTAAAGGTAACTTTGGTTTTATGATTTTTGGTTTAATTTTATCTGTAGTTCTTACTGGAGCAATGGCTACTTATTTAGCTAATTATATCCAGAAGCATTTATGGGTTGTTTATGTAGGAATCGCATTTATTGTTTTACTTGCGATACAACTTATTATTGGTGGACTTGTAGATTTAGAAATCTTAAGAATTAATGAACAATTTAAAAAATACTTTTAATATGAGTATTTTATTGATGGGTAAGAACCATTCTTAACATCCGTTTGAAATTTTTTTACTGTGTTTCTTATATTTTTTTTTAAATTAATATATTTTTTAACAAATTTCATTTTTGAGTTTGTCAAACCTAAAATATCATCTGTAACTAAAATCTGACCATCACAATATTTTGAAGATCCAATTCCTATTGTAGGTATTTTGATAGTTTTAGTAATTTCTTGAGACAACTTTCTTTCAATACATTCTAGAACTATTGCAAATACGCCCGCTTCCTCTAATGATTTAGAATCTTTGAGTAATTTTTTTTTTTCAAAAGCTGTTCTGCCTTTATATCTATATTTTCCTCTTGTTGTTTGTGGGGTTATTCCTATGTGCCCCATGACTGGAATTTTATTATTAATCAAATACTTAATTATGTTATTTAGCTCTCTACCACCTTCTAGTTTGATACCATCACACTTTGTTTCTTTTAATACTTTTTTACAATTTTTGAGAGCTTGAGATTTGTTTTTATAAGTATCGAAAGGCATATCGACTATCATTAAGCTTTTCTTGACACCTTTTCTTACACTCTTCGAATGTTCAATCATCATTTTAAGATTAACTTTTCTTGTTGTATCATAATTATATAAAACTGAACCTAGCGAGTCTCCTACAAGTATTAAGTCAGCATGTTGGTCAATTTCTTCAGCTATGTTTTTTGAATAAGCAGTTAAACAAACAATTTTTGATTTATTTTTTTTTTTTAAAGTAAGCCTACGCATTTTTGTAAGCATAATTATGTACTACCAAGTACCTGTATTTTCCATGGATTTCCATGGTTCCAGAGGCTCTAAATAACCATCTTGAAGTATTTCAACTGAAATTTTATCTGGAGATCTTACAAAGGCCATGTGACCGTCTCTAGGGGGTCTATTAATAGTATATCCCATGTCTTTTAATCTTTGACATGTCTCATATATATTCTCAACTCTATATGCTAAATGTCCAAAATTTCTTGAACCTTCACCTAGACTATCGCCATCCCAATTATAAGTTAATTCTATTTCCGCTCCATTATCATTAGGAGCAGCTAGAAATACTAAGGTATACCTACCTTTTTCACTTTCCTTCCTTCTTGTCTCTTTTAATCCCAAACCTTCACAAAAAAATCTTAAAGAGTCCTCGATATTAGAAACTCTAATCATAGTATGTAAATATTTCATAGGATTCTTTATATACGCTTATTATTCCAATTCAATAGTGCTTGGTGGCTTAGAAGTAATATCGTAAACAACCCTGTTAATACCTTTTATATTGTTCACAATTTTATTAGAAATTGATTGAATATAAGACTTATTGAATTGATAGAAATCAGCTGTCATTCCATCTTCAGATGTTATTGCTCTAAGAAGGCATAAGTATTCATAAGTTCTATTGTCACCCATTACACCAACTGTTTTTACAGGTAACAAAGCTGCATATGCCTGCCATATTTTATCATATAAATTATTATTTTTTAAAGACTGAATAAAATAATTATCAGCTTCCTTTAAAATTTTTATTTTTTCTTTGGTTATTTTGCCAGGCATCCTAATGGCAAGTCCAGGCCCAGGAAAAGGGTGCCTTGAAATTATTTCTTTGTTTAGTCCAAGTTCTAATCCTAATTTTCTTACTTCGTCTTTAAATAGATATTTAAGAGGTTCAACAAGTTTAAGATTCATTTTTTTTGGTAGACCTCCTACATTGTGGTGAGATTTAATTTTTGATGTTTGACTTCCTGTAACAGATTTGCTCTCTATTAAATCTGGATATAGAGTACCTTGCGCTAAAAATTTTACATTTTTAATTTTTTTGGCATACTTTTCAAAAATTTTAATAAAAAGATTTCCAATTATTTTCCTTTTTTTTTCAGGATCTGTTACATTTTTTAATTTTTTTAAAAATATATTTTCAGCATTTACATATATTAAATTAATTTTAAATCTTTTTTTAAATGTATTAACTACCTGGATTTCTTCATTTTTTCTTAAAAGGCCTGTATTAACAAATATACAAGTCAATTTTTTTCCAATAGCATTTGATAGCAGTTTTGCAACAACACTGCTATCTACGCCTCCTGATAATGCACATATTACTTTAGAGTCTCCAATTAGATTTCTAACTTCGTTTATCAGTTTTTCCTTTTGGTCAACTGAAGACCAGTTTCTTTTGATTCTGCAAATAGAAAATACAAAATTTTTCAGTATTTGTTTTCCTTTATTGGTATGACTAACCTCTGGGTGAAATTGAATACCAAAAAATTTTTTTTCTAAATTTTCAATTATACATAATTTTGAGTTTTTACTCTTTGCTATTACATGAAAATTTTTTGGTAACTTAGTTACTTGATCTGCATGACTCATCCATACATTGTTTTTACCTTTTAAAAAGAAATTTTTTGTAAGTATGCTTTTTTTAACCTCTTCAACTTCAGCTAAACCAAACTCTCTATATTTTGAATTTTTTACTCTTCCACCTAATTCTTTAGAGATAATTTGATGTCCAAAGCAAATACCTAAAATTGGGATACCTAATTTAAGAATCTTGCTATTAAATTTTACTTTATTATTTTCATAAACATTTAATGGACCTCCAGACAAAACAATGCCTTTAATATTTTTATGAAAATTTATATGATTTTTGATTTTTTTATGGCTTGTTATTTCACAATAAATTCCAAATTCTCTAATTTTTCTAGCAATTAATTGTGTAAACTGAGATCCAAAATCTACAATTAATATCTTACTAAGATTGTCTTCAAGACTCATCTTTTTTTTCGAAATCTTTTAAACGATTTTCGATTAAATCAATTTTTTTACACATCTCTACGCATATTTTCTTAAAATCTTTACTTAACTCATCTGCTTTTGAGAAGTTCGATCTTTCTAATTCTATGTCTATTAGAAGATACATTGCTTCCTCGTTCTTCGGATCTAAAAGAAGAGTTGTATTTATATTTTTTTCCTCTTGTCTTTGATCTTCCTCAATTTTAAATATTTTTGCTAAGTATAAGTACGATGCTGAGTCTTTTGGATTATAAACTATATTTCTTTGGAATAAAAACTTTGACTCTTCATATTTTTTTTTATCAAATAAATCTTTTGCTTCATTAAAAAAATTATTTTCATTGGTTTTTGCAATAGTATTAAATAAAAAAAAACATATTATTAAAACAAAGTATTTCATATTATTTTTTAACTAGATCTATATTATGTACCATACTTTCATAAAAACCTGCCTTGGTAATTTTTACAAATTTTGGATTTTTTCTTAGTTCGGTAACTTTTTTTGCACCCAAATATCCCATGGATGACTTTAAACCTCCTATTAGGTTGTAAATAATTTTATCAACACTACCTCTATATTTAATATACCCCTCTACTCCTTCAGCTACATATTTTGAGGTATCTTTTTGTTTAGATTGAAAATATCTATCTGCAGAACCTTTATTCATCGCTCCAATTGATCCCATGCCTCTAAAATATTTATATAATTTGCCTTTTTTTTTAATTTTTTTTCCTGGGGCTTGATCTGTTCCTGCAAATAAAGATCCTATCATAACAGCATCAGCTCCAGCAGCTAAAGCTTTTGCAATATCACCAGAAAATTTTATACCCCCATCAGCAATTAGTGTCGTTTTACTCTTACCTATTCCTTTTTTTACATTTAAGATAGCGCTTAACTGTGGAACTCCTATCCCAGCAACAAGTCTTGTAGTACAAATTGACCCTGGGCCAATACCAACTTTAATAATATCTACTCCTAATTTTACTAAAAATTTTGCTGCCTCAGTTGTTGCGATATTTCCAGCACATATTGCTGTATTTTTTGGACGTAATTTTTTGATTTTTTTTATTATATCTGCTACTTTTTTTGTGTGTCCATGAGCCGTATCAATCACAATAATATCTAGGTTTTCCTTTAATAGATTTTTTGCTCTAATTAATTCTTTTTCACTTGCACCGACCGCTGCTCCTACTAGAAGTTTTTTTGATTTTACTTTTCTAATTTCTTTAATTTGTTCGTATATACTTAAATTTCTATGAATAACTCCTATTCCTCCAGCTCTTGCCATAGCAATACCCATCGGTGACTCAGTAACAGTGTCCATTGCGGATGATAAAAGAGGAATATTTATTTTAAGTTTAGAGGTTAAATTTATAGAGGTATTAACATGGCTAGGGAGTATTTCTGAGTAATTTGGAGCTAATGTGACATCATCAAATGTTAAAGCTTCTTTAATAATATCCATGTCCTTATATAATTGATTCTTGTAAAAATAAAAGAGTTACTATCTTAGATTTCTACAAATTATAAAATTTTCTTTTGAGTCTTTTCTGCTTGATGGTGGCTTAAAAATGCTTACTTGTTTAAATGACTTCTTTCCGAGTGCGACAATCTCGTTAAATGTTGACCCCATAAAGATTTTAGAGATGAAACTTCCTTTTTTATCAAGGAATTCACACGCAAAATTCATTGCTTCTATACATAGTTCACCTGTAACTAATGAGTCTATACTTTTATTTCCAGTTGTATTTACTGCCATATCAGAAATTATGAGATCTGCTTTTTTCCCAAGATTTTTTTGTATTTTTATTTTTTGATGTTCTTCTGTGAAATCTCCTTTTATATGTATTAAATTCTTTATTGGTTCAATTTCTTTCAAGTCAATCGAAATTATTTTAGTAATATTGAAATTTCTAGATATATATTGGGACCAACTTCCAGGTGCGGCACCTAAATCTACGACTAAAGAATTATTTTTGATTAATTTAAATTTATTGTTAATTTCCTGTAATTTGTATACTGCTCTTGATCTATATCCTTCTAATTTTGATTTTTTTACGTAGATATCTCTTTTTTGTTTGATGATCCAATTTTTAGAAAATTTATTTTTTTTCAATTAATTCTCAAACCTTAATGATTTTTCAATTATATCTCCATCCAAACTTTTTATTTTAGATAAAAACTTTTTATTGTTTCTAATATTATCATTATGTTTACCAGCTAAGTGAATAATGCCTATCTCGTGATTTGGTAAATATGGTTCAACAAAAGTTTGGTTTTTTTTATCAAATTTCATAGCTTGAATTAGTGTCCAATTACAATAAGCTGGGAGTATCTCTACCTCTAAATTATCAGAGTATATTGTTATATTCATGGCTATTTGCTCGGATCCCCAAATTCTTCCTGAAGATAATGCTTTTCTCAAATTTTTTTGCCAAACTTCCCAATGTGGAGCATTATTTTCTAAACAAAATAATCCAATATTTAAATGAGGTTTAAGTGCAACTTCTCTTGCAACTTTTTCTGAAAATCCTGAAGATTTAGCATGTTTATAATTTTGTGATTTTATTCTTGCAAAACTTCCAAATACCCACTCTGCTCTTAAAACTCTTCCATATGATCTATCAGCTGAAGTTGCTATTGCTAACTTTTTATTTTCACATCCTTTAAAATAAAGATCAATTGCATACCAAGAATTGACCCAAGCATCTGCATCTATCCATAAGTATTTTTTATATCCGGGAAAATAGTTTGGCAAAAATGCTCTGGATACTTGACTTTTTAACCACTCTCTACCTTTAACCTTGGAATTAGGAACTTCAATATCCCACTCTGCTTTTTTTATTTGATATACTTTTTTTTCTAATATTTTTATTTGATCTTCTGTTAGTCCTGCATCCATTATACAAATATCAAGATTTTTACTTTGGTTAAATCTATTTATAGAATCAACCAATTCGTTTAATAGATTGAAATAATTTGAGTCTGCTAAGGAAATTATTGTATTTTCCATCATTTACAGCACATCTTCATGATGATCTGTGTCATCCATGACATTTTTATGATTTTTTTTAATCATGAAATAATGCATCGAACTTATTGGCACCATTAGTAAATATATTAATCCTGAAACAATAATTGCATTAAATGTATAAACTAATATTAAACCAAAATATAAAATGATACCAAATAGCAAAAATATTGAAGCACTTCTTGGAACAGCTATTCTTTTAAAAGAATAAGTAGGTATTTTACTTATTAGTAAAATTGAAACAATTATAAACATAATAGGTACAATAATTTGATAATTTAAATTTAAAAATTCAAATTCGCTAATACTTAAAATTAGAGGCATTAAAACTAAAACTCCACCAGCTGGTGAAGGTATCCCTTCAAAAAAATTATCCTTCCATGAACTCTCTTCATTTGATGATACATTAAATCTTGCAAGTCTTAACGCAACACAAACAACATAGATTAAAGAAATTAACCAACCAATTCTGCCTGTTTCAGATAATGCCCAAAAATACATTATAAAAGCTGGAGCAACACCAAAACTAATTACATCGGTAAGCGAGTCAAGTTCTTTGCCAACTTTAGAAGTTCCTTTTATTAATCTTGCAATTCTACCATCCAGTCCATCAATAATGGCAGCAATTATTACTGCAATAATTGATAATTCAAATTTTCCGTCGAATGCAAATTTGATTGATGTTAATCCAATACAAACTCCAAAAAGTGTCAAAATATTTGGTAGAATAACTCTAGTCTTTTTATTTGAAACCAATTTAATATCTTTATTCTGAGACTGCATAAAATTATTTTTTTGCAATTAGAGTTTCACCCGCTATTGTTTTTTGGTCAACTTTTACCAAAGGTGTATAGTCTTCAAAATACATATCTGCCCTACTTCCAAATCTGATCATTCCAATTCTTGAACCTTGATCTACTAGCTCATCTTTGGAGACCTCGGTCACAATTCTTCTTGCAACAAGTCCTGCTATTTGTACAACAATTATATCTTTTCCTTCAGAGTTTCTTATTCTGTAATAGTTTCTCTCATTATCCTCACTTGCTTTATCTAATGATGCATTAAAAAATTTTCCTGGTTTGTAAAGTATCTCAGATATTGCTCCAGAACATGGTGATCTATTAACATGGCAATCAAATACATCCATAAAAATACTTATTTTTTTCATTTGTTTATTTTCTAAACCAAGTTCTTTTGGGCCATTAGTATCTTTTACTTGCAGAACAACACCATCAGCTGGACTAGTTAGATAATTATCATCTCCAATCGATGTTCTTTCAGGATCGCGAAAAAAATAGTAACACCAAATTGTTAGTAGGAAACCGATAAAGCCAAGAAAATCATTTATGAAATAAAGAATTATAGTTGCGATTGCAAAAATAATAATAAATTTGTATCCTTCATTGTGTAATTTTGGAAAAATTTTATTCATGACAATCCTACAATTGATAATTTTAAATTAATATGTATACAAAAAAGATAAATTCAACTATTAAGATACATCAAATAAATGAGTAAAATAAAGGTTAAAAATCCCATTGTAGAGCTTGATGGTGATGAAATGACTAGAGTCATATGGGACTTTATTAAAAATAAGCTAATCTTAACTTACCTCGATCTAAAAATTGAATACTACGATTTAGGAATGGAAAGTAGGGATAAAAGTGAAGATAAAATCACGATAGAATGTGCTAATGCAATCAAAAAAAATGGTGTTGGCATCAAATGCGCAACCATCACACCAGATGAAGCTAGAGTGAAAGAATTTAATCTAAAAAAAATGTGGAGATCACCAAATGGAACAATAAGAAACATTATTGGAGGAACAGTTTTTAGAGAACCTATCATTTGTAAAAATATACCAAAACTTGTGCCATCTTGGACTGATCCGTTAATTATTGGAAGACATGCTTTTGGTGATCAATACAGAGCAACAGATTTCAAAGTTCCAGGAAAAGGTAAATTAGAAATCAAATGGACTGCTGAAGACGGAAAAGATGAAAGAAAGTATGAAGTATTTAATTTTCCTGGTCCAGGAATTGCTTTATCTATGTATAACTTAGATAAATCAATAGAAGATTTTGCAAGATCTTGCTTTAATTATGGTTTAATAAAAAAATGGCCCGTGTATCTATCTACAAAGAATACGATTTTAAAAAAATATGATGGAAGATTTAAAGATATCTTCCAAGAAATTTTTGAAAAAGAATTTAGAGACAAGTTTGAAAAAAATAAAATTATTTATGAACATAGATTAATTGATGATATGGTCGCCTGTGCAATGAAATGGCATGGTAAATATATTTGGGCTTGTAAAAATTATGATGGGGATGTTCAATCAGATACTGTTGCTCAAGGGTATGGATCCTTAGGTTTAATGACAAGTGTACTTCTTGCTCCAGATGGAAGAACAATGGAAGCAGAGGCTGCCCATGGTACAGTAACCAGACATTTTAGAATGCATCAACAAGGAAAAGAAACATCTACAAATCCTATTGCTTCTATTTTTGCCTGGACAAGAGGTTTGAGTCATAGAGGTAAACTAGATGGAAACGAAGAATTGATACAATTTGCAGAAACCCTTGAAAGAGTGTGTGTTGATTGCGTTGAAGAAGGCTCGATGACAAAGGACTTGGCTATTTTAATAGGTCCTTCAACCAAGTATCTTACTACTAATCAATTTTTAGACACAATTGACGGTAAGTTGAGACAAAAATTAAATTAAAGTAGTCATTTTTTCAAAAGCTTCATCAATTTTGTCATTAAACTGTCCACCAGCTTGTGCAAAATCTTTTCTTCCACCACCACCTTTACCACCTATTACTTCAGAACCTGTTTTAGCAAATTTAACAGCATCATATTTATCAACCAATTCCTCTGTAACACCAACTGCAAGGCCCACTTTTCCATCAAGATTTGCAAATACAATAATTATTCCATTTTTTAATTCTTTTTTTCCTATATCAACTAATTTTCTAAGTTCTTTCGGTGGAAGACCCTCAACTTTTTGAAATCTAATATTGATATCTTTAATTTTCTTATTATGGATTTTATTTAAAGAATTATCATTTAAAATTGAGCTTAATTGTAATTGCTCTAATTGTTTTGATAAATCCTTAATTAATGTTTTATTATCCTCGTTCTCTAAATTTGGCTTACCACCTAAGTTAATAATTTGTTTTGATAGGTCGTTAATTAATTCCTGATCTTTTTGTACAGATAGATCAGATAATTTTTCTTTATTTTGAAGAAAGTTATTTAATTGATTATCTCTAAGGGCCTCAACTCTTCTAACACCAGCAGCAATAGATGACTGGCTTATAATTTTGAATTTTCCAATGTCACCGGTATTTCTCACGTGTGTCCCTCCACATAATTCTGTAGAAAAATATTTTTCATTTTCATCACCCATTGACAAAACTCTTACCTCTTCTCCGTATTTTTCTCCAAAAAGTGCAAGTGCTCCATTATCAACTGCTTCTTTGGGGGTCATTATTCTTGTTTTGACTTCCGATTTACGCTCTACCATCGAATTAACATGACTTTCAATTTTTTCAATCTCTTGTTCAGAAATTGGTTTCATGTGACTAAAATCAAATCTTAGTCTGTCTGATGCAACCAGTGATCCCTTTTGAGTAACGTGCGTCCCTAATACTCTTCTTAGGGATTCATGAAGAAGGTGTGTTGCAGAATGGTATGCCCTTATATTATTTCGTCTCTCAACGTCAATTTTCATTTCAACATTATCTTTAATTTTAATGTTTCCAGATTTTACTTTTCCGTAATGTACAAATAAATCTCCTAATTTCTTTTGCACATCAGATATTTCAAATATGAAATCGCCAGAAATTATTTCTCCAGTATCCCCAACTTGTCCACCGGACTCACCATAAAAAGGGGTTTGGTTGACAATAATTATTCCATCATCATTTTCTTTAAGTTCGTCTACCTCTTTATTATCTTTTAACAATGAAAGAATAATTCCTTCAGCCTGATCTGTCTCATATCCCAAGAACTCTGAAGGCCCTAATCTATCTTTAATTGAAAACCATATATCATCAACAGCACTATCTCCTGAACCTTTCCAATTTTTCTTGGCTAGCTCTTTACTTTCTTTCATTAAACTCTGAAATTTTTCGATATCTATTTTTAAAGATTTGTTTTTTAAGATGTCTTGAGTTAGGTCTAGCGGAAAACCATAAGTGTCATATAATTTAAAGGCTACTTCTCCAGGCAATATTTTATCAATTTTTTCTATTTCATCATTTAAAATTTTAATACCTCTGTCTAACAATACTAAAAATTTCTCTTCTTCCATCTTTAATGTTTCTTTAATTAAAGACTCTGCTCTTTCTATTTCAGAATAATTTCCTTTCATTTCATCTTTGAGCGTTTTAAATATGTTATAAAAAATAGGTTCTTTTGAACCTAGTAAATGAGAATGTCTCATTCCTCTTCTCATTATTCTTCTCAGAACATAACCTCTACCTTCATTTGATGGCAAAACTCCCTCAGCAATTAAAAAAGAGCTTGCTCGCAAATGATCAGCAATTACTCTAAAGCTCGCTAAATTGTCATCATTTGGTTTTACCTTCAAAATTTCTGCTGCTGAGTTTATTATTTTTTTGAAATGATCAGTTTCGTAATTATCATGAGTTCCTTGAAGTAGTGCAGCAATCCTTTCAAGGCCCATGCCTGTATCGACTGAAGGTTTTGGTAGATTTATTCTTTTATCTTTTGAAATCTGTTCAAATTGCATAAAGACCAAATTCCAAATTTCTATGTATCTATCACCATCCTCATTTTTTGTTCCAGGCAAACCACCTTCAAGGTGATCTCCATGGTCATAAAAAATTTCAGAACATGGTCCACATGGCCCTGTTTCGCCCATAGACCAAAAATTGTCTGAAGTTGCTATTCTAATAATTCTATCATCACTTAAACCAGCAATTTTTTTCCAATAATTAAATGCTTCATCATCTTCATGGAACACAGTAACATACAGTCTATTTTTGTCTAAACCAAAGTCCTTAGTTATTAAATTCCAGGCAAGCTCAATAGCTCTTTCTTTAAAGTAATCTCCAAAAGAAAAGTTACCTAGCATTTCAAAAAAAGTATGGTGTCTTGGGGTGTAACCTACATTTTCTAAGTCGTTATGTTTCCCGCCTGCTCTCACACATTTTTGTGAAGTTGTAGCTCTTATATAATCTCTCTTTTCTAGCCCAGTAAAAACATTTTTAAATTGAACCATCCCCGAATTCGCAAACATCAATGTTGGATCGTTATTTGGAACTAAATTGCTAGACTCTACAATTTTATGGTCATTTTTTTCAAAATATCCTAAGAAAGCGGATCTTATTTCATTTAATGTTTTAGCCATATTTAATCAAAATACAGCATTTTATTATGATGTCTACACTTCTGAAGGGAAAAAAGGCGCCCAATTGGGCGCCTTTTCTTAATAACTAAAAGTTATCTGCTAATTTTTTTTAGTTGGAACTTCTTCCTCTTTTTTCTGAGCCTCAACCTTTTCCTCGCTTAAAGGGTTTCCCTCTATCTTTTTTGAAATAACACCTGCTTTTTCTCTAATAGCCATTTCAATCTCAGCTGCAGCTTTTGGGTTTTGTTCAAGGTAAAGTTTAGCGTTCTCTCTACCTTGACCAATTTTTTCTCCTTTATAAGCGTACCAAGCTCCAGATTTTTCTACAATCTCAGCTTTAGCACCAAGGTCGATTAGTTCCCCTACTTTACTAATTCCTTTTCCATACATTAAGTCAAATTCGACTACTTTAAATGGTGGAGCAACTTTATTTTTAACAACTTTAACTCTTGTTGTATTTCCAATTATTTGTTCTTTATCTTTAATTGCGCCAATTCTTCTAATATCCATTCTGACTGAAGAATAAAATTTTAAAGAATTACCACCAGATGTTGTCTCTGGGCTTCCAAACATTACTCCAATTTTCATTCTAATTTGGTTAATAAATATAACCATTGTATTAGTTCTTGATATTGATCCTGTTAATTTTCTTAGTGCCTGTGACATTAGTCTTGCCTGAAGACCAACATGGTGATCTCCCATGTCTCCTTCAATTTCAGCTCTTGGGGTTAATGCAGCAACTGAATCAACAACAAGTACTGACATTGAGCCAGACTTGATTAAAGTATCAGTAATTTCTAAAGCTTGTTCACCTGTATCTGGCTGTGAAATAAGTAGTTCTTCAGTATTAACGCCCAATTTTTTTGCATAAACTGGATCTAATGCATGTTCTGCATCAACAAATCCACAAATTCCACCAGCTTTTTGCGCTTCAGCAACTACTTGTAAAGCTAAAGTAGTTTTTCCAGATGACTCTGGTCCATAAATTTCAATAATTCTACCTTTTGGCAGTCCTCCTATCCCGAGCGCTAGATCAAGACTTAAAGATCCAGTTGAAACAGACTCAACATCCATAGCCTTTTGCTCTCCAAGTTTCATTACAGAGCCTTTTCCAAAGCTGTCTGTAATTTGGCTAATTGCTGCGTCTAATGCTTTATTTTTTTCTTTATTTTCCAATTCTTTATCTTTAGCGGTTTTAACCACTTTTAAGTTATTTTTTGTCATTTTTTGCCTCTTTTTTTACGTTTTTTAACAATCGAATCATGCTAATAAATGTACACATTTTGTTCTCATTAGCAATATCTTTTTAGAATTAAGTGAAAAAGACTTTATTTATCTAAGTTTTAGGTATTCGCTGTTTAACAAGCCAGCTGACTTCAATAATCTATATTGCGCTAATAAGTAATTTCTCTCAGCTTCTGCAAGATTTATTTTTGCATTAATTAAATTTGATCTAGATTGAAGCACATCGAAGGTAGATCTGTTTAAACCACTCTCATATTCAAAACTAATTCCCTCATTTGCAATTTCAGCAGCCTTAACTTGAGATTGAACAGCTCTTAAAAGGCTTTTAGATGACTCTAAAGTAGACCAGGCTGCTGTGACACCCTGAGTATTATTTCTAAAAGCATTTTCAAGTAACAATTTTTTCATTCCTTTTACTTGAAGATTTTTATTTATATTAGACTTATTTTTTCCACCAAATTGAAAAGGCCAACTGACTGTTGCTTGAAGAACATCTTTTTCTCTTTCATCATATGTTGCACTCAGATCATCTGTATACGATCTCTCGAGTGAAAGTTTAGCCGTTGGTGATAAATCTGATCTTGCTATTTTTACATCTAATTCAGACTGTCCGTATTCTATTTCAGCAATTATAAGATCAGGACTTTTTTGTTCAGATATTTTTTTTGCCTCAATCAAACTTGACGGAATAAGTACTTCTGAATTATAGATTTTTTTTAGTTTTTCATCAGTATTGATTGGCCCTATTATATTTTCATACGCTAACTTGCTAGTAATAATATTATTTTGAGCTCCTATATAACCTGCTTGAGCTCCTGATAAAGACGATTGGGATTGTGCTAAGTCTGTAGCAGTAATTTGTGCTCTTGATAATCTAGCATTGTCTATTTCAAACTGTCTTTGAAGCAAATTTACATTTTCTTCATTAATGCTTAGTTTTTCATAAGCAAGGATTAAACCTGTATAAGCTTCGATTGCTTTCATAAAAACATCTTGTTCTTTCTTGATAAGTTTTGCTTCAGAAAGGTTTAGTCCTAATTTACTTTTTTCATATTTGGTACTTCTCGCACTACCATCAATCAAAGTTTGTTCCAATTTTACCGATGAAGTCATCGTATCTGTATCAGTGATCGATGCATCGGATCCATCTTGATTTGTTAGTTCATTTGTATTTTCAAAATTTTTTGTTCCGGACAGTGTTAAAGTTGGAAAAAAATCACTTTTCGAAATATTTAATACTTCTCTTTGGACTTCTAAATTTTTTCGCTCAGCTTTTAGCTCTAAATTATTTTGAAAAGTAATTTTTAGTGCATCAGTCAAAGATGCTGCACTTGCTGAAAATGTAAAAGCAAATAGAGAGAGTGCTGTTAATAATATTTTTTTCATTTATTATATTTTATTGATTTAATTTCATGATTTCTATTTAAATTTAATACAATTGAAGAATATTTTGGAGCAAATTTAAACATATTTTGAGTAATCCTCTGATATGTCTGCATAAATGTTAATACTTCATTTTTACTCATTACTTTATTATTAGCCTTATTTTTCGAATTTAATTTTAACAAAGACTCCTGTTTAAGCCGCCAACTCTGTAATAATTTAAAACTACCAGCTTTTAAGAATAGCATGCAGTCTAATTTTGAAAACAATTTTTTATATTTGTTCTCTAATTGGCCATTTACAAATTTTCTCCATTTTAAATTTTTATCCTCTTTTTTCTCTAGAGGGTTAATAGATTTTTTTAAAGTATTTTTTTTTTCAGCTCTAGCTCCTACACACCAACCCTCAAAAATTATTACATCTGGTATTCTTTTAATCAAATACCAGGACTTTCTTTTAAGTCTATCGTCTATAGCTTTATTAAATTTAGGAATTCTATGATGTTTAAATCTTTTTTTTTTAATTTTTTTTAGAAAATCAAACATAAAATTTACATCATGTGTTCCTGGAACACCTCTGGTCTTTAACAAGGGATGTATTTTTTTAGATAAGCTTATTCTATCTTTTCTAGTTTTATATAAATCATCAATTGAGATTTTAAAAACGTTTAATCTAAAATATTTAGTTAGAATAATTTTTAAAATAGAGCTTATAGTTGTTTTGCCAGTTCCTTGTCCCCCTGATAAACCTATCAAATAAGGTTTTGATTTTTTTGCTCTATTTGCTATCCAAAAACTGATTGGAATTAAAAAAGATTTTATCATCTTCTCTTTATTTTTAAATTTTTCTTTAGATGTTTCTTGAGATCTAATAAATTTAATACAGTTTTTTCTTACTTTTCTATAACAATCGGCAATTGGTTGCATAAAAAAATTTTATTGTTTTTGATCAAGAGGATGGTTCTTTCCATCATTCACCGGAACATCCTCGATTTCAAATGGCTCTACACCCTCTATACATGCAATATTTACACCATATATTTTTGGATTACTTCTAGGTCTGTTATGAGTATGAATTCCACAGATAGAACAAAAGTAATGTTTGGCGGTATTAGTATAAAACTGATAAAGTGTTAACTTATCCTCTCCTTTTGTAAGTTTAAAATCATCAGGTCCAAGAACTCCTATAATGTAACCTTTTTTTTTACAGATTGAACAATTGCAACGCATGATTTTTTCAACACCACCTATAGGAATTTTAACTTCGGCTTCAATTGCCCCACAGTGACAAGTCAATTTTTTCATATTTTAATCTCCTAATAAAATTATTTGTTAATAACTTTTAAATATTCTCCGTATCTTTTTAAACTTTCCTCTGGCCATGTTTTCTTTGGATCATACATCTTTTCAAAACAAATTACATCATCTGTAAGTTTTAGCCATGGATCTTTATCTTTTGTAAAAATATGCACTTGTGGTGGAAAACTTTCTGAATTATCTAAAGTTTTAGTTCTAACTGTTAATCTACCAACAGCTGAGGCATAATCAGTATAAATATAAGTTCCACATTTAGTACAAAAATATGCATTAGAAGTGGCGCCACTTCCTGCTTTGAGTTCTGTTGATGCAACTTCTCCTTCTATAATTAAAGTGTTATCCAAGACGCTTGTATTAATAACGTATGAAGACCCAGTTATAATTTTACAATCTTTACAATGACAAGCTTGGGTGAATAGAGGCTTTTCTGTAATTCTATATTTAACCTGACCACAAATACATCTTCCAGTTAAGCTTTCGTTTTTTTCCATTTATTATCTTCAAACTATTTATGGTTAAAGTTATCCACATGTATACAACATGTGGTTTCGATGTTCACGTTTTGATTCACTTTTGATTCAGTTACAGACTCAAAATACAACCTGATTGACACTATTGAATAACTTAGATATTAATTAGAACAAAATAAGAACATTTATGAAGCTAACTATACCTTACTATTTACATAAAGCTGGCGCGGGTTTTCCGTCCCCCGCTACTGACTATATTGAGGAAGACATAGATTTAAATGTTCATTTAATCAAAAACGTTCCGGCAACTTTCATCATAAGAGTCCAGGGGAAATCAATGGTGGATGTGGGAATTAATGATGGCGATCTATTAGTTGTTGATAAGAGTTTAACACCAAAAAATTTCTCAACAGTTATTGCAAATGTTCATGATGAACTAGTTGTTAAAAGTTTAGTTCAAGAAAGAGATAAAAAATTTTTAACATCAGGTTCTAAAGAATTTACAGATCGAATTTTAATTAATGAAGATGAAGATATATTTATTTGGGGAGTTGTAACTTATGTCATCCATTCAGTATACTAAAAAAATAGCACTTATTGATTGTAACTCTTTTTATGTTTCTTGCGAAAGATTATTTAATCCTAAAATAAGAAAAAAACCTGTTGTAGTTCTATCTAATAATGATGGTTGTATAATTTCAAGATCAACAGAAGCAAAGGCCTTAGGTATTAAAATGGGAGAGCCTTACTTCAAGGCAAAAGATATTATTATTAAAAATAAAGTTAATGTTTTTTCATCTAATTATTCTTTATACGGAGATTTATCTAGAAGAGTAATGAGAACATTAAAAAGATTTAACTCTGCCATCGAAGTATATTCTATCGATGAAGCATTTCTAGATTTGTCAAATTTTTCAGATGACGAAGTTGAAAAGGTCGGAAGAGAAATCAGAGAGACAGTTTTAAAGTGGACAGGCATTCCAACTAGTATTGGTATTGCCAAAACAAAAACTTTAAGCAAAGTTGCAAATCATATTGCAAAGAAAAAAAAATCAGGTGTAACAAGTTTGATAGGAATTGAAAATATTGATCCAATATTAGAAAAAGTTGAAATTAATGATGTATGGGGTGTGGGAAGACAGTTAACAAAATTTTATCATAAAAATGGAATTTATAATGCAAAGCAACTAAAGAACAAATCAAATACATGGATAAAGAAAAACTCTAATGTTTTAGGTTCAAGAACTGCAATGGAGCTAAGAGGAGTTCCTTGTATTGATTTAGAAACAACACAAACAAAAAGAAAAAGCTGTGTTGTATCTCGTTCTTTTGGTCAAAGAATTGAAAAATACCAAGAATTAAAAGAAGCAGTTGCAAATTATTGTTTGAACGCATCTGAAAAGATCAGATCTGAGTCTTTAATTGCAAAATCAATTACAGTTTTTGTTAGGACAAGTCCTTTTCAAAGTAGATTTGGATATTATTCAAACTCAAAGACCATAGATTTTGCAATTTCAACAAATAATAGTATTGAAATAGTTAAAACTGCTTTAGTTGCTTTAGACTCTATCTTTAAAAATGGCTACCGTTACCAAAAAGCAGGTGTAATGCTTACTGGTTTATCCAATGAAGATGGTAGTAAGAACCTATTTTCTTGTGAAAAAGATGAGAAAATAAAGGGCTTAATGAGGTCTATTGATAATACGAACTATCGGTATGGAAGATCCACATTAAGTCTTGCAAGTGCTGGTGTTCAAAAAAGATGGAACATGAGAAGAGAGCATTCTTCTAAAATAGATACAGCTGATTTTTACTTACTACCAACGATTAGAGCTAATTAATTTTAATTTCAGGTAATGGCTTTGTCCATTTAATTGATTTAGAAATTTTTTTACCATATGTATTACTTCTATGATTGCGTTTTCTATATCTAACATATGAAATAGACTCTTTATTTTCTGATAAGTATGAGCATTTATCCTGATCTAAAATTTCCTCACATTTATCGCTAAATCCAAATTCTTTTACTGTTAAAGATTGTGTTGGAGTTTCATTTAAATATGAGTCTTTAAGCCAACGATAAAAACCCCATTTAAATGTGTAACCATTGCCTATTGTAAAGTTTGGACCATATACCTCAAAAACTTTCTTATTATCAACCCAGGCTATTACTTCTCCATTATCCTCTTTTGAAGCTAATATTTTGAAACTTATAGTTCTGTAATTTTTAAATTGATCAACAGTTCCCAAGGGAAATTTATATGTAACTTTATCAAAATTGGAGTTTTCGGGATCACCTTTTAGATAAAAAACTTCTTTAGTAAAGTTTAACTGGTGAACAACTTCATTTCCACTGTACTGCAATTTCATCCAAGGTAAAAGTCTCGAATTTCCTTTGTTAGCAATAACTTGAAAAAAACTTCCTCCTACCGCAGGATGGGTTGGAAAATCATTTAGCTTAAAAGTATATTTTAAATAAACTGGTTTTTTAAATTTTCTTGGCTTTTTTTTATTTGCCATTTCCCATCTTTGATTTCTTTCACCTGTTCTTTCCCAATCTTTATTATTACCTTTAAATTTTGTGTCTAAAGTAATTTTAATTGCTTTACCATCTGCATCTTCAAAAATAGAAAGTGCTTTTTTTTTTGAAATAGATCTTGTGTCATTTTTCAATTCTGAACTGGCTTTGCCCAATAAAACTTCTTTTTTCAAAAATTTGTAAGGGTTTTCAGATGCATTAGCAAAAAGTGATAATAAGCAAAAAAATATTACAAACAAAAATTTTTTTATCATTAAAAAGGTCTAGGGTTATTTGGGTAGCCTAAATTTTTACAAGTTGCAGATTGTGTAGCAGTTTTACACAATACAACAACCCTGACTCCTTTAAGTTGTGATTGATCTGATAGTTGAGTTATAATTTCATTACATCCACTCCATAAATCTTCACATTTGTCAGCTTTGCCAACGTTAGAATATCTAATTTTAAGATCTGGAACTTCTAAGCCTTCATTAGTTGCCTGATGCATATGGTGTCTGTATGGTCCGAATTTAAATCTTACACTAGATGCTCCTGCTAATGTATCTCCAAAATAACTTGATCTTAATGTGCCATCTATCCATAAATGCATAAAACCTTTTTCAGCCCACTTAATATTTAATAAAATATTAACCCACTTTCCTTTTAACGGAGAAAAGTTAGGATCAAGATTAACAACATAATGTTCTGGATAAAAGTATTCAGCGCCCATTTCATTTTTATACGCTGTATAATTTGGAGAGTTAAAGTTCCATGTAAATCTATTATTTACAATGTTAAACGCTCCATCATGGGTTTTTTCTCCTTTACCGTAAAGTTTTTTAAAATCAAATAAAGATATTGTATGCTTATCAGTTCTTATATCCACTGGAACGAAATAACCAACCCTATACCATTTTGTTTTATTTTTTTTTGTAGTTTCTTTATAAGGTTCCATGATTTGAAATCTTTGAGCATGACCCTCAATGCCAAACCTATTCCAATCGAGTTTATGACCTTTGTATGAATACTTTAAATCAAATTCTACTCCTTTTTCAGCAACACCCAGTCTATCCTCAAGCTTGTCAAAAAATTTATAAATATTTGGATTTTTAATATTTCTTAAAGTAAAAACCATTTTATTATCTGATTGAGCTTTTAGTACATAGTGAGCAAAATCTTTTTTCTCCTTTTTCTTCATATTGATATGCTTTTTTTCTGCAAGAACACTTGTGTTTAAGAAAAATATTAAAGAAAAAAGAGATAATAAGAATTTTTTCATCAAACTTTAAATAATTTGTCAGACAAATTATCTAATTTATCTCCCCAGAAAACTTCTTTTTGAATTCTTTTAAAGTCTATATCAAAAACAGTAGACATTGCTGAAGCGTATACAGATCTAGCATCAATTGTTGAATTTAAATCTCTTCCTTCAAATAATTCCTTTCGCTTAAGTCCTGGCCAGTCTGTATAAACTTGAGATTTTTTTAAAAGACCGCCTGCCATAAAAATTGCAGATCCATAACCATGCTCTGTTCCTCGACCTCCATTTTGTTTAATTGTTCTTCCAAATTCTGTTAAGGTTAAAACTAAAGTATTTTCCATCTCTGATCCTAGACCTTTCTCTAAACTTTTAAAAATTGAGTCCATTTCAATCAAACTATCTGAATGTGAACCATTCACACCGCCTTGTGCAGCATGTGTATCAAATCCATCAACTTCAAAAACTGCAACCCTTGGACCATTGATTTTTTTAAGTTCTAAACCTGCCTTATGGGCTAATGATGAATTCTTTCTAGACATAGAGTTGCCTCCATTATTCATCATAGATCTGTTAGCAATTATCTCCATCATATTTGCTAAGTCATGTTCGGATTTATCTGCATAAACTGATTTCAAAAGTTGCAAAAGTTCTGTTCTTGGAAGTCTTTTTTTTGAAGGATAAAAATTATCATTACTAGGAATTCCTCTAAGAAGTAAAGGCATTGGTAATGCCAATGCAAGACCATCACCTTTCAATTCTGCTAATTTCATTCCTCTTCCTAACCAACCAGTTTTTATGGAGTAAGGTATATGACCTCCAGTCTCCATTAAGTTTTGTCCATCAAAATGAGATCTTTTAGTATATGGAATATTTGTTGCATGAACAATTGCTCCCAGATTATTTTGCCACAAATTATGAAAATTTTTTAGTTTAGGATGAAGAGCAAAATCAGAATTTAACTTTAGTGTTTCATCTAAAATCAAATCTTTTCTTCTTTTCTCAAAATTCTTATCTCCAATTATTGGAACAGCACACAAACCATCCATTCCACCTCTTAACATTATAACTACAAGATTTTTTTTCTTTTCTGTATTTGCTAAAACTGGAAAATTAAAACCAGCCAAAAATAAAGTAGTGGCTGACCCTTTCAAAAAATTTCTTCTTGATATCTTCATGATTTAAGCGTCTCCGGTAAATTAAATAAAATAACATGTTTATGAACAAGCTCTTTATGCTGATTTATAATTTGTAAAATTTCACTTGGATTATCATAATTTTTTTCAATCATTTCTTCATAAAATTCCGTTGTCTGTGACTTGCCTGATTTTTTATAATAAGCTTCTCTCGCATAAACCAGTCTTCTAATTAGTAATTCTGGCGACATCCAATCCTCTGAAATATCTGACCATCCATTTGGTTGTTTTGCTAAATAAGGATGTTGTCCAAGCTCATCCATCAATCTTTCTAAGGCTCTTTGATCCTTAATCGGTTTATTTCCAAGTTGATAAAGATCCATAAATGAAGGAGATGGGATTAAATCAACATCAGCCATTTTGCTCATTTGTAATAGCCAGTTTTCTGGATTCTGAAATTTATTATATTTATCAGAATAATTGAAAGCAACTTCTATAGCAGCTTTGTGAACCTCTGGTAAAAAACCATCTGATTTTTCCCAAGCTTTTATAATTGGTTCCATCATTTCTTCAGTCGGGTTATCTGTGATTAAATATCTACAGAGTTTCATTGCAATAAACTTTCTGCAGGAAGGGTGGTTAACAAGATCTGTGATTGCAACTGACAAACTTTTTCTACCTCTTTTATATTTTTTACCTAAAACTATTTTAGTACCAGGCTCATGAGCATCAGGGTTAAAATGAACATCGCCAGTCTCAAGTCTTTTTTTTCCCCATTTGGGTCTCCATCCACTCATTATATATGCCATTTGGATTACATCTTCTTGTGTATATCCACAATCTGGCGACACAGTATGAAGTTCAAGAAGCTCCCTTGCATGATTTTCATTTACACCTTTTGTCTTCCCTTTTTCTCTTGCCCATTTAGCTTCTTGACTCTTAGGTCCTATGTTCTGTTCATTATCTAAGTGATGTATCATCGACCAACCAATAGTTGCCTCTTGGGCCATTTTTTCAAAGTTTTGATTCATGTTAGCTCTAACGATCTCTCTTTGGTAAGCACCTGTTGTATACTGTGCTAAAAAATCTTTTTCACTGATTGCGAAATGATTACCCCAAAAGTACCAAAGTTTTGCTAAAACTGGTGTTTCACTATTTAATGCTTCTGAATACCTTATACAAAGTTCAAGGTTCCACCAAAATTTTTGACCAGTTGCATGCCTTAACTTATTTTTTTCCCTTTTGTAGCCTTCTTTGTCATTTTTAAATTTTTTTCTTAGAACTTTTCTATCTCCATAAACGTAATCTCGATAATAATTTCTAAGTTCTTTCTCTGGTAAAATTTTCCCCTTCCAAGAAAATTCAGGAATATCGTTCAATTGATTTGTTGCCCATATTAATGGGTCAGAGGGTGTTTTATCGTCTGGTCCGAGTCCAAATCCTACTTTACGATAAAAATTTTTCATAAATAATTTTAAAATATACTATTTTAAAATGTCAATGTCTGAAATATTTGTTAAACAATTATTAAATTCTGTCATATTTTCTCGTCCTGAGATTTTTAGAATAACTAGACCAAAAACAATGATTAAAGCCAAAGGTATTGCTGTAATTACACTTATATAATCAGCAATTATTATTAAATATATCGCATAAAATGCTATTGATCTAAAAATCACCCCAGTTTTAAACACGGCGATAATAGCTAGAGAATGATTTATTAAGTTTAAAAAACTCATCTTTGAAGGGCCAAAGTATCTTGAGCCTCTTATTGATGGAGAATTAATTAAATTACTTTCAGTTTTTGCCAAAGATCCTGAAAAACTGCTCCAAGTTGCTTTCTCTTCAATTAATTTCTTAACAGTTTCCTTTGTAAGACAAGTGAAATTTCCAAATTTTATAAATTTTCCTGTAAATGTAAAAGTAATTATTTTGTGCAAAAAATAACAAATTTTAAAAATTAAACCTTCTGATCTTTTCACTCTTTCTCCAACAATACTTTTATAAGGATTATCCTTAATCTTTTCTACAAAGTTTTTGATCTCTTCAGGTCTATCTTCTCCATCACCATCCATAGGTATCACATAATCAAAATCTTCATTTTCCGAAATATGTTTTAGTCCAGCAGCAATGCATCTTGCATGACCCCTATTATTTCTCATATTTATTAATTTTAGTGATTTTATATTTATTAAATTTTTAGTTTCTAAATTTTTTTCATCTGTTGATGCATCATTAATTATTATTACCGAAAAAGAAGCATTCAAATTAGAAATACTGCTATCAACTTCTTCGATTAATTTTGATGTAGATCTAAAGTCATTAAAGACTGGAATTAATATTATAATATTCATTAACCCACAGAACCTATTAACCTAAACAAAGATGCAAAAAAACCATAACCTGAAAGTTCTATTAAAGCAATTATTCCAATAATGAATAAAAGTTTTTTATTTTTTTGGTTTAATTGAAATTTCATTTGTATTTTATACACTCCATATCTTTATTGCACATGAAAATATCCTTTGAACTATAAATCCACTTTGGTCTTTCTGGAAGATGATAAGATATATTTCCTGCAATCCACTCATTGCCCTTAATATATTCCATTTTTCCAAGATTATTTGCTTCTGTTTCATAAAAATTTTTAGCCTGTATAGCTAAATTTTTTCCATTAAAATCAGTTCTTTTGTCAGTTTTTGAAATAGAAACATATGCATATAATATTGGTGAAATAAAAAATAAGACTAAAAAGACAGAGTTAAAAGCTTTCATTTTTTCAAAATTAATTTCAGATTTAAAAATATAAACAAATAGCAAACCAAAACTTATATAAAACGGTGTCATCCACATAGTTCTTATTTTAACACCCATAGTAAAAGATGTTAAAAAAATAAATAAAAGAGGAATTAAGTTTATTGATAACAAAAACAATAGTTTATCGTCATTCAAATTAATATTTATTTTAAATTTTTTTATTAATACTAAAATCATAAGTAAGAATGGTATCAATATTCCAATTTGTTTTAGTAAAAATATAAATGGGTGCATTAAATGACTGAAAATATTTACTTCATCTGATCCAGTTCTCATTAGTCCATAAGTTATAGTCACATAATCATTCTCAGATAACCAAATAACATGAGGAGATAAAATTAAAAAGAATGGAATTAAGGACACCAAACACTTAAAATTTGTTTTTTTATTAATAATTAAATAAATTAAAAGAACAGCTATTGCTAAACCTAAATAGACAAATAAATATTTAGAAAGAAACCCAAGACCAGCAAAAAGACCAAGGAATATCCAATCTAATATTTTATTACTTTTAATTCCTTTCCATAAATAAAAGATAGAAAGTGACCAAAAAGGAATAAGACATACGTTTACATTAAACTCAGGTGTGGTGAAGTTATAGAAATATATTCCCTCTAATAATAATACAGATAGGAAACAATAAATTTTATTTTCAAAAAAATCCTCTGCTAACTTAAAAATAACAAAGAATGAGACTACAATACAAATTTGACTTAACAAATAGTACGCCCAATCTTGTGGTCCAAATATAAAATAAATTATTTCTGGTAAAAAAGCACTCATTGGAGGATGTTTATTAAATCCCCAGTCAAGGTTGCTTCCCCACGCTAAGGCTTCTATTGTATCTAATGGCAAATTGTGATTTGTAAAAGTTGGAATCAACGTCCAGATCAATAAGTGTGATGCAATAAAAATATAAAATGTATTGTTTATATTCTTTTTATAAATGGCCATTTTTATTAATTTATACAATTAATGCATTCTTGACACTTAATAAATGATGAATATATTCACCAAATTTATAAAATTGAGCATGGTAAAGATCTCTAAAAAATATATTCCAAAAGAAACTGAAAAATACATGTGTGCAAAACATCTTGCTTATTTTAAACAAAAATTATTGGACTGGAAAAAAGATCTTAAGAGAACAAATAATGAAGCAATATTCAATGCTTCAATGGATGACAATAGTGCTTCAGCTGATATTGTTGATCAAGCAAGTTCATATACAGAAAAAAATGTTGAAATGAGAGCGATTAACAGACAAATAAAATTAATTTCAAAAATTGATGGAGCTTTAAAAAAAATTCAAGATGGAACATATGGCTTTTGTGAGGAAACTGCAGAACCAATTGGTCTTAAAAGATTAATGGCAAGGCCAGTTGCAACATTATGCATATCAGCTCAAGAGAAACACGAAAAAGAAGAAAAAGTTTACGCTGATATTTAAGGATAATCTATTTCAGCATCTTTATTTAACGCTTTAAATCCTTTAATAACAGCTGGACGTTTTGCAATATCTACAAACCATCTAGATAATCCCTCAAAGTTTTCTAATCCAATATCGTGTCTTTTGTGTCTTGCTATCCAAGACCATGTTGCAATATCGGCAATAGAATATTCTTTTCCTGCTAGATAGTCACTTGTTGATAGTCTTGCTTCTAAATCTTCATATAACTTTCTAGTTATTTTAAAATATCTTTCCTCTCCCCATTCACTTTTTCCCTGGTGATAATAATGAAACTGATGATGTTGACCTATCATTGGACCAATCAAACCCATTTGAGCCATCAACCACTGATTTATCTCTAATCTATTATTTTCTGGATAAAACATTTTACTTTTTTCACCTAAGTACATCAATATTGCTCCTGACTCGAATATTGACTTTTTATTTTCGTGATCAGTGATCACTGGTATCTTATTGAAAGGACTAATTTTTTTAAATTCAGGTTTATGTTGTTCACCTTCATTTAAGTTTACTTTAGTAATTTTGTAGTCAAAGCTTATTTCTTCTAACATTATGCTGATTTTCCAACCATTAGGAGTATCGGCTGTAAATAGCTCGATCATTATTTAACACCTAATCTGTTTTTTATAGTGTTAGATGCAGTAGTAAATTCAAACCTATATTTCTCATTAGGTCTTGCATATTTAAAACATCCTCTAGCAGCTAAAGCTCCCTCATGAAAACCAGATAATATTAATTTTAGTTTTCCTGGATAATTACAAATGTCGCCGATAGCAAAAATACCCTTTTTATTAGTTTCAAAACTTTCTGTATTAACCGGTATTGTTTTTTTATCTAAATTTAATCCCCATTCAGCTATTGGCCCAAGCTGCATTATTAAACCAAAAAAGCCTAAAACATAATCAGCTTTTAGAGTTTTATTTTCACCTTCTTCACTTTTAATCTCCACTCCCTCTAAAGAGCCATTGCCTTTCACATCTTTAATTGAGTACTTTGTAAATAAATTAATTTTATTTTTTTCACTAAGTTCTTTTATTTTTTGAACACTTGCAGGTGCACCCCTAAACTCATCTCTTCTATGTATAAGAGAAACTTTTGAAATACTTGACAATTCAATTGCCCAGTCAAGTGCGCTATCTCCACCTCCAAAAATGGCTACTGACTTATCCTTAAAAATACTTTTATCTTTAATTGAGTATAAAACTGTTTTACCATCAAACTTTTCTGCACTCTTTGTCGGAAATTTTCGTGGTTCAAAAGATCCCACTCCCCCAGCTATTACTACATTTGGTGTGATAAACTCTTTATTATTAGTTGTTTTTACTAACCAACTTTCATTTTCTTTTCTAAGTTCTTGAACCCTATCATTTAAATGAAAGTTAAAGTTAAAAGGTTTTATTTGTTTAATTAAGTTGTTAGTAAGTTCTTCCCCAGTGCATTCGGGAACCGCTGGAATATCATAAATTGGTTTATCTGGATAGAGTTCTATGCATTGACCACCAATTTTATCTAGGTTATCAACTATTTCACATTTCAATCCAATTATTCCTAATTGATGCGCACAAAATAATCCTGTTGGGCCTGCACCAATTATCACAACATCTGTTTTAATCATTAAACCTGTTTCTCCGGCATATGTACACTGAGACCATCTAGATCATCAGAGACCATAATTTGACAACTTAGCCTACTGCTTGAATTTGGTTCATAGGCTTGATCAAGCATGTCATCCTCACCCATTTCTTTTTTTGGTAATTTATCATACCAATCTTCTTTGACATAAACATGGCATGTAGCACAAGACATGCTACCACCACAATCTGCGTCAATCCCTGGAATATCGTTTTGAACAGCGCCCTCCATAACAGTCAGACCATTTTGGACTTCGACTATATGTTCTTTGCCGTTATGCTCGATGTATTTGATTTTTGCCATTCAATTTATATAAGCACAAAAAAAAATAGGGCAAGTAATTAAACTTGCCCTATTTTATATCGTAACTAACTGTTACTATGCTCTTCTTGTAGAGTTAGAAACTGCGCAAGACCAGATAATTAAACCAAATGCGATTTTATTAACAAAGTCTGCTAAGTTATAGATAACGTTTAGTGCGTTAGCATCAATTCCACCTGTTAGGTATCCAAAAATGTAACCTAATGGGTAAATTGCCCAACCTACAGTAACAATCATTCTTAAAGCTCCAAATGCAGTTACTAAAGCTTTATTTCCAGATTTAGCAGCAACTTTTCCTGCTTCTCCTGAAAAGATTTCATAAAGAATGTAAATCCATCCAGCCATACCGATTATGAAACCTAGTGTAGCGTTGATGAATCCAGCTTCTCCAAGATATCCACCTATTAACATAACTAGTGAACCAATTAAGATTCTCCAGAATATATTTGTGTCAACTTTTCTTACTGCTGAAAGAATTAAGTAAAATTCTACTAGCTGTAGCGGTACAGTAATTAACCAGTCAATGTATCTGTATACAGTTGGAGTATCACCTGTTTCAACCCATACTGCTCTCATATACATATAGTGAATAAATGCTATACCAGTTACTAATCCAGCTACGTTAACTGATTTTCTCCATTGAGAACCGACATTAGCCTGTTCCATAAAGAAAAACGCTGTAGCTGCTAACATACCCATTGAAATTAACCAAAACGAAATACCTACGAAATCGTCTGTAGCTAAAAAGGCTGTTGCTGCGTTAGCTGCCGTAGTTGCTCCAAAAAGCACTGCCGCTAAAGCTAACATTTTCATTGTCTTCATAAAAAACTCCCTCATAGTTAGTTTTTTTTATTAGTTTAAATTTAAACTACAGACTAACCTAATGATTAGCCTAAAGTTAGGGTTAAATAGCAAAAAAAATTAGTTTATTGAAGAGTTTTTGACCTCTAAAAAGTATTGATTTTACTTACTTTGTGAAATTAAATACAACCTGTTACATAAAATCATTATAAAAGTGACTCAAATAACAAATCACCATGAAAAACAGTTTTAACAAAATTTATCAAGAATCTATCCAAAATCCTGAGAAGTTTTGGCAAAATGTGTCTGAAGATATCTTTTGGTATAAGAAACCAACTAAGATTTTGAATAAATCTAAACCTCCATTTTACAAATGGTTCGAAGATGGAGTGACAAACACCTGTTACAATGCAATTGATACTCATATTGATCAAGGCAGAGGTGATAAGATAGCTCTGATATACGACAGTCCTATCACAAACAATAAAGCAAAATTCACTTACAAAGAATTAAGAGAAAAAATTTCAAAATTTGCTGGAGCACTTCACAATCAAGGTATCAAAAAAGGTGATAGAGTTATTATTTACATGCCAATGATACCTGAGGCCGTTATGGCAATGCTTGCATGTGCAAGAATTGGGGCAATACACTCGGTTGTCTTTGGTGGATTTGCATCAAATGAGCTTGCAAGTAGGATTGACGATAGCAAAGCAAAGATTTTGATTACCGCTTCATGTGGATTTGAACCAGGTAGAACTGTTGAATACAGACCTTTAGTTGATGAAGCACTTAAACTTACAAAACATAAAGTTGAAAAAGTAATTTTCTTTCAAAGGAAGGGTCACGAGGTGAAACTTAATTCTCCATTTGAGATTAGTTGGGAAGAGTCTCTAATAAATGCAAGAGATAAAGATTGTGTTGAAATAAGTGCTAATGAATTTGCTTACATTTTATATACATCGGGTACCACAGGAATTCCAAAAGGCATAGTAAGAGATGTTGGAGGTCACATTGTTGCTCTTAAGTGGACAATGAAAAATATTTATAATGTAGATGAAAATGATGTTTGGTGGTCTGCAAGTGATATTGGATGGATAGTAGGACACTCTTACATTGTCTATGCACCATTGTTTAAAGGTTGTACAACAGTATTGTTTGAAGGTAAACCAGTTGGAACTCCTGATGCAGGAGTTTTTTGGAGAATAATTTCTGAATACAAAATAAAATCGTTGTTTACGGCTCCCACAGCTTTCAGAGCTATTAAAAAAGAAGACCCAGATGGGAAATTTTTTTCTAAATATGATTTAAGTTCTTTTGAGTCTCTATTTTTAGCTGGAGAGAGAGCTGATCCTGATACAATTAAATGGGCAGAAAATCTATTAAATGTTCCAGTCATAGATCACTGGTGGCAAACTGAAACCAGTTGGGCGATAAGTTCAAATTGTACTGGAATAGAAATGCAAAAAACTAAATATGGATCAGCATGTAAAGCTGTTCCTGGTTATGATGTCAAAATAATTAAACCAGATCATTCAATTGCAAAACCAAATGAAATGGGAGATATAGTTGTAAAATTACCTTTGCCTCCAGGAACATTTCCCACACTTTGGAATGCAGATAAAAGATATCAGGAAAACTATATGTCTAATTATAAAGGTTATTATCAAACGTATGATGCAGGACATATTGATGAGGATGGATACATATGGATTATGTCAAGAACAGACGACATTATCAATGTTGCAGGACATAGATTATCTACTGGAGCAATAGAAGAAGTTTTATCTGAGCACCAATCAGTCGCGGAGTGTGCCGTTCTTGGAATTGCAGATAAATTAAAAGGACAATTGCCAATAGGTTTAGTTGTTTTAAAGTCTGGAGTTGAAAAAGCTAACGACACTATATCAAAAGAATGTATTCAGATGGTTAGAGACAAAATTGGACCAGTTGCTGCATTTAAAATTGTAATAGTTATAAAAAGATTACCTAAAACAAGATCAGGAAAAATATTAAGAGGAACTATTCGTAAAATAGCTGACAAAGAAGATTATAAAATGCCTGCAACAATCGACGATCCTGCAATTCTGGATGAAATTAAAAATGATCTAATCAAGAGTAATATTATAAAATAATGCTTAAAACATATTTATTTTTAGTTGGAGCAATTATTTGTGAAGTTTGTGGAACCATGTTACTACCTGTAACCCAAAACTTTACAAAACTAACTCCTACAATATCTCTTGCAATATTTTATTTGTCAGCTTTTTACCTGCTTACATTTGTTGTTGACAAACTACCTATTGCTATTGTTTATGGAACTTGGAGTGGACTGGGTATATTTACAATTGCTATACTAGGATATATTTTTTTCAAACAGTCTTTAAGCTGGCAAGCGATAATAGGAATGTTTTTTATTGTAATAGGTGTCACACTAGTCAATATATATTCTAGTAAAACTATATAATTCAATCTTGAAAGCTTAATGGTTTACCCGAAGGTTCACCAAGAATTTCACCATCTTTCATTTTTATTTCACCATTTATAATTGTATATATTGGAGTTCCCTTAAACTTATATCCATCAAAGGGTGACCATCCACACTTACTCTCTATTTTTTCATTTTTGATTTCGATAATTTTGTTCATATCCACAATTGTAAAGTCTGCATCATAGTCTTCCTTTATATATCCCTTACCAATAATACCAAAAATTTTAGCTGGATTTTCACAGACAAGATTCATTAATTGAACTAAAGTTAGTTTTCCATCATTTACATGGTTTAACATAACAGGTAATAAAGTTTGAACCCCTGGCATTCCTGATGGGGTATCTGGATATTCTTTGTCTTTATTTACTTTTAGATGAGGAGCGTGATCCGAACCAATAGTATCATTATAATTATTTCTTACTGCATACCATAAACGATCATAATGACTTTTATCTCTTATTGGTGGATTCATTTGTGCATAGGTTCCAAGTTTGTCGTAGCAATCTGGAGCAAACATAGTTAAATGTTGTGGAGTTATTTCAAAAGTTATATCTCCTTTATTTTGAGATAAAAAATCAATCTCCTGTTTTGTTGTAATATGTAAGATGTGAGCTTTTTTACCTAGCCTTTTTGCAATTTTAACAATTTTTCTAGTAGATGAAATTGCACATTCTTCGTCCCTCCATATTGGATGTGAATGAACATTACCTTTTTCTCTTAATTTTTTTCTTAAATTTAAAATATCTTCATCCTCTGAGTGAACTGCAACAATTTTTGATGTGCTTTCAAATACTTTTTCAATATCTTCTTCTTTATGAACTAGCAAAGTTCCTGTGGACGAACCAGCAAACAATTTTACACCACAACATCCATCTAAATCCTTAAGGTCAGCTAATTCGCTTTGATTAGTGGGAGTAGCCCCAAAATAAAATGCATGATTACAATACATTCTATTTTTTGCTAAATCTATTTTTCTTTGAAATTCTGCTTTATTTGTGGTTGCAGGATTTGTATTTGGCATTTCAAACACTGAGGTAATACCTCCAACAATTGCTGCTCTACTTCCTGTGGCTAAATCTTCAGTATCTGTTGAGCCTGGTTCTCTAAAATGCGTTTGAGTATCAATACATCCAGGAAGAACTGTAAGTCCAGTTGCATCAATTGATTGAGTTGCATCTTCATTTAACTTTCCAATTTTTACGATCTTGCTATTTTTAATACCTATATCTACATCTTTAAGATCTTTATCAATATAACACTTTCCATTTTTGATTATTAGGTCTAACATTTATAAAAAAAGTACTTATATCATTTGTTATAATATTACAATATGAATAGAAATAATGTTTATATATTAGAAGATAGAGGTCTTCTTTATATTAATGGACAAGATGCTAAAGAGTTCTTGCAAAATTTAATTACCAACAATATTGAAAATGTTTCAGATAACAAAAGTTGTTTTTCAGCTCTTCTAACCCCTCAAGGTAAATATCTCTACGATTTTATAATTATTAAACATAAATTGGGCTTTCTATTAGATTGCGAGAAAAAAAATATAGATGATTTATATAAACAATTAAATTTATACAAACTCAGATCAAAAGTAGAAATATTAAATCTAAGTAATGAGTTTGTTGTAGCAAATTTAAGTAAAGAAAAATTTTTAGAGATAGAAAATTCTAAAGATGAAGAAGGTTATACAATTAAATTTAGGGAAGATCCCATCCTTTTAGATCCAAGATCTAAAAAATTAGGAGCCAGGCTGGTAATTAATTTAGAAAAATTGTATCTATCTTTAAAAAAATTATGTTTAGAAGTTTCAGATGTTGAGGAGTACTATAACCACAGTCATGAATTAGGCATACCTCAAATTGATACGAAAGATTTACAAAATAAAATTTTTGGGATTGAATGTAACTTTGAGGAATTAAATGGAATTGATTTCCGAAAAGGATGTTATGTGGGACAAGAAAACACAGCAAGAATAAAACTTAAAGACAAACTTAGTAAAAGATTATTTGCAATAAAAGTAATAAATGGTGATCTAAACAGTGAGGAAATTACTTCTGAGAATAAAAATATAGGAAAATTGTTAATTAATAATAAAAATCCATTTGCTTTATTAAAACTAGAAAATAAAAATTTTAATTTTGAGAATAATTTAAAATGTGGAGATGCAAATATTAAAGCACTTAAACCAAGTTGGTTATAAGTTATTTAATAAATTTCGACAAATCTGGTTTAAAATAATGAGGTCCTTTCATCACCTTTCCAAATTCATTAAAAATTGGTTTTCCATCATTTCCCAACTTGCTCATATTAGACTTTTGAACTTCATCAAAACATTTATCTAAATTTATACCAAATGCGTGCCCCGCCCCATAAGTTACATATAATATGTCTGTTAAAGCGTCAGCTACCTCTGTTAAATTTTTTTCTGATATAGCTTGTTTAAGTTCCTCTAGTTCCTCTTTAATAAGTGATATTCTTAACGAATTTATTTTATCTGTACTTAGGCTTGATGAAACTTTAACATCTTGATTAAAAGTTTTCATAAATAATCCAACCTTTTCAAAATTTGTCATTTTACTCCTATATGATTTTATAATTTTTTATTATATAATTATTTAATATACTCTCTAAATTAGATTATGAAATTCAGAAAAGAATACGACAGCATCGGCAGTATTAATGTACCTGTGGATAAGTATTGGGGAGCTTCCACTCAAAGATCCAAAAAATACTTCAACATAGGAGATGTATTAGTTGGACCAAAATTAATAAAATCAATTGCTATAATAAAAAAAGCTGCAGCTATTACAAATTATAGAAATAATGACATTAATTCAAAAATTTGTAAATCGATTGTCAAAGCTGCGGATGAAATAATCAATGGAAAATTAGATAATCATTTTCCTCTAAAAGTATGGCAAACTGGATCCGGTACCCAAACTAATATGAATGTAAATGAGGTAATATCAAATAGAGCTATTGAAATATTAAAAGGAAAAAAAGGGACGAAAAAACCTGTACACCCAAACGATCATGTAAATAAATCTCAATCTACTAACGACGTATTTCCAACTGCAATGCACATTGCTATAGCTATGGAAACAAAAGAGAAACTATTACCAAGTTTAATTCAATTAAATAAAGAGTTAAAAAAGAAAGTAATAGAATTTAATAAAATAGTTAAAATAGGTAGAACACATCTACAAGATGCAACACCTTTATCATTAGGACAAGAATTTTCTGGATATCAATCACAGTTAGAAGAATGTATTAAAAGAATCCGAGCCTCTTTAAATGAAATTTATTATCTCGCGCAAGGTGGGACAGCTGTTGGCACTGGTATAAATACTAAAAAAAATTTTGATAAAAAAATAATTAGTGAAATAAAAAAAATAACGAAGTTACCTTTTAAACCAGCTAAAAATAAGTTTGCTGCTTTAGCCGCTCATGATGCAATTGTTAATTATTCAGGTACACTAAATACAACTGCAGTATGTTTAATGAAGATTGCAAACGATATTAGATTTTTAGGGTCGGGTCCAAGAGCTGGATATGGAGAATTAATACTTCCAGAAAATGAACCTGGATCATCGATAATGCCTGGAAAAGTAAACCCAACTCAATGTGAAGCTGTGACAATGGTTTGTGTGAAAGTAATAGGAAACCATAATGGGATTACCATGGCTGGATCGCATGGACATTTTGAGCTTAATGTATTCAAACCTTTAATAATTCATAATGTTCTTCAATCAATACAAATTTTGTCCGATAGTACAAAGAGTTTTGCAAGATATTGTATATCGGGATTAAAAGCAGACAAAGATAGAATTAAGCATTTAGTAAATAATTCATTAATGTTAGTAACTGCTTTATCTCCAAAAATTGGCTATGATAATGCTGCAAAGATTGCAAAAAATGCTCTAAAAAATAAAACAACTCTTAAATTTGAAGCAATGAAAACAGGGCTTATCAATGAGAAAGAATACAATAAAATTGTAGATCCATATAAAATGATTAAACCTGTTTAGTTATTTATTATTCTTTTAACTAGTGATTTAAGCTCTTGCGAATTTTTAATGTTATAAATTTTTTCGTCTATTTCTTTATCTATATTATCTAGTTGATTGATTTTGATATCAGATATTGAAATTAAACCTGTGTTGATATTTCTTTTAATCTTAAAAAGTATATTTTTTAAATTTTTAACCTTACTTGATTTTAATTGAAATTTTTTAGCAAAATTTCTACTATTTTGAATAGTTATAATGTTTGATGAATTGAAAATTATTTCTCCTTTTTCTTCTTCGTAAGATATTTTAGATTTAATTTCACCTATGTCACTTAAATTCATTATAGTCTCGTTTAAATTAATTGATTTTTCTTCAATATTGAAACTTATATAACCATCTTTCAAAATTTCATGTTCAATATTCGTTAAAGATAATTTCAAATTTCCATTTAGATTGCCGATTAAATCAGACTCTAAAGTCAATATTGAAAAGATTAGTTCATCTATAAGAAAATTTAAATTTTGCCGATTAAGAATAATATTTGAATTTAAATAAAATGGTTTTAATTCTATTTTGGTATCAATTTTTATATCGTTATTATTTTCTGGTGATTTTATAAAAATCATATTATTTTTTAATTGATAATCAATTTCAATATTCTGATTTAAAAAATTTATAAATGTTGATCCTGTGAAGTCCGGGCTTTGGTGATAA